>PLUL01000021.1 GCA_003164895.1 Bacteroidota bacterium | reverse complement strand
ATTTGATTGGTTGCCGCCTTTTGATATAGTCGCGAAAGACAGGGAGTTACAAACAGAAAAAACAAAAAGTCCCGACCATGCGGGACTTAAAAAAACGGGGAAGAAAAAAAGAATTACCGATTGGCGGAGAGGGAGGGATTTGAACCCTCGGTACCCCTTTCGAAGCACGGCAGTTTAGCAAACTACTGGTTTAAACCACTCACCCACCTCTCCCTCTTTACAAAGGGTGCAAATTTAGAAAAAAAGATCACATAGATTAATTATTATTCTTCATTTGATTAGAGACATTATTATGGAGGCGCATAGAATAAAAACTGTCCTCTTTCTTTTTAATATCATTTCGGTTTCATCTAATATGTATGACTTTAGTTATAAATGTTAATCAAGTTTGTCGTAAACATTTCCTACATCAAGAATTCCTGACCATTTGATTAATTTTTCTATTTTTGCCACTCTTTAAATAAACCTTTGAAAAACCCCATAATGTCAGATTTTTCTTCTGAAAATAAAACCAATATTAACTCAACTTATCTGTTGGCTTTTTTCTACAAATGGCGCATAACAATAGTAGTGGTTATGCTTTTGGCAGCAATTTCTTCAGCAGGAGTTGCCTTGATGATTCCTGAAAAATTTAAATCAACAGTCGTGCTTTTTCCTGCTCCTTCTGTTTCCATTTCAAAATCTCTGATGAGCCAGAATTCTTCACCCCAATCCGATCTTTTGCAGTTCGGACAGGAAGATGACATGGAACGAATGCTTCAGGTTTTAAATTCGGAAGAGATACGAAATAGAATTGTAAGTAAATACAAACTTGAAGAACACTACGGAATTGAAAAAGATAACAAGTTCAGACGAACTCTTCTGCGCCAAGAATACGATGGCAATATCCAATTCAAAAAAACCGAATATATGTCGGTAAAAATAGAAGTCCTTGATGCTGTTCCTGAAATGGCATCCAACATTGCAAACGATATAGCCGCACTATTTGATTCCACAATGACGCGCATGAAACACGAACGTGCTCTTGATGCATTTAATATTATCAAAAATGAATATGGAAAATTTCAAAGAGAAATTCAAATAAAAGAAGATTCCCTACGGATATTAATGCAATTGGGAGTGAATAATTATGAATCTCAGGCAGACAGATTGAGTGAAGCGCTTGGCAAAGCAATCGTTGAAGGAAAAACTGCCGCAGCAACAGAACTCGGACAAAAAGTAAAAATTCTTTCTACTTATGGAACTGCTTATATGTCGCTACGCGACAATTTATACCGAATGCGCGAACAATCTAACTTACTGAAAGAAAAATACGATCAGGCAAAAGTGGATGCGGAACAAAATCTCCCGGAAAAATTTGTGGTGGACAGAGCTTTTCCTGCGGAAAAAAAATCGTACCCTGTTCGCTGGATAATTGTTGCAGTTGCAACAATAGCTTCACTTATAATCACATTACTTGCAATTGCTCTGTTAGAGAACTTAAAGAAAATTCAGCAAACAATAAAAGAATAAAAAATCATCAAATAAATGAAAATGAGTGGAGGCAAAAAAAGTTCAATAAACATGTTTTTCCTCATTTTTTCTTTTCAGAAACTTAATGTTATTTGCAAAAAAATATTTTAGATTGAATCTGACGGCATGAAGAATTTTGATTTACTAAATATAATCTTGAAATGGAAAATCACGTTGTTGGTTGTGATTGGTCTTGCTATGATTTTGTCTTCTGTGTTTTCTTCTAAGATTTTTATTAAGCCAAAATATAAATCTACTGCTGTAATTTATCCGTCTAATCTAACTCCATATAGTCAGGAATCGCCCACAGAACAAATGCTGCAATTATTTCAATCGGATAGTGTTTTCAATCATGTTGTAAATTATTTTCACCTTATTCGCCATTACAGATTGGATTCAGCAAGTTCAACTATTCGCTACGAACTTTTGGGAATCTACAATGAAAATGTTTCCATCAAAAAAACAGAATATGAAGCAGTGAGAATAGAAACATTGGATGAAGATCCAAAAATTGCTTGCGATATGATTAATGAGATGGTAAATGCTTTCAACGCGTTCACATTAAAACTCAATAAATCAAAAACACAAGAACTTATTGTGATTATTGAAACCCAAATGCAAAAAAAATTATTACAAATTGATTCTATAAATACGGCTTTGAAAGAATTAGGAGTTAAATACGGCATTACAGATTATTACGCTCAATCGCGTGAGCTTTCAAAGGCATATTATAATTCATTGAACTCGGCGAATGAAAAAAAGATTTCTGATCTTACAAACGAAATGAGAAATTTAGAAGAACGCGGCGGAAAATTTCATGAACTTCAACTTCATCTGGATCAATCTACAAGGGAGTATGGGGATTTGCTGGTAAAGGACAACATTTTTAAAAGTGATATCAAAAAACAACTTACTTATACAAATGTTGTTCTCAATCCTTATCCGTCGGATAAAAAAGCGTATCCTATAAGATGGTTGATTGTTGTAATTGCCACTTGCGCAACATTATTATTTTCTATTATTATTATTATTATTATTGAAGGAAGACCAATTTCTAACATTTCCAAATCTTAAATTCTTAATCCGAAAACACTAACTATTCCTATGGCAATAATTTCAAGCATCCGCAAACGCGGAGGACTCATCGCAGCAGTAATATTTATCGCTCTTCTTTCATTTGTATTGGGAGATTTCTTATTCAAAGGAAAAGGATTTTTTACCTCTGAGCAAAACGTAGGTGAGATTTCCGGAAATACCATTCCGGTAATTGCATTTGACAACGAAGTGCAGCAAATTGCGGATGTGCAGAAAGAACGCATGCATAAGGCGGCTTTGGATGAAGAAACAATGAATAAAATCCGCGATAATGTTTGGGAAAAGTTTTTAAATAATCTTGCATTCAAGCCACAGTTTGCATCGGCAGGAATTTCTGTTTCAGATAATGAAGTGAAAGAATGTATTCTGGGTAATGATCCGGATCAAATGGTAGTGCAATATTTTTCTGATCCTCAAACCCATCAGATTATTCAATATTTCCGAGATCCGATGACAGGAAGATTGAAACCATCCAGCGTAAAAACGTATGTTGATTCTCTTCCACAAGATGAAAAACCTCGATGGGCTGAGTTTGAAGATTTGCTCAGAGATTCTCGCGTTCAAAATAAATATTTGTCGCTTGTAAAAAAAGGATTATATGTAACAAAAGCTCAAGCGCAAATGGACTATGCAAATTTGAACCGTTCCGTAAGTTTTAAATATGTGGTGAAATCGTATTCTTCTCTATCGGATTCATCCGTAAAAATTACGGATCAGGACAGACTCAAATTTTATAACGAGAACAGTTACAAATACAAACAGGATGCATCCCGCAAATTAGAATATGTAATCTTCGACATCAAACCAACACAAGTAGATTTTGATGAGGCAAAAAATCAAATCACGAAACTTTCCGAAGAATGGAAAGAAATAAAAATCAGAAAAGAAGATTCTCTTTTGGTGGTGCGTGAATCCGATACAAGAAATTTTGATACCACCTATTACGCAAAAGGAAAACTTCCAGTGCAAATTGATTCACTTGCGCAATCGGCAGAAAAAGGAACTATGCTTCCGATGTATATGGAAAATAATAAGTACAAAATTTCTAAGGTGATGGATTATGATATGGTTCCGGATTCGGTTAAAGCAAGACATATTTTGATAAGAATTCCAGGCAAAGATTCATTGGCGAAAGCAAAGGTTAAAATATTAATTGACAGTATAAAAACTGTTATCAAAAAGAAAAAGAATTTTGAAGAGATGGCGAAGAAATTTTCTGACGATGGTGGCAGCAAAGAAAAAGGTGGAGACCTTGGTTGGTTTCAAACCGGAAGAATGGTTCCTGAATTTCAGGATGCATGTTTCAAAGGTCAAAAAGGAGATATGCCGATTGCTCTTTCAAAATTCGGTTATCACCTCATAGAAATTCTTGACCAAAGCGAACGCGTTCGCAAAACTCAGGTTGCTACCATCGAAATGAAAATTGAACCCGGCACCAAAACCCGCAGCGATGTGTTTGCTAAAACAAATGATTTCGTAGATAAATATCATACCACAGAAACTTTTAATAAAGGTGTGGAAGAAATGCATTTGATAAAATACAAAGCAGATCAGTTGAAGGAAAGCGACAAAGCAATTTCGGGAATTGAAAATCCGCGCGATATTATCCGATGGGCGTTCAATGCAAAGAGGGGAGATGTGAGCACCGAGCCATTCAGCTTTCCTGATAAATATGTCGTGGCGCATCTTGCCGAAATTCGTGAAGAAGGAATTGCTCCGATGGAACAGAAAAAAGATGAAGTTGAACTTGGCGCGAGAAAAGAAAAGAAAGCCGAAAAATTCATAGAGGAAATGAGCAAGATTAATGCAAAAACAATTGATGAATACGCTTCGAAACTTAATTTAAGAGTGATGCCAGGTGAAGGAGCAACATTTACATCTTATACTATTCCCGGCATCGGAAGAGAAATGGATTTATATGGATCATTATTTGCAATGAAGCAAGGGGAAGTGTCAAAACCAGTTAAAGGAGAAACGGGAGTTTTCATTGTGCAGGTTGAGAAAATTACTGAAGCACCTGCAACAACAGATTACACCGCAGCAAAAACTCAGGCGAAAAATAATTTATCTTATCGTGCAGATATGGAAGTTATGGAAACTATCAAGAAAAAAGCAAAAATAAAAGATAACCGCGCAAAGTTTTTTTAATCTTACATCAAATAATAATCAATTAAAGTTTTAATTAATCGTATGGAAAATTTAATTTATCTACTTCCAGTTTTCGGACTCGTGGCACTTGCTTATAGAACAATAATTGCTCGATGGGTTGTGAAACAAGATTCAGGCGATGCCAAGATGAATGGCATTGCACAAAATATTGCCGAAGGCGCCATGGCATTTTTGAAAGCCGAATACCGCATTCTTGGAATTTACGTTGTACTTGCAGGAATTGGGTTGGGAGTACTTTCTCAGGTTCCAAAAGTTGCAGCACATTCAAGTTATTTAATTGTGTTTTCATTTGTTGTAGGTTGTTTCTTTTCTGCTTTGGCAGGATTTCTCGGAATGAGAATAGCAACGAAAGCAAACGTTCGTACAACGCAAGGTGCAAAAACTTCTCTTGCAAAAGCTTTGAAAGTTTCTTTCCGCGGAGGAACCGTGATGGGATTAGGTGTTGCCGGACTTGCAGTACTTGGCTTAAGTTCTTTATTCATCATTTTCTTCTTCCAGTTCATGGGAGGAAATTTTGCAACAGGCGGTGGTTATGACGGCATGACCAGAGTTCTTGAAGTGTTAGCAGGATTTTCTTTGGGCGCAGAATCCATTGCATTGTTCGCCCGTGTGGGTGGCGGAATTTATACAAAAGCTGCAGACGTTGGTGCTGACTTAGTTGGAAAAGTGGAAGCAGGAATTCCAGAGGACGATCCACGAAATCCAGCAACTATTGCCGATAACGTAGGCGATAACGTAGGTGACGTAGCAGGAATGGGAGCTGACTTATTCGGTTCTTATGTTGCAACAGTTTTAGCTTCTATGGTTCTTGGAAATTATATCATTCGTGATAATGGCGGAAGTATTGCAGATGCGTTCGGTGGAATCGGACCTATTCTTCTTCCTGTAACAATTGCTGGAGTTGGAATCATCGCTTCCATCATCGGAAGCTGGTTTGTAAGCGTTTCTGAAAATGCAAAGACAGATATCAATACTGTTCAAAGCGCGTTGAATCGCGGAAACAATATTGCAATGCTTCTGGCACTTGTTGCTTCGTTCGGTCTTATTAAAATGATGTTGCCTGCAACTATTAAGATGAGCGCATTCAGTTCTGGTGAATTCACAATGATCGAAACTTCATCGCTCAATGTTTTCTTTGCGGTTTGTATCGGAATGGTGGTTGGATATTTAATTTCAATGATCACAGAATACTATACTGGTCTTGGCGGAAAACCGGTTAATGGAATCGTTCAGAAATCAGCAACTGGTGCCGCAACAAATATCATCGCAGGATTAGGAACCGGAATGCTTTCAACAGCGTTCCCTGTCATTATTTTTGCTGGAGCAATCTGGGGTGCATATTCACTGGCAGGATTTTACGGAGTTGGAATTGCTGCATCCGCAATGATGGCAACCACCGCAATGCAATTAGCGATCGATGCATTCGGTCCTATCTCTGATAACGCTGGTGGAATTGCAGAAATGAGCGAACTTCCAAAAGAAGTGCGCGAGAAAACAGACGTACTTGATTCGGTTGGTAACACTACTGCTGCGGTTGGAAAAGGTTTTGCAATTGCTTCGGCTGCGCTGACTGCACTCGCACTTTTCGCTGCGTATGTAACGCTTACTGGAATTCACGGAATAAATATTTTCGATGCAAAAGTGCTTGCCGCATTATTTGTTGGCGGAATGATTCCCGTTGTATTCTCTGCGCTTGCAATGAACTCGGTTGGAAAAGCTGCGATGGATATGGTGAACGAAGTGCGCAGACAGTTCCGCGAAATCCCAGGCATCTTGGAAGGAACCGGAAAACCAGAGTACGGAAAATGCGTGGAGATCTCTACAAAAGCTGCGCTGCGCGAAATGTTAGCTCCGGGTGTTATCACGATTGTAACTCCAATCGTTATTGGTCTGGCAATGGGCGCTGAAGCATTAGGCGCTTATATGGCGGGTGTAACGGTGAGCGGAGTTCTTTGGGCGATTTTTCAGAACAACGCAGGAGGTGCGTGGGACAATGCTAAAAAATCTTTTGAGAAAGGTGTTGAGATCGAAGTAAACGGAAAAAAAGAAATGTTCTATAAAAAATCTGAACCGCACAAAGCAGCTGTGGTGGGAGATACTGTTGGAGATCCTTTCAAAGATACTTCAGGTCCATCAATGAATATCTTGATCAAACTTTCTTCACTGGTAGGTTTAACCATTGCTCCACTTATCGCAATTCAGAATCATCCATCAGTTGCTTCTACGCAACACGAAATCACTAAAACAATTTCGGTTGCTGAAGTTTCTAATTCGGGTGATGCAAAATCGGTGAAAGAAAATTATGTGGTTACAGGAGCAGAGTTGAAGAAGAAAGCGAATTAATCATCGTCATCGTCTCCTTTCTTTTCTGACTTTGCATTCTCATTCATTTCTTCTTTCTTGGAATACTTTTTAATCCATGCCTGATATTCTTCAGGAGACATCTTATTCATCTTATTCAAAAAGAAATCTATCATCGCCCATATTTTCTTATCGTCATGCGTTGGACCATAAGCAGGCATGCTCGTCATTTTGATTCCGTTCTTGATTATCCAGAATGATTCATCCGGCTCGGGCAGATCATCCGACTTTGTAAACTTTGGCGGATGGGGATAAAGTCCTTTTGCCATTTCCATTGGCTCAATGCCCGGAGCGCCATGACACATTACGCACATTTCGTTGTAATGAACAAAACCCTCCGCATAGTTTGCCGAATCATTCATTTTCGGAACCTGAATATCTTTTATTCTCTTGTTTATTGATTTGTGTTTGGTGGTGCGTATCATCCATTTGGTGACACCATTGTGCGGCACTAACTGGCTCACATTGTAGGTGCCCGAATACATGTAGGCGGTAAATGCCACAGAGATTATTACCAGCGTGGCAATAACGGTGAGGATTATTTTTTTCATGAAGGGAGTTTTTCTTTTATATTTAGATTACACAGATTTTAGAAGGATTCCTCCGATTACTGTAATGCATTTAATCGGTGTAATCTGTATTTGCATTTTCAGAAATCGGTGTAATCCCAGTGTACAAATGTAAAAACTTATATCATCTCAAATGTTATGGGGTTAATGTAGCTTGGGGTATCAGGATATGTTGTCCATTCTACCACACATCCAATTCAGAAATGATATGCCATTCCTATTCCAAAATGTAATTGTGAAACAGGAACATCCCATTCTGATAAAATAGGTTTGTTAATGATGTTATTAAGATAACCTGCATTTCCTCGTATTGAAAGATGATTCATTAACGTGTATCGAATTGAAATTTCAAAAGAGTAAATAAAAGTATAGATGGTTTTTATTTGACTAATAGGATTGTTTTCCATAAACTGAAGACTACCCGGTACAAAATGAGGATCACATGTACACCCAACATGGCTTGTATCAACAGCATTTACATGAGATACAGAAATGGTTTCAAATCCTGCCATACTTTTAAATTCAAATGTGAATCGATTAAATATTTTTTCAAAAAAAATTCCTAAAAGAATAGGTGTTTCTTTATACGGAGTTGCTCCATAATATGCATAACTAAATGGGAGCAAGTAAGGGTTCATAATATTTTTATACGCTGATAAATTTAAAGGATACACATAATAACCCATTTCAAATGTTAATCCTATCCAACCTGATTTAAATGGATTTTCAAGTCCTATGTTTCCTCCATAACCATTATTTGCATAACCTCCCAAACCAAGATAAGTTGGTGATTTGAAATATCCCATCGGAATTGAGCTTCCGCCATTCAAATAAATATAAAGCCCTGAATCTTTGCGAATACTTACAGACTTTTCATCTACATTTTGAACTGTCTGAGCTTTAATACACTGCCCAAAGATCAGAAATGCTGACGCAAAGAGAAGTTTCATCCACTGTGTCATTGTCTTTTTTTGCATCGGTGCTAACTCATCATATTCACAACAAATATACTTCTTCTTTATAAATAATCAATCATATCACAGAACTACATAGTTCTGTCGTTGAATTGGGCAATCGTAGCGCATAATTACCTAACCCTGTCAGGGAATTAGGTAATCGTATCACAGAGGTAGCCAGTTCTGTCATTGAATTGGGTAATCATGCGATAGAATTAGCCAATCCCATGATTGAATTACCTAATCGTGTCGTAGAATTAACCAATCCTATGATTGAACTACCTAATCGTATCACAGAATTAGCCAATTCCTTCATAGAACTGTATAGTTCTATCGAGTTGCTAATTCTTTTAATTTTTGAAGTGGGAAAGGGAAAGAATGAAATACCCAATTAATTCCTACTAATTTTCAAAGTATTTTAATTCTCCTTTGTTATTTTCTTTTTTTCCTATCTTCACGCCCAACATTAATCTGCTTTTTTGTAATTATTAATTATGTCTCAAGTAGAACTCATAATGCCCAAAATGGGCGAAAGCGTTTTTGAAGCTACCATCATCAAATGGCTGAAGAACGAAGGAGATAAAATTTCTCTTGATGAACCTGTTCTTGAAATTGCTACCGATAAAGTGGATTCTGAAATTCCTTCCACGACCGAAGGAACACTTGTAAAAAAACTTTTCAAGGAAGGTGATGTGGTTCAGGTTGGAAAGCCTATTGCACTGATCTCGACTTCCACTGAAGCGCATTCCGATACTGTCAAAATAACTCCTCATACGACAAACGTAAAACAACAAACAACAAACGTTTCTGCTTCATCAAATGGCGGACATGTTTCTACTCCGGTTCTTGAAGTTGCATCTGTCGAAAAAACTTCTTCTTCCGGAAAATTTTATTCCCCGTTGGTAAGAAACATTGCCAAGACCGAAGGTGTTTCTATTGCCGAATTAGAATCTATTTCAGGCACAGGAAAAGACGGCAGAGTTACCAAGCAGGACATTATTTCTTTTCTTCCTAATAGAAAAAAAGGAATTGTTGTGGAGAAAAAACCAACTGTTTCCGTTCATGAAATTTCAGCACCTCCGGTAATTGTTTCCGGCAACGATGAGATTATAGAAATGGATCGCATGCGTAAACTTATTGCCGACCACATGGTGATGAGTAAACGTACATCGCCTCACGTTACTTCGTATGTTGAAGCGGATGTTACAAACCTTGTGAAGTGGAGAGACAAAATAAAAAATGAATTCGAGAAAAGAGAAAAAGAAAAAATAACCCTGACTCCTATTTTTGCCGAAGCGATTATAAAAGCCATCAAAGATTTTCCGATGGTGAATGTTTCGGTGGATGGAACAAAAATTATTTTGCATCGCAATATCAATCTTGGATTGGCAACTGCACTTCCAACCGGAAATCTTATTGTTCCGGTGATAAAAAATGCGGATCGGTTTAATTTATTTGGTCTTACAAAAACAATAAATGATCTGGCAACAAGAGCCCGCGCCAACAAATTAGTTCCTGATGAAGTTCAAGGCGGAACATTTACTTTCACCAACGTGGGCGTGTTTGGAAGCGTGATGGGTTCTCCTATTATCAATCAACCGCAAGCGGCAATTCTTGCCACCGGAGTGATAAAGAAAAAACCTGTGGTGATGGAAACAGAACTTGGCGATTCGATCGTCATCCGCAGCATGATGTTCCTCTCGCTATCTTACGATCACCGCGTGGTGGACGGAATGTTGGGCGGAAGTTTTTTGAGAAGAGTGGCTGATTATTTAGAAAAGTTTGATTCAACCCGTGCAATATAATTTTTACCAATGAAGCATTTTACATCAGGATTTATTTTTTGTTTTCTTATTTCAGTTATCAGTTTTGGGCAGGACATGGATTCTCCTAAACTTAATTCACCGGATTTAAAATCCAAATTTTCACAAGCCGAACAATTTCTTGCGGATGAAAATTATCTTAAAGCGTTGGAGTTATATCTGCAACTATATGAAGTAAATCAAAGCAACGCTAACTGGAATTACAAAATAGGAATTTGTTATCTGCAATCGGCAACCGAAGGAAGTAAAGCAGTTAATTATTTAGAGAAAGCTGTTGCGCAATCTTCTGTGAGTTCTAATCCGGGGGCATTTAAAGAAACGAAGGCGCCGCTTATGGCTTACAAGTTTCTTGCAGATGCGTATCATCGCAGTTATCGTTTTGACGAAGCGATTGAAACCTATAAGAAGTTTCAAACATTTGTTTCGGATAAAGACGCAAAAACATTAGACCAAATTAAACGAAGTATAGAGGTTTGCAACAACGCAAAAGAATTAACGGCGCATCCGGTGAATTTGATTTTAAAAAATCTTGGACCAAATATCAATACACAATATCCCGAATATTCTCCGGTTGTTTCCGCAGATGAATCCATGCTTCTTTTCACATCACGCAGACCGAGAAATGATTCTGACAAAGTGGTGGATGTTGATGGCAGATATTTTGAAGATATTTATATTTCATACAATGATGAAGTAACCGGATGGTCCGAGGCAAAAAATATTGGTCCGCCAATTAATACTTCGGGTCATGAAGCTACGATTGGTCTTTCTGCAGATGGGCAGATTCTTTTTATTTATAAAGACGATGAAGATGGCGGAAGCATTTACATCACGCATCAGGAAGGAGATTTCTGGACAGTCCCTGAAAAAGTTGGTGGCGATGTAAATAGTCCGTATTGGGAATCGCACGCAACTCTTTCAGCCGATGGAAACACTTTATATTTTGTAAGCGACCGCCCGGGTGGTTATGGAGGACGGGATATTTATGAGTGCAAAAAACTTCCTACCGGCGAATGGAGTCGCGCAATGAATCTGGGTCCAACAATTAATACGCCTTATGAAGAAGATGCACCATTTCTTCATCCCGATGGAAAGACGCTTTATTTTTCTTCTCAAGGACATAACAGCATGGGCGGTTTCGATATTTTCTACAGCCATCCGATAGATACAGGCAAGGGTGGATGGACAGAGCCAGTGAATATTGGTTATCCGGTAAATACCACCGCCGATGATGTATTTTATGTTCCAACTGTTGACAATAAGCGCGGATATTTTTCTTCCTTTTCTCAGGATAGTTATGGCGATAAAGATATTTACATGCTCACACTTCCAGAAAAAGACGAAGCTAAACAAACAGTTCTTCGTGGAAGTATTACAGACGATGAAGGCAAATTGCCCGCTGGTGTAACAATCACGGTGGAAGATGCCAATAACGGAGACATGGTTGGAAATTATCTTCCCAATCCAAAAACAGGAAAATATCTTTTCATTCTTCCTCATGGAAAAACCTATAAAATAACTTATGCTGCTGAAGGATACCATCCTGTTACCAACACGTATAAAGTAGAACCGGGAAAAGAATATCTTGAAACCGAAATGGTATTCATTCTGAAAGAAGTGAAGCTTGAAAAGCAAACACTCGGCACCGTTGGAGTTTCAGGAACAGTAACAAATATTCAGAAAAAAATTGTAACCGGTGCAAGTATTAATGTGATTGATAATTCTACCGGAAAATCTGTCGGGCAATATTCCAGCGGAACGCACGGAGAGTTTTCGTTTGTGCTTGAGCGCGGAAAAAATTATAACCTTTCGTTTGAAGCGGAAGGATATTTATTTCAATCGGAAAATGTGAATCTGCCGAAAGAACAAGTGTATTCTGCCTTAGAAAAAAATATTGTACTGCAACCGATTGCAACCGGAAGTAAAATTGTGCTTAACAATTTATTCTTTGATGTAAACAAAGCAAAAATCAGAAAAGAATCTTTTTCAGAGTTGGATAAAATTTATAAACTTCTCAAAGACAAACCTGCCATCAAAGCCGAAGTTTCCGGGCATACCGACAACAAAGGCAATGATAAGTTAAACACAAAACTTTCGCAGGACAGGGCAAATGCTGTGATGGATTATCTTGTGAAAAAAGGAATCAGTAAAACCCGACTCACTGCAAAAGGTTACGGCAAAGATCAACCCATCGCTTCGAATGATACCGATGAAGGCAGACAATTAAATCGCAGGGTGGAAATGAAGATATTGGGAAAGTAAAAAATGGAAACGAAGTAATTGTCTTTTTAATCACCTTATTTTTATTAAAAAATATTTTCGCTTAGGTTATTTCTTTCATTATATTTGTCTGTTCAAAAAGACAAACCAAACAACAAAAACATAATAACTCATTTTATGAGCAGAACAAAACTTCTCGATTTGTATCAGCGTCCGGGCTGGCAAAAACTCACCACGATGCAGGATCTCAGAAAAGAAAATGAGACGATGAAAAAAGAAGGCGAATACCTTCGTAAACGTTTCGACAGCATTTCTGAAAAAAAGAAACAAGTGGAAGACCGATGCAACGATCTTAAAACTACCGTTTCCAATTTGCGTGAAGAACTTGCCAACACAAAAGAAGACAATGCAAATCTTCGCAAGGATAATGCTTCTCTGCGAGAACAAATTCGTTTTCTGAAAGCGCAGGTTCCTAACCTAAAGCCAAGTTTTGAAAAAGTAAGCTAAGAGTAAAATCGCTTTACTTAATTTTATTAAATAGTTTGAATTATATCTCCCGAATCATCGGGAGATTTTTTTTGTAGTCAATTTGCAGCAGTTGTAGAATGTGCTTTCAGCGAATTAATTTCCACCGCAGCATTTACAAAACCTACGAATAAAGGATGAGGTTTCATAACGGTACTTTTATATTCGGGATGGAATTGCACGCCAATGAACCAAGGATGATTAATTAATTCTACAATTTCCACCAGCCCGCCTTCAGGATTTATTCCGGATGCGATCATTCCGGCTTTTTCAAAATCACCAAGATATTCATTGTTGAATTCATAACGGTGACGGTGGCGCTCAGAAATATTTCTTTCTTTATAAACAGCAGAAATTTTTGTGTCTTCTTTCAACTGACAAGGATAAGCACCCAAACGCATGGTTCCGCCTTTGTTGGTAATATTTTTCTGAGTTTCCAGCAGATCAATCACTGCATTGGATGTAGAAGGATTGATTTCTGTAGAATGTGCATCTGATTTTCCCATCACATTTCGGGCGAATTCAATTACCGCACATTGCATTCCAAGGCAAATTCCAAGAAAAGGAATTTGATGTTCACGCGCATAACGGATGGAAGAAATTTTTCCTTCGATGCCGCGTTTGCCGAATCCGGGCGCAACAAGAATTCCTGAAAGCCCTGCTAATTTCTCCGCCACATTTTCTTCGTTGATCCATTCCGAATGAATCCATTCCACTTTCACGCGGCAATTATTTGCAACACCGCCATGAATCAATCCTTCGGCAATGGATTTGTAAGAATCTTTCAGCTCAATATATTTTCCGATCAAACCAACGCGAACTTCAAACTTTGGATGTTTTAATTTCTGGAGGAATTGTTTCCAATCTTCCATGTCAATATTTTCGGGAACAGGTAAGCCGAGTTTGTTCAACACAACAATGTCTAATTTTTCTTTTTCCATCAACAACGGCACTTCGTAAATTGTGCTTGCGTCAATGGATTCTATCACCGCTTCAGTTGCTACGTTGCAGAACAAGGCAATTTTATTTCTGATGTCTTTGTTCAGTTTATGTTCGGTGCGGCAAACTAAAATATCCGGCTGAACTCCGTACTCCTGCAGCATTTTTACTGAGTGCTGAGTAGGTTTTGTTTTCAATTCTCCGGTGGTAGAAAGATATGGAATGAGCGTGAGATGAATAACCAAACAATCTTTTCCCAATTCCCATTTCATCTGGCGAACAGCTTCCACGTAAGGAAGTGATTCAATATCGCCCACTGTTCCGCCAATTTCGGTTATCACCACCTGATAGTTACCTGTCTTTCCAAGCAAACGAATGCGCGATTTTATTTCATCGGTAATGTGTGGAATCACCTGAACGGTTTTTCCAAGATAATCACCTCTGCGTTCTTTGTCAATTACGCTCTGATAAATTTTTCCGGTAGTAACATTATTTGCCTGAGAAGTAGGAACGCTCAAGAATCTTTCGTAATGACCAAGATCCAGATCTGTTTCAGCACCGTCATCGGTAACGTAACATTCTCCGTGTTCATACGGATTCATCGTGCCCGGGTCCACGTTGATATAAGGATCTAACTTTTGAATGGTAACGGAGTAACCGCGCGCCTGAAGAAGTTTTGCAAGTGAGGCGGAGATGATGCCTTTGCCGAGTGAAGAAGTAACGCCACCCGTAACGAATATGTATTTTGTGTTGCTCATTACGGGGTGTGAAAGTACAGAAAAATTAATAGCGAGCAATGGAGAGACAACAAAAATATTGAAAATTAAACCTCAAGCAATAAGTTTATTTTATTTTTATTCCATTAAAAGATATTTTTATTTACTTTTGTATAGTGAGTAAGAAGAATTCCATGCGAAGAAATTTAATCTCTATATTATCTTTTTGCCTAATCTCATCCTTTGCATTGGCGCAATTAAAGGGAAATCACAGAAGTGGTCACGCTTCATTTGGAAGAAGTAAACCGCCTTATAGATATGAACTAATCGGGGGTCTTGGCGCCACGAATTTTTTAGGGGATTTGGGAGGAGCTAACCAAATAGGTACTCATGCATTTAAAGATTTGAATTTGGCATTAACGCGCCCTGCCGTTACAATAGGATTTCGATTTAAGATCGCTCCAAATTTCTCTGTAAAAAATAATTTGTGCTGGGGAATTCTTAGCGGAAATGATGCGCTTACACAGGAATATTTTCGACATAATAGAAATTTAAATTTCAGATCGCAAGTATGGGAGCTTTCCACACAATTGGAATATAATTTTGTTAAAGAACAAAAAGGTCACGTTTATAAAATTAAAGGTGTTCGCGGAATGCAGCATAAAGACCGACAGTATTATCTTTTTGTAGGAGGAGGTGTATTCCATTTTCATCCTTATGGAGAATGGAATGGTAAATGGTATGACTTACCTCCTCTTCATACGGAAAATGTAAGTTATTCACTTTACAGTGCAATGATTTCTACCGGTGGCGGATTGCGATTTGCTATTAATCGCTACTGGGGTGTTGGGTTCGAAGTAGGATTGCGTTATACATTTACAGATTACCTTGACGATGTAAGCGGTAATTATCCTTCTGTGGCATGGTATCAAACTGCAAGTGCAACTGCCCAACATTTTTCCAACCCTTCGCTTTTGTATTCAGGCGCTGAACTTGCCGGTCAACAGCGTGGCGATCCCACTCACAAAGATGCCTATATGTTTGGCTGTTTTACAGTTGGATACAAAGTAATGTACAAAAAACGTTCCCGTTCCAAATTCTGATTTATATTTCTTCCTCTTCTTTTGCAGTTTTTGCAATTATCCTATGCGATTCTTTTTCGCCAAGATAACGTTCGATAAGAAAATGTCCAATATAAATCACAGGCGTTAACGCAACCGCAATAATAAGTTTTCCGGTGTAGTTGGTGAATCCTACATTGATAAAATCTGCAAAAGAAATTTTCCCCGGAAGAAGAAAACCAATCCCAAGTACGATAAAAGAATCAACTAACTGAGATACAACAGTGGAACCGGTAGAGCGAAGCCATAATAATTTTTCACCTGTTCTCTCCCTGAAAAACCAAAACACGAAAACATCCACCAATTGGGAAATAAGAAATGCCGCCAAACTTCCAACAATAATCCACATGGATTGACCGAACACAAGATTAAATTCATTATCCTTAACAGGAGAAAAAGACGCGGCAGGAGTTTTCATTCCGGCATAAAGCAAAATAAAAGAATATCCAATCAATCCGGCTGTAATTAGAGATAATCTGCGCACACCAGCTCTTCCAAAATATTCATTGATTAGATCGGTAGCAAGAAAAACCACAGGCCAGGGAAGAATTCCGATACTCATTTTGAAACTGAAACTTAGAAAATTTATTTCTATTAATTTTCCACCTATCATTTCAGCAACGATTGCATTCGTGATGAAAAAACCGGCAAGCGTAACGTAAAGAATTTCTCTTTTTGAATTGAAAATCATTGTTTGGGGGTTTTAATACTTTTGCCTTTACAATACAAATGTATGTCCATTTTTAATATAAGAGTTTACGGTTTATTAATTAATAACCACAAAGAGATTTTAGTGACTGATGAATTCCGATTCGGAAAAGAGATGACTAAGTTTCCCGGAGGCGGATTAATTTGGGGCGAAGGAACCATTGACTGCCTGAAACGGGAATGCCGCGAAGAAATGTGCTGTGAGATCGAAGTAATAAAACATTTTTATACAACAGATTTTTTTCAGCCGGCTGCATTTTATGAGAAGCACCAGCTAATCAGCATATATTATATTATCAGAAACACTTCTCCATTATCCGTTTCTATTTCGAAAAATAAATTTGATTTTGAAAAGAAAGAAGGCGCACAGTCGTTTCGATGGGTTTCTATCTCGGAACTGAACGTGGATGAATTCACTTTTCCTATTGACAAAATAGTTTGCGAAATGCTGCGCAATTATTCACCCTAATTCAACTGTTTCTGAACACACTTCTCCACTACCTGAAATAATTGCAGTGGCGTAAACGGTCTCCATGAAATTGCATTGAATTCCTCTGCATAATTAAAATATTCAAACAGATTTATTTTTTCGAATTCCGACAAAACATGTTCGCGGAAACCAAGCAGTGCAATCCACCCACCGGATGAAGAAATATCTTCCTTCCATTCTTCATAATACGATTCATCCGAATAGTGAAAATTTAAAATGTTTTCTCCTATGAGAATAAATTTGCTGATGCCGTTTTCAATTAGTTTGTCAATCACATCTCTTTTAAAGAACATAATGTCATTATTGATGCAGTCGTTCCATTCGCCAAGCATTTCAATGATGGCAAACTGTTCATCATAATCCACACAAAGTAATTTTATAAAAAGAGTTGGGGAATCTATATCATCCCACTGCGGATGAATGCAATAACCGTAAATGGAATTGGTAAATTCAAACTCGCTGTACTCCCGCCCGAAAAAAGGCGAACGCTCATCTTCTTCAGCTATATAATGATGTCTCCAGTTATAATGTGGCTCAATGTCGTGCATTGCGGATTACTCAAAATCAGGATAGAGTAAATATTTTTTTCGTATCTCTTTAAATTTTTTCAAACCGGGTTCCCACGAGTTGCGAATTTCTTCTTCCGTTTTTCCGGCTTTGATTTGTTTTTGCAGGGTTTCGTTTCCTGCAAGAGAATTAAAATAATTATTGAAAAATTTATCTTTTGTTTCGCAGGTTTTATAGGTGCTGAGAATCCAGAACAAATAAATCTTCTTGTAATATTTCACATACATTTCTCCATAATCGGATTCATAAAATGCGTTGCAGGTTTGTCCGTTGTACATTGGATTTTCACTTACACCTGGAATCGGTTTCGGAATAAATGAAGTTTTTGCACCCTTCATTCCCGGATAACCAAAAATCTGAAACGGTTTGTCGGTTCCTCTGCCAACGCTCACCATCGTTCCTTCAAACAAACAAAGCGATGGATACAAATAAACCGAAGACATATTTGGCAGATTGGGCGATGGTTTCACGGGAAGCTGGTACAAATCGCTGTGAGAATAATTTTCCACAGGAATCACGGTGAGATTGCATTGCACACCGTTCGCCAACCATTTTTCTCCGTTAATCATTTTTGCGTATTCGCCAATAGTCATTCCGTAAACAATAGGAACCGGATGCATTCCTGAAAATGATTTGAACTTCGGTTCGAGTATCGGACCATCCACATAATATCCATTGGGATTCGGGCGGTCAAGAATGATAAGTTGCTTTTTATTTTCAGCGCAGGATTCCATCACATAATGAAGCGTGGAAAGATAAGTATAGAATCTTGCACCAACATCCTGCAAATCGAACAAAACAACATCAACATCTTTTAAATCTTCGGGTTCAGGTTTAAATGGATTTTGAGCTTTTATGCCTTCTAATAGCCCATTCATTGTTTTTGTTTTTTTTCCATATAAGGAAATCACAGGCAATCCAGTTTTTTCATCAATCTGATTATTTATTTTTTCTCCTGCTCCTTCATTTCCCCTGAATCCATGTTCGGGAGCAAAGATTCTTTTCACTTTCATTCCTGATTTCAAAAGCGTGTCTACCAAATGAGTTTTGTTCACAAGAGATGCAGGATGCGCCACAACCGCAATATTTTTTCCTTTTATCAGCGGGAAATACTTTTCAATTTGTTGTGCGCCCACTTTCAGTTCGTCGGCAGTTTTGTCTTGCAATTTTATAGGTAGTGCAAATTGAGAAAAGGAAGAAACAGTAAGCAGTAAGCAGTAAGCAGTAAGCAGTAAATAGTTATTATAAAAACGATACATAGGCGAAATTAGTAAATTCGTAAAAGATTAGTTATTTGTACATGGTTGAACTCTTTATATCTAAAAAAATAATTTCCAACAATAAAGGTTTTTCAAAACCGATTGTAAAGATAGCCATTCTCGGAATAACGCTTGGGCTTGCTGTGATGATTCTTACGCTTGCGGTGGTTACAGGATTTCAAAAGGAGATACGCGACAAAGTAATTGGTTTCGGCTCGCATATTCAAATTACAAATTACGACAACAACGAATCCTACGAAGGAACTCCGATTGACTGCAACCAACCTTTTCTTACCGACCTGAAAAAATACGCACCCATCCGCCACATACAAAGTTTTGCAACGAAAGCAGGAATTATAAAAACAAAAACCGAATTGCAGGGTGTGGTTGTAAAAGGCATTGGCAGCGATTTCGACTGGGATTTTTTCAGAAAGAATATTATTGCCGGCAAGCCATTCGCGGTTTCGGATACGGAAAGGTCAGATAAAATTCTTATTTCAAAATTCCATTCAGAGAAACTGAAATTGAAACTTAACGATACACTCATCATTTACTTTATCCAGAATCAACAGCAGCGGGCAAGAAGATTTTCAGTGAGCGGAATTTATGAAACCGGTCTTGGTGACCAGTTCGACCAGATTTATGTGATTGCCGACGTTGCGCATATTCAAAAACTGAACGGCTGGGATAAAAACAGCATTGGCGGATTTGAAATTCTGTTGAACGATTACAATAAATTGGATGCAGCAACGGAGTTTGTAAATTCCACCATCGGATATAAGTTTGTGGCAAAAAGTATTAAAGAATTAAACCGACAAATGTTTTCGTGGCTCGATGCACAGGATATAAATGCAATTGTGGTGGTTACCCTTATGGCACTGGTTGCTGCCATCAATATGATATCTGCACTGCTCGTTCTCATTCTTGAAAGAACCAATATGATCGGAACAGTGAAAGCGCTCGGAATGACAAACTGGAGCGTGAGGAAAATTTTTCTTTACAACGCAGCGTATCTCATCGGTCGCGGATTGCTGTGGGGAAACATCATCGGCATTTCAATTTGCCTATTGCAAAAACAGTTTCATCTCATCTCACTCGACCAAGCAACGTATTATCTTGCGTACGTTCCTGTTAATTTTAATCTGCTCAGCGTGATTATGCTGAATGCAGGAACATTTGTTCTTTGCTTGGTTATGCTGCTGATTCCATCTTACATCATCACCTACATTACTCCGGTGAAAGCGATGAAGTTTAGCTAGCATTACATTTTCACAAACCTCGAACTCCACGTTTTGCCAGATGCAGTGGAAAGTTTTATCAGATAGATTCCATGAGAAATATTTCCGCAGGGAATTTCAATCGTTGATTCTTTTCCCGAATACATTTTAGAATAAACAACTTTTCCAAGCACATTAAGAACTTCCACTTGGTAATCAAAAATATTCTGAGATGAAATAGTTACAAAAATATTCTGCCCTGCACCGATTGGGTTGGGATAAAGTATAGCGGAAAGTTTGTTATCAGCAATTTCATTTACACTTGTTGCAGCAGTTCCTTTCAGAATAATTGCGGTGGTTGACAAAGCAGGAAGCGAAATTGTAAATGCATTTGTCAAAACAGTTGCAGTGCCGCTATGTAATGCATTGTTGGTGTGAGATACAAAAGTTTCCGTAGAAGGAAGCGCGCTGATTTGTTTTGTTGAGTACGTTCCATTCTGCACAGCAAAATTTGCAAGGTTCACGGTTGTGTTGTGCGCATTCGTTAAATCGCGGTTGACAAGAACTACGGTCATGGAATCGCCTGCTGCGGTAATAGATGAATAAGACGAAACATTTAATTCGTTGCTTGAAACAGATTGCACTCTTGTAGTTTTCGCATAGCGGCTAAACAGATGCAATGTTTCCCACATACCGGGATACCAGTACCACGGAGTAAAATATTCCACACTGTTATCGGCAAAAGTTCCGAGTATGGAAGAATAACTATTTGCTGTTGTGTTTGCATCGTTATTCGTCAAACCAAATTCAGAAACTGCACAGGTTACTCCTTGATTCGCACCCATGTATTGATTGAGCCACTTATTCACTCTGCCGAAAATATATTCCTGCGTGATGGAAGGATCCCAACCTGATGGACTTGTTGTTTTTACACCATTAGCTCCCGGATAACTATAGGTGGTATCAAAATAAACGCGGTGTCCCTGTACAATGTCAGAATTATTTGTTTCTCCGGGATAAGAATGAATATCTATTACATCCAACAAACGAATTCCCGAAGCAGCTTCTTCCTGAGCGCAGCGCATGATAAAAAACTCGAGCCAAACGTAACTGTTCGGTCCCATAGTGATTTTATTGTTGTCCCAACTGTACCATTGCCATTCCGATGCAGGAACGGGTCCGCATAGTTTTATGTTTGGAAATTTAGCGCGCGCTTTTTTTGCCGCTGCAAAATACAATTGCATGAACGCTTCTGCAGCAGGTTGCGTTGGCATAACATCATCGTGCGTGCTGTTCCAGATATCCGGTTCGTTATCCATGCTCCAGTACTGAATATTATTTTTATTATAACCCAATCCTCCCGTGCCAAACCAGTGGTCGAGAATTTTCACCGTTGAATCTGCCGTCCAGTTTTCAAGATATAGATTTGTATTGCCGCTCGTTGTTGCAGTGCAAGTGCCTGCCGGATTTGCAACTCCACCACCCGCCAGATTCTGGCACACTCCGCTCCACCACGCTGAACCATTGTAAGCAAAGTCATTAAAATTATTTGTTGTGTTGGCTGCAGAATAGCCGATGAGTTGAAACGCCCACATACCCTGCACACCGGGCAAACTGTCGCCCAATGTTTTTGCAGCGTAGTCCCAGTTATGATTGTAAACATTATTGTACCAATCGGGATGCGAGGATATTTTTTTTCTCCAGTTATATTTTGTTGCATTGTTGCCACCGTTCTCGCGTGTGAAACGCAAACCCGCATCACGCATCAGTTTCCATTCAGCAGCAGTAGTGGGAGAACTCGGATCGTCCGACACATTATTGTTCTTTCCATAGATGTAAGGCGAAATGGGTTTCCTTCCCTGCAAAGCATCAATTTGAACCGTGACCGACTGAGCAGAAACAAACTGCCAAGCCATGAAAGAGCAGAGTAGGAGTGTACTAAAGTTGTTTTTCATTTTGGAAATGTTTAATGAGTAGCAATAGTAGGGTTTTTATTATTGGCTTCTGCTATAAACGGGGATAAATTTATGAGTCCGACCTCATCCCCTTTGATGCCCACCCATAAAGAGGAAGAAGTGCAGCATGTTCGATTAGATTGTATTGTATGCAATTCTTTTCTAATTTTATCTTACTTTTGTAGGTAGTTCTAATCATGATTTTTTAATAATAAAAATTCACCTCATGAGAATATTATTTTATGCATTCGCAATATTGTCAATGATTTTTTCCTTTATTAAAAATAGCAAAGCGCAAAGTAATAATGTGGGTATTGGAACACTTACTCCTAATGCTTCTGCAATGCTGGATATTGTTTCTACCACCAAAGGGTTGCTTATTCCGAGGGTAAGTCTGACAAATATTAACGTTTATGCGCCTATTGTAGGAGTTCCTATTATAAGCTTATTGGTCTATAATACAAATGCTTCAATGACTGGAGGGGGTATTGGATATTGGTATTGGGATGGAGCAAAATGGACACAAGCTATTGGTCCTGCTGGTCCTGCTGGCGCAACTGGTCCTGCTGGTTCTGCAGGCGCAACTGGTGCAGCCGGTCCTGCTGGTGCAACTGGTCCTGCTGGTTCTGCAGGCGCAACTGGTCCCGCTGGTGCAGCCGGTCCTGCTGGTGCAACTGGTCCTGCTGGTTCTGCAGGCGCAACTGGTCCCGCTGGTCCTGCTGGTTCATCATGGACAATCACATCTGATAATTTTAATACTAACGGAACGTTAACTATTAATACTTCTATTCCTTCGGCAATAACTTCAACAAATGGCGCATGGCTTACTGTTGGTAACACAGGCACCACACCTTCTTCTTCTGTGATAGGTACAGCAATTGGAGCCGGGCAGAATTATGTTGGTACAACCGATGCAAAAGATTTTATTCTGGGCACAACAAATTTAGAACGGATGAGAATAACATCAGGAGGAAATGTGGGAATTGGCACAACAACACCTTTAACTCTTTTTCATATTGATGGCAGAACAGTTTCCACCACACAAACCATTGCAACTATTCAGGGTAATTCATTAACATCTGGAAAAGGATTGCTCATTACTTCGAGTTCGGTAACTTCAGGAAATCTTTTGGAGATTGAAGCAAACAATGCAACCAATAATGCCGCGTACTTAAGTAGCGGTTTGTATGTAAAAAATAATGGTCCTTATGGAAATGCTATTCAGGCAATTGGTTATGGCAATCCAAATTATTCTGTCATCTTCACCGATGAAACTCCGAGTGCAGCAGGAACAGGTTTTTTAATTTCCACTTCAAATCATGCAATCACAGGGCAAATTAATGGAACCCAACCATATTCTTTTGGAGTTTATGGAAAGGTAGTTAATGCTCCTGTTCCTTCGGGAGGGGTGATGGGTTATTTTGGTGCTACTGATTGGGGATCGTTAGGATATTACAGCACAGGTGCTGTGCAGTACGGCGGTTATTTTGATAACGCTACCACTACTGGCACAGGAAGGTTAATGTCCAATGCAAATATTTCTTCTACTTCTGTGGGCGTTGGTTCTTACGGAGATTTATTTGGCGGATGGATAAGAGGTAATGTTTATGGTGCTGCTATTCAAGGCGACCGCTTTGCGCTGTATGTAAATGGAAGAGCGGTGGTGAATCAACCCATTGTGGAACTTGCAAGTCCAAATACTAATGCTGACCGCAAACCTTATTACAGCGCAGTGTCTCAGAACTCGGATGTATATGAAAGAGGAGTTGCCACTTTATCAAAAGGAGAAGTTTCTGTTGAATTGACCGATGATTTTTTAAGGCAAGCATCTGCCGATGATATCAGCATTATTATTACTCCGATGGGAGCTACGCAAGGTATTTATTACCAATTGAAAGGAAGAAATTCTTTTCTAATAAAAGAAAATAATAACGGCACATCTTCAATTAAAGTAAGCTGGATGGCATTTGCAAAAAGAAATACAGGAAACGAAGCACAGAATTTTCCGAGCGAACTGTTACCGAGTTCATTTGATATGAATCTTGAAAATTTTATGTTTAACGAAAATAATATTTTGAGCAAGCCAGGTAATTTTTGGTGGGATGGTAGTAAGCTAAATACAACCAGCCCTCCATTGCTACCTAAATAGTAATTGAAATTTATCTGACGGAATTTATTTCCTATATTTGAAAAGGGAGACAAGTAACTAAATTGAATAAAAAATATTATCAATAAATAAAGCAGGATGAAAAAACTTTACTCGGTTGTTTTAGTTGTTCTGTTTTATCTAAACGCAAGCGCGCAAATTTTAAATCTTCCTCCGCGTCAGTCAAATGCTTTGAGCGGAAAACAGTTTGAAGCTACCATAAGTTCTCCCTCGCTCTCGCTCACTACCCGCGAAAATATGATTTACACCCAAGTGTCAACCGGCAACGTGCCCGATTTTTATCGCCATCTTAAATCGGTAGCGTCTTCGGCAGTCATCAATAGTCAAACTCAAACGGTGGTGTATTATGTTATCCCCGATATGTTAGCCATTGGTCACGACACAGATTATTTTCTTTGTCCTATGAGTCCGATGCTTGCCACCAAAATTGGAAACCTCACAGGATGCACTTTACCTACTCGTAAAATGGTAGATGATATCTGGACTACGGCAACGGTTAAACTTGCTCCGCAACCCATTCCGCCAAGTTCGCAGATGAGTACTGTTCCTGTTTTTGCCACTCACGACAGCATGGTCTGGACTCAGCGCCAGCCATTGCTTGCAGCACATCCTTTAGGAGAATTGGTGAGCGGGGATAAAAAAGATGTGGTGATCTCCAATTTAATTTATAGCACAGCAAACCGTGTTTGCATTTACGGATGGATTCAAACTAACGGAAGCCCCATTCAACCCCTCACAAACGTACATGCTGATACTTACATGGATTACAGTCATGGAATTCGTTTGGTGCAAGATACTTGTATGCTGGATGGAACAACAGTAACTACCATTCAAAATGTTTTGGAATCATCCACGCTGAATCCGATATTGAGCGATGAAGGAACTATTTCTCAACCTTGGTATCCTTACTTTGCCACTTCTACCAATGAGCAATTAGCGGATGATTTGCAAATGCTTATTTATCCAAATCCTTCAAAAGGAAAATTTCAGGTATCAAGCTTCAAGTATCAGATAACAGAAATTGAAATGTACAATGTTTGCGGTGAAAAAGTTTATCAATCAATAATTCCGCGAATCAATAATTCAATAATTGATTTGAACGAAATGATGAGTGGAATTTATTTTCTATCTTTGAAAACAGAACAAGGAATTATCACTCAAAAACTCATCATCAATAAATAAAAAACAATGAAGAAAATTTACACAATTATTTTGCTTGTAATTGTTAGTACAGTTACTAACGCACAATTTACCGATCTACTTGATTTTACTGGAACAGCAAATGGGAAAAATCCTTACGGTTCTCTTATTTCTGATGGCACCTTTCTCTACGGGATGACTTATGCCGGAGGCGTAAATAATTTGGGAACCATCTTTAAAATAAAACCCGATGGAACGGGTTATCTTAAGCTGCTTGATTTCTCAGGCACAGCAAACGGAAGCAATCCTTATGGCTCACTTTTTTATGATGGAACATTCCTGTATGGAATGACTTATGCTGGCGGAGCAAACAGTGATGGAACCATCTTTAAAATAATGCCCGATGGAACTGGTTATCTTAAATTACTTGATTTCTCTGGCACAGCAAACGGAAGTAATCCGCGTGGCTCACTTATTTCAGATGGAACCTTTCTTTATGGTATGGCCAATATGGGAGGTGTAAATACTATTGGTTGCGTCTTTAAAATAAAACCCGATGGAACAGGTTATCTTAAACTACTTGATTTTGCAAGTATTTCAAATGGACAAGCTCCCGAGGGAGATCTTTTTTATGACGGAACGTTCCTCTACGGAACCACCAGGGGCGGCGGAACAAACAATTTGGGAACAATCTTTAAAATAAAACCAGATGGAACGGGTTATCTTAAACTCCTTGATTTCTCTGGTACAGCAAATGGAAGTAATCCGCGTGGTTCACTTATTTCAGACGGAACCTTTCTTTATGGTATGACAGAGCAAGGCGGGGTAAACATTATTGGAACAATCTTTAAAATAAAAACTGATGGAACAGGGTTTGTAAAACTGTTTGATTTCTCTGGTGCTGCAGATGGAAGATATCCTGCCGGCTCGCTTATTTCAGATGGAACCTTTCTTTATGGAATGAGTAATATGGGAGGATCAGGCAATATTGGGTGTGCCTTTAAAATAAAGACTGATGGAACTGGCTATTATAAATTAGTGGATTTTATAGGTGCTACAACCGGAAGTAATCCCTACGGTACTCTTTTTTCTAACGGAACTTCTCTTTACGGAATGACTGAGATGGGTGGCGCAAATACTGACGGAACAATATTTATAGTTGGAATTAACTCCGGTGTAATAGAAAATAATTTGGAAAAATATTTTCATGTTTATCCAAATCCTTTTTCTGAAACAGCAACACTACAAATAACAAATCCGCAAATTATGAATGTTGAACTAACTATTTATAATGTGTTTGGGCAAACAGTATATAACACTCTTATTCATAATTCTTCATTCGTAATTAGCAGAGGAGATTTATCAAACGGAATTTATTTTCTTCAACTCAAAACGAGCGAAGGAGTTGTAGAGAAAAAGATTGTGATTGAGAAATAATACTTGTACTTACAATGACAAATGTTTTGAACGGATATTTTCCTTCCAGAAGATAGTTGCGAGTTTGTCGAAATTCTCGGTAGAATCTGTGGTATAAAATTCTTTTGTTCCACTTTTAGAACATTTGCTTTCTATTTCGGCATGACGTTTTAAATAATCGCCTAAACTATCGGCAACAATTTCTCCTTGGGAAAGAATAGTAACGGATGGGGATAAATGTTTTTTTATTTTATCCAGAAGGATAGGATAGTGAGTGCATCCTAAAATAATTGTATCTATTTTATCGTTCTTGGAAAAGAGTGAGTCAATTTCTTTCTTCACAAAAAAATCAGCAGCGGGAGAATTCATTTCGATGTTCTCTATCAGAGGAACCCACATTGGGCATGCCTGCTGAAATACTTTTATATCGGGAAAGAATTTTTCAATTTCAATTTTATACGAATCGGAATTTACAGTGCCTGTAGTTCCTAAAACTCCTACGCATTTTGTCTTTGTAAATTTTCCAACCACTTCGGATGTGGGACGGATAACGCCAAGCACTCTTTTATCTGGAGCAATTCTTGGTAAATCCAACTGCTGAATATTTCGCAATGCTTTTGCCGATGCAGTGTTACAAGCCAGAATTACCAACTGACAATTCATCGCAAACAATTTCTGCACACATTCAAGCGTATACTGATAAACAGTTTCGAACGAACGCGTTCCATATGGCGCACGTGCGCTATCGCCCAGATAAATATAATCGTATGCAGGAAGTTTTTTTACAATTTCTTTCAGCACGGTGAGTCCTCCAATTCCTGAATCAAATACTCCTATAGGGCAATATGTTTTCATAATTCACGAGAAGCAAAGTCAGTGTCGAAAGAAAAATAAGGAGAGAAAATCCGAGGAAATAAAAAAGGATACAGTTGAAAAAAATGTTTGTTACTTTTTTTATACAACATGTATCCTTTTCGTCATAGCATTATTTAATGCCAAGTTCTTTTTTTACCAATAGGAAAATATCATCAGCAGGTTCGGAATACAAAACGCCACCAAGACCGGAATCAATTACTAATTTATATCCTTTCTCTTTAGCAACTTTTTCAATTGCTTTTTTTGCTTTTTGATTAATTGGCTTTGTCAGCTCATCATTTTTTTTCTGAAAATCAGATTGTGCTGCAACTTGAAAATCCTGTATGTGCTGATTCATGTCCTGCAATTCTTTTTGTTTAGTCTGCTTGATAAGATCGGTATATTCTTTTTCTTTGCTTTGGTAATCAGCAAGTTTGTCGTTCAACTCTTTTTGCATGGTAGTAAGCGTTGCCTCCAATTGCTTATAATAATCTGCTGAAGCTTTTTTCGCATCAACCATTTCCGGCATTGCGGCAAGAAGAGAATCAAGTTGGATGTATGCAATTTTCTGTGCCTGAGAAGCGAATGAAACTGCCACGAGTCCGATTACGATGAAAGATTTAAACAATGATTTCATGATGGAGAGATAGTTTTAGGTTTAGTGTTAATTTTTAGACGGCGAATATACAAATACTTACTATTTATGAGTTTTTTTTCTTCTTATCAAGATTGATTGGGAAATAGCATGTAAACCTTTTGTCGAAAGATATTAATTATTTTTTTCCTTTATCCTTATCTTTTGATGACCCTAAAGGTTTGTATCCCATCGCTTCCAGCACCTCATCACTTTTATCGAATTTAGGATTCGCAAAGAGAATATTTAGTTCGGCAGATTTATTAAACATGATTGCGATTGTTTGTTTTTCTGCAAGTTCTTTAATGGCATTATATACTTTATCTTGAATGGGTTTTACCAACTCCTGACGTTTTTTGTAAAGATCTCCATCCACACCAAAGCGCTGCTTCTGAAGTTCTTTCGCTTCTTTTTCTTTTGCAACAATTTCATCTTCGCGTTTCTTTTTCATATCTTGAGTAAGAAGTATTTCTTCTGCCTGAAAAGATTTGTAAAGGCGATCCACAATGGCAAGTTTCCCTTCAATTTCTTTTTGCCATCCCAAAGAAATCTGATCTAATTGTTCTTGCGCGCTTTTATATTCAGGAATATTAGTTAGAATATAATCCAAATCAACATAAGCAGTTTTTTGAGCATAAATTTTGGGAGTGATTAATGCAAATACTGCGAGCAAGGAGAATATATATTTTTTCATTGTCATTTTTTTAAAGATAACTCAACTCTTAAACAGATATTGTGCCACTTGATAATAGAACAATATAATTGTGGCGAAAATAATTAAACTTTTGAAACTGATAATAGTCTTATTGTAGAAGACACTTACTTTAACCTTGTTTTTGATTTTTATTTATTATCTTCGCAATAGAAAAATGCTAATCCCATGAAATCAAGAAGTTCTGTCAAATTATCGTTTCTGCTTTGTTTCATATTTATTTTAGGAAGCGGCATATTTTCCTCTGGATGTAAGAAAAGTGGAGCCCCAAAAAATGTTTGGTTTACTCTTGACATCAGCAGTTCCGCAAACGGCGCAATACAATATGCTGGTGGATATATTTATAACAGTAATTTAATTATTATAAGGACTAACGCTGCGCTTAACAGTTCTTCTTTTGCTGTATTTTATGAATTATGTCCGAACGATGGAGCTACAATTACTTACAATTACACACTTCCTCCTCCTCCGGGTTTTCTTGATTGCCCAAAATGCGGTAGCAGATTTAGTGTAAACGGAAATGTTGCCTTTGGTCCTTCAAAATCAGCACTTACTTCGTATAACGTTTCTTTGAGCGGTACTATACTTACTATTTCTTCTAAGTAATTAAAAAAAGACAAAGCCACCCCAAAAGTAGCCACTCTATCCACTTAGCGACCAGCAATTTTTTTACCTGATTCTTATACTTTCTAACTCCGAAGGAATAAGAGTGAAAGTGGGAAAGTAAAAGTTGATGGAATAATGATCGTATGAATAATATCTAATGGATTTCTTATGAAAGAATATTATTTACTTATTACAATTTTCTTTGTGTGAAAATTTATTGACAAATGTACTATTCGAAAAAAATAAAACATGAGGTTCATCATGCCTAATGATTTTTTTATTGGATAAATAAATAAATGAAAAGTGCAGCGAAAAAATTAAAATACCCTGCACGTCAGCAGCGCGATGTCGTCAACATACTCTTTTGGACCTTTGTGTTCTTTCACTCTTTCTATGATGAGATCGTTGATGTCTTTTATTTTTGATGGAGGTGTTCCTTCGGTAGAAGTTCGTCCTTTTGAATGTAAAATGTCTTTTAAACGCTTTACGCCAAATTCTTCTCCGGCTTCGTTTTCCTGTTCCACCACTCCATCGGTATAACAAAGAATAACCGTGCCCGGTTCAATGCTCACAACTCCTTCTTTCACTTTTCTCAAATCCTCGAGCATTCCAAGTCCGGTGCATCCGGTTTTTAACATGCTCATTGAACCATCGTTGCCAAGAACTAACGGAGGATTGTGCCCTGCATTCACATACGTGAAAACCCGTGTTGCAATATTATATCTGGCAACAAAAAGAGTAATAAACCGTTCGCCTTTTGCGGTATCGTTTACTTTAGTATTCAGTTCACGTACCAATTCGGTGAGAGATTCGGTGCGACTTAAAAGAATGTGCATGTTCGCCTGAAAGTTGCTCATCAAAAGTGCGGCAGAAACTCCTTTGCCCGACACATCGGCAATGCAAATTGCCATCTCCTGTTCGTTAATGCGGATGTAGTCATAATAATCGCCTCCAATTTCCTGGTGCGCAATGTAAAGTGCGTCCATTTCTAACTGCGCATCGTGCGGAAGTGAGGCAGGAAAAAGCATATGCTGCATCTGCGAAGCAACTTCCATTTCCTTTTTCATTTCCGCCTGATGAATACTTTCCTTAGCAAGGCGTTTGTTTTCTATGGCAACGACTAAAATATTTGTAAGCGTTTGAATAAAGTTCAAATGTTTTACGCTTGATCCCATTCCAATTTGTTCTTCATCCAAATCTCCGATGAGTGCGTATGCAAGCGGTAAATCTTTATGAAAGACGGGAATCACCACTTCCACATTGTGCTGCTTAAACGCTTTTTTTATAGGAACTAATTCCCCTGAGGGATCAAAATTCATCAAGGTAATATCTTTGATAGGCGTAAGGTAGCGATCCACTTCGTCAGGAGTAAAGGAAGCATCCATGCCGAACTTCAACACGCATTTCCATCCACCGTCATTGGCATACAAAACAAGTTTGCCCACATTCAATTGTTCGCGAAGCACCAGTTCATAAATTTTTAAAAGCTCTGGAGTTTTGGCATTGGAGTTAATGGCTTTTGTAACCTCAAGAAGCGAAGCAAGTTTTACCTCCAGCAATTTGGACTTGGACATAGATTTGGTGCTTATTAAGTCTGCCATAATTTTAGTTCAAATTTTTCAGAGAATAAATGTACGATAAGTTTTTAAAAGGGAAAAATTTAATGTGTTTCATAAATAAGACGCAAACGAACTAAAAAGGTTGCTTGCGATTCTTATTTTTACTGAATCAACAATAACATGTTTTTGCGCATTTGCCAGCCATCAAATTAAAAATGATAAAACGAGTAGAAGTTTTATCATCGCTTATTTACTAATTACAATCTTTTTTGTTGCAATACCTTCACTTGTTTTGAGTTGAAGAAAATAAATACCACTGGGTTGAGAACTCAAATCAATAACCTCTCCCCATCCCTCTCCTGAAGGAGAGGGGGCGGGGGTGAGGTGCGATTGATACACCTTTTCTCCATAAACATTATAGATTTCTATTTGTGAATTTGCATTGGTGGTATTCATTTGCAAATTAAATATTCCATTCGCTGGATTGGGATAAACAGAAATAGAATTATTTATACCATCAATAGAATTTACACCAGTTATTTGTTTATTTAAACTAAACTCTTCCACTAAAACTGTTTGGTAAGCAGTAACATTTACTTTTACCCAACCGTAAGCAGTATCAGATGGGGTTTGAAATTTAACTCCAAAAAACACATCTCCTTTATTTAACCATTCATTACTCAGTGCAAAACAACCATATGTTGTCCAATTAAGATTGTATTCCAAATAACCAGATGACACGTAATTCCCATTTTTTATTGTATCTCCATTATTATATATTTTTAAAACAGTTCTTTTGTTCCAATCCAAGTTAAAATTAACATAGCAAGAATTAGAATCCTTGCTCCCAAAAGAAAAACTTGTAAATGTATCTAAAGATGAAATAGAAACATTTTCACTTGAAGCATTTGGCGTCTGATAATTATACGCCTCTATTTTTATATCATTAGTACCATCCTGATTAATATCAATGTAATAATCTTCTATGGTACTGGTTGAAGGGCTAACTGGGGTTGGAGGATTAAGTAGAGTATCTGGAATGATATTTACATAGATCACTCCATGAGTTCCGGCAATGAAGTATTGGCTTTTTATTTCGTTGATAAAAAGAAAGAAGAAAATAATGCAGAATAGTTTTGTTTTCACTAAGTAAAGATAAGTAATTTGAAATAATTCACCTTATAAAACGTGATTTATCTCAACTGAGAATATAATAAAGATCATTGTGTATTAATTTACAAATTATTTGTTTTGCATCGTGAAAAAGAAGTAATCCCATTAACCAATGGTTTCAGATAGAATGGCAAAAGAAGATTGTTTTAGCATAAAGCTTGTAAGCTTGTCCCCGTTTCTTTCATGCTTTTTCATTTTTCTTGCAAGCGAAATCATTTTTCTTGCAAGCAAAGTCATTTTTCTTTCAAGCGAAATCAAATTTCTTTCATGCTTTGCCATTTTTCTTGCAAGCAAAGTCATTTTTCTTACAAGAAAAACCAAATTTCTTGCAAGCGAAATCATTTTTCATGAAAGAAATGCCGCGTTTCTTTCACGCTTTGCCAATTTGAACTACTGCTACGCTCAAAAAACAATAAAAATCAACTAAAAACAAAAACAAAATGCACAAACAAAGCGCACTTATTGATTTCAGCCACTATTCGCAACCCGAATTAGGTCCTGCGGCAACATTAATTTACACGGATATGACTGCCAACCCAGTAACATATCCAAATCCAAAAGTTGCAATGTCAATTTTTAATAATCAGATTGCAAATTGGAATACAATTTATAACAAACCCGATTACGATGGCAAAGCGGGCGACCTTAATAATGCGCGAACCGTGTTAGAAACATCGCTCCGCGATAATGGAATTTATGTGAACAGTATTGCAAAAGGCGATTTGGCTTTATTGCAAAAAAGCGGCTATCCGCTTTCTAAACTTCGCACGCCAGTTGGCGATTTATTGCCTCCCGATTCTGTAGATATTACTAACGGAATTGCGCCCGGCACTTTTGATATTGATATTGCTATTGTAGATAATGCGTGGGGATATTTGCTGGCGTTCACTGCTGTGAGCAATACGGAAAAAGACCCTAACCTTTGGACGATTAAATGGAGTGCAAAGCATACTAATACTTTTGGCGGATTCATTTCGGGAACACAATATAAGTTTGCTGCCTGTGCGGTGGGTTCGAGCAACAATGTTTTTTGGAAAAATGCTCCTAATAATTTATTTGCGCAGTAAGTGGGGTTTGGGTTGTGAAAAGCTCTCTGCGAAAGTGGGGGGCTTTTTTTGCGCAACGCTTCGGAATAAACTGCTTATCTTTGATACATAAATAAAAATAAAAGATGAAAACAGTTATTTTAAATCTGCCTACAAAAAATGAAAAATGGTTTGAAACTTTGTTCAACCAGTTTCATATTAAACATAAAATACTTACCGAAGAAGCCAAAGAAGATCTGCTCTTTGCAAAATTAATTGACGAAGCTATGGAAGAAAAAGGCGAAGTGAAAAAAGAAAAGGTAATGCAATTTGTAAAAAAACATGCAGAGTAGGTTTAAGCCAAAATTTTGGAAGGATATTAATAAAGTAAAGAAGGACAAACAATTGATGTCTGCTCTTTATAAAGTTTTTACCAATGTAGAAAATGCCGAAAACGTAAATGAAATAAATAACATTAAGCAATTAGAAAAGTTTGATGCGCGATACAGGATAAAATTATTCCTTGATAAGAAACGAGATTATCGCATTGGCTTGTATGTGCATGGCAAAAATGTTTGGTTTGCACGATTCCTGCGCAGAAAAAAGATTTATGATGCAAACTGGTAAGAGTTTATTTAACTGATCAAGAAAGCTCTCTGCGAAAGTGGGTGGCTTTTTTTGCTTTATTAAAACCTTATCTTTGATTTTATTTTACTGCGATTACACAGATTTCCGAAAATGCAAATCCAGATTACACAGATGAAATGCAATACTGTAATCGGTGTAATCTTTTTAAAATCTGTGTAATCTAATTTTAAATGAAAACCCTAAAACCAATATTCATTGCATTTTCTTTGCTCATTAGTTTGCCGTTTGTTTCTAAAGCGCAGAGGGTGGATTCTGCACAAGTAAAATTTGATTCAACTATTGTAAAAAAGGAAATCAGTATTAAGATGATAGATAGTTTAGGAAGAACATATACTATTAAAAAGGTTAAGATAATGAATGAAGAAGTAAGCGCTAATCATAATTCTAGAATTTTATATACATGGACATCTTTCGATTATACCATGAATGGAAAAATTATTTCTCATCGGAATTTAATTAAAAGATTGAAGTTGTTTGAATCTTCATCATTGGAACACAGAAAATCAAATAACAGAAAAATAGTTTCAATATTGGGATATTCTGTGTTTACTTTGAGTATTCAAGGATTGATGTTTTGGGGTTTAGTTAAAGCTGTGCACGATCAATTTGGAGGAGGACCTTTGAATCATCGTGAAACTAATTTTAAAAATGCAATACTATTTACATGCGTATCTGGTTTAACATTAGGATTACCTCTTGGGATTATTAATCATAAAAGAGCGCATCGACATTTCGAGAAATCCATTGCATTATACAACGAGGAAATAATAAAACGGCATAAATAGATTCAACTTTCTGTTTGTTTTGAATTCTAAGATTATAAGGAAATAAAACTTGTTTTTAAAATATAAGTTCTTACCTTTAGTCCTTCGTTATACCAATGATTACACAGATTTTCGAAAATGCAAATCCAGATTACACAGATAAAATGCATTACTGTAATCGGTGTAATCTTTCTAAAATCTATGTAATCTTAGTATAAAAAATGTTTCGCTTTGATATTAATTCCATAAAATAACAATATCATGAAAAAACAATTACTCTTTATCTCAATGCTTGTCGTTTCAGTGCTCTTTTCGGAGAGAATGAATGCTCAGCAATGTCTTAATACAGGGTATTGCACAACTGTTGCCAGTGAACATCAATATCCCACAACTACTTTTTCCACTACATCTTCCAATTGGCAAACCGTTAACTCTACCATGAATGCGGATAACTATACACTCTTTAGTGTTACATCTGGCAACACCTACGAATGGAGTTATTGCGAGGCGTATGGTGGAGTATCTACAGGATGGGATGCACAATTAACGTTATCGGATAATACTTCGGGAACAAATCTTTGTTTCAGCGATAATGTGTGCGGCACTTCGGGCAATGCACCTTACATAAGTTGGGTAGCAACCCTTACAGGAACAGTAAAATTATTGACCACTCAGGCAAATTGTATGAATAATTCTGGTTCGCCCTACAATACGTTAGTTTGGCGCATGGCAAATGGAGTGGTATCCACTCAAATTCTTGGTGTAGATATTTATCATGGTGATGGCACGATCACCTGGACGCAAGTAGTAGCAGCTCCTAAACAATTTGCATGGGCTAAAGCCACCGAAGGAATAAATTATGTCGATCCTACCTATGTAACCAACATGACGAATGGTCTTGCCGCCGGAATAGCAATTGCCGGATATCATTTTGCTCATCCTGAACTTAACGCTGCTTCTGCCGAAGCATCTTACTTTTTGAATGTGGCACAATCTTATATTAAAACATGCGCACTTCCTCCTGTTCTTGATTTTGAAACAACCGGAAGTCTCACAGGAGCTCAATTAACAACATGGGCTGCGGCTTGGTGTAATGCGGTACAAACTGCAACCGGAATTGTTCCAATCATTTATACCAGTGGTTCTATTGCATCTTCGCTTGGAAGTGCTGTAACTCCATTTCCGCTATGGATTGCCAATCCGGCAACAAGTTCAACTTCTCCTCCTACAAATATCGGCATATGGTCTACCTGGGCTTTCAAGCAATATTCATGGACAGGAACTTGCCCCGGAATACCCGGCAGCAGCGGTGCTGTAGATTTAGATGTTTTCAACGGAGATATGACTGCGTTTAATACTTTAATGGGATGCGCTACAGGTATTGCAGACAAGAATTTAAGTAATAATAATTTTATTCTATATCCAAATCCTGCAAACGATAATATTACTATTGAAAATCTTTCTTTAAATAATACGCAAGATGAACTGATCTCCGTTTATAACATTCAGGGACAAATGATTCTGCAGCAACCTATGCATGAACAAAAAACAGAGATCAATGTTTCGAATTATGCAAGCGGAATATATATTGTAAAAGTGAAAACGGAAGTTGGAGTAGAGGTGAAGAAGTTTGTAAAGCAATAAAACCTGTATAGAAAAAATATATTGGAGAGTAATAGTGGTGGTGAAGGATAGTATACCAAGATTACCTAGATTTTAGAAAGATTACACCGATTACGTTGTTGCTTTTCATCGGTGTAATCTGTATTTGTCTTTTCGGAAATCGGTGTAATCTCAGTATATTAACCTATTTTCTCAACCAGTTCCGCCAGCCGATTGGAATATCCCATTTCATTATCGTACCAGCCGATCACTTTTACCATTCTTCCCACCACGGAAGTGAATTCAGCATCAAGCAGGCAGGAAAAAGGATTGCCGATAATGTCCACCGATACCAGCGGTTCTTCGGTGTATTGCAGAATTCCTTTCAGAGATGTTTCGGCAGCATTTTTAAACGCAGCATTGATTTCTTTTACAGTAGTGTCTTGTTTCAGAATGCAGGAAATATCGGTCAGCGAACCATCCGGAACAGGCACACGCATTCCGCAACCGCCCATTTTTCCTTCAAGGTGCGGAAATATCTTTGTGATGGCTTTTGCCGCACCCGTAGAGGTTGGGATAATGGAAAGCGCTGCTGCTCTTGCTCTTCTCAGGTCTTTGTGTGGAGCATCGTGCAGGCGTTGATCACCGGTATAAGAATGCACGGTGGAGATATAGGCATCTTCAATTCCCCAGTTTTCGTCCAGCACTTTTATCATTGGCGCAGCGCAATTGGTTGTGCAGGATGCGTTTGAAATTATTTTATCATCTTTTGAAAGAATGTTTTCATTAATACCAAGCACAACGCTTTTAATATCGCCGTGAGCAGGAGCAGAGATGATTACTTTTTTTGCTCCGGCTGTTAAATGTTTTCCGGCGCTTGCTTTGTCTAGGTTATGTCCGGTGGATTCGATCACCACATCAATATTTAATTTTCCCCAGGGTAATTTCTCGGCATCTTTCTCTGAAAACACTTTTATTTCCTTTCCATTAATTGAAATGGAATGATCGTCCGCTTTTATTTCTCCCTGAAAGATGCGGTGAACCGAATCGTATTTGAAAAGATGAGCGAGTGTTTTGCTGTCAGCAAGGTCATTGATGGCAACAATTTCAATATTGCTTTTCGTTTGAGCAACGCGGCAAAAAGTTCTGCCTATCCTGCCGAAACCGTTTATTGCAACTCTTATCTTTGACATGGGAAATGATTTGAACTGCAAATATAAACCAAACCATGTTCCTCAGTGGAAACATGGTAGGTTTAAATAAGATTTAATAAATAATTCAGGTGAAAATTAAAGCGTTTCTCCTTCGGATGGTTCCACAGGATTTTCAACCTGCGACTGCTGGTTGAAAAGATCGGAACGTTCTTTTTTCAGAGAAGAAAGTTCGCTGTCCGATTTTTCCAATTCTGATTGGAGGCGATTGAATTCGCTTTCCATTTTCTTTTTTTCCTTCTCGCTTTTCTGGAAATTTTCTTTTGACTCTTTCAGATCCGATTTTAATTTCTCAACAGAAGATTCATACTCGGCAACTTGTTTAAGCAATGCGGAGTTATCAGTAATGAATTTCTTAGAAGATTGTTCCTGTGTTTTAACGACTGTGTCAAGATCAACTACTTTTTTACGTAAACCTGAATTTTCAATATTCATCTTCTGGATCGATTGTTCAAATTCGGTAATTTTTTTCTGAAAAGAAGAATTCTCGGCAGTGAGTTTCTGAATGTTTTGCTCCTGAAGTTTGCCTGCTTCTTTCAGCGATGCAATTTGTTTTTTCTCTGCGTCAATATTTGCCGTTAGTTTTCCTTCGGAAGATTCAAGTTCAGATATTTTTTTCTCCAAACCTGATTTCTCCGTATTGGTTTTCTGAATGGATTGCTCCCGCTGGTAAATGGTTTCTTTCAAAGAAGCGATTAGTTTTTTATCGCTGTCAATATCTGCTTTCAATGAAGTTTTTCCTTTATTCAAAGATGTAATGGTGTTCTTCAGTAAAGCTATTTCCTTGTTATCGGCAGAAGTTTTTCCTTCAAGTGCATCAATAGTTCCTTTCAGCGAAACGATCTCTGATTTTTGAGAATCGATCTCTGCATGAAGATTGGAAAGCTGACTTTCAAGAGAAGATTTTTCTTTTTTCTTATCTGATAGATCATTTTCCAAAGAACCAATATTTGTTTTCAGCGAAAGAATGTCTTTTTTCAAAGCAACTATTTCGGCAAGCGATACAAGCGTTTTTTGCAATATCGCGTCCAGGGGATTATTTTTTTCTGCCATGATGGATAGTTTAAGAAATTATTTTTGAATTTTCAATTTCATACCTTTGGTGAGATGCTGCTTTGGAGACAAACCATTGTCAGCAGCAATCTGTTTGCTTTTGCTTCCGGTATGAAAATATTTTTTGGAAATGCTCCCAAGCGTTTCACCTTTTTTTACAGTATGAATAATAGTTCCGCTTTCGGTTGAAGTAGTTGCTGCAACAGAAGTTTTTACCGATGGTTTTACTTTTACTGAATTTACTTTTGCTGAAAGAGAAACATTTTCTGATTTAAGCGTTTCGTTTTCTTCTGTCAGCATGGAAATCAATTCGCTGTCAGCCGGAGTTGAACGCACAGAATTTTGTGCTGTTACTTCGGGACATAATTCCGGTGGAGTAGAGTTATTTGATTTGCCGGAAAAAATTCCTGACGATGCCCAACCGATCGCTGTTACAGCCGCAAATATTCCAAGCGCGGAAATGATTTTTTTACTTTTCTGCCGTTGTTCGCTTGCACGAACAATCAGATGGAAAACTTCAAGGTCGGAATGACACTGCGGACAATTAGCTGTGTCTTCGTTTAATTCGGGGGTGTTGCAAACTGGACAATTCATGATGATTTAATTTATAATTAAAGACAAATCTAAGGCGCACTCGGTGTAATTTCAAGGTGATCAAGGCAAACTTATTAACCGACAAATGTTTGTTGTCGCGGGGATTTATCGGAAGATTATAGAAAATTCTAAATAATTTACATCTTTAAAGTTTCTCGTTTCATTCTAAAAAAAGTATAAATTTGCCTTGATTCATTTGTAAGTATGCCCACAGTTACCCCCAAAAAATCCATCGGGACAAAATTTCCGAAAGAAACCTATTTATGGTGGTATGAGCAAATGCTGTTGATGCGCAGGTTTGAAGAACGCGCAGGTCAACTTTACATTCAGCAGAAGATAAGAGGATTTTGTCATTTATATATTGGGCAGGAAGCAGTTGCAGCCGGTGCTGAAACAGCGCTTAAAAAAACTGACCGTGTCATAACTGCTTATCGCGATCATGCGCATCCGATCGTGCGGGGAATGCATCCGAAATTTGTGATGGCTGAACTTTTTGGAAAAGCAACCGGATGTTCAAAAGGTAAAGGAGGTTCCATGCACATGTTCAGCAAAGAATTTAATTTTTTTGGCGGACACGGAATTGTTGGCGGACAAATTCCTCTTGGAGCCGGAATTGCTTTTGCTGATAAGTATAATGGTAATGATAGTGTAACACTTTGCCTGATGGGTGATGGCGCGGTTCGTCAGGGAGCACTTCATGAAGCGTTTAACATGGCAATGACATGGAAGCTTCCGGTTATTTATATTATAGAGAATAATAATTACGCAATGGGAACTTCTGTTGAAAGGACATCCAACGTACATGATCTTTATAAACTCGGTGCTGCATACGATATGCCGTCGTTTCAGGTAGATGGAATGCGATGTGAAACAGTTCACGAAGCGGTTTCTTCAGCGGCAGAAAGAGCGAGAAAAGGAAACGGTCCTACTTTGCTGGAAGTGAAAACATACCGCTATCGCGGCCATTCCATGAGCGATCCGGGAACGTATCGTTCCAAAGATGAAGTGGAACAGTATAAAAAACTTGATCCGATAGAACAGGTTCTTGAAGCAATGAAACAGAACAAATGGATTGATGATAAAGGTGTGGAAACTATGGAGTCGAAAGTAAAAATGCTGGTGGAAGAAAGCGTTAAGTTTGCAGAAGAATCTCCTTTTCCGGATGTCAGTGAAATTTATCACGATGTTTACACACAAACCGATTACCCTTACATAAAAGATTAATTATGGCTGAAATAGTGCGTATGCCCAAACTTAGCGACACGATGACGGATGGAACCGTTTCAAAGTGGCTTAAAAAAGTCGGAGATAAAGTAAAGTCGGGAGATATCCTGGCTGAGATCGACAGCGATAAAGCTACAATGGAATTTGAAAGTTTTTACGATGGAATCTTGCTTTACATCGGAACTCCCGATAAAAAATCTGCACCCGTAGATTCTGTTCTCGCTATCATAGGAAAACAAGGAGAAGATATTTCAAAAATTCTGGAAGAAGAGAAGAAAAAAGTTAGCAGTACTCAACCGGCAGTTGGAAAAAAGGAAGAGGTGAAAAAATCAGAACCGAAAAAAGAAGTTCCTGTAGAAAGAAAAGTTGAAACTGTTGTTTCGTCCCCTTCAGCCATCAGTCATCAATCGTCCGGATTTATCAAAGCCTCTCCGCTGGCAAAGAAACTCGCTAAGGATAGAAATCTGAAAATTTCTTTGATTGGTGGAAGTGGCGAAGGTGGAAGAATAGTGAAAAAGGATATTGAAAATTATTTACACTTTTCAACTGGAAACTCCTCTTCGCTTATGAAAGAGAGTTTTACAGATGAACCGGTTTCGCAAATGCGCAAGACACTTGCCAAACGGTTGAGCGAAAGTAAATCTGCGTCTCCGCATTTTTATCTTACGATGGAGATTAATGTGGAAGAGTTGGTGAAAATGCGCACTATCATCAATGAAGTTTCTTCAACAAAACTTTCATATAACGATTTCATCATTAAAGCCACAGGAGCGGCTCTTCGCGAACATCCTCAGGTGAATTCATCCTGGATGGGAGATGTGATTCGTCACAATAATCATATTCATATAGGAGTTGCTGTGGCGGTGGAAGAAGGATTACTGGTTCCGGTAATAAAATTTGCAGATGCAAAAACACTCTCTCAAATTGCAGGTGAAGTAAAAGAGTTTTCCAAAAAAGCCAAAGAGAAAAAACTTCAGCCGAAAGATTGGGAAGGAAATACTTTTACGATCTCAAATCTCGGAATGTACGGCATAGAAGAATTCACTGCCATCATCAATCCTCCCGATGCTTGCATTCTTGCTGTGGGTGGAATCAAAGAAACTCCGGTGGTGAAGGATGGACAAATTGTTCCCGGTGTTGTGATGAAAATAACTTTATCCTGCGATCATCGTGTGGTGGATGGAGCAACAGGCGCGGATTTTTTACAAACATTAAAAACACTTTTGGAAAATCCAGTATTGTTTTTAGGAGCTAATTCAATTTAAAACTAAATATAAACTTAATTTTTTTATATGGAATCAAATGGAGAACACAAAAGAGATTTGTCACTCTTGATCTATTGGATTATAATCGGTTTAGGACTTGGAATTGTCATTGGTGCTTCCACAAAAGATTGGACGCTGTCTCTCGTTTCAGGTATTGCAATGGGAGTGGGCATGGCGCTTTTTGCTACCAAACCCGGAGTTGATCATTAGTCTTTTTGGAAGAGCGTTTTATTTCTTGCTCACCCTTACTTCACAGCCTGGAACTGCTTTCTTAAATGAACTTGCAGAAAGTTTTGTCCCTGAAATATCCAGCACTTTAAGGTTTTTCAGGTTATTTAATTCTTTCGGAAGCGATTTAATTTTTCCGCAGTTGGAAAGATTCAGCGTTTCAAGATTTGTGAGTTCTCCTATCTGAGTTGGAAGCTCCAACAGTTCAAAGCAGCTTGCAAGATTGAGTTCTTTCAGATTTTTCAGAGCATTAATTGTTGGCGGCAGCGCGGGAATCGGATTGCTCTCAAAGTTCAGGACTTCCAGCGAAGAAAGTTTTGTGATAACATCAGGAAACTTATTGAAATTATTTTTTCCGAGTGTAAGTGTTTTCAGGTTTTTCAAATTTTCTATTTCGTTTGGCAACGCAGAAAGTTTATTAAGGTTCGCATTCAGCGTTGTGAGTTTGCCGAGCTTTCCAATATCGGCAGGAAGAAAATTAATTTGGTTGATATCAATAGATAAGGATTCAAGATTTGTCAACTCACCAATCTTTGTACTTAATGTTTTTGTTCCGTCTGAAGAAATGGTCAAACTTTTTTCTTCCACATCATGCTGAAGAGAATTTAGATTCAGGATGTAAATAGTTGAACTGTTCGCCATCGCATCCTTTACGCTTGTATAATTATTTTCTAAACAATTCAAATTTCCATCCTCAATCTGAAAATGAAAATTATTTTTTGTTGGATTCAAAACAGTTAAGTTGATTGCATCGGCAGAATTGTTGTCAACTCCGGCAACATCAACCAAAATAGAATAATCACCCACGGCTATATTTTTAAATTGAAAATTTCCCAAAGCACTGGTGGTAGTAACTGCAATCGGATGCTTGTCTTTATCGGCAAGAAATACTGTCAACTTTGATACGCCGCCCAGATTTTTTCCAAGAGAAATAATTCCGCCAATGGAAGCAGCACCGGAATTACTGGGTGATTTTTTCGTAGTTGCAAAATCAGCAGTTACAGCTTCTCCAAAATTCATCGAGACAGGAGTCGCTTTTCCGGAGAACAATGTATTTCCATAATAAGTCGGAAGTTCATTTGGAAATGAAACATCCGGCTTGGCAAGGACGAAATAGTTCATTGAACCGTCAAATTTATAATTGCCGTTTGCATCAGTATAAGAAGAATCAACCACCGAAAATAATTTCGTTGCCGGATTGAATTGAAGCAGCATCACGGCAGAGCCGCGCAGAGGTGAGCCGTCACTTTGTTTTACCTGACCTTTCAGAATGGTTTTGTTTTGAGAATAACAACATGTAAAAATAATTCCTGAAAATAGAATTATTAACTGTACGGATTTGTTGATAAAAGATGATTGCATATAAATTATTTTTTGTTTACTCCACAAACTTAATCAGTTTAATCCTTCCACCTGATTTTTTTATGTTGACAACATGTTAATTAGTTTGGAATAATAAAACTTAATTATATTTTATTAAGTTATTCTCTAACTTTGCAGAATAATTTAATCCCAAAATCTTAAATATTAAACTTTGAATATCGAATTTGTATTATGGACTCACGCTCAAAAGACAACAAAGACACTCGTAAAAGAACCCGAACAACTATAACTCCCGCGCAGTTACTTGAACTTGGAAAACTTCCTCCACAGGCAGTTGATTTAGAAGAAGCCGTTCTTGGCGCGCTGATGCTTGACAAAGACGCGCTCACCAACGTGGTTGCCATTTTACAGCCCGATGCTTTTTACAAGGATGCGCACAAACATATTTTTACCGCCATACAAAGTTTGTTTGCCAAATCCGAGCCAGTGGATATTCTCACCGTTACTCAGGAGCTGAAAAAGACAGGCGAACTGGAAATTGCCGGAGGAGCTTATTACATTACTCAACTGACCAATCGTGTTGCTTCTGCGGCAAACGTGGAGATGCATGCCCGAATAGTTCTTGAAAAATATTTGCAACGGGAACTTATCCGCATTTCTACCGATACGCTTCAACATGCGTACGAAGACACTTCGGATGTTTTTGAATTGCTGAATAAAGCCGAACAGAATTTATTTTCCATCAGCCAAACCAATATCCGCAGGGACTTTGAACACATTCGTCCTATTCTCGGACAAACCATCAAGCAGATAGAATCTGCACGCGACCAGAAATTTGGCGGAGTACCGAGCGGTTTCACCCGTTTGGATGCAATCACAGGCGGATGGCAAAAATCCGATTTGATAATTCTTGCGGCTCGTCCTGGAACCGGAAAGAGCGCTTTCATTGGAAGCGTTTCTCGAAATGCAGCGGTTGACCACGGAAAAGGTGTTGCGATTTTTTCGCTCGAGATGACTTCCGTTCAGTTGGTAAGTCGTTTGATTGCGGCTGAAACAGAATTGCCTGCAGATAAATTAAGAAAAGGAGAATTGCGCGATGATGAATTTCATCAGCTCAATGCCAAGATTGGAAAACTCACTACCGCTCCTATTTATATTGATGACACGCCCGCGCTTTCCATTTTTGAATTCCGCGCCAAGGCAAGAAGGTTGAAAGCGCAGCACAATGTGTCGCTTATCATTGTGGATTATTTGCAGCTGATGGTTTCCGGACAGGAGGGAAAATTTTCGCGTGAGCAGGAAGTGAGCAACATTTCGCGTTCGCTGAAAGCAATTGCAAAAGAACTGGATATTCCAATTATCGCACTTTCTCAGATGAGCCGTGCGGTGGAGCAGCGTGGCGGAAGCAAACGTCCGCAGTTATCCGACCTGCGTGAATCGGGTGCGATTGAGCAGGATGCGGATTTGGTAATGTTCATTTACCGTGCGGATATGGCAGGAATTACTCAGGATGAAAATGGAAATTCCACCGAAGGTCTTGCCGAAATAATTATTGCGAAGCATCGTAACGGACGCGTGGGTTCTGAAAATCTTTTGTTCATAAGCCAGTTTGCAAAATTTGTGGAGCCATCTTCTTCCACCGTTGCATTCTCTGAATCTGATTTGGGTGGAGGCAACAGCATTATCCGCGGTTCTAAGATGAATGATATTGAGGAGGATTTGTAATAAGTACCATATAAAAAATTTAAACATTTTGATTAATTCTTTGAATATTAAGATTGATGAATTAAAAATCATCAAGATAGTAACAGTTAAATCTCTAAGAGATTTTATTTTAGACAATGCCTTAATTGAGAACGACACTCTTCTTATTAATACCAATAATATTGACGATATCACTCTTGAGTTTAGAGATACTTATGGAGAAAGTATAAAGCACCCCTATTTTTTGTTAGGTGTTTTAATTGAAGAAGATACTTCTGGGAAAGTTAAGAAAGGACATATAGGCATTATTAGGGATGATGCAAGACAAGAAAGTATTAGGTAATCAAAGTGATTCCTTCATCTCTACTAGAAAGCTCTTGATATTCTTCAGTGCCTTCACCATCTCAACAGAATTCACTACTTCATCTTTGTTCTGTTTGAGTTTTTTCTTTGCGCCATTCAGCTTAAAGCCACGCTCTTTTACCAGGTGATAAATTATGTGGAGGTTATCTAAATCCTGTTTGGTAAACAGGCGGTTGCCTTTATTATTTTTCTTGGGCTTGAGGATGTCAAATTCTTTTTCCCAAAATCGCACAAGCGAAGTATTCACTTTAAAAATCTTCGCCACTTCACCAATGGTGTAGAAAATTTTTTCGGGTTCTTTTTCTTTGTAGGGCAAGTGAATGAAGTTTACAAAACAAATGTAAGAATTTTCCTAAGAGAATTAATAATCTATTTTAAACTCGCTGAGGTCAGGAACAGTTGCGCGGTTTCTTTTCTTTTCGTAGTCATAAATCACCCTGCCGAGGTCGCCTAAAAATGGGAAACCAATTTTGTCGTAATCATATTTTCCATCGTTAATGATCCCATCGCTGTTAACATAGATCACTGCCGAAAGCATAAATTCAATTTTGTTTTGAAAATCCGCGACATAAGCAATGTCAGAAAGAAATCCGTATGATTGCCCCACCACATTAAAAATCCGAATGTTTCTGTTAGTTATTGAATCTTTAGAATCTCCAAACAGAAAATATTTTTTATAGCTATCATAATAATTTTTCCGGTCGTATTTGGGATATTTGCTTTCATACGGATACATGGACATATATTTTCGTAGAAAATTGTAATCATCCTGAGTAAGCTGAAATCGTTTTTTCTCTTCTACTGCTTGAGGAAAAATAATCGACATTAAAACATCGTTTATATCCTGAAGACATATATAATTACTGAATGAAAAATCTTTGGGGTGATTAACTAATTTTCCATTTTCAATATTTTTCCTTCCAGCTTTTGCAGTTTCAATGTAATTTTTAAAAAGTTCAGGGTTGTATTGCATTCGCTGTTTGTAAATCGTGTCGCCCTTCTCGCTGAAAAAAATAAATGGGTTTGTATATTTATTTTGCTGTGTGTTGCACAATTTGAACCGATGAATGATTCGCGCACTTGTATATCCTTTCGCCCAAAGCTGCTTGCACGCATAATCCTGACCTAAAAATTCGTAGAGATGCGTGTAGCCGTCATTATCGCTAACGAGCATCATTTTTTTTATGTAGTGAGCAATGGATGGAAATCCATTTTCGGAGGTGCTGTCCTTTTCAACTACAGATTGACAATAAAAAGCGCTGTCAATTTTTAATCTTGTATCTTTTGTTAAGGATGATAATTTCGGATTTGTTTTTATGGAATCAGTTTTCAAACGATTTATTTTTTCCAAAGAGAGAGCAACAACGGGAAGTTTCACCAAACTTGCCGGATAAAAATAATCATGAGGGTCAAGCTGGTAATTATACTGTGTGAAATGAGGTTTGTTCTCTTTATCGCGGTCAATCTGCGTGTAAATAATCTGCAAGTGATATTCATTGGGGTTGTCCAGGATTTTTTGAAATATTTCAGGATAGGATTTCAGAATTTCTCCAATCAAATTATCTTTATTCAACTGCGCTGTTTGTGAGATAGAAAGTTCTGAAACAAAAGAAAAAATAAATAGAAAAATAAAAAATTGCAAGTTGAAATTTATTTTCATTTTTTCTTTTCTGAAGTTGCAGGTTGAGTAGGAGTAATTTTTTTAGTAGCAAGAAGCATACTCACTCCATCGCGGTTCCAATTATAACCGAGCGCAAAAGGCAAAGGACGCACGGTTGTATCAGTTGAATAAATTGTTTGCAGGTCATTTTGTTTTATCCAGCTGAATTCATGAGTTGGTTTGATGTACTTTCCATAAAACCTAAAATCCCAAATCTTCTTGTCAAAAAAATGAAATGCAATTCCTGAATCATCCTGCAGTAAATAGTCGCTGTTCTTTAAAATTATATTTCGTATGAGTGAAAAAGTGGGATAATGCATTAAATAAGATGCAGATTTAAGATAAGTAATGACATGCGTTTGATCATTCAGGAAATGCTGAAATGTGAAATTATCTTTCAAACGAATATCCTGCAGATTCACTCTGAAATAATAACAATATTGAATTTTTGCGGAATCAGATGAATTGAAAAAAGAAATTTTTACTCCCGATACTTTTTCTTTTTGTTCTTTGCTTATTTCCAATGGCAATTCCGAAAGTGTACTGTCAGCGTTCATGGCAAGATTCTGAATGTTGGTGATAGTGTTTCCTGTTCGTTCGGCAAACAAAAGCAAAAGAGGAAGGGTTCCTTTGAGTTCGCTGTATCTTAATTCATTTATCATTCTTTTTGTTATGAAAAAATTTCCTTTAAAAATCCAGCTCAACGATAATTGAGTATCGTCAAAATATTTGTCAAAATCTTTGTTAGTCAATTTTGTAAAATCAGATGGAATTTCTCCTGCTGGTTCAAGTCCGAGAAGAACATACTTTTTGTGATTAGGAAAAAAAGTAAATGCATTTAAAAAATCCGGTCCGCCAAATGGATAAAAAATTTCCGAATCGCTGGAATTAATTAAAGATAATTCTGTTTTTGCCCAATCGCGAATCGGTTTCAGGCGAATTGTTTCCAATTTACTCCAGCTACTATCAATGGATCGTTGATATTTTACCCAACTTTCTTTTTTCTCGAGACCAGATAAAGTACTGCCTGAAGTTTGAGTAATGCCTGCAATAAAGCGTGCTGCGTCATTGTATTTTCGGTCGTATACAATTATTTTTTTTGGAATAATTTTTACGGTATCTTTTTTAATTTCTACAGGTTGTTTTTCTTGTCCGCAGCTTAATCCTCCAATGAAAATTAAAAACAAAAAAAATGGAAATAAAAAAACAAGCAAGGGTGATTTCATAGCGGAAAGTTATGATTTTATTATTTTTTCTTTTTTGTTGTCAGCAAAAGGTTCGATTGATTTTTGCGCCATTGATATCCAATTCCAAAATCAAGCTTCTTTACTTTTGCCGGATCACTGTAAGCATCTTTTAGATCAGCTTGAAAACATTTGCTGAACATGGGGATTGGTTTTGTATATGTTCCATAAAATTTATTTTCCCAATTTGCATCCGTGAAAAAGCTAAGTGGAATTCCTGAATCATCCTGAAGAACAACATCGCTTTGATTCAGAATCGCCGAGCGAATCACAGAAAAATATGTTTTGTGCATGAGATAAGATGCAGATTTGAGAAACGTAGTAACAGTTCCAAGATGATTGATGTATGTTAAAAATTCTGGAGTCGTCTTTTTTAATCCGGCATCTTTTAAATCAATAGAGTAGTAAAAAAGTTTTTTTGCTTTTGTTTCATCTTTATTTGTGAAAGTAATTTCAACACCCTTTGTTTTAATACTGTCGGCAGTTGCGGTGCTGTCATGAACAATATTTCCTTTTTTGTCTATATAAATTAATTGAATATCCGAAATCACATGTCCGGTTCTTGCAAGAAAAAGCATCATCACAGGAGTGGTTCCATTCACATCCTCGCTTTGCAAATCAACTTTCATGCTGTTGGTGCGAAAAAAACTAAAATTCAGAATGGAAAAAAGTGAGCGCTCCATTTCATTTAAGTATTTTGAAAGTGAATCTCCTGAAAAAGTATTTATCTGCGGAGTTTTTCCGCGTGGCTCAAGACCGATTAAAACCAACGTATCGGCTGCAGGAAAAAAAATTGTTGCATTCAGAAAATCAGGACCGGAAAAAGGATAAAATAATGTAAATGGATTTGATTTGCCGGTAATTTCTTTTTTCGACCAATCGGAAATTGTTTTCAAACGGGTGCTGTCATATTTTCCCCATTTATCTTCCATGCTTTTGGAAAACTTAATCCATTCTTTGTTTTTTAGGTGAGCGGAATCAATCGTGCATCCGGGATTTGCAGGCATTCCGGCTATGAAACGTGCGAGGTCATCGTATTTTCTATCGAAAGAAATTTTGGGTTCGGCAACTTTAGTTTTTACAGAATCTTTTTTTATTTCTGTTTTAGTATTTTTTGTTTTGTCAGATTCCGTACCGCAGCCGACAACGAAAAAAATACTTCCTATAATTAGAAGCAATGAAATAATTTTATTGCGCATATTTTCGATTCTTAAATTTTTTGTCGAGAAAATAAATTATCAATCCAACAACCAGAGTTCCCAATCCTGCCAAAGATTCTTTTTGCTTGTACATTAATCCGTAAACCAAAAGCCATCCGCCCATGCACAAAAAAATTATTGGAGTTACAGGATATCCCCAGGTTTTATAAGGTCGCGGGAGTTCCGGTTTTTTAATTCTGAGTATGAACAAGCCAAGTACAGAAAGGAATGTAAAAAGGTTCAGCGTAAATCCGATGTATGTAATCACGGCTTCAAAAGTGGATGTGAAAATAAAAAAAAGCGTGATGCACCCTTGAGTGAATATTGCGATGAAAGGCGCATTGTTTTTATTTTTCATAGAGAAAAACCGGAGCAGATGAAAATCTTCGCCCATCACTTGTGTAACGCGTGGACCGGCAATTATTAATGAGCTCACAGATGAAAGCAAAAGCAAGGAAATAACGATTGCAATAAATTTTCCTCCTGTCTCTCCGAAAATTTTCACTGCAGATATTGAGCCGATGTCAACTATCGGATTGCCTCCGGCATCTTTCATTTCGCCTATCGGAACGGTATAAAGAAAAACAAAATTCAGCATCACATATAAAAACAAAACCAGCAATGTTCCGCTGAACAATGACTTGGGAAGATTTTTCTGCGGATTGTCAATTTCTCCTGTAATATAGGTAGATGCATTCCATCCTGAATACGCGAACGAAACGAAAAAAAGTGAAACACCGAACGCAGGACTTAAAATATCTTTCAGCGCATCGTGCGAAGGCATGAAATGAACGTCTCCTGTTCTTAAAGAGAAAATTCCGAAAACAATAATTCCAAAAATCACTACAATATTCATTGCGGAAAGAAAATTTTGTATTCCTCGTCCCATTTTTAAATTACTGGTATGAACAAGCGTGAGTAAAACAACAATGCAGGAAGCAATATAAATAGGAGATAGAGATGGAAAAACCCGTGAAAGATAATTTCCCAACGCAATGGCAGAAGCCGCCACTGGCGCTGCAAATCCTACGGTTGCAGAAACCCAACCGGAAAGAAATCCAACTGACGGATGATAAATCTGAGAAAGAAAATTGTATTCACCTCCTGAACGTGGAAGCGCTGCGCCTAATTCACCATAGCAAAGTGCACCCGTGAGCGCGGCAACTCCTCCAACTACCCAAAGCAACAACAACGCAAATCCGGAATGAATACCCAATGCCTGAAATCCTAAACTTGTGAAAACTCCGGTGCCGATCATATTTGCAATGACGATGGAGGTGGCAGAAAAAAAGCCGATGTGTTTTTTTGATGTCATTGCAATTTCGTGCAGGGAAAAAAGTTGGTAAAGATGGAAAAAATATTTACACAGGAGGTTTAGTCGAACGATTGCGATGCTCGTGAAGAAAGTTCTATCATTTGCTGATATTCAGCAGGGGAAAGGTCGTTGAAGAAATAGTTGATTGGATTTATTTTTTCACCATTGCGAATCACTTCATAATGTACGTGCGGACCAGTGGAACGACCTGTGCTGCCTACATATCCAATCAGTTCACCGCGTTTTATTTTTTGCCCTTCACGAACTGCTATTCGGCTCATGTGTCCGTACAAAGTTTGATAACCGAAACCATGATTAATGATTACGTGATTTCCATATCCTTGAGCATTGGCATTCGCTTCTGCAATTATGCCATCGCCTGTTGCATAAATTTTTGTACCTGTGTTGGCGGTAAAATCAAGTCCCGGATGAAATTCTGAAGTTTTATAAATTGGATCTGTTCTCCAACCGTAACCTGACGGAATATGTTTCAAGTCTTTATTTGAAATAGGTTGAATTGCAGGAATGGAAGCAAGCATTTGCTCTTTATTCTTCGCCATTTTTACAACATCATCAAAAGATTTTGACTGTACATATAATTGTTTTGATATCTGATCGAGCTTTTTTGTATTCTCAATAATCAATTTAGAATTTTCAAATCCTTCAAGTTCTTTATATCTGTCCACGCCACCAAATCCTGCCTTGCGGATGTCATCGGCAATAGGATCGGCTTCAAAGATCATTCGGTAAATATTATCATCACGTTTCTGAATATCTCCAAGAACGCTTTGCACTTGTCCGAGTTTTTTGCTGAGAAGATCATACTGATATGTCATCCAATCAATTTCTCGTTTCTGCATTTTTTCTTTTGGAGAATCGAAATAAGTGAACGCAATGAATACCGTAACACCGGCAAATACAGTTCCTATGGCGAGATACGAAAGTACTTTCAGCACAATCTTTCTCCAACTGAACCCTACTTTTTCATAAGTCAGTGAATGTGTGTCGAAACGGTACTTAATCTTTGACATATCTGTAAAATCGAAGGCAAAGTTAGATAAAAAATCTATTTTTGCAACTCTATTTGCAATTACACATTAACCGGATTATTAACAATATGAAATCAGCAAAAGTCAGAGAAAAGTTTTTAGAATATTTCCGCGGAAAAGATCACGAAATTGTACCATCCGCTCCTCTTGTAATAAAGAACGATCCTACGCTGATGTTTACCAATGCAGGGATGAATCAATTCAAAGATCTGTTTCTTGGAAATGCACCTGTAAAATATCCTCGTGTTGCAGATACGCAAAAATGTTTGCGCGTTTCAGGTAAGCATAACGATTTAGAGGAAGTTGGAATTGATACCTATCATCATACAATGTTTGAAATGCTCGGCAACTGGAGCTTTGGAAATTATTTTAAAAAAGAAGCAATAAAATGGGCATGGGAACTTCTTACAAGTGTTTATCAAATTTCCCCTGACAGATTATACGTTACGGTTTTTCAGGGAAGTCCCGATGAAAATATTCCGTTTGATTTGGAGGCGGCTGATGCATGGAAAAATTATATAAATCCATCTCGAATTATAAACGGTAATAAGAAAGATAATTTCTGGGAGATGGGTGAAACCGGACCATGCGGACCATGTTCCGAAATTCATGTTGACATGCGCGATGAACGCGAGCGTGAAAAGGTGGATGGAAAAACGTTGGTAAATAAAGGAAATCCACAAGTGATCGAAGTGTGGAATCTTGTTTTCATGGAGTTCAATCGCAAAGCAGATGGCTCGCTGGTAAAACTTCCTGCTCAGCATGTGGATACCGGAATGGGATTTGAAAGATTATGCATGGTGCTTCAGAATAAAAAATCCACTTACGATACCGATGTTTTTCAACCCATCATTCGTAAAATTGAAGACTTGTGTGGTTTGCGTTATCATGGAGAAGATAGCAACCCTCAAGCAGAAATTACGAATGTTGCCATGCGCGTAATTGCGGATCACATTCGCGCTATTTCATTTGCCATTGCCGATGGACAGCTTCCATCCAATACCGGAGCCGGCTATGTGATACGCAGAATTTTACGCAGAGCCGTTCGCTACGGATACCAATCGCTCGGAATCAAAGAACCATTTTTATATCGGCTTGTTCCTGTTCTTGCCAATCAGATGGGAGCATTTTTTCCGGAAATGGAAAAAGAAAAACTTTTTGTTCAGAAGGTTGTGAAAGAAGAAGAAACCGCTTTCTTCCGCACGCTGGAACAAGGTTTGAAAAAAATTGATGCGGTTTGTATTCCATTGTCAAACTCAAAAACAGAAAAAGTAATTGACGGAAAAACGGTTTTTGAACTTTATGATACTTATGGATTTCCGCTCGACCTCACTTCGCTCATTGCACGCCAATATGGATTGACTATAGATGAAGATGCATTTAATGAAGAACTTGCAAAACAAAAATCCCGCTCGCGTGAAGATGCAAAAGTTGAAACGGATGATTGGATTAATATGGCAAATGGCAAAGAGCAGATGGCAGAAGGTGCCGGATTCGTTGGATATAATTCGCTTGAAACCATTTCGAAAATTGTTAAATACAGAAAAGTTAAAGCGAAAGGAAAGGAACAATTTCAAATAATTCTGAATCAAACTCCGTTTTATGCTGAAAGCGGAGGACAAGTTGGAGATGCAGGAATATTAGAATCGGGAAGTGAAAAAATATTTATTACCGATACAAAAAAAGAAAATAATCTAATCGTTCATTTTGCAGATACACTTCCCAAAAATTTATCTGTCGAATTTAAGGCGAGCGTGGATACGCGGAAGCGGCAGTTTACCATGAACAATCACACTGCAACGCATTTGCTTCATGCGGCTTTAAGGCAAGTGCTAGGGAAACATGTGGAGCAAAAAGGTTCGCTGGTAAATGAAGAACATTTGCGTTTTGATTTTTCGCATTTCGCAAAAGTTACTGATGAAGAATTGGCGAACATTGAAGCAATTGTGAACGAAAAAATTCGTGAAAACATTTCCGGACATACCGAAGTAATGCCGATTGAACAGGCAAAAAAATCAGGAGCGATGGCTTTGTTCGGAGAAAAATATGGAGACACGGTGCGTGTGGTTACGTTTGACAAAAATTATTCCATAGAACTTTGCGGAGGAACCCATGTTTCGGCTACTGGAAAAATTGGTTATTTCAAAATCACTTCTGAGAGCGCGGTTGCTGCAGGCATCCGCAGAATAGAAGCTGTTACCGCTTCAATGGCGGAAGAATTTATCAATCGCCAGATTGGAACGCTGAATGAGTTGAAGGAATTGCTCAAGCATCCTAAAGATATTCTTGTTGCTGTTCAGGACTTGCAAAAACAAAATTCAGAACTAGCTAAGCAGATGGAATCTTTGCTTCACGAAAAAGGAAAATCCCTTCAGACAGAATTAACCGGAAAAGTTTTTAAGCAGAATGGAATAAATTTTATAGCAGAAAAAATAGAACTGAATTCTTCCGAAGCGATAAAAAATCTTTCTTTCGAATTAAAAAACAAGATAGAAAATCTTTTTCTTGTTCTCGGTGCGAATGTGAATGGCAAGCCGAGTTTAACGGTGATGTTATCGGATAATCTTGTGAAGGATAAAAAACTTCATGCTGGAAATATTGTGAAAGAACTTGCGAAAGAAATTAACGGCGGCGGCGGCGGACAGCCATTTTATGCCACGGCAGGTGGAAGTAATTCGGATGGACTTTCCAAGGCGATAGAATCTGCAAAGAAATTTTTATCTTGATTTTTTGCTTGCTTGCTGATTTGTTCTTTTTGTATTCTAAAAAATAAATTCCTATCAATATGGAATCAACTATTAAAGAAAAAAAATCCTCCAGCGCTTTTATCGGAGATATGCTTGGAGGAACAACCGCCATGCTGGTTGCGCTTCCCGCAGCAATTGCATTTGGGTTAATTATTTTCGCTCCGCTTGGTCCTGCTTTTTCCGGTAAAGCTGCGATTGGCGGAATCATGGGAACAATTGCTCTCGGGTTGTTAGCCCCGTTGTTTGGCGGAACAAAAAGTTTAGTTTCTGCGCCAAGTGCTCCGGGGGCAGCTGTGCTTGCAGTTTTTGTAACCGAATTATTGAACAAAGGAAGTATTCCGCCTGAAGTAATTCCGGTTTACATCACGCTGGTTGCATTTTTTGCGGGGATAGTTCAGCTGATTATCGGAAAAATTGGCGGCGGGAAAGTTATCAAATACATTCCTTATCCTGTGGTTGCCGGATACTTGAGCGGTGTCGGCGTTTTAATTCTTACCGGACAATTGCCAAAACTTTTAGGTCTTACGAAAGAAATAAATATCTGGCATGGAATTTATATGTTTCAGGAATGGAAATGGGAAAGCATCTGCGTGGGTGTTGCAACAATTGTCATGATGTACTTTGCACCAAAAATTATTAAAGCAATTCCTGCCGCAATCATCGGTTTGCTTGCAGGTATCATTTGTTATTTCATTGCTTCAACAGTAAATTCATCTTTGCTGATGGTTGACCATAATCCATTTATTATCGGACCAATTTCCGCTTCTGTTTCTGATTTATATGGAATGTTTTCCAATCAAATTAAACTTGCATCGTCGTTGGATTTTCATAGCGCGTCCATTTTAATTGCGCCTGTTTTGACTTTATCGGTTTTACTTTCTATTGATACATTAAAAACGTGTGTGGTACTGGATGCGCTCACAATGTCCCGCCATAATTCAAACAAAGAATTAGTCGGACAGGGAATCGGCAATATGGGTTCAGCACTGCTTTGCGGAATTCCCGGTTCAGGAACCATGGGACCCACGCTCGTGAATCTTTCCAGTGGAGGGAAAACAAAAATGTCTGGATTTTTTGTTGGTATAAGTGCGCTGCTCGTTTTGCTTTTGCTCGGAAAATTAGTTGCATGGATTCCGTATGCAGCATTGGCAGGAATTTTAATTGTGGTTGCCATGCGTATGATTGATTTTAAAAGTCTTTCATTGCTGAAACACAGCTCAACTGTTTTTGATTTTGTGGTAATAATTGCTGTGGTGATTTCAGCCGTAACCATGAGTTTGATTGCAGCAGCTGGAGTTGGAATTGCCATGGCGATCATTCTTTTTCTCAGGGAGCAAATGCGAATTTCGGTCATCCGCAGAAAAACATTCGGGAATCTGAAGTTTTCTAAAAAAATCCGACTTGAAAACGAACGAAAAATTCTTGAAGAACAAGGCAAACACACGCTCATTGTTGAATTGCAAGGACAACTTTTCTTTGGAACTGCCGACCAGCTTCTCAGTGAAATTGAACCGGTGATGGCAGATTGCAAATATATTTTATTCGATATGCGCAGAGTGCAATCCATGGATTTTACGGCAGCAAACCGCATGAAACAAATTCTGGCAAGAATAAAAGATAAAGATGGTTTTTTAATTTTTACTTCCGTACCATTGAGTTTGCCTTCCGGTCAAAATGTAAAAGAATATTTAGAATATCTCGGATTAGCCGAAACCGTAAATCTTAAATTTTTTGACGAACTTGATTCTGCGCTCGAATGGGTGGAAGATCAAATTCTGGTTCAGGAAAAGGTGAAAGAGGATAATAAAATTTTAGAACTCCGTGAAATTGAATTCTTCAACGAATTTTCGGAAGATGCTTTGAAAACATTTTCACTCACATTAGAGGAGAAAACCTATAAAAAAGACGAATTGATTTTTAAAACAAAAGAAGAAGGAGATGAAATTTATTTTATACGGAAAGGGAATGTAAAAATTGTTCTTCCTTTGGCTCACGGAATTTTTCATCATTTGGTAACAATTCCGAAAGGTGGTTTTTTTGGCGACATGTCGTTTTTAGATATGAGAAAACGTTCTGCCGATGCGATTTCTATGGAGGATGCAATTTTATACATCTTATCGCGTAAAAAGTTTAATGAAATTACTTCCAAACATCCCGAAGTAGCAGGAAAATTTTTTGAAAAACTTGCATTGGTTATATCGAACAGGTTACGACAAAGCGATAAAGAATTAAAAGCATTGCAGGAAAGTTGAGAGAATGGTTAATGGATGATGGTTGATGGTTAAAGTGCATTTCTCCATCAACCATTAACCATAAAACATCATACATCATAAATCTATGGGCGATTTTGAAATAAAAGATATTGTCGGAAAAAAAATTGAGCGCTATAAAAGCAAGCTGATGATTAAAGAATTGCAGCTTGATGTTCTGCTCGATATTACTAATTCCATCAACCATAATTTTTCCACGCTTACTATAATTGAAAAATTCAAGAGCTTTTTAAAAGAGCAGTTGAAGATTGAAAAATTCGCCTTGTTCAGCAAATTCTCAAGGTGGAAATGCGTGCTTTCTCACGGGCTTGAAGAGGGCGAATCGGAAAAAATTAATGTTGAACGCGATTTATTTCATCTCAAAGAAATCACTTCGGTTACATCCAATCAAAACGATTCGCTGAAAAATTTTGACATGGTGATTCCCGTGTATCATGGAGTCGAACCGCTTGCTTATTTGCTGTTGGGCGATGTCAGCAACGATGAGTTTAGTGTGAGTCACATCATCAAGCATTTGAATTTTTTGCAGTTGCTCACAAATATTTCTGTAAGCGCGGTTGAAAACCATCTTCTTGCCAAAGAACTGCTGAAACAAGAAAAGGAACGGAGAGAATTAATGGAAAAGCAAAATGAAATTCTCGAAAAATTAGTGTTGGAACGAACCAAAGAATTGCATGCTGAAAAGGATGAATCGGAGCGGCTGCTTCACAATATTCTTCCCGAAGAAGTTGCCCAAGAATTGAAACAAAAAGGATTTACAACGCCTTTGCGTTACAATGAAGCCACCATTTTGTTTACTGATTTTAAAGAATTCACACAGACATCGGCAAAAATTTCTCCTCAGAAATTGGTGAATGAGCTGAATGATATTTTCAAAGCGTTTGATTACATCATGGAAATATTTGATATTGAAAAAATAAAAACTATTGGCGATTCATATATGGCTGTCTGCGGATTACCGAAAGAATCAAACACGCACGCCATTCAATGTATCAGCGCGGCATTTGACATGATTAAATTTCTTGAGAAACGAAAAAAAAAATCCGACATCGCTTGGGAAATGCGCGTGGGAATTCATTCCGGTCCCTTGGTGGCTGGAGTGGTGGGCACAAAAAAATTCACGTACGATGTTTGGGGCGATGCGGTTAATACCGCTTCGCGGATGGAAAGCAGCAGCGTGCCCGGTAGGGTGAATATTTCGGAGAAAACTTTTCAACTTGTAAAAGATTATTTTGATTGCGAATACCGCGGAAAACTTGCCGCCAAAGGAATGGGCGAAATGGATATGTATTTTGTAACCGGAGAAAAATTATCGGTACGATTTCTGCAAAGCAAAACTTTTATTCTTGATAAACTGGAAAAAGAGTTGCCTGAAAAATTATTTTATCACGGATTGCATCACACGTTGAGTGTTTGCGATGCAGCTTCTTTCCTTGCATTGAAAGAAAATATCGGTGCGGAAAAAACAGAGTTAGTAAAAATTGCAGCGCTTCTTCACGATTCAGGATTTGTTAAGCAATACAAGGAAAACGAAGTGATTGGCTGCGAAATTGCCCGTGAGTTTTTACCGAAGTTTAATTTTACTTCCGAAGAAATAGAAATTATCTGCGGAATGATTATGGCGACAAAAATTCCGCAATCTCCAAAAAATATTCTTGAAGAAATTCTGGTGGATGCGGATCTGGATTATCTCGGCAGAACTGATTTTCCTTCCATTGGAAAAACATTGTTTGATGAATTAAATGCCAATGGAAACTCTCTTGACGAAAATCAATGGAATCAAAGGCAAATAAATTTTCTAAGTAATCATAAATATTTCACCCAAACTGCACGAGAGTTGCGCCAACCGGAAAAACAAAAACAATTGGAAAAGCTGCAACGAACTTGAATTTATCTTCAGTCATCTGTTTTTCTACCTTTGTTTATCCAAGTATTCCATGAGAAATTTTAAACAGACCTTTTTTCTCGTTTTCATATTGACAAATTTGATCAGTACCACAATAAGTTTTTCTCAATCATTTTATGTAGATGGAGGAAGTGGAAATGATTCGAACACAGGGAATTCATTGGCATCCGCATGGAAAACCATTCAACATGCGATGAATATATCTTCTGCCGGAAGTACTGTGTATATAAAAGGCGGAACATACATGGAACAACTTACCGTTAATGTTTCGGGAACTTCTGGCAATCAAATTGTTTTTCGAAATTATCAAAATGATTCTGTGAAGGTGAATGGAAACAATGCAAACGTAACGCTGCTCTCTATCACCGATAAAAGTTTTGTAACGATTCAAGGACTTATTTTTCAAAACACATTGGGAAATGGTTCGATCGGAATAACTATTAATGGAGCTTCAGAAAATATTACCATCAAAAAAAATCTTATTCAAAATATTAGGTGGACTGTCAGCGCTTCCACCATTCCAACTTCAAATGATAATTGTAATCCGTTTGTTGTGTATGGCGATAATGCTTCCGCTTCAATTTCCAATTTGGTAGTTGACAGTAATGAAATACGAAACAATATAAATGGCTTCAGTGAAAATCTTACGCTGGATGGAAACGTGAGCGGTTTTATTATTTCGCACAATAAAGTTCATGACAATACAAACATCGGAATTCTTTGTGCCGGACATTATCAAACCAGCAGTAATCCTGCAACCGACCAGGCGCGAAACGGAACCGTGAGCGATAATGAAACTTATAATAATGTTTCGTTGTATGCTACGTCAGGCGGATTGTATGTGGATGGAGGCAGAAAAATAATTGTTGAAAGAAATAAATCGTATGGAAACGGTTATGGAATTGAAATTGGATGTGAACAAGTTGGAACTCTTGATAGCGTAACCGTGCGAGGCAATATTTTTTTTAATAACCAAACAGCTGGACTTGCTATTGGAGGTTATAACTATCCAACCACAGGACAAGTTTTGAAATGTACCGTGAGCAATAATGTTTTATTCAATAACGATTATTCACAAAGTGGGATGGGGGAATTTTATCTTTCAAAAGTCAGTAATTGTTTATTCGAAAATAATATAGCTTTTACCAGCAATCAAAACATTGTGCTGAGTTCTGATTACGCAAGCTTGCAGAGCAACAGTTATAATTACAATGATTATTTTTCAAACTCGGGAACAAGCGCGCAAAACTTAATTCAATTCAAGTTCAACACGACAAATTATACTGGCTTTTCCGCATATCAAACCGGTACATCGCAAGATGCAAATTCAATGTATGCTGATCCGACTTTTGTAAATTCAAACATTGCAAATCCGGCAACAATAAATTTTTCTCTACAATCCGGCAGTGGTTGTGTTGACAAAGGTGATCCGATTCATGTCATTATAAATAATGAATTGGATTTTTTTGGCAACACTCGGATAATTAATTCTCGCATTGATATTGGTGCAGTGGAACACGGCAACATTACTTCAATACAAAATGAAAAAGGAAATAATTTGTTCATCTCCATTTATCCAAATCCAACAAAAAATATTCTCTATCTGAAATATTCCGAACCTGTTGAAAGTTTTAATGTTGAAATATTTGACATGAGAGGAAATAAGATAAAACCAAATCAGATGAACGATTCAGGAGTTGGCAAGATTGATTTATCATCTTTGGAAAACGGATTATATTTAATGAATATTATTTTGAATAATAAATATCAATCATTTAAGATTGTAAAAATCAACTAAATTAATTTATGAAAATTTTCAGAAAACAATTGCACCTGTTAAGAATTACCTTCGGCATTATTGTGCTTGCTTTAATTTCCTCCTGTGGAGATAACAAGAATGCAAATAATTTTCAGATAAAAGGGAAACTTATTAATAGCAGAGGAGAAACTGTTTCGCTGGTGGATGTAAATTCTTCTCAGCCAAAAACTCTTGATTCGGTAAAAGTAAATGAGAAGGGAGAATTTGTCTTTGTAAAAAAAATTTCTGAAAAAGGATTTTACATCATTCAAACAATTGCCTCTAATTATGCAACAATTATTGTTGATAGTTCCGAAAAAATAATTTTTGAAGGTGATGCAAAAAATCTTGGCGAGTCCTATAAAGTAACAGGATCAAAGGATGCAGAGATCTTTGTACAGTTCAATAATGATACAAGAAAAAAATTCAAATTGATGGATGAGTTGCGCAACAAACAGGATTCCATCAGAAGAGTTTACGAAACATATATGAACACCACATCCGATAAATTATTTCTTGATTCGCTTTCTAAAATGCTGGAGCCAAAGTTTAATGCGATGTCAGAAGAATACCGCAAACTGGCTGAGGAAACAAGCGGATATGTAAAAAAATTTATTGATGATAATACTTCTTCCTTTGCTTCGATAGCAGCGGTGCAGATGTTAAATCCGGAACATGACGTAGATTATTTTGTGAAAGTTTCTGATGCGCTCACAGCAAAATACCCAAACGTCACTAATCTTAAAGAATTCAAAACCTATGTACAAGGACTAAAACATCTTGCTATTGGAATGCCCGCTCCCGAAATAACGATGAACAATCCGGATGATAAACCGCTTTCACTTTCATCTCTCAAAGGAAAGGTGGTGATTCTTGATTTCTGGGCATCGTGGTGCAAACCGTGCCGCGCTGCAAATCCTTTTGTAGTTGAACTTTATAATAAATATAAAGATAAAGGATTGGATGTTTTCAGCGTGTCGCTTGATTTTAAAAAAGATGCTTGGCTTGAGGCAATTGCAAAAGACAAACTCACTTGGAAAAATCATGTTTGCGATATGAAACAATGGCAGTCTCCGGTTGTTGCGCTGTATGGTTTCAGTGGAATTCCTTTTACTTGTTTGATAGACAAGAATGGAAATATTGCAGGAAAAAATTTAGAAGGACCGGCTTTAGAACATAAAATAAAAGAGCTATTAGCCATTAGCCATTAGCCATTTTTGCTACCACGCTCCCGTTCTCGGTTTCGGCTTGAATAAACGTATTAGAAAAAATTGTTTTTTGTTTTGGTTGGTGCGATTTGCTCTCCGCCTGTCTTTCCTCATTCGTTTGCGCACCGCTTTTGTTTGTAATTGTTTTTCGTGATCGCGAATGGCTTTTTGTTGGGCGTGATCCTGCTTTCTTTTTTCTTTCCATTCCGCTTTTGCTTTTTTTCGCTTTGCTCTGGAACTTTCTACATCATTTTTCTTTTCGGTTTTTGTATCCGCAGATTTGTCCTGAGCAAAAGACGGTGCAGATATGAACAGAAAAAAGAAAAAAAATATTTTCAATAGAAAATTCATAGAGTAAATTCCGGTATTAATATCGGGATTGGCAAGTTTATGTAAAATTTGTTTAACTTTGTCTAAACGATGTATCGAGAAATGAACAAGGTTTTGAAAATAAAAAGCGGCATACTTATTTTTCTGACGGTGCTTGTTTTGTTCAGTTGCAAAAAGAAATCAGCGGATTACGTTCCTACTGTTACGGTCAACTATTTACTATACACATCCGATCCAGCGTTTGCCCAAGTAAATATTGTTGGTGGTCACACCTATATTGCAAATATTGGTGTGTGTGGAATTGTTGTCTATTGCACTAGTACTAATCCAAGCACATTTATGGCATATGATCGCTGCTGTACCTATAATGTTGCGAATAGAAATGTAATTTCAGTAGATGCCAATGGAGTTACTGCCACGGATGCCGTGTGTGGTTCTAAATTTCTCTTGACTGACGGTTCGGTAAATCACGGACCAGCTTCCAACATACTGAAGATTTATCAAACTTCATTTGATGGAACTGCGTTGCACATCTTTAACTAACCTACCAAAATTACTAATCTGTATTAATTTACGAATTGTTGTTATTAGTACATTCGTAGAAATTCGTATTTAGTAAATTATGATTGTAGTTACCGGCGCCGCAGGATTTATTGGAAGTTGTTTGGTCAGCCGTATGAATCAAGAAGGTTTTAAGGATATTGTGATTGTGGATGATTTTTCCCGCGCTGATAAAAATAAAAATCTGAATGGAAAAACTTTTTCAAAAGAAATTCATCGTGATATTTTTCCCGGATGGCTGAGAGAAAATCAGCGATTGGTGCAATTTGTTTTTCATCTGGGTGCGAGAACCGATACCACCGAGTTTGATAAAAGTATTTTTGACAAACTCAATCTTAATTTTTCAAAAAATGTTTGGAAGGTTTGTTCTGAATTCGGAATACCGATGGTGTATGCTTCTTCTGCGGCAACGTATGGAGTAGGGGAGTTCGGTTATGAAGATGATATTTCATTGATAGAAAAACTTCATCCGCTAAATCCTTATGGAGAATCAAAAAATGATTTTGACAAATGGGTAATCTCCCAACTTCGAACTCCGAACTCAAAACTTCCTTCCTTCTGGGCAGGATTGAAATTTTTTAATGTGTATGGTCCCAATGAATATCACAAAGGCAGAATGGCATCGGTTATGCTTCATGCATTCAATCAAATACAGGAAACAGGAAAAGTAAAACTATTCCGCTCACATAATCCGAACTACAAAAATGGAGAACAGTTGCGCGATTTCATTTATGTAAAAGATGTAACTAAAGTTTGTCTGTGGCTTTTGCGAACCAGGAAAAATTCCGGTATTTATAATCTTGGCTCAGGAAAAGCAAGAACATTTTTAGATTTGGCTAATTCTGTATTTGCTTCTTTAGGAAAAAAATCTGAAATAGAATTTATTGATACTCCTGCAGATATTCGCGACAAATATCAATACTTCACAGAAGCGAAAATGAATAAACTAACCAGTGCAGGTTGCGATGTCAAGTTTACTTCTCTCGAAGATGGAATTCATGATTACGTTATGAATTATCTGAGAGAAAAAAAACAGTATTAAATTTCTTCTCCTAAAATTTTATTTTATCCCTTCGTGTTTCTTTCTTGTAGAATGGTATTCAGCCAACTTCCCTAATTGCAACTTTTTTTTAATGTGAAAACCTTGTCAAAAAAATGTTTCAAAGATGATATTTATCAATTTTTAATTTAACCGGTTATTTATATTTACGAGCTTTTTTATAAAGATATTTTGCTCGTATGTTGGTGACAAAGAAATTATTCAAAGTAGTTTTTTCGATTTCATTTTTTCTTGGTAGTCATTTTGCTTTCTCTCAGAAAACATTTTGTAATACACCTGTTTTATCTGATAGAAAAACAAATTCTGTAACGGATGATGATCCTGAAAGTGTGGAATGGGTAGGAGGAACTTCAGGTGAAAATAACTGGTTTGTTGCTTCAAATTGGAATCCTGCTTTTGTGCCAACGTGCGAAACCGATGTTCATATTACAAATACAGGCAATCATCCGGATATTGGTTTTAATAGTAGTCCTTCTGCCTGTCGAAATATTAATCTTGCCAGCGGAGCTATTTTAAGTTTTTCAGATAATAAAGCTGAATTGAATGTGTGCGGAAATTTTACTCAAAGTGGAAACATCAGTGCTAACGGCAAAGGAAAAATTATTTTTCAAGGAAGCAAAGCGCAAACATTTACAAAAACCAATACTGCATCAGGAAATTTTCATAATGTGGAGTTAAACAACACTGCTTCGCCACCAATTTTTACAATCAGTGATGGAAATATTTCAGGTGCAACTTATCAGGATTTAGTGGTTGATTCCAATTTTATTTTTATTAACGGAATAGTTATTACTGAAGGTGGAAGAAAATTAGTGATTGAAAATTCTGAAAGTAATTCTGTGAGTGGCAATAGTGTAAGCGGATATGTGTTTGGAAGAATTTCTCGCAAAGTGGCAAACGGAAATAAGTATGATTTTCCGGTGGGAGGAAATCCATTCTCTGCAATTTCGCCTAATTATCCTTATGAACTGATGAATATTAATTTCACTTCGGTAACAGGATTGAAATATCTTACCGTGAAATTTGAAAATCCATCCTCTGATTTAATCAACAACATTGCAAGCAACACAGCAAGCCCGACACTTCCTGTGAATAATGAATCAGAAGGCAGCTATTCTTCGTTGATTGACTGTGGAGGTACTAACACTTCGGTTGGCGTTTCTGGGAATGGAGGTGTTTGGACAGTAATTCCTGATGCGGGAACTGCAACTTATCAAATGACACTTTACGGAAGAAATTTTGATAACGCAAATAGCGATGCCTCATTTTCTATTCTGAAAAGAAATTTATTTTCTATTTGCTCCACTTCGCCTGATTGGACACTTGATGGAAATTATTCTTCATCTTCACATAGCGAGGATGTTGTGATAAGTTCGAGAACAAACATGTCGGACTTTTCTCAGTTTTCTCTTGGCTCTACACCAATAATTACTCCGGTTGAATTAGTTTCCTTTGATGCAACCTGTGTTAATCACGGCACAGTTTTATCATGGATAACCGCTACTGAAATGAACAATAATTATTTTGACATCGAGAAAAGTTGCGATGAAAAATTATTTTCGTATCAAACCATTGCAACCATTCATGGTGCTGGAAACAGTTCTACGATCAAACAATATTCTTATATAGATAATAATTCTGATGGAAACTGCTACTATCGTTTGTCACAAACAGATTTTAACGGCACCACTAAATTTTTTTCTCCTGTTTCAACAAATTGCGCAGAGAACTCCAATTTTAAATTTGTTAATGCGCTCCCCAATCCTGTGGAAAATGAATTGAATGTGATTTTCACCGATACTCAAAACGAAAATATTCAATTGACAATAACCGATATTCTTGGTCAGCAGATAATTTCAAAAAATATTTTATCAGAATCAGGATTGAATAATATTTTTCTTGATGTGTCTGATTTTAATGCCGGAGTTTACATAGTGAAATTGAACAGCGACAAACAATCATTCGTAAAAAAGATTGTAAAAAAGTAAATGACAAAACTTCTTTACATACTGAATTTTTCAGTTGCAATGTTTCTTGCTATAATTTCCGATGGGCAAGTTATACTGTATACTCAAAACTTTGACGGATTTGTAGCTCCGGCATTTCCAACAGGGTGGATAGCAAGCGGGGTTGGTACACTTTGGAAAACTAATGGAACCAGTCCTTCATCCGGTTATACTGGTTCTTCTGGAAATAATAATGCCGATTGCGGTTCAAACGGAACTTCCACATTGGTATTTAATAATAATTTGTCAACGGTTGGATTTAAAAATATTACTGTAAGTTGGGGCGAAAGATTTACTGCAACAGGTATTGTTCCGGCTTTTTTTTGGAGCAGTAATGGAGGCGCAACTTGGAATCCTGTGATCTTAACAGATGTTTATGCTAATACAAATTGGTTATTGGTGAATGGCGGAACAGCCATAAGTTTACCTGCTGGCGCTGAGGGAGTTTCTAATTTAGAATTCAAATTTGTTTCTGCGTCAGGTGGAGGTAGTTATAGGATGGATGATTTTTCTGTAAAAGGAATTCCTGTTTGTATTGCTCCAACCACCCAATCAAGAAATATTATTTTTTCAAATGTGCGTTGTGATCAAATGGATATAAATTGGACGAATGGAAATGGCAGCAAAAGAATAGTAGTTGTAAAAGCCGGAAGTGTGATTACCGAAATACCAAGCGATAATTCTACATACTCAGAAAATACAATCTTCGGCAATGGAAATACTCTTGATGCAGGAGAGTTTGTAGTGTTTAATAATTCCAATGGACCTGTTACTGTTACCGGACTCGCAGCAGGAACCAATTATTATTTTTCTGTATTTGAATATAATTGTGATGCAGGTTCTGAAAAATATTTCACTGCTTTGCCCCTCAATGGAAATCAACAAACACTTCCTTACTCTGTTCCAAATGCCGGACCCGATCAATATATTTGTAGTGCAATTAATACAACAACAATGGTTGCAACCGGCGCAGGCACTTGGTCTCAGATAGGCGGAACACCTGCAACCATTACTACACCTTCAAGTGCAACCACAACTATCACAAGTTTAACAAGCGGCATTTATGTTTTCCGATGGACAAGTAGTTGTGATGGAACTTATAGTGACATGGAGATTGTTGTACAATAAATTATCTGCTATTTTTATGGATGATAAAGTAAAAAATAAATAAGAATAATTTATTTCCTGCATTGCTGATCACTATGCGATTTCGATAATTTTTAATGTAACAGATATTTTTTTGAATAAAATGGTCGAACAAAATCCATGCTTTGTCGAAAAACTATACATAATTCTTTTGTAATATGAGGAGCATCATATTTTAAAAATCAAACATGTATTATACTTGTAGCGGGAATGATGATATTCTTCATGTTTGAAATTGTAAGTAGATGAAAAAAAAATTACTATCACTGTTTTTTTTAATTGCAACACTTATTAGTGGTAATTTTGTTTTTGCACAGGAGCAGATTGTAAACAAATCTGTTTTGTCGAATGATATTGTAAAACAAAAAATTGCTTTCCTCGACAGCGTTCGCAAAACTAATATCGGCAAGCAGCAACAGGATAATATTTATTTCAAATTGCTACATGAGCAAGGTTATTCCCGCCAATATATTGATAGCTTACATAAAGCTGCCGATCCCAATTTTATTGCACCCACTTGGTATCCGCCTGCTGACGAGATAGGTTTGCAACAACCGATAAGAGTTAGTCAGGTAAAGGTAGCACAACATGCAGCATCTGTTGCAAGACCTTATTCTATTCCTTCCACCAATGAAGTAAATAGTAATTCGAGACAAACAGAAAATAAGTCAAGTAGTAATAATAACAACTTGAATTCTTATAAATGGTCTAATTCACCTTCAATATTATCAACTACAGGACCTGAGCAGGATTGCATCAATGGTATTTCTGTTTGCCAGTTGTCCTATACTCAACCAAATTCCTATACAGGATATGGAACTACTCAGGAACTTAATTATCCTACAAACGGTACTTTATGTTTGCATGCAAATGAACAAGCATCTGTTTGGTATATTTTTACCGTATTGAATACTGGTAATCTTACTTTCACTATTAATACTACTCACGACTACGACTGGGCAATTTATGATCTTACTGCCATAGGTGGATGCAGTTATGTTCCAACAGCTACACCTGTAAGCTGTAATTTCTCCGGCACTTACGGGAATACGGGTATTTCAACTACAAATGGAGGGTTTGCAAATAGTACCAATGCTGCTGGAATACCATGGAATGCAGACCTTGCTGTTACAGCTACACACACTTATGCAATGATAGTTGACAATTATTCTATGGATGCGGTTGGCTACACACTAACTTTTGACACACCAGCGCCCGCATCTGGCGTTACGGCTTCTATTGTTGATAATACTCAGCCAACTCTTGTTACACCAGCTGTAAATAATTGCAACAATACAATTATAGTTTCAACTTCTGAATTAATAAGATGTTCTTCCATTGCTTCTGACGGAAGCGACTTTACAATTACCGGACCCGGTGCACCCACTATAACTGCTGCAGCGGGTATTGGTTGCACTACACCGGCAAATAATAGTCTTACCACTCAAATCAAATTATCATTGGGAGGCACTCTTCTCTCCGGAACTTACACTATTGGAATAAAAGTGGGCACGGATGGTAATACCCTACAAAACAAGTGCGGCAATACCCAAATGGCAATTACCCAGACAACTACATTTAATTATCTCGCGCCTATTACAATAAGTTCCGTTCCTGCTTCAGATATTGTTTGTGCAGGAAGTTCTATAGTGCTTACTGCAAACGGAGGTCCCGGAGGCGGAGCCACTTTTGCATGGTCGCCTACCGGAGGAGTTACTTCAGTTGCAACTGTTTCTCCAAACACCAACACAACTTATCAAGTGTTGGTTACTTATGGAGGATGTACAAAAACTGCTACTCAACTTGTTACGGTTTCACCTGCTCCAGTAGTGAGCATCAACCCGATGAATCCTACTCTTTGCGTAGGCGGCAATCAGGTATTTACTGCATCAGCAACAGGAGGTACCACGCCCTACACTTACACTTTTTCCGGACTGTATGCTTATACCGGACCTGTAAATACCACCCCCGCAGAAAATACAGTAGGTAACTATAGTGTTTATGTTACATCTGCTAATGGATGTATTAGCACCAACACGGTTACTTCAACTCTTTCTTTTTCCTCTGCGCCACCTGCAAATAACTGTAGCATTTTTTATGTAACTCCAACTGGAAGTGGAACGAAAGATGGAACATCCATTGCAAATGCGGCAAGCGCGGCTACGTTGGGTTCTCTGCTTACAGGTGTTGCTTGCGGAGGAGCCACCATAAAAATGGCAGTGGGAGTTTACACTATCAGTTCAAATACTTTATTGGCATTGAACAGCAATACCATGCTTGAGGGCGGTTATGCAAACGATGCAACCTTCTCTGTGAAATACAGTCAGGATGGTACTGCTGCCCATACTACGGTTATTAGAAGAGACAACACTAATCCTGTTTCTAATAATATAATTGCTTTTAATGTTACAGCAGGCGCAATTAATTTTCGTTTGCAGGATTTAAGAATTGAAATGCCGGGCGCAACACCTCTTGGAGGCAATCCGGCAAACACAATAAACGCTACAGGTAGTAAAATAAGCAACTATGCTGTTTATCTTGGCAACGGTTGTTCTTCTTATAATATTGTAAGGTGTTATATTGATGCAGGCGCAGGGGCAAATGGAACAAATGGAACAAACGGCTCTTTAATTGGTACTGCTACTAATGGTGGAGATGGCGCTATTCAGAATGGCGGATGTCCCGGAACATCAGGGGCTGTCGGAACAGCAGGCACAGGCGCAAATGCAGGTGGTGCCGGAGGTTTAGCCGGATTAGGTAGTACAGCTACTTCAGGAGCAAACAACGCTGCTGCCGGTAGTGCCGGAACGGCTGGAGTCGGTACCGGTGGTACGGCTGGAGCAGCAGGGGCAAAGGCAACAGGAAATGCCGCAAACATGGGTGGCACTCATGTGGCATCAACTGCTTATAATGGACAAGCCGGTACTGCTGGTAATAATGGAAATCCCGGAGCGAATGGAGCGAATGGGATTTCCAATTATGCAGGTGGATTTTTTATAGTTGATGGTGGAGGTGCGCCAACAAGCGGAGGTAATGGAAGTGGTGGTGGTGGTGGTGGTGGTGGTGGTGGTGGCGATTATAATACATGGACAAGCACTCAGTGCGGTTATGCATTTGGTCCTTACACAGGAGAAACCGGCAACAGCGGTGCCGGCGGCGGCGGCGGCGGATATGGAGGAACGGCAGGGGTTTCTGCCGGAGCAGCGTTTGGAGTATTTTCGGTGAATACAGTTGCCCCAACTGTTACTGATTGTTGGGTTACTTCTGCAGCGGGAACAGGCGGAACAGGAGGATTAGCTGGTCCTGGCGGAGCAGGCGGTAATGGTGTTTCTGATTTATATTGGTGTAGTTCCAGTGGTGGTGGTTGTGGACCTTTTGGTGGAGGACTTGGCGGTGCAAGTGGCGATGGTGGCGATGGTGGTGCTGGTGGTGCAGGCGGTAATGGTGCGGCAGGAGATAATTGTATTTTATGTTTTTTGAATGGCACCGTTATAACTAAATCTGCAGGCGCTACAACAACTTTTAACCTTAATGGTGAACCGCTTATTACTGAAACCAATGTTTCATGCACTTCAACAAATATAAGCTTTACCTCTGGGGCTGCACACAATTGGACATTTGGTTCAGCCGGAGATGCTTCCCCAACAACAAGCGCAGCACAAAATCCATCACCTATTACTTATAATAATACAGGATTCAAAACCATTGTTTACAATGCAAATAATTATACCGGTTTCTTAAATATCATCACACCTAAACCTTCAGCAGGCGTTATTTTGCCATCAGCGACTGGCACATGCCCAAATGGGATACTTAATTTTGTAAGCAGCGTGGCAGGCATGCCTGGTTTTACAGGTTATACATGGTCGGTAGGAGTTGGCAGTCTTGGCGATGCAGCTCCGGTTCCTGCAACACCCAATGCAAGTTCAACCAATATTACTTTTCAGAATACCATGAGTAATACATTAAATGAAACATACCTTGTTAGTTTGGTTGTTGCATCTCAATGTTGCGGAAATTTAGCTGCTGTAACATTTCTTGTTACTGTTTATCCTTATCCGGCTGTTGCAACAGTTGGAGCTGCCTCCGTACCTATTTGCCCTGGAGCTACCGCTACATTAACTGGTACCGGTCCTGTTAATTGCAGCTTTGAATGGTATAATGCATCAAGCGGACCCACCCTTCTTTCTTCGGGAGCAAATTATGTAGTAAGCCCTGTAGTTAGTACCACTTATTATGTGCAGTCAATCAATGCCAGCGGTTGCGTAAGTTTGCCTCCGCGCACCTCGGTAGCTGTTGTTGTTACACCTTCTACACCGCCCACAGCAAATAATGTTACCGCGTGTTCGTCAGGACAAACCATGTTTGTTAATGCTCCCATTGCAGGGGCAACTTATAATTGGTACACCGGAAGTTGTTTAGGAACCTTAGTTGGTACGGGGGAGAGTTACACATCAAATAACCCTGTTACCACTACTTTCTATATTTCGGTTATTGCGCCATCTGCCGGTGGCACATGCAATGAGAGTGCGTGCAATCCGGTTACCATGACCGTTAGCGGTATTCCTTCAAGCGTTGCTTGGAATGGGGCACATAGCGCTCCTCCAGGTAATTGGTTTGATCCTTTAAACTGGACACCTAACTGCTTGCCTGCCTGCGGAACAGTAGTAAGTATTACCAACGTAGGCAGCCATCCGGATATTAACTATTCTGCAACCCCTGCCGCATGTCAGAGCATCTCTCTTGCAAATCTCGCAACCTTATCTTTCTCTGATGATAAAGCCGAGTTAGATGTGTGCGGAGATTTTATACAAAACGGAGCCATCACAAGCACCTCAACTAACCATAATGAAAAAGTTGTTTTCATGGGAACTGTAGCTCAAAATTTCACACAGACAAGTACTGCAGCAGGTGATTTTTATAACGTAGTACTTAACAACACCGCTACTCCGCCCATTCTTACCATTAAAGATGCGGTAGGAAATCAAGATTTACTGGTTAGCAATAGCTTTGTGTTTCAAAACGGTATTGTGCTTACCGAAGGCGGAAGAAAATTAGTGATTGATAATACCTCAAGTTCTGCCCTTAGCGGTAACAGTGTGAGCGGTTATGTTTATGGAAGAATTACCCGCAAAGTAACAAATAGTACAGCTTACGATTTTCCCGTTGGAGGAAATCCAACCACAGCCACTGCGCCAAATTATCCTTATGAACTTATGAATATTAATTTTAATACCATCACCGGATTCTCCTACCTCACAGTATTTTTTGAAAACCCTGCTAATGCAACAGGAACCGGTCTTTCAACTGTTGCTACTACTGAACAGACAAGTCAATATACTTATTTGATTGATAACGGAGGCACTAACACCGGAACAGGTTACGCCGGATCTTTGGGAGGAGTATGGACGGTGTTCACCGGAACTGCATCTACTGATATTTATCTTTCTACTAACCCAACCACAGCTGCTTATGACATGACTCTTTATGGAAGAAATTTTGATAATGCGGGAGGAGTAGCTACTGAATTCTCTTTTGTTAAAAGAACCCCATTCTGTCCTGGTGGATGGACATTGGATGGTTCTTTTTGGTATGGCACAAACGCTTCAAATGTGATTACAGCAACTAGAAATGGGATGTCAGGATTTTCTCAATTTTCTTTGGCACACCACGTTACACCTCTACCTATTGATTTAGTTGCCTTTGATGCAACCTGCGTTAATCACAGCACTATTTTATCGTGGATTACCGCCTCAGAAATGAACAATAATTATTTTACACTCGAAAGAAGTTGTGATGAAAACTTTTTCAATTACCAAATTATTGATACCATACCGGGTGCAGGCAATAGTTCAACCATCAAACAATATTCTTATACTGACAAAGAATCTCCGGGCAATTGTTACTACCGTTTATCTCAAACCGATTATAATGGAATGACTACCGCGTTTTCTCCGATTTCAATAAATTGCAAAGAGAATTCCGATTTCAACTTTATTGGCGCATTGCCTAACCCGACTGATAGAGAACTGAACATTATTTTCTCCGATGAGCAGAATGAAAATATTCAGTTAACTATTACTGATATGCTTGGTCAGCCCATTATGACAAAAGATATTGCATCAGTACCCGGCTTGAATAAAGTAACATTGGATGTAACGGAATACAGCACCGGAATTTATATGGTGAAACTGAATAACAGCAACAAATCATTTGTTAAAAAGGTGGTGAAAACTAAATAAATGAAAAGATATTTACACATATTAATTTTCTTTCTTGCTTTGTTGCTTGTCGATAATAGCTGGGGGCAGCTTGCAATCTGGAACCCAGCATGGAGTGGAATAACAGCATCTCCTCTTGCTGCTTCTTCCCTTGGAGCAAATGTTGCCAGTGGATCATTGGCGCGTGTTAATTTAACAGGTACTTCGTCTTCATCCAGATTCAGTTCTAATACATGGAATAATACAAGTGATTATTTAACCATTACTGTTACGCCTAATGGCAGCTATCTTCTTAATATGAACAGCCAGGCAGTAATTCTTAATATGGGAAGTTCGGCTACCGGACCTGACCAATATTATCTTTATTCTAGCGTAGATGGTTATGTTTCATTACTTGGCACTTTTCCTACAAGTTGCACAACTCAAAATGGAAATGTATCTGTTACACTTCCCGCAACAGGGTTCAATGGATTATCTTCTATTACTTTTCGGGTAGTTGGCGATCAAACAGGTTGTTCTTCCACCTTGGGTGCCGCCGGCACAGGTGGTCCCAGCTATATTGAAATTGACGGTACAGCTGTTTCTAATTGCCCAACTTATGCAGCACTTCCTTATACTCAGGATTTTGAAGCATGGGTTGCCGATCCATGTTCGGGTGGTGCGGCACGTGTTCCTGATACGCATTGGGAAAGCAGTGTAGCAGGTAGTGGAGGTGTTACGGATTATTGGCATAGGTATGATTATTCCGGTACTGGAGATTGGAGTGCCCTACTTGATGCTACAGGGCAATATTCTCCTACATTTTCACATGGTTCTTATAGTGCCAGGTTTCGCAATAGGAGTTCTACAGGCGGAACACAAGGTATTCTTGATTTATTTGTTGATTTTTCAACCGTAGGAACAAAAACTATAACTTTTGATTATTCGCATAATGAAACATGGACATCTGCTTATGCTTTTGATGTTTTGCTTTCAACCGATGGAGGTGTTACTTTTCCTACGAGTTTATTGCATATAGGATCCGGTACAGGAGCATTGACTTTTGGAGGTGCGGGATCAACGCAGACAATTTCTACCGCAGCCGTTTCCGGAACCAGTGTACTCCGATTTAGGGTAACCGATAAAGGGATTGTGGATGTGGGAATAGATAACCTAAGTATATCGGTTGCTTCCTGCGCAGCCGCAGCCCAGCCCTATTCCGAAAATTTTGATGGAGCGGTTACTCCTGCTTTACCTGCCTGCTGGACATACATTGATAATGATAATGGTGGTGTTGGTGACGGAAATCATTGGCAAACTGATAATTCTTCGAGTACTTTCCCGCCACCTTCCGGAGGTTCAAGTCCCAATGCCATGTTTTGCGAGTATGATGCCTCCCATCCAAATGATGATTGGGCATTCAGCAAGGGAGTTACTCTTGCAACAGCAACTACCTACACTGTAAGTTTTATTTATGCTGCCTTTAGTTCAAGTTATACTGAAAAGTTAGTATTGGCATGTGGAACATCCCAAACGATTGCAGGTATGACAACAACTATTTACACTAATGCCGGATTTAGCAATACGGCTTATGCCACTCAAACTTCTACCTTCACAGTTCCAGTGGCAGGTACTTACTATTTTGGATTTCATGATTATTCAGCAACAAATCAATACGGTATTTTTGTAGATAATGTCAGTCTTATTGCTCCTACTGCGCAGACAATCACTACAGGAGTTATTGCCGGTGCAGGTTATCCTACTTTCTGTGCGGGTGAAACGCCTATATCAGTACCTTATACCATTACCGGAGCTTACACAGCAGGGAATGTATTTACTGCTCAGTTGTCTGATGCCATCGGTTCTTTTGGAAGCCCAACTAATATTGGAACACTTACCTCTCAAGTCGCGGGTACTATCACAGCCACTATTCCTGCCGCAGCTGTTTCAGGAACTCTTTATAGAATACGGGTAGTGAGTAGCACTCCTGCCGTAGTAGGTTCTGCCAATGGTGTTAATTTAACCATTAATGCGTTGCCAATGGCAGCGGGTACAATATCAGGACCCGGTTCTGTTTGTCAAGGACAAAACGGTGTTGCTTATTCAGTACCTACTATTCCAAATGCAACCAGTTACACATGGGCATATACGGGCGGTGGTGCTACCATTGTCGGTGCTACCAATGCAATAACCATAAATTTTGCAGGTATAGCAACAAGCGGAAATTTAACTGTTTACGGAGTAGATGCCTGCGGTAACGGAACTATTTCTGCTAATTATCCAATTACCGCAAACCCTATGCCTATCATTACTACTAATCCAACCAACACATCTGTTGGAATCGGTGTTAATGCATATTTTGGGGTGGTTACTTCTGCAGGCAGCCCCACGTATCAATGGCAAATGAGTTCGGATAATGTAACATGGGTAAATGTGGCAAACGGCACTCCTGCGGGCGTTACTTATACCAATCCTACGACTCCTACTCTTACTGCAAATGGCACCTCAGTTTTAGCGCTTTATTATTATCGCTGCGTGGTTACAGCAGCAGGATGTTCAGCAAATTCCAATAGTGCTACTCTTACTGTTACAAATCCATGTGTTACGCCTATTAATGCATTTCCATGGACAGAAAATTTTGATGCTATGAGTACTCTCGGAACAGATATTGTTCCCAATTGTTGGTTAACACAACCAACTGGTGTTTGGACTTCTTCTACAGGTTCGGGATATAATTCTCCTTGTTCAGTTCCTAATTATGTTGATGTTAATTATTATCCCTACACAGGAATAGACAAATATCTGATTACTCCTGCTTTTACATTAACTGCCGGCAATACTTATAACTTTGGTTTTAAATGGGTAGGTGATGGATATAAGGGGTGGAATGCTGAGGTACGATATAACACTACTCAAACAGGAACCGGGTCAACATTATTGGGTTCGGCATTTCTTACCTCAGGTACAACAACAGGAACTACTTGTGTAGCGAATACACAGGCATTTACTCCGGGAGTTACAGGAACTTATTATTTTATGGTTCATGTAACCAATAACATTACTCCTTACTTTCTTGGGTTTGATGATTTTTCTGTTACAGTACCTTGTCTCGCTCCTACCATTACTTTAGGAGCAAACCCTGCTGTGTGTCGTGGTACAACTGCAGCAAGTTTACCATATACCGCAACAACAAATGCGCCTACTAAATACAGCATTACCTACGATGCTACTGCTCTTGCCGCAGGATTTGCAAATGTTGCATTAACTGCTTTGCCTGCTTCACCAATACCTATTACAGTTCCGGCAGCAGCAGCAGCAAGTACATACAATGGTACTGTTACAGTACAAACTGCAGGTGGATGCAGCAGTACATCTACGGTGCCATTTACTGTTACTGTAAACCCATTTCCTTCCGCATCTGGTGGAATAACAGGAACTCCTACTGTTTGCCAAGGACAAAACGGCGTAGCTTTTTCTGTTGGCGCAATTACCAATGCAACAGGTTATATATGGACATATACAGGTGCGGGATTTTCTATTGCATCGGGCGGCGGCACAAATTCTATTACCGCTAATTTTGCGGTAGGAGCTACGGCAGGTACTTTAACTGTTACGGGTACAAATACATGCGGCAGCGGAACCACTTCTTCGGCTTATGCAATTGCTGTTAATCCATTGCCTGCAGCAGCAGGTGTTATTACGGGTACTGCAGCTCCTTGTACGGGTTCAAATGGTGTTGGCTATTCTGTTGGAGCTATTACAAACGCAACAAGTTATACATGGTCATATTCAGGTGCAGGAGCTACTATTATTGGAAGCTCGAATGCAATTACCATTAATTTTTCAGGTGCCGCCACTAGCGGTAATTTAACAGTACTTGGAGTAGATGCCTGTGGCAATGGAAGCGTATCTGCAAATTATGTTATTACAATTGGCGCTTCTACTGCTCCAAGTGCAGGACCTGATCAATATCTTTGCGCAAGTCCGGCTACTATGGCAGCCAATATTATTGCTGGTGCATCATGGACAAAAGTAAGCGGAGGGGCAGCAACCATTACTAATGCCGCACTTGCAACAACTACAATTACAGGTTTGGTCAGCGGTACTTATGTTTTCCGATGGACAAATAGCTGTGGCGCCTATGACGATGTGGTGGTGGTGGTGCAGTAATATTTGTAATACAGTTTGTCGATTTCACCTAAATTTTATTTTCAAAATATAGCACTGGGCGATAACTTACAAATGCTGTGCAATAATGATCTACACACCCCTGTTTAGAAGGGTCTGTTCAATGAACTGTGTCAGGGTTAATTTAAGGTTGTTTCATTAGCCGAGCGATCGAACGAGAGTCCCGTTAAGACGAATGAGTATCCCGAGCTATCGAACGAGAGTCCCGTTAAGACGAACGAGTACCCCAGGCGTGAGGGTAGGGTCCAGAAAGTAAGAATGAAAGGTAGTGTCTACTATAAATTCGCCAAAGGAAAAGTTTCCTTCAATCTCACACCTTTCTCCGTTTGTTGAAGCGTGCAGCATTCATTTATAGCATCGTGCTCAAAAAATAAAACATAATCTTCTTGAGCTGCTTTGCTAAGGAATTTTTCTTTTTCGTCCATCGTGATCAATGGTCGTGTATCGTAACCCATCACATACGGAACAGGAATATGTCCTGTGGTCGGGATCAGATCAGCAACATACACAATGGTTCTTCCTTTGTATTTTATGTGTGGATGCATCATGGCATCGGTGTGCCCACTTGAATACATAATCGAAACACTCGGAAAGAGTTCTGCGCCTTCTGTTGTAAATTTCAAATGTCCGCTCTCCTGAATTGGAATAATATTTTCCTTCAAAAAACTTGCGCCTTCTCTGCGGTTAGGTTTTGTTGCCCAAGCCCAGTGCCTTTCATTGCTCCAGTAAGTTGCATTCTTGAAAGCGAGTTCAAATTTTGTTCTGTCGGAATTCCATTTCACGCTGCCTCCGCAATGATCAAAATGAAGATGAGAAAGAAATACATCGGTGATAGCATCGGGAGTAAATCCGTATTTGGCAAGAGATTTTTCCAGCGTATCTTCGCCGTGCGGATAATAGTAGCTGAAAAACTTTGCATCTTGTTTTGTTCCCATCCCATTGTCAATGAGAATTAATCTATTTCCATCTTCAATAAGCAATGCGCGCAGTCCGAGATTGATCATGTTGTTGGAATCGGCAGGATTGGTTTTGTTCCACAATGATTTTGGAACCACTCCGAACATAGCGCCACCATCAAGTTTGAAATAGCCGGTGTTGATTGAGTATAATTTCATAACCCTACGAATTACTAATTGGTGCGAATTACAAATCAAAGTTAAAAACTATTTTACTAACAGAATTTTTTTATTCGTAATTCGTGTAAATTCGTAATTCGTAGAATATGAGAGTACACTTTATAGCAATTGGCGGAGCGGTGATGCACAATCTTGCCATCGCGCTTCATAAAAAAGGATTTACTGTTACCGGTTCTGACGATGAGATTGCTGAGCCATCCAAATCGCGTTTGGAAAAACTTGGATTGCTTCCAGAGAAATTAGGATGGGATGCAACTAATATTCATAAAGAATTGGATGCTGTGATATTGGGAATGCACGCGCGTTTGGATAATCCTGAACTGGTGCGAGCGCAAGAACTTGGAGTGAAGATTTATTCTTACCCCGAATATATTTACGAGCAAACGAAAGATAAGATCAGAATTGTAATAGGAGGGAGCCATGGCAAAACCACTATCACTGCGATGATCCTTCATGTATTAAAGAATTGCGGAAAAGATTTTGATTATCTGATTGGTGCGCAAGTGGAAGGATTTGACACGATGGTGAAGCTGACCAACTCAGCAACCATTGCTGTGTTTGAAGGAGATGAATATCTTGCTTCTCCCATTGACAGAAGATCGAAGTTTCTTTTATACAAACCCGATATCGCTTTGCTCAGCGGAATTGCCTGGGATCACATCAATGTGTTTCCAACTTTTGAAAGTTATGTTGAGCAATTCAAAAAGTTTATGGATTGCATCGAACAGATAGGCGCACTTGTTTATTGCGAGAAGGATGATGAGCTGAAAAACTTAGTTGCAAAAGCGCGAGCGGATATTCGCAAATATCCTTACGCTGTTCCTGAACATAAGATCGAAAACGGAATTACATATTTAGTATTTACTAACGACAAACAACAAACGTCTGACGTCAAACTTTCTGTTTATGGCGAACATAATCTGATGAATATTAATGGCGCGCGTTTGGTTTGCAAACAGATCGGCATCAGCGATGAGCAATTTTATTCTGCGATATCTTCTTTCAAAGGAGCTGCAAGGCGGCTTGAATTGATCGTGAAGAATGAGCAGTTTGCCTTCTACAAAGATTTTGCTCACTCTCCATCAAAAGTAAAAGCAACTCTTGATGCAGTTAAAAAACAATTTCCCAATAGAAAACTTTTGGCTTGTCTTGAACTTCATACGTTCAGCAGTTTGAATGAGAATTTTCTGAAAGAGTATGCCGGCACGATGGATGCTGCCGATGAAGCGATCGTGTATTTCAATCCTCACACAATCGAACACAAAAAACTAAAACCAATTTCCGAGCAGCAAGTGAAAGATTCCTTTGGAAGAAATTCTTTGAAAGTTTTTACTGACTCAAATTTGATTTCTCAGTTCATTCTCGAACAAAGTTGGAAGGATCAAAATCTTCTTATGATGAGCTCGGGAACTTTTGATGGAATGGACTTTAAAAGAATGGGAGAGGAAATACTGGCTAAGAATTAAATCTCTGTAGTTGGAGGATTCTTTATCAGAAAAGTTGAACTGATAAAGGAAATTAAAAATCCAGCACCAAGCACACCAATCAGCGCACCTTTTGCTTGGTTAAACGGAGAATAAAAATCTTTTTTAAATATTATTTCATTATCAATTTGTGATTGGACTGCATTTTCTTTGTGCATATCTGTGATGGTTTTTTCAAGTATCATCGGCAGTGTGTCATGGTCAATAAATCGAAATTGGATATAAGCAAAAAGCCCGACTATGATCCCTGCAATAATTGAAATTCCTAAACCAACTCTCATTGCCTGTTTTAAAGTGAGGAAACCATTTAGTTCATTCTCGCGTTTATTTTTCATAGCAAGTGCAAGAGGAATTCCCATTAACACAAGTGAAAAGATGCTTAAAAAAACTCCGACAGGGGTAAGTTGTAAATGCGAAAAATAAATGATCAACTTAATTGCAATTACAATTAATGCAGCAGACAAAGAATATTTAATGGTGGATTTCAAAGAGAGAAATTCCTTAACTATTCATAGAAACTAAAAACTCTTCGTTGCTTTGTGTATTCTTCATTCTTTCTTTGATGAATTCCATTGCTTCAAGCGGAGTCATGTCTGAAAGATGTTTGCGCAGAATCCAAAGACGCTGTAATGTTTCTTTGTCAACCAGCAAATCATCTCTGCGGGTGCTTGAAGCAGTAATATCAATTGAAGGGAAGATGCGTTTGTTGGCAAGTTTCCTGTCTAACTGCATCTCACTGTTTCCTGTTCCTTTGAACTCTTCAAAAATAACATCGTCCATTTTTGAACCTGTTTCTGTGAGAGCCGTTGCAAGAATGGTAAGCGAACCTCCGTTCTCTATTTTTCTGGCAGCACCAAAAAAACGTTTTGGTTTTTGCAGAGCAGTTGCCTCCACACCGCCCGACAAAACTTTTCCTGATGCAGGAGAAAGCGTGTTGTAAGCGCGTGCAAGGCGTGTAATAGAATCGAGGAGTATCACCACATCGTGTCCGCATTCCACCATGCGTTTTGCTTTTTCAAGAACAATATTTGCAATTCGTGCATGACGCTCAGCAGGTTCATCGAACGTAGAAGAAATAACTTCTGCATTTACACTTCGTGCCATGTCGGTAACTTCTTCAGGACGCTCATCAATCAAAAGGACAATCAAATATGCTTCTGGATGATTTGCAGAAATTGCGTTGGCAAGTTCCTTCAACAAAACGGTTTTACCGGTTTTTGGTTGTGCAACAATCAGAGCACGCTGTCCTTTTCCAATCGGTGTAAACAAATCAATAATCCGCATGGACATGTTTGGGTCCTTCGGTTTTGTGAGCTTAAATTTTTCAATCGGGAAGAGCGGAGTCAAGTGATCGAACGGAACACGGTCGCGCACATAGGACGGATCGCGCCCGTTGATGCTTTCAACTTTTATAAGCGGAAAATATTTTTCTCCTTCTTTCGGCGGGCGGATCGCGCCATTCACTGTATCTCCTGTCTTTAATCCGAAAAGACGAATTTGCGATTGAGAAACATAAATATCATCGGGTGAATTAAGGTATTGATAATCAGAAGAACGCAAAAATCCATATCCATCGGGCATAATTTCCAAAACGCCTTCTCCATTTACAATTCCATCAAAACTAATTTCCGGTTTTCTATCCTGACGTGGAGTTTCCTGAGGTTGCTGTTGTTGCGGTTGTTCTTTTGTTTCACTGTTTGTGTCGCTGGGAGAAATAACAGGATCAACGGGTAAAGAAAATTTTTCTGTTTCGTGATATGATTGTTCTGTACGAGAAGGATGTTGAGCAGGAGCGGAGGTATCTTCACCATTGTTAGAGCCGTTATTATCAGTTTCAAAATCTTCTTCGCTCAATTTCTGGGTTCTTTCCACATGAGAACTTTTTGCAGTGGGAGTGGATTTCTTTTCGTCCGACGGTTTTTTATGTTTCACTTTTGTATCAGGTATTTTCGTAGGATTGATTGCCTGAAAGTCAAGGATTTTGTAAATAAGGTCTTGTTTCTTTAGCGTTTCGAATTTCGGAATATTAAGTTCTTTTGCGATGTCTTTGAGTTCTTTGAGATCGCTGCCATTGAGTTCAATGATGTCGTACATAGGTAGGAATTAAAGGTTAAAATTTATGAATTTTGGAAGGAAAACATTTATAGAATTAAAATTACAGATAAAATAGTGTAAGTAACTGATAATTATTGAAGTATTTGAATTGATAGATGTATCACAAAGAAATAAAAAGAAAACTAATCAATAAGAACTTTTATCAAGAAATAAGTTAGATAAATATTTGGAATTACGGATGAACCAAGGAAATAACATTGCAAATGTATAAAGTTTTTTGATATGCAAAAAAAATCTTTTAGAATCCTAATTATAATTTTCCAATCTCAATCACCTCCAAATCTTTAATTTCTGTTTTATCAATTGTAAATCTGAGAAGAGTTTTTACTTTATGCATACCGTAATTTCCTGCCGAGCCGGGATTCATGTAAAGCATGTGATATTTTTTATCGTACATTACTTTTAAAATGTGTGAATGCCCGCAAATGAAGAGTTTGGGTGGCTTTACGATTAATACGTTTCTGATTTCAGGAGAATATTTTCCGGGACTTCCTCCGATATGTGTCATCCAAACATTTACATCTTCACATTTGAATCGCTGGTGCTCGGGAAATTCTCTGCGAACATCCATTCCATCAATGTTCCCGTAAACGGCTATGAGTGGTTTTAGTTTTATTAATTTATCAGTAACTGCCACCGTACCAATATCACCTGCGTGCCAAATTTGGTCGCAAGGTTCGGCATACTTAATTATTTTTTCGTCAAAGTGATTGTGCGTGTCGGAGAGAAGAAGAATTCTTGTCATCCCATTTAGATAAACTCAATCGAACTTCTTTTTACCCAACCAACTTTTTCAGAAGTAAGTTCTATTTTCACCCATTCGCCATTTGTTTCAGGTGCAGCAACTTTTGTGCCTTCGTGAAGGATAAAAAGTTTTGTTCCTGCATCGGAAGGAGAATTTTTTATTTCTACAGAAGGAATAAGAATCACGGCTGAATTTTGATTTGTCAAATCATTGTACCTGCTTTTAGAAATGAAAAAGGAAATCAGAGTGAAACTAAAAAAAACAATAGATAACCAGAAACCGATTTGTTTTGTCAATACTTTTTGTGTCGTAATAAAAACTCCCAGAAAGAAAAGGAATAATATAAAGCAAGCAATGCTTCTGATTCCCCACGTTTTTTCTGAGTGCATACTTTTTAGATTATCCCACCAATCTTCAAGGAAAAGTTTTGGTGCAGATTCAATTTTGTCAAGTGTTTTTTGATTAGCAAGTTTTAAGTTGAAGTTTATGTCTTCATTCTGCGGAGAAAATTTTTTCGCACGCTCGTAATTCAGCACCGACATTCCAATTTTATCAAGTTTATAATATGCATTGCCAAGATTGAAATAAACTTCTGGTGATTCATATCCGAGAGAAATAATTTTTTCGTACTGTTCCGATGCTTTTTGAAAATTTCCTTTCGAGTAATAATGATTTGCGCTGTCGAGAATATTAGTCGGGGTTCCTGCAAGCGAAATACCGATAAAAGAGAAAAAGAAAAATATATTTAGAGAATATTTCATGCTACGCTGTTTTCAATTTTAGTGATGATAGTTGCTGCTCTGTTGTAAACATCCTGCAAATCTCCCGATTGCAATCCGGGAGCGTATCTTGCAAACTCACATTCATCCATCAGTTTTACAAGTTCATTGATTGCATCCTCCTGAACATTTTTTCCCTTCAGAAGTTCAACCACTTTTTCTTTTGAAAGTTCAGCAACCGGAATATTCATTTTGTTTCCTGCATAACTGTAAAGCGCGGATAATACATTCACGAAGAAATTTTCCTTATCGTTATTCTTCATGGATTTTTCTGCATGCGCAAGATGCTTCTTTGCAATTCTGCCGGCACCTCTTTTTCTGACGAGTGCCAAATCACTGTTTCTTCGGATGTGTTCGCGCCTCAAAAATAAAAATGCGAGAAAGAGTAGGGGAGGAACCGCAAATCCTGCTATGAATAATGGCGAACCGAAAAAATATTCTCCTTTTTTATTGAGATGAATATTATCTGTTTTGATGTAGCGAATATCGTTGCTATAAACTTTTACATCTTCTTTTGTCACATTCGACATCACAGGAACAGAAGCGAAATTTCCTTCTCCTTTTTCAACCGTGAGGGTAAATTCTTTTGATGGCAGAGAAACGTAGCTTTTTTTGTCTATGTCAAAGTAATTGAATTTCCACGGCTCAATTTTGTAAATTCCTTCGTGACGTGGAATGAGCAGATATTCAAAAGTTTTGCTTCCCGAAACTCCATTTTCAGACGCGGAAATATTTTCATTTGTTTTTGGGTCATAACTTTCAATTCCATCGGGAAAATTAATTTTTGGTGCGTCAATCAGTTTCAAATTTCCTTTTCCTGAAACCGTAATTTTCAGAGTAATGCCATTATTCGCCTTCACTTTGTCTTTATCAATTGTAGCATTCATGCTGAAATTTCCAACTGCGCCAGGAAAATCTGCCGGCTTTCCTGCTTCAGGAAGCGGAACGACTTCAATATTTACTGCATTACTTTTCACTGTGTAAACAGCATCTTTGTAAGCATCCATATTGAAAAACGGGTCGTTGCCAAAAAATTGTGAGAAAGGGTCATTTCTCTTTCCCGATTTTTCGCGCACGACACATTCTATTTCCATCGGCTCAATTTCAATTTTGCCGCTGCGCTGTGCAAATAAGAAAGCTTTTTTTACTTCAACAACATTGTAAGCAACTCCATCAATATTTTCAGTTTTAATTTCATATTGAGCTTTTTGTGGTATTTCCTGCATCCAGAATCCGTTGTAAGAAGGAAATTTTACATTCTGAAATCCTTTCAGATTCATTCTTGTATAAACTTTGTGAGTAATGGCGATTTGTTCTCCTGCAAATACTTTTGATTTGCTCACCGAAGTTCTCGCGAAAAGATTTTCAGCACTTGTTTGACCATTGTTTTTTGCCTGAGTTCCGTTGTTTTGCTGCTGCGATTGCTGTCCTTGTTGTTGCGCGCTACCGCTGCCTTTTACCGCTTCAATATTTATTGTGTTAGATTGCAGTGTATTATTGCCTACAATCATGGATGCAGCCCCAATCGTAAATGTTCCTTCTTTTTTTGCAGCGAGATAATAAGAAAGCGTAACCGACTGAGAAATATTTCCATTCACAATCTGCATGTTGGTAGATTGATTGGGTCCTGAATACACCGTGAAATCACTAAAAGAAGGAGCCGTGAAATTTTTTCCGTTTGCGTTGATGGTAAAATCAACTTGAAAAACTTCTCCAACGGCTACTTTATTTTTATTTACAGAAGCTGTGAATTTTTGCGCATGTAAAACACAACTCGCAACAAGCGCTATTAATAGAAAAAAATATTTTTTAATGTCTTTCATTCTTGAATTTGAATCTACCAATCTTTTTCTACTTGTGATTTTGCGGCTTTTACTTTTTTCTCATTCATTTTATCCCTGAGTTTTTTTTCATCATTGTTCATGGCTTCGAGAAGTCGTTGGGCATCTTCTTTTGAAATGTTTTGCTGCTGTTGTTGCTCTTTCTTCTCATCCTTCTTTTTATCTTTGTTTTTATCGTCTTTCTTATCTTTATCCTTGTCGTTTTTTTTGTCTTTATCTTTTTTATCCTTATCCTTTTTTTGTTGTTTCTGTTTTTCCTGCTCTTGTTTCATCATTCGTTGAGCATACGCAAGATTGTATCTTGTTTCATCGTCCAAATCATTTTTCTTTAAAGAATTTTTGTAAGCATTAATGGATTTTTCAAATTCTTTTTGTTTAAGATAGGAATTTCCTAAGTTGTGATAAACTTTTGAAAGTGTGTCATCGCTTGTTTTTCGTCCAAGAAGTGATTCGAACTGCTCAGTTGCTTCTTTGTATTTTCCCTGCTTATAATAGGAATCTCCGAGATTAAATGCTCCTCGATATGAATTTGATTGTTTTCCAAGAGCATTAAGATAATTTTTTTCAGCATCTGAATATTTTTTCTCTTTGTATTTCTTATTTCCTTCTCGAACAAGTTTTTGTTCGTCAGTCGTCTGTGCAAAACCAGTAGCTAATAGCCAATAGCCAATAGCCAAATGAATCAATATGTATTTAATAGAGTTCATTCTTTTTCTTTAAAAAGTTTAGCCCACCATTTGCTTTTTCTTTCTGTAAGAATAGATTCAATCAGCAGAAAAAAAAGTGAGATGGCAATAAATATTTGAAACCTATCTTCGTAATCGGTATAAACTTTTGAATCAAATGTTTTCTTTTCCATTTTATTTATCCTTTGTTGTAAAGAGAGAAGTCCGATTTCGCCCTGCGTAGCGCGAATATAGACTCCATTTCCTGCGGACGCAATTTCCTCCATTGCTCCTTCATTTAATTTTGTTACAACTGTGTTGCCTTCTTTATCTTTTTTGAATCCGGCTTGTACATTTTTATTGTAAACAGGAATTGGAACTCCTTCCGGTGAACCGATGCCGATGGTATGAACTGTAATATTTTTTTCATTTGCTTCGCGCGCAGCAGCAATGGCATCGTCGTCGTGAGATTCGCCATCCGAAATAATAACGATTGCTTTATTTTTTCCTTCTTCAGTTCCAAAAGATTTTTCTGCAAGTTGAATGGCAGAACTTATCACCGTGCCCTGAATGGGAACTGCATCGCAATCTACATTTTCCAAAAATAATTTTGCAGCGGCATAATCTGTTGTGATCGGTAGCTGCACATACGCTTCACCTGCGAAAACAATTATTCCGATTCTGTCGTTGTTAAGTTTGTCAATTAGTTTTTCAATTGCCTGTTTTGCTTTTGCAAGACGATTCGGTTTGAAATCTTCTGCCTTCATGCTGTTCGAAACGTCCAGGCAAATTATTATATCAGAACCTTCCCGTTTTATTTCTTCCAATTTAGAACCGATCTGAGGATTGACCAATCCGAAAATTAAAAATGTAATGGCTATGAGAAATAATATAAATCGCAATGTAGGTTTTGAGGAAGAAACACTCGGCATCAAAAGTGAAAGTATTTCCATGTCGCCAAGTTTTTTCAATGCACTTTTTCTCCAGATTCTTGTTATGACAAAAAGAAGAATCAATAAAGGGATCAATCCAAGTCCGTATAAATATTCTATGTGATCGAAGCGGTACATTATTTATTTTTATCCTTTAGTCAAACGTGCAGTACGAGCACCAACTATTATTTTCATACCTCCCATAAAACTAAATATCATTTTTTCATTATTAATAATTTGCTCTAAACAACTATCTTCTTCTTTGGGCATTTCATCATCTCTTGACATAACTTCAAAAAAAGTTACTTCTTCAAAAATTATTTGAAAAGGAATAATAATGGTGCCATCGTTTTTGTAGTAATTCCAAAATAATATAAGTGAAAGATTTTTAATATCATATTCAAATTTTAAAAACTCAGATGCATTGTGCAAGTCATAAACCTCATCCAAATAATTAATTTCAATTATTTGTTGGTTTGAAAAATGCTCTAGTTTGAAATTATTAAATATCATTTTATGGTAAGCTTCTAAGTATTGTATTGTTTAACGTAAAATCCAGCAAAAGCAAAATTCCAGCAGCAAGTGCGTATGGAAAAAATTCTTCTGTTCTGCGCGTGTGTTTTCTTTCTTCTACAATTGTTTTTTCCATTCTGTCAATTTCTTTGTAAATCGCTACGAGTTTGTCGTTTCCAGTTGCGCGAAAATATTTTCCTCCGGTGATTTCTGCAATATTAGAAAGCATTTTTTCATCCAAATCCACTGGCACATAATCATAAATATATTGCCCGTTCGGATACATTGCAACTGGAGCAAGTGCTTTACCGATTGTGCCCACACCAATCGTGTAAACGCGAACACCAAATGCTTTTGCGATTTCAGCAGCAGTTTCAGGAGCGACTGCACCCATATTATTAACACCATCCGTCAGAAGAATAATTACTTTGCTTTTTGCTTTGCTGTCTTTTATTCGGCTAACAGCAGTAGCCAGTCCTACTCCGATAGCCGTTCCATCTGCAATCATTCCGGTTTTTATATCGCCCATTAAATTTTTAATGATGGCGTGGTCAGTTGTGAGTGGGCATTGAGTAAAACTTTCTCCGCTAAAAACTACCAGTCCGATTCTGTCGTTCTGTCGGGCATCAATAAATTCTAACGCAACTCTTTTTGCGGCTTCAATGCGGTTCGGCTGGAAATCTTTTGAAAGCATACTTCCTGAAATGTCCATTGTGAGAACGATGTCGATTCCTTCCGTAGTAATATTTTTCCAGCTTGTTTTAGATTGAGGACGAGCAAGAACAACTATCAGTAATCCTATGGCAATGGTTTTCATTGCAAACATGAAATGTTTTAAATATTCTTTGTATGACCTGCTCGTCAGGGATAAATTTGCGAGAGAAGAAACTTGAATTTCTCCCCAGTTATTTCTGAATATATAAGAAGCAATCATTAACGGAACTAAAACCAATAGCCACAACAGCATCGGATAAGCAAATGATATGTTGTTGAAGAAACTCATTGTGGCTTTTCTTCTGTTATAGTTTCTGTTTTGACTGGTTGAGAAGTTTCAATTTTTACTTCGTCCTTTTTTGTTACCATGACAAATTCAAATGCGTTGTTCCAACTCATTTCATTTTCATTCGGAAGAGGTAATTCTTTTGCAAACTTTACAAGGTCGGAAAGAAATAAAATATTTCTTAGTTTCATTTTCAGTTCATCGCTCACATCGGTAGTTCTGAACGAATACATTATTTCATCAGTAACCTGTTCCATTGCATGAATATAAAACCGGTGTTCAATATATTGCCGGATAATGTCAGAAAGTTCGGAATGATATTCTTTGAGTTTTCCCTGCTGCCATAGTTTTTCTTCCTTTAATTTTTCCAATCGTTCGAGTGCGGTAATATGCGCAGGGATTTTTGGAATGATTATTTCAGGGACAGGTTTCTTTTTGCGTTTTCTTAAATAATAAATGATGAGATAAATTATTCCGGCAAGAACGGCAAGCGCACCAATTCCCATATATATATAAGGAAGATATTCTTTCCAGTTAAATGGAACATCAATTGGTGGTTTAATATCTTTGATAGCGATTGTTGTGTCAACAGCAACGGTGTGGACAGCTAAAAGCAAAGGCGCTGTTTCAATTGGTTTATTAGAATCTCCATTGATGATAAACTTGAAAGGCGGAATCGCATAATATCCTGAATCAAAAGAAGTGATAATGATAGTTTGGGTTTGCGCCAAACGACTCATGTTTGATGAGTCGGGAATTATTTTTTCAACTTTTGATTTTCCTACAACTTCAATTTGTTTTATAATGGTGTCGGCAATTTTTGGAAAATCAATTTTAATATTTCCCTGATCGGTTTTGTATTCAACTTTCAGTTTTATTTTTGCCTGTTTCCCTATGAGAATTGAATTAGAGTCAAGTTCAGCCGTAGCAGTTATATTCTGCGAAAATAGAGGAGAAGCAAAAAGCAAAAAAGCGAATGTAATCAAAGGAAAACCAACAATCCTTCCAATTACATTGAATAAAAAAAACTTTTGCCTTTTGCCTTTTGCTTTCTGCATTCTCATCTTTTACTTTCTCTCTTTTTAAATAAGTTCATCAACGGTTTAATATAGGATTCTGAAGTGCTGATGGTTGTTGCGTCAACTCCGCTTCGATTGAACATATCTTTCAGCTTTGCGTCGCGCTTCAAAGACGTTTTTGAATATTGCTGTCGGATTTTTTGATTCGCTGTGTCAACCCATTTTAATTTTCCGGTTTCTGCATCAAGAATTCGTATCAGTCCGACATTTGGAAGTTCACTTTCTCTCCTGTCATTTATCCGAAGCGCAACCAGGTCATGTTTTTTGTTTGCAATTTTCAACGCATCACTGCCGCCTCTGTTTTCACTCGTAAATTTTTCATCTATGAAATCTGAAATCAAGAACGTAATGCATTTTTTCTTTATGACATTTGTGAAATATTTCAAAGCCAATTCGATGTCGGTGCCTTTTCCTTCTGGGGTGAAATTGATAAGTTCGCGAATGATCCGGAGGATATGGCTTTTCCCTTTTTTGGGCGGAATGAATTTTTCAATTCTATCTGAGAAAAAAATAATTCCTGTTTTGTCGTTGTTCTGGATAGCGGAAAAAGAAAGCACCGCACAGAGTTCGGTAACCAAATCTTTTTTCAATTGTTTTTGTGTTCCGAAATTTTCAGAGGCGCTAACGTCAACCAAAAGCATCACTGTTAATTCGCGTTCTTCTTCAAAAACTTTTATGTAAGGATGATTGAATCGGGCAGTAACGTTCCAGTCAATAGTTCGGATGTCATCACCCGGCTGGTACTCGCGAACTTCGCTGAAAGCCATTCCTCTTCCTTTGAAAGCACTATGGTACTCTCCGGAAAAAATCTGATTGGAAAGACCACGCGTCTTTATCTCAATCTTTCGGACTTTCTTTAAAAGTTCTGTCGTTTCCATTTCTATTCAAATCAAATTTCTAAGGAACCTCAACGATATTCAAAATCTCGCTCACAATATTTTCGCTGGTGATATTTTCCGCTTCTGCTTCATACGTTAAACCTATGCGGTGGCGAAGAACATCGTTGCAAATTGCACGAACATCTTCTGGAATCACATAACCTCTGCGTTTAATAAATGCATATGCTTTTGAAGCAAGCGCAAGATTGATACTCGCACGAGGGGATGCACCATAGCTTATAAGCGAAGTGAATTTTGAAAGTTTATAGTCAGCAGGATTTCTTGTAGCAAAAACTATATCAACAATATATTTTTCTATTTTCTCATCCATGTAAACTTCTCTAACGATAGAACGGGCTTTTACAACATCTTCCGGTTTAAGAATTCTGGCAGCAGTTGGGTAGTTCTCTGCTATATTCATTTGGATGATTTTCTTTTCTTCTTCTTTATTTGGATAACCAATCACGACTTTCAACATGAAACGGTCAACCTGCGCTTCGGGTAAAGGATAAGTTCCTTCCTGTTCAATCGGATTTTGTGTTGCAAGAACAAGGAAAGGTTGCGGAAGCGGAAAAGTTGTATCGCCAATTGTTACTTGGCGTTCCTGCATCGCTTCAAGCAACGCACTCTGAACTTTTGCGGGAGCGCGGTTGATTTCATCGGCTAAAACGAAGTTAGAAAATATCGGACCTTTTCTTACGGTAAATTCTTCCTTCTTCTGATTGTATATGAGAGTTCCAATCACATCGGCAGGAAGCAGATCAGGCGTAAATTGGATTCTGCTAAAATCCGCATGAATGCAGGATGCCAGAGATTTTATCGCAAGAGTTTTTGCAAGTCCCGGAACACCTTCCAGAAGAATATGCCCATTGGAAAGCAAACCGATGAGTAATCGGTCAACCATGTATTTTTGTCCCACGATCACCTTATCCATTTCAAGGTTGATAAGGTCGATGAACGCGCTTTCGCGCTGAATGCGGTCGTTGAGTTCTTTAATGTCTGTCATAGGTTTGAAATTATTTATATGCAAATTTAGTGTGGAAGTGGGAAAAAGAATTTCATAAAATTGTTAAAAAATGTTAAGATAATCTGATTTTAAGATTAGTTTTGATTTTTATATTTGAAAAAAATAAATCTATAATGAAGAAAATATTTTTTGCTTTTGTGTTATTTATGGGAATTTATAAATCTTATACACAGGATTATAGCACAGGAGTCGGTCTTCGAGGTGGATGGACATCCGGCATAACGGCAAAACATTTTATCAGTGATGGAAGGGCTATAGAAGGAATATTTTCTTCGGGATGGGGAGAAAGAGGATTTCAGATTACAGGACTATACGAATTTCACAAAGCTGCATTTACGAAATATGATATGGAAGGATTTTGGTGGTTTTACGGAGGAGGAGCACATTTTGGCGGAGCATATAGTTACGAATACTGGCATCAGACCGGACCGGGATATTTGAATGGATATTACGAAACGCGCCATTATATGACATTTGGCATTGATGGTATTTTTGGCCTTGAATATAGAATTCCGGATATTCCGGTTACCATTGCTTTGGATATAAAACCTTTTCTTGAATTTTCAAATTACAGCGATTACCCTTTTCATTTTTGGGATAGCGCATTTACTATTCGATATGTTTTTAAGTGAGTGTTCGATCTCCTCTTTTCTTTTATGTATTTTTGTTTCTTATTTTTAATTTGTGCTTCACCGCTATTTCATAAAAATTTCTTTTGACGGCACCAGATACAGTGGCTGGCAGGTACAAAAAAATTCTGCGCATACCGTTCAGCAAAAGATTAATGAAGGACTTTCAAAACTTCTGAATGAAAAAATTGAAGTGTTTGGTTGTTGCCGTACAGATGCCGGAGTTCATGCGAAAGAATTGTTTGCGCATTTTGATTCAAGAAAACCTTCTCTTGCAGAAGGTGAAGTAGATTGGGTGCATAAGTTCAACTCCATGCTTCCTGTAGATATTTCTATTGATGAAATCATTTCTGTCGCTTGTTATGCCAATGCGCGATTTGATGCTACTGCAAGAACCTATCAGTATTTTATCAATAGTAAACGAAATCCATTTCTCATAAATCGTTCATATTATTATTACAGCGACTTGGATATTGCTTTGATGAACAAAGCAGCAAATATGCTGAAGAAGAATAAAGATTTTTCTGCGTTCAGTAAATTGCATACACAAGTCAAGACTAATATTTGCAAAATCTCAAAAGCTGAATGGGAAATTATTGATGATAGCTTGATTTTCACTATTCGTGCCAATCGTTTTCTTCGCGGAATGGTTCGTATGATAGTAGGAACGATGGTTTTAATTGGGAAACATAAATTGACATTGAATGACTTTAAAAAAATAATTGACAGCAAAGATTGCCAGAATGCAGGCGCATTGGTCCCTGCAAACGGTTTGTATTTAACGAAAGTGGAATACCCGAAAAATATTTTTAAGAAATGAGTGCAGACGTACAGCAGAAATTTTCTTTTGCGCTTCTTCGAAGAGTTCTTGCGTATGCAAAACCTTACACAGGAATGTTTGTGTTTGCCTCAATTGCATCAGTCATATTTGCTTTTGTTTCACCAATTCGCCCATGGCTTACGCAATATACGCTCGATCATTTTGTCGTGAAACCGGACAAGGAAATGCTTCTGACAATGACATTAATGATGGTCGGCATTTTACTTTTAGAAACCTTGCTGCAATTTCTGAATGAATATCTCGCAGGTTGGCTTGGACAAACTATCATCCGCGATATGCGCACAAAACTTTTCAATCACATCAATTATCTGCACCTGCAATACTTTGACAAAACTCCTATCGGAACGTTGGTTACGCGCGTGGTTTCAGACATGGAAGCCATCTCTGATATTTTTTCCGAAGGACTTTTGGTGATCCTTGGCGATTTGCTCAAGTTGATTGTTATTATCTCTGTAATGTTCGCCACCAACTGGAAACTTTCTCTCATCAGCTTATCTATTTTTCCGTTGCTTCTGATCGGAGCAAATATGTTTAAGAATGCAGTGAACCGTTCTTTCAACGAAGTGCGCACTCAAATCGCGCGTCTCAATGCTTTTGTGCAGGAGCATATCACGGGAATGAACGTAGTGCAGATATTTAACCGCGAAGAAGAAGAGATGAAAAAATTTCGTGCGATCAATGCAGAACACCGCGATGCGAATATCCGTTCCATCTGGTATTATTCCATCTTTTTTCCGTTCATCGAAATTCTTTCTTCGGTTTCCATCGGGCTTATTGTGTGGTGGGGTGGGAGAGGAATATTTGACAATGAATTTTCTGTTGGGCAACTGGTTGCATTCATTATGTATATCAATTTACTTTTTCGTCCGATACGAATGATCGCGGATAGGTTCAATACACTTCAGATGGGAATTGTTGCTTCGGATAGAGTTTTTAAAGTAATGGATACAAAAGCGCCTCAGCATTCATCTGAAAAATCTATCGTGCTTCCTCAGATTCGCGAAGGAGAAGGAATGAGTGTGGAATTTAAAAATGTTTGGTTTGCATATAATGAGGAAAACTGGGTGCTTAAAAATATTTCTTTCAAAGCAAAGTGCGGACAAACGATTGCACTGGTAGGTGCAACCGGTTCGGGAAAATCTTCCATTGCAAGTTTGATAAATCGTTTTTATGAATACACCAAAGGAGAAATTCTCATCGATGAAATTAATATCCGCGATTACGAATTGAATTCTTTGAGAAGGAATATTGGAATTGTTTTGCAGGATGTGTTTTTGTATTCCGACAGCATTGCAAATAATATTTCGCTCAACAATCCGAATGTGACAAGAGAGCAAGTAATTGAAGCAGCAAAAACTGTTGGCGCGCACGATTTCATTATGCGGCTGCCGGGAAATTACGATTACAACGTAATGGAACGCGGAGCAACGCTCTCGGTAGGGCAAAGACAGCTCATTTCATTCATACGAGCGTATCTTTATAATCCTGCTATATTAATTCTTGACGAAGCCACTTCGAGCATTGATACCGAATCAGAAATGCTGATACAGCGCGCTACAGAAACGCTCACGCAAAAAAGAACGAGCATTGTTATAGCGCATCGCCTTGCCACCGTGCAGCGTGCCGATAAAATTATTGTGATGGAAAAAGGAGAGATAATTGAGTCAGGCACTCACCGCGAACTCCTTACACTCAATAAACATTACCGCAAACTTTACGAGCTGCAATTTGCAAAAGAAGTTGCGGTTTAATTTTCATTTTTTAAAATTCAATCCTGTATCCGCCATAAGGAAACAATCCTAACTGGTAGTCGTAAGTAATTGCATGCTTGTTGGGATCATACACCTGCTGAAGAATATTTTTCCGGTTGAGAATATTTTCAACGTCAAAGAAAAAATAATGCGACACTTTTTTTCGGTTGATGCGGTAAGAAACTTTGACATCAATTTTTTGATAAGCTGGAAATTGTTTGGAATACGCCAGTGAATCAATATACACCGTCTGTTTTTGCAAAGCGGATTGCTGAACATCAATAGGCGTGTAGCGGTTTCCGCCTGCAAAAGAGAATTTTACATCAAAGCCGAGAATTTGATTTTTCTTTCCGATTGGAATTTCTTTTCCGCCCAAAAGATTATACACATATCCTCCGCTATAAGCAGTGTTGCGGAGAACTCCATCGCTGCCTTTGTATTTTGATTGGTAAAGAGAAAGAGAACTTAGGAAATAATAATTTTTGCTGAAAAACTTTTCAAGCGTAATTTCTGTTCCGTAATTGAATCCGGTTCCTTTATTTATCAGAGAATCACGATAGGTCAAGCCGTCTAATTCATTGCCGACATTGATCGTAGAAAAAGAATTGCTGTGATACTGCGAGATAGGCATATTGTACAGATCTTGATAATATGTTTCCAGCTTGAAACGAAAATTTTTTGCAAAGTTGAAATCGTATCCAAGCACATATTGCCTGCTTTTGCTGAAATCAATATTTTTATTTGTATTGGAATAGGTGTGAGTGAGTGAATCGTACGAATGATAATAATAATAAACCAACGGAAGCGCCTGACTGTGCATTCCGAATGCAAAAGAAAGAGTTTGCCTTGGTAAAAATTGCCAGCGGATTCCGGCTCTCGGTTCAATGGCTGATGAATTGCTCAGAGCAAAATAATTGTAATGCACACCGCTGTTCATAGTAATTTTTTCTGTGATGCGGTATTGCCAGTGAATAAAAGATTGAATGGAGGTGGTGTTTCCCTGCGTGTTGAGCTGATCAAGATATTGATGTTCTGCATTCGTCCAGTATGTTTCATGATAATCGGCAAACATGGGATTCCATGTCACTCCGATTTTTATTGTATGATGCGCATTTATTTTATCTGTCACTGTGTAGTTCGCATAATACTGCCAATCTTTAGAATTGTTTGTGTAAATACGGTAAGGGTCTTTTGTTTTTGAAAGTGTATCAATCGTTACTAAACCTTGAGTTCCGGAAACTGAAAAATTTAATTTACCCGAAATCTTATCGCTGAAAAAATATAAGTGAGATAAACCGGTAGCACCCATCTTAGAACCGAACCGTAAGTCCTGACCTTTGCCGGTAAAACTCCAGTCCGTAGAATCTTTTTGACTGTCAAGCAAAGCAATATCACTTATTCCGCCAATTCCCCAGATGGAAATCACTCCAGCTTTGGATGTTGGAATATTTATTTTATAAGAAAGATCCTGATAGGTTGGAATTCCTGAAACGCCAAAATTTATTCCAAGCGCTTTGAAAGGCGCAAGAGTAGAGTAACGGTAGTTGATGAGAAAAGATGAACCATCCTTTTTTGAAATTGGTCCTTCAATTCCTGCTTCCAGACCATTGAATCCGATTTGTCCGGTGTATTCTGTTTTTTCGTTGTTGCCATTTCGCATTTTTAAATCGAACACAGCCGCCATCCGGTTTCCATATTGAGAAGGAAAAGCTCCTGTAAGAAAATCGGATGAACCAATAAGATTATTATTTAAAATGCTCACCGGACCGCCCGTTGCGCCTTGTGTAGAAAAATGATTCGGACTTGGAATATCGGTATCTTCCAAGCGCCACAAAACTCCGAGTGGGGAATTTCCGCGCACAATGATGTCGTTGCGCGCATCGTTTCCTGTTGCTACGCCAGCATAACTGGCAACCATTTTACTTGGATCACCGCGAGTGCCTGCATAGCGTTCTGTTTCTTCGTGATCAAAACTACGTGCGCTGTTTGTTACCAGATCGTTGTTGGCTTTTGTTTTGTCTTTCTCCGCAATAATTTCAATGGCATTTCCCATTAAAAGTTTTTCATGCATTTCTACATTCAAAACAATTTCTTTTCCAGATGTAACAACAATATTTTGCTGGAGAACATCCTCGTATCCGATTATAGAAAACTTTATGGAATGTCTTCCTACCGGAACTTTTACAAGGCGGAATTTCCCTTGCGCATCGGTTACGGAATAAATGGCTGTATCAATGTTGAGGATTTTCACACCTGCCTGTTCAATTGGAGCTTTTGAATCGGCATCCACCACAATTCCCCGAACGGTTTGGGTGAGAGGTTGAGCAAAAGAGGAAGTGAAAAATGAGAAGTGAAAAGTGAGAAGAAAAAATGCGAAAAGAAATTTATGTGTGCGCATGCGGAGGCAAATATACATCTCTATGTAAGAGTTGGTAATAAATTTTTTTTATCTTCCTTTATGTTATTTGTTCCTTTAAGATTATTTGTATTAATCTTTTAATCTCTCGTAATAATAGATTGTTTTTTACTCCAAATTAAATTATTACAAATACCACCAATAAAATTTATTCAATTACATTTGCAAACCGATACTGGCATGATTTTTATTACACCAGTTCGTAAACCGTCTTTTAATACACAAAACCAAAACCATGAAAACTAATTTCAAAACCAAATCATCAATCAAATATTTCGGCTTTCTGTTTTTTGTTACCGTAGCGTTGCAAGCATGTATTGTAGCACAGCCGGTTCCGCAGCCGTATCCGGTAGTTCAGGCACCGCCTCCACCGCCTCCAGTAGTTGTTCAAGCTCCGCCACCGGCATGGGCACCAGCTTATAATAATTCGCAAGTTCAATATTATTATTTGCCAGATATACAATGTTATTACGATGTATGGAACCAGCAATATGTTTACATGGAAAATGGTAATTGGATGTTTACACCAACTCTTCCGCCAATATATGGCAGCTACGATTTATATGCAGGGCATGTGGTTGTTTTGGATTACCGTGTACATCAGCCATGGGTCCATCACGAGTTATATGAAGAGCATTATCCAAGATATTATCATCAGTCCGGCAATTATGGGGATAAGGGGTATTCAACGGGATTTGATGAAAATTCAAATCAACATTATTACGGTGCGCGCAACAATCCATCATATAATGGACCACGCAATAATAATAATGGCAATAATCCTCCTCCTCCAAGTCAGCCGCGCGGTAATAATCCCCCACCTCCTAATCAACCAAGAGGTAATGAGCCACCGCCAAACGAACCACGTAATCCTAACGATCATCCTTATAATAATGGTGATCATCAATATAACGAACATCAAAATTATGATCAGAGAAATAATGAACAACATAATTCGAATGAGCAGCCGCACAATAATAATGAGCAGCCACATAATAATGAGCAGCCGCACAACAATAATGAGCAGCCACATAATAACAACCAAGTTATTCAGCATCAGGAAAACTCAAAAGCTGTAGAACAACCTGCACATGTAAATCAGCCACAGCAAGGAAAAACGGCTTCACCTCCACAACAACCTGTTCAGTATAAAGGAAAAAATGTTGGGCAACCAGTGAAAGTGGAAAAGAATATGATGAAGCCACAGCAGCAGGAAGAAAAGAAAAAATGAGATCAGTTGAGAGGCAACATTTAATTCTAAGAAAATAGTAAAATGGCTGTTGCAATAATATGCCAGTAGCAAAATTGTTTGTTGCTAAACGTAATAAATCCCTCCATTCAACTAATATAGGGTTGTTGATTGTGTTGTGTATTATTGCTTCTTTCTTTTCAGAATGCAAAAAATATCCTGATGGTCCTGATTTTAGTTTTCGCTCCAAGTCATCACGAATCTCTGCCACATGGTATATTGATGTGTATTTGGTAAACGGCACCGACCAGACCACAGCTTACACGAATATAGTTGGAGGGCTTTATATGCTTACCATTCAAAAAACTGGTTCTTATCAGGTGGATGGAAATTTGCCCGACGAAGGAGCATGTCAATTCGGAGATAAACATAAAAACTTTTATATGCAATCCAGTTTAAGCGGGCTGACCACAGAATACAGCATCCTGCGCTTGGAATATAAATCTATGTGGCTTAAACACATTAAATCGAACGGTGATGTGGAGGAATTTCATTATAAAGCGTATCGGTAAAGTAACTCCTTTAGCAAAAAAGGAAACAGGTTTTTGCCATTGTTGTTAAACAATAAGCCATTGTTTACTGTTTTTGTTGCATTTTTGCATTACAATGACGTATTGTTATCTGCTTTTGTGATAAAAGTAACTCCTTTTGACATAAAAGGAAACAGGTTTGGTGTAAAAGTGACTCCTTTTGGTGTAAAAGTAACTCCTTTTGATACAAAAGGAACTCCTTTTGACATAAAAGGAAACAGGTTTGGCGTAAAAGGAACTCCTTTTGGTGTAAAAGTAACTCCTTTTGATACAAAAGGAACTCCTTTTGACGTAAAAGGAAATAGGTTTGGCTTAAAAGTAACTCCTTTTGTAATAAAAGAAACTAAAAAAACGATAGGTTTGCAGAACATGCAAAATTCAAAGCATATACTACTTGTGTTCTTATTTGGATTTTTCCTCACCCAATCTCACGGACAATCAGCGGACACATCCTCGTTCAAAGACAATTCTTCTCGACACAAGACAACGAAAGCAGATACGGCAAAAAATATGTTTAATATCAAGATAGATATTTTAAATCTTATCGGTGGACTTGCATTTTATAATAAAATAGTTAGCCTGACATTAGAAAAGGGATTCAAAATCCGAAACTCAGTTCAACTCTCTGAAATGTATAGTAATTCAGATCGAAATTTTTCTGATGGTGGTAATCAAAAGTTCAGTCGTCTTGTTATTTTTGAAGATTACAAGTTTTTTTGGTGCAAAAGAAAATGTTTTACAGGTTTTTATTCTGGTATTTATTTAGACCAAATAATAGAACATGGAAGCATAAAACTCTGGGGGGATACTTTAGAAGATAAAGATTATCGTTTGGGCGGTGGACTATTTATTGGTTACCAGAATTATGTTAGAAAACGTTTGACTGTTGACTTTTTGCTTGGATTGGGAATAGGTTTTTTGCAGCAAATGAATATTATGCATCAATATGATCAAAATGGATTAGTAGAAGTTAATAGAGGAGTTGGCACTTACGGCAGAGCGGCTATTAATGTAGGTTATAGGTTTTAAAATAATTAGAAAAAAATATATCATTTTATGAAAATCAAAATCTTTGTAACAGGCGGCACATTTGATAAAGAATATAACGAGCTTAATGGCGAACTCTTTTTCAAGGATACACACTTAACCGAAATACTTGCACTCGGCCGCTCGCGTGTTCCGGTAGATATTACCATGCTCATGATGAAAGACAGCCTGCACATGACCGATGCCGACCGGAATTTAATTTCTAAAAGTTGTCAAAGCTGTGCCGAAACCAAAATAGTAATCACCCACGGCACTGATACAATGGTAGAAACGGCAAAAGTGTTGGCAAAAGAGGTAAAAGGAAAAACAATTGTGTTAACGGGTGCTCTTATTCCTTACAAGTTTGGCAGTTCGGATGGATTGTTCAACCTTGGCAGCGCAATTGCCTTTTCCGAAACGCTTCCTGCTGGCGTTTATGTGGCAATGAATGGTCGTTATTTCAATTGGGATAATGTAAAGAAGAATAAAGAACTTGGCATATTTGAAGAGATTGTTACCATCAGGAAATAAATTCTACTTTCGCGCTCATAAACATTTTATCCTACAACCATGAACACCATTAAATCTTCTTTTTCGCTACAACTCATTATTACTGCAACATTGTTTGCAGGGCTTATTTCTTGCGGCGGTGATAAAAATAAAAACTCAGTCGCTCTTAAAGGCGTTGATAAAAGTTTTCTCGACACTACCTTTAAACCCGGCAACGATTTTTATATGTATGCCAATAACGGTTGGTTAAAAAAGAATGCCATTCCTGCTTCTGAAAGTTCGTGGGGTTCTTTTAATATTTTACACGATGAGGTATTAGATAAATTAAAGGGAATTCTGGAAGCATCTGCCGCAAATAAAAACGCAACTAAAGGAAGCAGCGAGCAATTGATTGGAGATTATTACGGCAGCGGAATGGATTCTGTCAGTATTGAAAAAGCGGGCTTAACTCCTTTAAAAGAAGCGTTAGATAAAATTAATTCTATAAAAGATAAAAAAGAATTAGGCGCACTCACCGGAGAATTACACACGCATTTTATTTACGAAATATTCAGAGCATCGGTTGGTCAGGATGCAAAAAAGAGCGATCAGGAAATTGTTGGTCTCGATCAGGGCGGAATAGGTCTTCCTGACCGCGATTATTATACTCGTCAGGATGAGAAATCAAAAATGATTCGAGAAAAATATGTTGCGCATGTAACAAATGTTCTTGTTCTCATGGGCGAAACAAAAGAAATAGCAAGTAAAGATGCGAATGCCATCATGAAAATTGAAACCGAATTAGCAAAAGCATCTTGGACGAATGTAGAAAACCGCGATCCGGTTAAAACCTACAACAAAAGAAGCATCAAGGATCTTGAAAAGATGTGTCCTTCCTTTAATTGGGCAGATTATTTTTCAAAAGCCGGAATTAAAAATATAGATTCTGTTGTAATTAGTCAACCTTCATTTTTCACCGATCTAAACAAAACTATTTCTTCCACTTCTCTTGACGACTGGAAAAAATATTTTGCTTACGGTTTAGTGGATGATATGTCTCCTCGCCTGAGCAGTGCATTTGTAAATGAAGAATTTGATTTTTACGAACACACTCTTAGCGGACTAAAGCAAATGAAACCACGATGGAAAAGAATTTTATCAGCAACCGACAGAGCATTGGGCGATGCAGTTGGAAAAATATTTGTAGATAAATATTTTCCTGCCGAAGCAAAGAAACGTGTAACCGAAATGGTTGACAATCTTATTGCTGCATACAAAGTGAGAATCAATTCCCGCGACTGGATGGGCGACAGTACAAAGAAACAAGCGATTGCAAAACTTGATAAAGTGATGAAAAAGCTTGGCTATACGGATAAGTGGCGCGATTACACCGGTTTGGAAATTTCCCGCGATTCGTATGCCAAAAATGCATGGAACGGAAATGGTTTCCTCTGGAATTTCATGATAAATAAATTAGGCAAGCCGGTTGATCGCACCGAATGGGGAATGTCGGCGCCCACAATCAATGCGTATTATAATCCTACTATGAACGAAATAGTTTTCCCTGCGGGAATTATGCAAAGTCCTTTCTTCGACATCAATCAGGATGATGCAATTAATTACGGCGGAATGGGTGCAGTGATCGGTCACGAAATCACACACGGTTTTGATGATGAAGGATGTCAGTTTGATGCAAACGGAAACATGGTAAACTGGTGGACAGAACAAGATCATGCAAAGTTCAAACAGAAAACTGATATGCTTGCGGATCAATTTAGCAGCTATCTTGCTATTGATACTCTTCATGTTAACGGTCGTTTAACTCTTGGTGAAAACATTGCTGACCTTGGCGGATTAACTATTTCATATTACGCATTTAAAAAATCTCAGGAAGGAAAAACTCCTGTTACGATTGATGGATTTACTCCTGAGCAGCGTTTCTTTCTTGGTTGGGCAAAGGTTTGGTGCGATAAATATACGCCTGAAATTTTGAGAAGATTGGTACTTACCAATCCGCATTCACCGGGAAACTTTCGTGTGCTTGGTCCGCTTTCAAACATGCAGGAATTTTATGATGCATTCGGTGTAAAAGAAGGCGACAACATGTATCGCAAGCCGGAAAACAGAGCGGTTATTTGGTAGAAATGATTTTAAAATTATTAAATGGCAGGTGAAGAAATATCCTAATTCATCTGCCATTTTTTCTTCTTACCTTTATCTCAAATTCCGAACATGAAGAGATTGATACATATCTTATCATTTTCTTTTTTCTCTTATTCTGTTTTTGCTCAAACATTTTATAATTCTCCTATAGAACCTGAGTTGACCGCTCCGCGTTTTCAAATCACAGGCGGACTTGTAGCTTCCAATATTGATTTAAGCCGTTATATAAATTATGAACTCATTCGAGGATTTCATGCCAGTCTTGTTACTCATATTAATGGATCTTTTTTTATTTCAACAGAGTATTCTGGTTTTCCGGTTCATGCAGCTCCGGTGGCTTGGGATGATATTCATACGCACAAGATAGATGTGAACACGCATTTTTCTTTTGGGATGAAAGATTCACGCGCACACATTTTTGCACTTATTGGAATTGACAGACACGATTGGTTTGCACGTTTTACTGGAATTACAGATATTGATCAACTTGCAACCGGACTTCAGCTCGGAGCTTTTGCACAAGTGAAAAGATGGGGACTGAATGCAGGAATTGGTTTCACACAACCTCTCTATGAAAACATCGGTATCATTGGAGATTTTCGATTTAATTGTTCCACGCCAAACGGAACTTTCCCTTTAGATTTTTCAGGAAAGGAAAATAAATTCGGGATTATGGATGTGATGACAACTTTTGGAATTACTTACGATATTCCTTCATTTTCAAAATCAAAGTCAAATAAGAAAAAAACTTTTGGCATTGGAAAAAAAATGTACAAGTGGACTGAAAGCGGAGGAAAATAATTTCAGCCAATAACCTCCTGATAAAGTTTTTCGTACATGGGCAAAATATTTTCAATTTTAAATTTCTTTGCCTGTTCAAAAGCATTATCACAAAACTTTTGATGAATATTTTCATCCTTAAGAATTGAGATTGCATTCTTAGCCATATCATCCACATCGCCTACATTACTTAGCATTCCAGAAAATCCATGCACATTCACTTCTGGAATTCCTCCTGTGTTTGTTGAAATAACCGGAACGTGCGCAGACATCGCTTCCAGCGCGGCAAGACCAAAACTTTCTGTTTCGGAAGTGAGAAGAAATAAATCGGCAAGTCCGAGAATTTTCTCCACATCCTTTACCTTTCCCAGAGAATGTATATCTCCGCAGGTGTCCAGTTCCTTACAGAGTTTTTCAATATTGATTTTTTCCGGTCCATCGCCAACTAAAATAAGTTTTGCGGGAATTTGTTTTCTCACCTTATCAAAAACACGAAGCACATCCTCTACTCTTTTCACTTTTCGATAATTAGAAACGTGCATCAGAATTTTTTCTCCGTATGGAGCATACAGTTTTTTCCGTTCTGCTTTATTTTCAATCTGGTAATCTTCAATACAAACAAAATTCGGAATCACTTTAATATCCTTCTTCACCGGAAAATATTTTAGCGTATCATTTTTCAAACTTTGAGAAACTGCCGTAACCGCATCACTCTGATTAATGGAAAAAGTAATTACTGGTTCAAAAGCAGGATCTTTTCCAAGAAGGGTAATATCCGTTCCGTGAAGCGTGGTAATCACTCCAATTTTTATTCCGTGCGAAGCCAATACTTGTTTTGCCATGTATGCAGCTGAAGCATGCGGAATGGCGTAATGTGCATGAAGCAAATCTAATTTGTAATGCTTCGCAATATCTGTGAGTTTGCTTGAAAGTAGAATTTCATAGGGAGAATAATCGAATAAAGGATAATCGATCACAGAAACTTCGTGAAAGAAAATATTTTTTGAATCTATTCCCAAACGAACCGGACGGCTGTACGAAATAAAATGTACTTCGTGACCCTTTGCTGCCAAATGTTTTCCAAGTTCGGTAGCAACCACTCCGCTTCCACCGAAAGTCGGATAACAAACCATTCCTATTTTCATAATCTACGAAAAACGAATTTGTACGAATATACGAATACATTATTATTCTCAATTTTTGCAATAGCTTACTATTATGAGATAAAGGTTTAAAATTATCGAGGTAACAGGATTAAATTACAGTAGTGCCGACGGGTTCAAATTCCGTTTTAGGTCTTGTCGTTTGTGGTTGATTGCTTAAACAATTTTGCATCCGCAACAAAAGTTCCAAATGGAAGTATGGATGCCAACAGCGCATAAAATGTTTTTGAGGAATTCCATTTTTGTTCTTGCTTCACTAAAATTACCATAGTGCAATAAAAAATAAAAAGTATTCCGTGCACCATGCCGACAAACAAAGTTGGCTTTGAAATTCCCCAGATATGTTTTAACGGCACACAAATGAAGATGAGAACAAGAAAGCTAATCCCTTCCATATATCCGCTAAATCGAAGTGTGCTAAGATTATTTTTAAACATATTAATTTGAAATTTTATTTTTAATCCTACATTCCAACATCCATTCCTTCGGTATTCACTTTTGTATTCTTGCGTTTGAAAAGCGATACGTCAAATTTTCCAAAACGATAGGTGAAAGTGACGCGATAAAATTGTGGATCGCGCACACGGGAAGTGTTTTGTGTAAAAAAACTTGTTTCAGAATACGATGCGTTTTTACGAGTCGCAAACACATCAGAAAAATTAAAAGTGAGCGATGCTGCTTTGTTTTTGAGGAAATCTTTTTTTACAGCTACGTCTAAGCCGTAAGTCGGCAAATAATATCCCTGCACAGTGGACAAATTGCCTCCACCCATTCCGCCGCCGCCATACATTCCCCATCGTCCGCCGCCACCGCCCGAATTCATAGCGAGCGAAGTTTTAGATTGATAATTTCCTGAAAGTTGCAAGGAAAAATTCTTTGGTATTTTAAAAGTGGTATTTAATTTTCCAAACCAGCTTACTTGTTGATCGGTAAGATTGTTTTGAATATTCGAGCCGTTGATGACGGAATTATAAATATTTACATTTCCTGTAATGTCCCACCATTTTTTGATGGATGTTTTCACCGTAAGTTCAGAGCCATACGCATAACTTGAATTTGCATTTTCATACGTGTTGATGATTACATTGTGATTCAGAACCGGGCTATATTCATTCACCTGATAGGAAGTGATGAGGTCGGTTGAATTTTTGTAATAAACAGAAAACAAAATATTATCTGATTTATTGAAGTTAAAAAGATAATTTAACTCGACCGTATTTGTAAATTCAGGTTTTAAGTTAGGATTTCCTCTTGTCAGATTCAGCGAATCGGAATAATTTGTGTAAGGAATTAATTGATTAAATCCGGGACGATTAATTTTCCGTGAATAGCTGAATTGCAAATCGCTTGTCGAATCAAGATGATAAGTTACAAATGCGCTTGGAAATAAACTGATAGGATATTGATTGGTAAAAGTTTTTGAAGAATCCACAAGTTCTCCGGTGTAAAAAGAACTTTCGGCACGCAAGCCCGCCTGATAGGTTAATCTTTTTCCTACTTCCTGACTGAAAGTGGCGTAAGCAGCATACACCTGATCGTTGAAAGTATAATTGCTGCTCGTTGCCGGATTAAAAACATTCTCAAGATAATTATTATTCTGACTGGTAAAATTCCTAAGCGCGGCACGAATTCCGGTTTCGATTTTCATTTTCTTTGTAATTGGATTAACAAAATCTGATTGCAATGTGAGAAATTGATTTTCGGCTAAACTGCTTTGAGTTTGAAGAATTTGGGATCCGATAGGATTATTATAGAAATCCAAATACTGTGTTGTGAAATCTCCTGTACCCGCGCTGGTGGTTTGATTAAAGTTTGCGTCAGCGGTAAGTTCTTCTCCTTCCTTCGGAAAAATATGTTTGAACAATAAAGAACTTCCGATATTTCCAAATGTTCTTCCGGTATTTGACAACCGATTGTAGGAAGAAGAAGTATTGTACGCCGATGGATGCAGCGAATCCGTTTTCGTACTGAGATTATCCAATGGAGTGAATGAACCTACGCCATACATTCCTGAAAGCGTGATGGTGTTTCGGTTATCCATAAAATAATCCACGCCTGCTCTTGCCATTGCAAAATATCCTTCCATCGTATTTACATCAGTCTGGTGAATATTTGTCAGCGGGTTTCCGATAAGATTATTTCTATCGGTGGTTCCATCGGTAATAGATTTTCGCTGATTTAAAAACACACTTGCAAACACATTTATTTTTCCCTGCCGAGAATTAATATCAGCGCCTGCGTTAAGTTTTCCCCGCTTGTCAATTCCTGCTCTGACATTTCCGTTGTAACCCATCTTTTTATTTTTTTTCAAAACAATGTTTAGAATTCCGCCGCCGCCACCCGAAGCATCATACTTAGCCGATGGATTTGTAATTACTTCAATGCTTTCAATCGCATCTGCTGGAATCTGATCAATGGTAAGCGTGGTAGGCCTGCCATCAACAAAAATTGTGGGAGGTGCATTTCGCAGTGTTACATTTCCATCCATATCCACATTTACCGAAGGCACATTTTTTAAAACATCTTCAGCAGTTCCACCAGTGGTAACAATATCTTTTTCTACATTGAAAACTTTTTTATCAAGTTTAATTTCCATGTAGGGAGTTTCGCCTACGATAGTTACTTCTTTTAATTCGGTGGAAGATAATTTTAGTTTGATATTGCCAAGGTCTTTGTCCACTGCATTCATCGCGCTCATCATTGCCTGCTGATCTCCTCCTGCTTTCTTAAGATTTTGCATATCAATTCCAAAAGAAATCGGAATTTCTTTTGTGGTATATCCCATCGCGACAATTTTCAGCGTGTATTTTCCCATCACATTAATTTTTTCCAAACTGAAATCACCATTCTCCTTTGTCAACTGACCGGAAATGATTGCATTTTTTTTAATTGCTTTTGTTAACGTGTCAAACATGGTTCCGATAAGTTGTACGGAAGTAAATTCAATTCCTTTTCCTGAAGTGCTGTCAACTATTTTTCCATAGAAATGTCCGACTTTCGCTTTCTCCATCATGCCTTTCATATTTCCACCGCCCCATTGTCCCTGTGAAAATGCGTCAACAAAAAAACTTAATGTAAATAAAAGAAAAAATATTTTTTTCATGGAACAATTTATTTATAAGAAAATCTCATTTTAATGGTTATTTGATTTGAAGAATATAATTCGCCGTTGCCTGAATACCCACCACTTCCGCCACCGTGTCCACCACCACCATGCATTCCGCCACCTCCCATTCCACCGCCACGCATGCCACCACCTCCCATTCCGCCGCCGCCCATTCCTCTTCCACCACCACCGCCTTCATGCGATGATTGTGGCATGGGAAGTGCATTTATTTTTATTCGATAATTAAATACTTTATTGGAATCGGCAGCGGTTAATTCATTTTTATAAAATGTGTTGAATGGAATAATAAGTTCATAATACATTACGCCTGTGCTATCTAAATTTATTCCGACAGAAATTCCGGAGGTGTTGTTATACAATGGCATTATTCCGCCGAGCGGAGGTTTAAAGCCAAAAAGCTGAACATCTTTTGCCTGACTTAGAAGTTTCATTTTATTAACGGAATGGCTTCCGGATTTTCGAGAACCATTTCCGCTTGGGTTATTTTCGTCAGAACTATTTTCACTTTGAGGATTGCCTTTTTTTCTTTCCTGATTTTGAATATTAGCCATCGGATAAACTAACGTGGTTGGAAATAATTTCTTTTTCATCGTATCAATTTTTATTTCTATACCTGCGCGAAGTATTTTTGTTTGTGCAGTTTCGTCCGAAACTTTAAAGCAGATATATAAATTCTTGCGGTCGTTTGCTATTGTATAGTTGAGTTTGCTTTTGTCGTCATAAAATCGCAACGGATTAGACCACTCTGAAATCTTTCCGTCAGCAGCAACCTTATTGCCTTGCCACTCAAGAGAATCGTATACTTTGTGTGAACAGGAAGAGAAAAAATAAAGCATTCCGACAAGAAGAAATATTTTTTTCATTTTATTTTTTAATATGCAACGTTATGAATGAAATAGCTTCGCCAATAGTACTTATTTTTTCGGCTTCATTATCCGGAATTTCAATGCCGAATGCTTTTTCAAACTCCATAACGAGTTCCACCACATCAAGCGAGTCGGCACCAAGGTCGTTTGTAAAACTTGTCTGAAGAGATAGTTGTCTTTCTTCTACTGCAAGTTTATCGCAAATGATTGCTTTTACTTTTAATTCAATATTTTCTGTTTGTGTCATATTAAGTAGAGATGATTAGTTTTTTTTAATAGAGAATATCGAATACCAAAGTTTTCTACTTCAGGATTTGATTTTCCTATTAAGATATTTGAAAAGCTAAAGAATTCGTTTATTGTTCTTGTCCGGATGAATTGCCGCCTTTATTTTTGCGTTGTTGTTTCATCTGTTCAAACTTAGTCTTTTGATCGGCAGTTAATATTGTATATAAATTGGTTTCAAAGTTTGCTTCGTTTTGTTTACGAGCATTTCGCATTGCTTCTTTATTGCCTTGATACTTGGTTCTGTCAACATCTTCCTGTTGAGCGCGTTGAAGACAATAATCATAAATGCTTTTTTGCTGATCGGCAGTTAATCCCAAATTTTGTGTGAGCTTAGTGCTTCGTGCCGTTGCTCTTTCTTCGGGAGTTTTTGTTGATTGTTGTGCTCCTACTAAGTTTACAATTAACATTAGCAGAGCAATCATTCCGATTTTAAATTTTTTCATGAGATATTATTTTAAGTTTTTTGCAATATTTGACAATAGTTATCTAAAATGGTTTAATGATGGCGACGATAAAAGTGTATTCGCTGTATATTTGCCATTATCAAATTTAATTAGTTACAACGCAAAAATTATTGAAAATGAAAAAACTTTTACTCTACCTGTTTTTAATTATCAATTGTCAATTTCCAATTATCAATTGTTTCGGACAATACACCAAACTCCTTGATTTTGTCGGCAGTTCAAACGGAAGCAACCCGTATGGCTCGCTAATATCAGATGGAACTTTTCTTTACGGAATGACTTATTCAGGCGGAGCAAACAATAAAGGAACTGTGTTTAAAATAAAAACGGATGGTACTGGATATTCTAAACTGCTGGATTTTGCTAACGATACTTTGCATGGATACAATCCCTTGGGTTCTCTTTTTTATGATGGAACTTTCCTTTACGGAATGACTTATTCCGGCGGCACATACAATGATGGAACCGTATTTAAAATAAAAACAGATGGAACCGGATATGCCAAGTTGCTTGAGTTCACTCCTGCAAATGGCGGAATGCCTTATGGCGCACTTATATCGGATGGAACTTTTCTTTATGGAATGACTAATTTTGGCGGAGCAAGCAATGTAGGAACAATCTTTAAAATAAAAACCGATGGAACCGGCTATGCCGACCTGATGGATTTTAATACCACAAACGGCGCTTATCCAAATGGCTCGCTTATTTCCGACGGAACGTTTTTATATGGAGTTACAACCGGAGGAGGAATTCATAATGTAGGAGCTGTTTTTAAAATAAAGCCCGATGGAACCGGATACACAAAATTGCTCGACTTCCCGGATTCTTCGAATGCTTGGATTCCGTATGGCTCGCTTGTTTATAATGGAACAAATCTTTTTGGCGTAACTAATTTTGGCGGAACAGGAACTTGTTCGGATGGTTGCGGAACCATTTTTGAATTAAAACCCGATGGAACAGGATTTTCTAAGATGCTGGATTTTACCGGAACTGCAAATGGAAGTTTTCCATGGGGTTCACTTATTTCTGCCGGAAATTTTCTTTACGGAATGACAACTTCGGGCGGAATAAATGATAGCGGTGTGGTATATGAAATTAAACCCGATGGAACCGGATATTCTAAATTGCTCGACTTTTCGGGTGCAGCAAATGGAAGTATTGCTTTTGGTTCGCTTTATACTGACGGAACTTGTTTTTATGGAATGACAAACACCGGAGGTGCAAATCATTTGGGAACAATATTTAAAATAAATCCGGCAGGAATGGGCGTAGCCGAAAATAATTTGAAAAATGATTTCACTATTTCTCCTAATCCTTTCTCTGAAACGGCTACACTACGAATGACGAATCCACAAATTACAAATCCTGAATTAACTATTTACAATGTATTTGGGCAAAAAGTTTACAACCAATTCATTCGTAATTCGACATTCGTAATTAGTAGAAAAGATTTATCGGATGGAATGTATTTTCTTCAAGTGAAAACAAGCGAAGGAAGCTCAACGAAAAAAATAATTATTCGGAAGTAAATTTAAAAATCCTTTTGCCCTAATTAGTTTTAGACGGAGTGGGAGGGATATTTTTCTTTGATACTTTTAAATTGTAAGTGAAAATGAGCATAAAGTATCGCTGCAAAACATTGGTCTGCGTATCCTGAATATAGGTGTTGCTTACAGTTCGCTGAATATTTTTATTCTGATTCAACACATCAAACACCGATAAACGAATGTCGCCTTTGTGATCTTTCAAAAATTTATATCCCAAAGCGCAGTTCCACAAAATATAATCCTGATTATAATTCTGGCTCAATCCGGCATAGTATTGATGAGTAAGCACGGTATTGAAAACAACATTCTTCAGAAATATTAAATTCAATTTAACCGAAGAAGTTTGTGTAAAGTAATTCGAGTTAAGTTGTTTTTGCAATGTGTTTTCAATATAATTCAAATTGGAATTAGATGAAACCGTGAAGTCAACATTCGTACTCACATTGCTGCTGAGCGTTACTCCCAAACCGCCCGATGGAGCATCGGAATAATTTATCTGATTATTAATTAATCCTGGAGTTTGAGAATAATTTACCGATGCATTAAAATGTAAACTCGATTTTATTTTAGTGAATGGAATGCTATAAACAACAAATGATTTCAAACTATAATATCCGTCAATATTTACCGGCATGGTAAATTGCGAACCATTTTGCAACAGAACATTGTTATCTACAGTCATTGGGGGGTTGGCAATAATGGTGCTGCTTCCCATATAATTCTGATAATAATTTCCGCTGAACAAAATAAAAAACGCATTGGCTTTATCCGCATTTGCTGCCGAATAGCGAATAGTAACATTGTGTTCGTAATCTTGTTTCAAATTTGGATTTCCAATGCTGAGTTGCAGCGGATTATTATTATTCAATACATTTTGCAATTGCGAACCGCTTGGAGGAGAGTTACTTGTTCGGTAAAAAATACGCAAGTTGCTTTTGTTTGGGAAATTATAACGGAACATAAGATTGGGTAAAACACTTTGAAAAGTTTCGTTTGTTTTTGAATCGGGCGGAGGGAATTGTGTTTCGTTACTCAACTTCGCAACCTGAAATGACGCACCAAAAGAAAGCTGCACTTTTTTAGATTGATAACGATAACCTGTTCCGACATTTTGTGCCAAGTAAGTAGTTTGAAATGTGCTGCTGAGAATGGTATCTTTATTTGTATAATCATTTGTGATAGGAGAATAATTAAATGTTTCCAAGTTGGAATTTGTTTTGCTGTAGTTATCGCCATAATTAAACTGCAATAAATTTCTGCCGCCACCGCCAAGTGGTTCGGTGTACATTACATTTGAAACAACCGTAACGTTTGGCTGTGTTAAGTTTGTTTTTTGATTGAGCGTATCGTTGGCAAGAGTATCGGTGTAATATCGGTTGCCTGAAAATTGATAAGCAGGACCGGTGTTTGTGGAATATCCGGGATTTACACTCAAGGATAAAGTCCTTCCTCTCTTATGAAATTTATGTCGGTAGAGTAGTGGACCTGATAAATTTATTCCGGTTAAGTTGCTATTGTTTTGACTGTTGGTAGTATTCAGTAAAATATTTTGCTGCACGTTTTCTCCAACAAATCCTGCGTTACCGCTATTCTGTTGAACAGAAATTTTCGGACGAAAAAGAATTGAGTTCATGGAATCTATTTTATAATCTAACCGGAGGTTGGCACGATTATTAATATTCTTTTTCACCGATGCATCCTTTTCATTGTAATTCAATCCCGAATCGGATGGCAAAACATATTGCTTTAAAAGATTGGTATTTGTAGCGGTGTTACTCCAATTGAAAAAATAACTTGCCGAAACATCCACGTTTTTATTCCATTTGCCAATGTAATTTAATCCGATAGCGTTTGTAGTTGCAATTCCACTTTGCTGGTTAACCAAAAAGTTAGAAGCACTGTTTCCACCACCACCACCTTGACCGCCACCAAAATTTCCACCACCACCGCCTCTTCCGCCGCCACCACCTCCTGAAGAACTTGTTACACCCAAAAGATCTTCGGTAGAAAAATTTTGCTGGTTGATATTATTTGACTGAGCAAGAATTGTAAAACGCCTGTCTCCGTTGAAGACATTCAGATTTCCGCCAACCTGATATCTGTTATCATCGGCATAACCTGCATAAAATTTCCCAAACTCTCCGTATCTGAATTTTGTTTTGGTAACGATGTTAATTGTTTTGAGTGTGTTTCCATCATCAAATCCTGTGAATTGCGATTGATCGCTCTTTTGGTCGAACACTTGAATCTTGTCAATGATTTCAGCAGGTAAATTTTTCAGAACAGCATTCGCGTCATTTCCGAAAAATGGTTTTCCGTCAACCAATACTTGCTGCACATTTTCTCCTTGCGCCTGCACCGTTCCGTTTTGAGATGTGATGCTTGGCATTTTACCAACTAAATCTTCTGCAGTAGCATCAGGATTTGTTTTATACGCTCCGGCATTATATTCCGAAGTATCTCCTTTCTGAACTGCAAGCGGCATTTTATCCACTACAGTAAATTTTTTGAGCGTAGTTGAGTTTTCAGCTAATGAAATGTTACCAAGTTCAATCGGTGTTGAATTGATTTCGAGATTTCTAAAAAAATTAGTATAACCGATGTAAGAAACTTTCAGGATATACTTACCCGAAGAAACATTCTCAATGAAAATATTTCCGTTTTTATCAGCAGCACTTCCTTTGTAAATTGATGAATCGTTTGTTTTTAAAAGAACTGCAGCAGCACCAATCAGCGGAGATTTATCCTTCGCATCACTGATTTTTCCTTTCACATAAATACTTTGACTATAAGAGTATAAAGAGGCAAATAATAAAACGAATGTTAAACGAAAATTCACTCTTGATTAGTTGAAAGGATTATGCTGTTTGATGTATTTGAATGTATGAAGGTTTAATATAGTCAGATTATTATATTTCTATTGACAATACTTTTAATTTTTTCCCTTAGTGCGATTGATTTCATCTTCAACACCTGAAGAGTGCTGCCTCGAACTTTTCACACTGGTCTTGCCAAAGTTATAGGAGAAATTTAATGCGACAAAACGTATATCTCTTTGCTGGGATATGGCAACATCCATGTTTTGATATTTAATAGTAACATCCTGACTGCTATGAATAATATTCTGCACGTTCAGCTTTAACTTGCCGCGGTTCTTTAATATTTTCTTTTGTATTCCAAGTGAAATTTCGTATTCAGGTTTTACAATAAATATACCAAAAGGCAAAGTGGAATGATAGTTTCCAGAAACTTCGCCCACCCATCCTTTTGACAATTGAAATTCATTTGAACTGTTGCCTTGAAAGAATGTTCCGGCATTATTATATTGTGCTCCAAGAAAAGTTCCTTGAAAATCAAAATAAACAATGTTGATTGAATTGGTTGTTGTCCACCACTTGCTGATGGAAAAAGGAAGTATAAAAGAAAGTCCGTAACTGTTTTTAGTTCCAAAATTTTGTCGTGTAAAGAAAGTTGTTTTGGTAGAATCTATTTGCTCCGGCACTTGCATGAGCACATCTTTAGTTTGGCTGAAATTAATTGAGGTGGTAAATCTGTCCATAAATGTATGCGACAGTTCCACAGAATTGGTAAACTCAGGTTTAAGAAATGGGTTTCCTACTGCATACGTGTAGGGGTCAAGATAGAATTTAAAAGGATTGAGTATGTCGTATTCAGGTCTGTCAATGCGATTGCTGTAGGAGAAATCAAATTGATTTTTTGAATTCATTTTGTAACCGATGAATAGAGTAGGGAAGAGATGAAAATAATTTCGTATGAACGTAGAATCATTTGAAAGCTGTGTGCCTTTTGCAATGGTTTGTTCGTCTCGTAATCCGCCTTGGATACTGATTTTTTTAAATTCCTTCGAAAGACTTATATATGCTGCATTGATATTTTCGCTGTAAGTGAAGTGATTTGTTTTTGTGCTGTCAATCGTTTCAATTCCATTGGTTGTTGTATAATATTTCACATCGTTATCTGTAGTTACCAAACTGCTCTTGATTCCGGCTTCTAGTTTTATTTTTTGAAAAATAGTTTTTGTGAAATCCGATTTGACAGAACGTATCTCAACAGAACTTGGCACGCTGCTTCGTAAGATGGAAGAAATTCCATTGTAAGATTGAGTGCTGTCAAAGTAATCGTTTCGGATATGCTGCGCGGAAGTGAAATTGAACAACGCATAATCTGCATCAGCAGTAAAACTTCCACCCGTGCTGTCAATGTCCCATTTGTAATTAAGGTTTGCTGCAATGTTATTTTCCGTATTGTCGGAAGTGCTGTTTGTAATAACTCCTGATTGCAATACTTCAGTTCCGCTTTTTATTTTGGTGTTGTTTAAATTGTTTTCACTGCTCGGATTTACCAATCCATTCATTACTACTCCAAGGGTTTGATTTTTACTAATAAAAAAATCAGCTCCGCCTTTGAAATAATTCGAGAGACTATTTCTCGTCAAACTTGATTTTTGCGTAAAGTCATTGCTGAGATTTCCGTTGTTGTCATGAAAAAGGCGTGTGAGGTCAATTGTTTCCAAACTTTTTTTATCGCTGAAATTATAATTGGCAAATACATTTACTTTTTCGTTTCTGAAATTCAAATTGAAACCATCGGATGTTCTAGGATAAATTCCTTGCGAATATCCTGCCATTACAGTTCCATTAAAACCAAAATATTTATTTTTCTTTAGTTTGATATTGATGATGCCCGCATTTCCTGAAGCATCGTATTTAGCAGGAGGATTTGTCATCAGTTCTATTTGGTCGGCTTGGTCTGCCGGTAAGGTCTTCAATAAATTTACAAGTTGTTCGCCGCTTAAGTAAGTTGGTTTTCCATCAATCATTACAAGCACGTTGCTTTTTCCTTTCAGACTAATGTTGCCGTCTTTATCAACCATAATGCCCGGAGATTTTTCCAGCACATCCATTACTGTTCCTCCGGATGACACGATACTGTTATCCACATTCACTATTGTTTTTCCGGGTTGATGTTCGAGAAAGGGGCGTTTGTTTGTGATTTCAACTTCCTTCAATACTTTGGAATTCTCTTTCAGGACAATTCCATCAAAAGCAGGAGCAGAAGTTGAACTGAATTTTTCCGAATAATATTTTGAAAAACCAATTTGCCTGCATTCAATTCTGTATTCACCTATAGGAAAATTAGTTATTTCAAAATCTCCGTTTTCGTTTGTAACGGTCGCTTTTACCAGTGAAGAATCAGTAGCTTTGATAAGCAAGACATTTGCAAATTCAAGCGGTTGTTTCTTTTCATCTTTTAGATTTCCTTTTATGGTTGCATCATTTGTTTGTCCGAAAACCAAGATGCTTTGAACACTGATGGAAATAATTATGAATAGTTGTTTCATGATCAGTAATCGAATTCGGAATGATTATTTTGTTTTTACCTTCTGTTTGCGTTTGACATTACCACAACCGCCATCATAATAAATCCGACTCCTATTCCTCCGAACATTCCTATTTGATACGCATCAAAGTACCATCCCATCGCCATGCCGATGAACATACATCCTACGAATAATAATCCGCCGGCTTTCTTTGAAGCTTTAGCTTTGTCCTGATTTTGATCTTGTGTTTCCATTGTATTTGGTTTTAAGTGTTATTTTATTTTGAAATATTTTTTTTAACTGATTATTACTATTCATCGTTTGAAGATTTAGTATCAACATGTTTCTTCCATTTTTTATTGTGTTCCATTTCAATCCCATTGCAATCAACACATTTTAATTCTTCTGCTCCCATTATCCATTTTTTTCCTACCATATCTCCATCGTAAGTATCGGTTTCATTCTTTACATCGTCCAAAATATTACGCATGTTTTTAGATAAGTAAACTGTTTTTCCTTTTGGTAAGCGAACTTCCACATGCACTTGCTGATTGCGCCATTTTTCTTCCTTTGGAATTGAAAAGTAGGGCATAAGTTCTACTAAAGAATCTTTTTGAGAAATTTCGTAACTGATGTTGTGCGAAAAGTGAATCGCTTCTTTTTTATCCTTACCCATTGCATAATTGTATACTACAATTTCCATGTTATCAGATTCACCTTTCACGATGTCAAGCGTTGGATAACCGAAATAAATATTTGAACTGTCGGTTGCAAACAGTTTGTGTTTTTTAATTGAAATATGAAAATGTTTTTTGTGAGAATTTTCTTTGTCGTCATCATTCCAGTCCTTTACTTCTTTCATGCGAAGAAAAAGTGTATCGCATTTTGTTTTTGTCAGAGAGAAATCTTGTTTGCTGGTTGTTTCTTCCGAAAACTGGTCAGCAACTTGTATTCCCATTGCAATCGCCAATGCAAGTCCTACCAGCCAAAGAATTCCTGCGGTGAAATTTACAATTCTGTTCTTTCCTCTTATTCCAAGAAGCAATTTTACGCCTCTGTAAACAAGCATGATTAGCGGAACGCCAAGAAATAAGACAATTGCAAAAGTGGCGAGCAAGAACTGATTTCCCCTGTCAAAAAATGTGTAAAAGAAATCGTTGATGGAAAGAGAATGGTTGTCAATGTGGATCATTCCAGTTCCGCCAAAAAGAGAACTCACAATGCTTGCCAGAAATATCAAACCTATTATGATAAAGAGAACACCGAGCAACTTTGCAAATATTTTGAAGAACGCACCAAATATATCGGTTAAGAATCCTACAAACTTGTCAACGAAATCTCTTCCTTTAGCTGATGTAGCGGTTTTCTTAACTTCTTCTCCCCAGCTTTCCATTTTCTTTCCAAAGTGTTTCATTTCTTCTTCCACTTTTTTTCCGATGTTGGAAACATTGATGTCTTCTCCGTGCATTTCTAATTTCTCTGCTGCGGTTTTTGCTTCAGGGATCACTATCCATAACACGATATATAATAGGAAGCCAACTCCAAATGAAAAGAAAGCGATCACCAATGCCAATCTTAACCAGAGCGGATCGATGTTGAAATAATTTCCAATTCCTGAACAAACTCCGCCCAGAATTTTATTGTCGGTATCGCGAAAAACTCTTCTGCGTTTTCCTGTAGAACTATAAATGGGTTGTTCTTTTTTTGATTCGTTGCTCTGAGCTTTATCTCCGGCAAAATCTTCCGGTTTACCCATGATGCCAATTACATAATCTACATCCGTCATCAATACCACTTGTTTTCGGTCACTTACTTTTTCAGAAAGCATTTCAGCAATTCGGTTTTCAATGTCCGACATAATTTCATCTCTGCCTTCGGATTCTGAGAAGTACCCTTTTATGGTTGAGAGATAATTGTGCAGTTTCAAATATGCATCTTCTTCAATGTGAAAGATGATGCCGCTGAGGTTGATGTTAATTGTCTTGTTCATTTGTATTAGGTGTTATGAAATTATTTTGTGATTTTGTTTACTGATCTTACAAGTTCATCCCAGGTACTTTCCAATTCTTTCAGGAATTGTTTTCCTACCGGAGTGAGTTTGTAATATTTGCGTGGTGGTCCCGATGTGGATTCTTCCCAGCGATAGCTGAGGAGTCCCATGTTCTTCAGACGTGTAAGCAGGGGATAAAGGGTTCCTTCCACCACAACGAGTTTTGCTTCTTTCATCTTTTCGATGATCTCCGTCGGATACGCATCTCCATTGGTGAGCGTAGCCAGAATGCAAAACTCCAGAACTCCTTTTCTCATCTGAGCCTGGGTGTTGTCTATGTCCATGTTTTTTATTTTGAATTTGTTTTTCTGATTGACAAAGCAAAGATATACATAAAACAGTACCTTGTAACACATAATACCATGCTTAAGACTGTATTCGGTATAACTTATTGAAAATGAATGAGAATAATTTTCATTGAAACGAAACTTTTCTGAGTATTTTTGTGTCAAATGCAAATTACACCGATAAAAATTAATGATTACACCGATGCAAATGGAAAACAAATCGGTGCAATCATATTAAAATCTGTGTAATCATTTACCAAAATGAACATCACACAAAACTTTCAGGAGCTCTTTTCAATTCATGCTGTGATAAGTATGCTCACGCTTTCGGTGCTGGAGATAGTGCTGGGAATAGACAATATTATTTTCATTGCCATTGTTGCCGGAAAAATACCTGATAGAAAAGATCAGCGCAAGGCGAGAACCATCGGTTTGTCACTTGCACTCATCATGCGCATTTTGCTTTTGTTCTGCATCACCTCTATAATTGCTTTGAGATATCCGCTTTTTATGATCGTTGATTTTGGAGTAACCGGACGCGATCTTATTTTGTTTGCCGGAGGAGTTTTTCTTCTCATTAAAACCGGAATTGAAATTCAAAACAAGCTGGAAGGAAAAGATGAATCAGAAATAAATATTAAAAGCGTTGCGCTGACAGCCATCATTGTTCAAATAGTTTTCATAGATATTATTTTTTCGTTCGATTCTATTCTTACAGCCGTTGGATTGGTTTCCAACGTGCTTATAATGATAGGAGCGGTGATCATTGGAATGATCATCATGCTTTGGTTCTCCGAAAAAGTGAGCGACTTTATTAACAAACATCCCACTATTAAAATGCTGGCGCTTGCTTTCTTGCTGATGATTGGCGCTGTTTTAATTCTTGAATCATTCCACATTCATGTGCCCAAGCAATACATATATATAAGTATGGCATTCTCTCTGTTGGTGGAAGGATTGAATATGTGGATGAGGAGCAAGCGGGCGAAGAGGGAGTAGGGAAGGGTATTCTCATTTGCTTGATTCCAATAGCGAATGAAAGGACTTTTTAGCCAATTTTTATAAGACGGAATGCAAATGACTTCATCCCTGTCTGTTTGAGAGGATGTAGGGTATGGACAAAAACAAAATATCTTCCTGTATTTTTAGCGAATATGTAATTTGAGTTAAAAAAATGTAATTTTCCGAAAAGATATATACAGATTACGCCAATGAAAAGCAACAACGTAATCGGTCCGAAAGGACTCTCTGAGGAATCTATCAGACCCTTTCGGAGTGTAATCTTTATCAAATCGGTGTAATCTTGGTATAAAAACTTTCAACATGAAATTTCTAACTTTCAACTTTGGGTAATCTCAACATTAAAATCTTTCAACAACTTTTCATATTCTTTAATCTCTATACCTTTTTTAATTACGTTTGCGAGTGCTTTTGAAAATATTAAAACACGTGGTAAAATCTAATCATCAAACAAGTTTGAAGGAGGGAGATAAAGCTCCCGATTTTTTGTTTATTAATACCAAAGGAGAAAACAGTTCTCTCAAAGAATTAAAGGGAATGAAAGTTATTTTGTATTTCTATCCCAAAGATGATACTCCCGGATGTACGGCAGAGTCCTGCAATCTGCGCGATAATTACAACAGCTTAAAGAAAAAAGGATACGAAGTGATTGGAGTAAGCAAGGATGATGAAAAATCGCATGGAAAGTTCACTAAGAAATTCAAATTACCTTTTACTTTGATTCCGGATACCGAAAAAGAAATAATCAAAGACTATGATGTGTGGGGAAAGAAAACTTTTATGGGAAGAACGTTTGACGGAATAATACGCACTACTTTTGTAATTGATGAAAAAGGGAAGATCGAAAAAATAATCCGCAAGGTGGATACAAAAGATCATACAGAACAAATATTGGAGTCTTTAGCAATAGAAAAATAATCAATAATCATTAATAAATAATCAATTAATTACCATGGCAAAAGAAGCAGTTAAAGAAGCGCCGAAAGAAAAACACGCATTAGCGGCAAACGTTGAAGTGAACAAAGAAAAACTAAAAGCACTTCAACTCACGATTGATAAATTAGAAAAAACCTACGGCAAAGGCACCATCATGAAAATGCAAACCGGTGCAATTGAAAAAATTGATGCAATTCCTACGGGTTCGCTTGGCGTGGATGTTGCGCTGGGTGTGGGCGGATTTCCCCGCGGAAGAATCATAGAAATTTATGGACCTGAATCTTCAGGAAAAACTACACTTGCTCTTCACGCAATTGTAGAAGCGCAAAAACTTGGAGGCATTGCTGCGTTTGTGGATGCGGAACATGCATTCGACAGATTATACGCAAAGAATCTTGGCGTTGATCTCGAAGCGCTTTTAATTTCTCAACCGGATAACGGCGAGCAGGCAATGGAAATTACAGAGAACCTTATTCGTTCAGGTGCGCTTGATATTATTGTTATTGATTCGGTTGCCGCACTTACACCAAAAGCCGAAATTGAAGGCGAGATGGGAGATTCAAAAATGGGTTTGCATGCGCGATTGATGTCGCAGGCAATGCGTAAACTCACAGGAACAATAAGCAAAACAAAATGCTGTGTTATTTTTATCAACCAGCTCCGCGAAAAAATCGGAGTGATGTTTGGAAACCCTGAAACAACTACCGGAGGAAACGCGCTTAAGTTTTATGCATCCGTTCGAATTGACATCCGCAGAATCGGTCAGATAAAAGAAGGTGATGTTGTAATTGGAAATCGCGCGAAGGTGAAAGTGGCAAAGAATAAAGTAGCACCGCCTTTCCGTCTTGCTGAATTTGATATTCTTTTCGGCAAAGGAATTTCTAAAGTGGGAGAAATAATAGACATTGGAGTTCTCCACAACGTGATTCAAAAAAGCGGTTCGTGGTTCAGCTATGACGGAACAAAACTTGGTCAGGGTAGAGATGCCGTGAAGCAAGTGTTCGATGATAACCCGGAACTTGCGTTGGAGATCGAAACCAAAATTAAAGAAGCGTTGATTAAAGAATCGTAAAACAAATTTCCGATTGGCAGATTTGCTGATTAATTAATTTAAAGACATCTGTAACAAACTGATTTTAGGATGAAAAGAAGAGTTTGTGTTTTAATTTTCAAATTGGCTAATTTGCTCATCATTACATTGATTTTTTCCTCCTGCGGAAATGGAAAACAGGAAAAACATTCGGCAGTTGTTAACGATCCTACTCCGGCAGACGTTCGTGAATTGAATGAAAAGATAAATAATGAACGCAATAGCGCAGATTTATATTATCAAAGAGCGCAGGCATATTTTTCTCATAAAAGTTTTGCAAGCGCAATTGCGGATATGAAAATAGCGTTGAAGATTGACAGCACAAAATCCAATTATTACACTTTCATTTCTGATCTTTATTTTACTCAAAACAAAACACGCGATACAAGAGATGCTTTAAGAAAAGCTATCAAACTCGATTCTGCAAATGTAGAAGCGTTGTTGAAGTACAGTCAATTGTTTTATTTGGCGCGAACCTATGATACGGCAATCTATTATGTAAACAGAAGTATTCACTTTGACAAAACAAAAGCCCTTGCGTATTTTCAGAAGGGAATGATTTTGAAAGAAGCACCAAACGCAAGAGGAAAGGTTGATACGGCAAGTGCAATTTCATGTTTTCAATCGGCAGTAGAATTCAATCAAAATTATTTTGAAGCGTATATGCAGTTGGGAGTTTTATCAGCCGCTAAGAAGAATCCGATAGCGCTTGGATATTTTGACAATGCACTTAATCTTCAGCCGAAAAGTTTTGAAGCTGAATATGCAAGAGCAAAATTTTGGCAGGACATTGGAAAATATGATAAAGCGCTTCAGGAATATGATTCGCTGGCTGTAATTTTTCCCGATAATCAAGATGTATCTTATAACACAGGAGCAATTTTGTTTGAACAAAAAAAGTACAACGATGCTTTGCAGAAATTTGATCTCGCTATTAGTCGTAATGAGAATTTTTTTCGCGGATATTATGGCAGAGGAAGATGTTACGAAGCGTTAGGACAAAAACAAAAAGCAATGGATGATTATAAAAAATGCCTTTCGATAAAACCTGATTACCGCCTTGCCGTACTTCAGTTAGATGCTCTTGAAGATCGAGTGGGGAAGAAGCAGTAAGAAACTTTCTTTTAAAAAAGCATTAACTTTTTTATAATCTTTCAGCGAAATTTTTCTTGAGAGCTTTAAAAATTCTTTTTCCAAAATAAGTTTTTTTAATTCCGAATTCGATAATTTATCTATGGCAAGGTAATTATCTTTTTGATAATGATACTGCCAAGGATTATTATTTACGCAGATATAAATACTTTTCTTTTTAAGGGATGATATATTTTTCAATAGAGATTTTCTTCTGTCATCCAGTGCTTTTCCTTGCAAGTGCAGGGTGAAGCTGAAAAAATTTCCCCACCAGAACATGGTTCTGAATGAAAATACTGATTCTTTGGAAAAGAATTTTGGATAATCAAGAACGAGATAGGGAAGATTTAAATAGTTTTCTCCTCTGAATATTTTTCCTTTTTGTGAATCTACTTCTTTCGGGAAAATTATTTTTTCCTTCTCAATTACATTTTCTATTTCGTCTCTAACTTGAGAAAATAATTGATGAATCTTTTGTGTTGCCGTTGCCTTGGCAAGAAAGAAATTTTTATTATGAAGAATTTTAATTTCGGCAGCAGTGAATGGAGCAGACATTGTTTACTATCCTGTTTATTTGAAACGAATATACTAATTACTCCTGTTGTTATTTGATTCTCTTTCCATCCTTAAATTTCACAATGAAGCAATCTTTATTTCCGTTCTTTTGCATTTCAGCGCGGTACTTTAATGCTTCTTCCATTGTTTTGAATTCTCCGGCAGTATATTTGAATAAGCCGTTATCTTCATATTCGCTGACATCTTTTAGTCCTTTAAATTTATCGGAGAGAAGGGGAACGCGTTGCGAAGTAGACATGAATTGAACTTTGTAAATAATTTTTTCGCTGTTTGTTGTATGTTGTATGTCGTTTGTTGAGTCTTTTACTTCTAACTTTTGACCTTTAATTTCTGATTTCTCTTTTACAGGAGGAAGCATTGTATTTTTTATTAATGAAGAATCTTTTGAAGTAATTTCGATTTTGTTTTCATTTTCAATTACAGGTTCTTTTTTAACCGGAATCGAATCTTTTTTTACTGTCATTTCCGACTTTTCGGTTTTTACTTCTGTTGTTGAATCTTTTCGGGAAGATTTTTTTCGTTTTTCTTCCTTTGTTTTTCTTCCTTCATCTTTCTTATCTTTTATAAAAGTTGTATCTTTTTCAGGAACAAACGGAGCAGTAGTTTCAATATCGTCATCGTATTTGGCAAGTTTGCCTTCAACTTCATCTTTGTATTGTCTGAATGCGCTGAAGATGGAACGCGCCATGTAATCTTGCCCTTTTGCGGAGCCAACAAATTTTTCGGAAGATGTATTTGAAAGAAATTCCGTTTCAATTAAAACGCTTGGCATTGCTGTTCTCCACAAAACAAGAAACCCCGCTTGCTGAACTCCTTTGTCAACACGACCGGCTTTTTCTTTTACCTGTTTTTGAACTTTTGCTGCAAAACTCATACTTTGTTTCAAGTAAGCATTCTGCTGCATGGTGAGAAGAATATATCCTGTTTCGCTGTTCGGATCAAATCCGTCATATCTTTTGGAATAATTTTTCTCCATAAGAATGGCAGCGTTCTCGCGCCTGGCAACATTCAAGTTGGCGTTTGTTTTGTGCAAACCCATCACATAAGTTTCTGTTCCGAATATATCTTCGTTGCAATTTATTTTTCTTGTCTTTTTATCTATGGAACAGGCGGTGTTGCAATGAATGCAAATAAATAAATCAGCTTTGTTTCTGTTGGCGATAGCAGCGCGTTCGTCAAGCTCCACAAACTCATCCTTGTCGCGCGTGTAAATAACTTTTACGTCAGGACATTTTTCTTCAATATATTTTCCGAGTTTGAGAGCAATGGCAAGCGCGACATCTTTTTCTTTTAAGTTTGGTCCAAGACAACCCGGATCTTTGCCACCATGACCTGCATCAATCACCACCGTTTTTATTCCGAAGAGAGCAATATTTTTTGGCTCAAATTTTGCTATATAGGATGAGCCGAAAAATGAAAGTAGAATAACGAAAGATATTGAAACGTATTTTTTCACAAACGATTGTTATTCTTTCTCCACACGAAGTAAAATTCGGGTGGAAGTTTTTTGTTTAGTTTTACTTCTTTTAGCAAAATTAACTTTGCATAGTGATAATTAGAACCCGCATATTTGTTTTTTTCACCATACAGGTGTTAATTGCCGTTTTGTTAAGCGGCACTCTATTTTCGCAGGATACCATTCCTAAATCTGTTAAAAAAGATACTCTGAAAAAGGATTCTAATGGTGATTCCGAAAACTCTGCCATCAAATCAAAAGTTACTTATAATTCAAGAGATTCCATTCGCTTCGATATGAGTAATCAAAAAGTATTCCTTTACGGAGATGCCAAAGTTATTTATGAAGACATGGAAATAAAAGCCGGCTACATTGAATTTGATATGGAACATAATATTGTTTTTGCACATGGTGCGCGCGACAGTTTAGATAAACCCATTATTGATACTGCCGGAAGAGCTGTAGGAAATCCGGTGTTTAAGCAAGGCGCAGAAAGTTTTGATGCGACACAAATGACTTATAATTTTCAAACTAAAAAAGGAAAAATAAAAAACATTACAACTAAAGAAGGTGAAGGAGTAATTCATGCGAAAGATGCAAAGAAAGATTCTGTGGATTTATACTATGTAAAAAACGGAAAGTACAGCACCTGTAATCTGGATGAACCGCATTTTTATATTCTGGCATCAAAACTTAAAGTGATTCCTGATAATAAAATTATTTGCGGTCCGGCTTGTCTTTTTATTGGCGATGTTCCTACGCCGCTTGTTCTTCCATTTGGATTTTTCCCAAACACAAAAGGAAGAAAATCAGGGATTATTTTGCCCGCTTACGGAGAATCGCAAAGTTTAGGATATTTTCTTACTGGCGGAGGTTACTACTTTGGACTAAGTGATTTTTTTGACTTGGCTTTACGCGGCGATATTTATTCGCAGGGAAGTTTTGGTGTGAAAGCAAATTCTAATTACAATAAACGTTACAAGTACAATGGTTTTATCTCTTTGAATTTTTCCGACATGAAAATCAGCGAGAAGGAATTCCCTGATTATAGTGATACGAAAACATTTCTCATCAACTGGCAACATACACAAGATGTGAAAGCAAATCCAGATTTTAGATTTTCTGCCAATGTGAATGCTGGAAGTGCCAAGTACAATACCTATAATTCATACGACCCAAGTAAATATTTGCAGAACACAATGGCATCGAATATTTCTCTAAGCAAATCATGGGCTGGCACACCGTTCAATCTTTCTTTGAATGCAGCGCAGACACAAAATACGATCACAAAAACTATGGATTTAACTTTACCCGAAGCAACATTTTCGGTAAACAGAATTTATCCTTTCAAAAGAGCAGAAGCAATTGGTGCGCCAAAATGGTATGAAAAAATTGGAATCAGCGCAACGGTAAATGCCGAAAACAAAGTCAGCACGTATGATTCTCTTTTATTCAAAACAACTCCCAACTCAATCGCCGTTCAGCCAAACGCATACAAAATGTTTCAGAATGGTTTAAAAACATCCGTACCAATCAGCACTTCTTTTAATGTAGGTCCCATTATTTTTACTCCTTCTGCAAATTTCAATAGTGAAGGATATTTTCAGACCACACATAAATTTCCTGATAAAAAAGATTCTGCAGTAGTGGATTCTACATTTCGCAAATTTGCAACAGCGTATGATTATAACGTAGCACTCTCTGCTACTACAAAACTTTACGGAATGTATTTATTTAAACACGGAAGATTGAAAGCTATCCGCCACGTTCTTACTCCGAGTATTTCTCTTACTTACCGACCCGATTTCAGTGAGCCGCATTACGGATTTTATCAAACTGTTACAACTCATCCCGAAGGTGTTGCAACAACACAAACCTATTCCTATTTTCAAAACGGAATTTATGGAACACCTCCTGCGGGAAACTCCGGTTTGCTTAATTTGTCTCTTGCAAATAATCTTGAAATGAAGCTGCGCCCTTCAAAAAAAGATACATCTACCAAGGATAAAAAAATTATGCTGATAGATAATTTTACTATCGCAACATCTTATAATGTGGCAGTTACTACGTTTAATTGGTCAAATATTACAGTGAACGGAGTAACAAAACTTTTCAAAAAAGTTGATTTGAATTTGAACGCAATTATTGATCCTTATAAAATGGATTATGGAACAGGAAAAGATATTAATAGACTTCTTTTTGATGAAACATATCGCATCGGTCGTATCACCACAGCATCACTTTCTGTTAGCACAAGTTTGAGGAGTCTGATGAGTAAAGATCCGGTAAAGCCAACGCAAACAGCTATTACCCCTGCGCAAACTACAAATTATGATCAGCTCAATTATATTCTTTTGCATCCTGATTACTATGTTGATTTCAAAGTGCCGTGGAATCTTTCTGTTTACTACAATGTCATTTCCACAAAGATGTATATTCCCTCCAAGCAAATATTGAAGGACAGCATCATTCAAGCTCTTACTTTCAGCGGAGATGTGAATGTTACAAAAAAATGGAAAGTAGGTTTCCATTCAGGATTTGATTTTGTGGCAAAAAACTTTACATATACAACATTTGATATTTACCGCGATCTTCATTGCTGGGAAATGCGTTTGAACTGGGTTCCGTTTGGTCCTCACAAAATGTATATGATAACTCTTGCTGTGAAAGCAAGCACGCTTCAGGATTTAAAACTAATGAGGAAGCGCGACTGGTATGATACAAATTGATGTAAGATGAATAAATATAAATTAAAATTTATGAAAAATATTTTTACAACTAAAGCATCGTTTCTTCTTGCGCTTTTCACTTTTAACTTTTCATCCTTCATTTTCTCTCAGGATTCAATTGTGATTAAAAAAATCTCTGATGAAATTTTTGTAAGCGGGCAGATTTACAAGAACGAAGAATATCTCTGCAAAAAAATTGGCGCGCGTCTCACCAGCTCAGCAGGTGCTGAAAAAGCAGTTCAGTGGACATATAATCTGATGAAGAGCTATAACTTCGATACAGTTTATTTGCAGGAAGTGATGGTGCCGCATTGGGTGAGAGGAGAAAAAGAAATTGGCAGAGTTGCCAGTACCATTGAATCAACATCGGTTGCAATCACTGCTCTTGGTGGTAGCATCGCAACTTCGAAAGATGGAATTACTGCCGAAGTAGTTGAGGTGAAAGATTTTGATGAATTAAAAAAACTTGGAGTGAAAGGAGTGAAAGGAAAAATTGTTTTTTACAATCATCCCTTCGATGTAAAAATGATTCTGCCATTTCAGATGTATGGTGAAGCGGTAAAATATCGTTATGCTGGTGCCTCAGAAGCTGCACGTTATGGTGCAGTTGCTTCCATCGTTCGTTCCATGACAAATTATGTGGACGAATATCCGCACACGGGAGCAATGGGCTATAACGATTCACTTCCGAAAATTCCTGCATGTGCCATCAGCACGAAAGATGCAGAATATCTTTCTTCGGTGCTGAAGAAAGTTGGTAAAGCAAATTTTTATCTGAAGATGAATTGCGAAACATTGCCGGATGTAAAATCATACAATGTGATTGGTGAAATAAGAGGAAGTGAACATCCCGAAGAAATTATTGTTGTTGGAGGTCATCTGGATTCGTGGGATCTTGCCGAAGGAGCAAGCGATGACGGAACAGGAGCGATGCAAAGCATTGAAGTATTGCGCACGCTGAAAAAAATTGGCGTGAAGCCAAAATGTACTATAAGAGCTGTGATGTTTATGAATGAAGAAAATGGTTTGAAAGGCGGAAAAGAATATGCAGAACAAGCGAAGAAGCAAAATGAAAAACATATTCTTGCGCTGGAATCGGATGCTGGAGGATTTACTCCGCGCGGATTTTCAATGACCATGTCCGAAGACAAAAAAGATAAAATAAAAAAGTGGAAAGATTATTTTTATCCCTACGGCGCGTATGATTTTACGCGGAAGGGTGGAGGAGCGGATATAAGTCCGCTGGAAAAACAAGGAGTGCCTGTCATGGAATTATCTCCCGATAACCAGCGTTACTTTATTATCCATCATACCGGCAGAGATACTTTTGAGCAAGTGAACGAACGCGAACTTGAAATGGGTGCTATTGTAATGACGATGATGGTATATTTTGTGAGCGAGTATGGATTGTAATTAATACGCATTACTTACTTCTCTACCATTATTTTTTTTGAAATAATTCCGTCACTGTTCAGCAGTTGAAGGAAATAAATACCGTTTGGCACAAAGCTTAAATCAATTTGTTGATTTGGAGATTTAATTATTTGCTGATTAATACATTCTCCAAGCACATTATAAATTGATAATTGATAATTTTCAATTGACAATTTTCCATTATCCATTTGTATTCGAAATACTCCATTAGTTGGATTAGGATAGACCTCCACATTTTCCCTGCCAATTAATTCATTCACTGTGTTTGTGTTATTGCATTTATATTTTGCAACAAAAACATTTTCTCCGCCGATAAGAGATAAAGTATCTGTTCCTACAATGAAAGGATTCGCTTCGAAATCGCCGCCAATATATGCGTTGCCGAAAGCATCGGCGGAAACACCGTTTTGATCATCACCACCGCTCGAAAGAGCTGAGGCACAAAGAACATTTCCATTTGCATCGTACTTTACAATAAACATTGGGTCAGCAGAACCCGCAGGAGGTGTGAGCGTATCGGAACCGAAAATAATTTGCGAACTATAAAACGATCCGGTAACAAATGCATTGCCATTTGCGTCGGCACTTATTGAATATCCTGCATCTTGTTGCGTGCCTCCGGCACTTTTTGCCCAAAGAAAATTTCCATTGGAATCATATTTCGCAATGAAGACATTGGTAAACTCACTTGCCGCGTTGGTAAGTGTTGTGGAGCCAAAAGTAATACTTGAACTTTCAAATGCTCCTGTAATAAATGCATTACCGCTTGCATCTGCGCTAACTGAATAACCGTAATCATAATTTGTTCCACCAACAGATTTCGCCCAAAGTACATTTCCGCTTGAATCATATTTAGCAATAAAAATATCATCGGTGATTCCAGATGGATCAGCATTTGTGAGAGTTGTGTTCCCGAAAGAAATGGTGGGGCTGGAAAAATATCCGGTAAGAAGTACATTGCCATTTGCATCGGCACTTAGGGAATATCCTTCATCATTCTTTAAACCTCCTGCGCGTTTTGCCCAAAGAATATTTCCATTGAGATCATATTTAACAATAAATAAATCATCAGAATTTCCCGACGTATCTGCATTGGTGAGAGTAGTGTTGCCGAAAGTAATAGTTGGACTATAAAAATATCCTGTCAGATAAACATTGCCATTTGCATCTGCGCTAACGGAATAACCTTCATCATAATTAATTCCACCGGCACGTTTTGCCCAAAGCACATTTCCGTTAGCATCGTATTTTGCTATGAAAACATCCTGAGTAATACCTGCGGTATCTGCATTTATCAATGTAGTTGTTCCAAACGTAATGGCTGTGCTGTAAAAGTATCCTGCAACGAATGCATTTCCGTTTGCGTCTGCGCTAACGGAATAACCTTCATCATAATTAATTCCACCTGCACATTTTGCCCAAAGTACATTTCCGTTGGCATCGTATTTGGCAACAAATACATCATCAAAACCATCATCGGTGGTGGATGTATCTGCATTGATGAGAGTGATTGAACCGAAAGTGATGGTGGGGCTGTAAAAATATCCGGTAAAAAAAACATTTCCGCTTGCATCTGCACTTACCGAAATTCCTTCATCTGTTCGTGAGCCGATGGCACTTTTTGACCAAAGCCAGTTTTGTGCAGTGCAAGGAAGAATAAGGAATAGATAAAAAATAATAAAGCAAAAGAAATAAGTTGTAAGCGAATAGCAATAAGGGGAAAATCTATTAAGGTTTATCGCATTTGGCGTATTCCTATTTACGATTCGTTGATCAGTAAGAAACAATAAATGTTTTTTCATTTCTGCCAGGATGGAATGAATACTACAAACATACAGAAAAAAAAAGATTAGTTAAGTTTAATTTCTGATCGTTTGAGGCATTTTTTTGCTATAACTTATTAGAGTAAAAGGAAAGGATATTTGAATTTATTTCATTAAATAAAAAAAGCCCTGCATCAAGCAGGACTTTTTCACAATCGCTGAAATTAGAACTTAGTGCATGTGCTTTAGATTTACAGCATACATGATGATGAATGCAATTGCGAAAAGTGCCATCATCATTCCGCTTATTCCGCCAAGTAAACCACCTACAATCACAAAGGGAACTGTAATTGACACAACTTGTCCAAGTGTGTAAATATAGAATCCTATCTTCTTGAGGTTCCACATCATAATTGCACCTAAAAAAACAACTATGTTAAGTAGACCAACAATTAAACTGCTCATGGCTTGTTTGGCATAATCAATACCTAATGCACTTGCCATTTTATTCATTGCATCAGTTGCCTGATCACCTCCCTGCATTGCACCTAATGCGTTCATCACAGCGCCGCCACCTTCAGCCATTTGATGGTTGCTCCAATAATTAAACAAGCCGGAGAGAAGTCCAATTCCTGTTCCAATGAAAGATAAAATACATAACACCTTTATAAACGCAGGGCGAACAGGTGCCGTGTTTTCAGTTCCAACAGTTGTTTGTTCCATTTTGATTAATAGTATTGGTTTAGCTGTTTATTTTTTTTGCAAAGAATCTGCAACTGCATCCATATTCTTTTTCAAAGAATCAGAAACGTTTTCCATTGCATTTTTAAATGAATCGCCAAGTATATTACCTGCTTTTTGAGCTTTGCTAATTCCCATAATCATCATTACCGAAAGGATGGTTGCAACAATACCTAAGATCATGCCTGTCATAGCCAATCCTTTTTTGCCACCTGTTTTTCCTAATTTCATCATACCCATTACACTGAGTAATGTTCCTATTAAAGATAATACGAGCCAGAAAATACCAAGACCATATCCTCCGCCTGCTAAAGCTGAAATAGCTACGATTGGAGCAACGATCCAATAAATTACTAATGCTACTAAGGATATTACAAATCCTGCTACGCCCATTCCTTTACCTTGTGGTGTTGGTGTTGTTTGTTGTGTCTGTTCCATTTTAATAAATTGTTTTTGGTTTGTGTTAATTTTACTTTGCAAAGCACGATTTTTTTTAGAACGTACAAGCAATAAACTTATTAACAGAAAATAGGAAAAATGTTAATGAAAATCAAAACTTCCTTTTGCTCCAAGAATTGAAATTCATCTTCTGAGCTTCGGTGGGAGTGGTGGTCTTTTGTACGAAATATAATTTGTAGTATTCTTCGACAGATGGCATGAAAATAACAGTTCTGACTTTTCCAATATTGCTTACGATTAACGTTATTTCAGATTGCCCGAAATATTTTGACCATTCAGCAAAATTATTTTTTACCGGATATCCGTTGATAGAAATTAGTTCATCGTGCAATTGTATGCCTGCTTTTTCGATAACTGAGTTTGGATAAATTGCAGTAACTTTTGTGATAGGATGTGCGTCGGTCGTTTTGATGCCATAATGCTTTTCATGATACTTCTTTGAAGTTCCAGTAAGTAATTCAAGACCAACATAATCAATACATTCTCTTAAAGCGTTTTCATAAGAGTTAGCTGTGTAAACATAATTGCTGAAAAACTCATCAAAAGAATGTCCTGCCATTTGCTCAACGGTGGACTTATAATCAGCTTCGGTATAACCTTTTTCTTTCTTCGCGAATTCATTATAAAGATGGCGCATCACATCATCCAAAGAATGCTCGTTGTTTGAATATTTTCGAATCATTAAATCGGTCATCAATGCAATGAGACATCCTTCGCTGTAAATGGAAGTTTTGCGGTTTGGAACAATTTCGGTGTAACCATCCAGCCACGAATCAAACGAAGAATCGGCAACACTCAAATTATATCTGCCGAAATTGTCAAAATGATTTTGCAAATGTTTTGATAAAGCGCGGTTCACTTCAAAATCGGAATAAATGCCTGAGCGGTAGAGAAAAAAATCTCCATAATAAGTTGTAACGCCTTCACAAACAAAACCAAGTTTGGAATAATTTTCTTTGGTGTAATCATATGGATACATTTCTGCCGGACGAATTGCTTTTATATTCCATGAATGAAACAGTTCGTGAGAACTCACACTCAAAAGCTCCAGAAAACTATCCCCGCGCATCACTTCATAAGATGGACCGATTGCAATCACCGTGGAGGATAAATGCTCCACCCCGTGATGAAATTTATAAGGAAGAATATGAAAAAGGAAATGATATTCATCCGAAGGAATCTCTCCCTTCATCGTTACAAACTGCTCGTTGATGAAAATAAAAAAGTCATTAATAACTTTTGTCCAATTCGGTTTGCATTCGCCCTGAAACCAAAGATTGAATTCAACGCCATCCATCACAAACATATTATGCTGAAGTGTTGCGCTTGCAATGAAAGGTGAATCCGCCAGATCGTGATAATTTTTTGCGGACAAATTACGTTTGCTCTTTTTTTCTTTTGGTGTTGCAGCTAACATTGAAGTCGCTACAATATAATTATCCGGTATTTTCAATTCAACTTCACATGCTTCGTTTATTCTTTCAGGAATGTAAACGCAACAGTTAACAGGATTTACATACAATTGTTTTTCATCAAGAAAGGTAGAACCCGCATTCAAATCAACAGCATAATAACTGTATTTGATGTGCAGTTCTTTTATTCCTTTGGTTTGAATCTTCCAGCAATCTTTTGTTGCTTTATGAAAAGGCAGGGGATTTCCTTTTTCGTCTTGAGAAAAGAATTCTTTAATGTTTTTGGCAAAGTTTCCCAATTCATATCTTCCCGGCCTCCATGCTGGAAGTTGAATGGTAGTTTCATCGCTTTTAATATTATCTGCGATGAATTCAATGTCTATTAAATGTTTGTGAGCTTCAGAATATGAAAAGATGTATTTCACGGATTCAAATGTAGAAAAAAATAGTTTCTAACAATCGTGTAAAGGATTTTCTTTTGATGTTTCCTAATGAGCTTTTTTTCTACTTTAGCAACGCAAAAAATCTTTATTCATAAATTATGCAAATATGTCGTATGATTTAATTGTCATAGGAAGTGGTCCGGGCGGTTATGTTGCTGCCATTCGTGCATCGCAATTGGGAATGAAAGTTGCAATTATTGAGCGTTCCGAACTTGGCGGAATCTGTCTGAACTGGGGATGCATTCCTACTAAAGCGCTTTTAAAATCAGCGCAGGTTTTTGAATACCTAAAACACGCTGCTGATTATGGAATTAAAGTGAGTGGAGGCGAAGCCGATTTTCCTGCTGTGGTAAAACGCTCGCGTGATGTGGCAGACGGAATGAGTAAAGGAGTTCAGTTTTTATTAAAGAAAAATAAAATTGATGTTATAAAAGGATTTGGAAAAGTTCAGGCAGGAAAAAAAGTTGAAGTGGATGATGTCGGCAAGAAAACAATTTACGATTCTAAAAATATAATTATAGCAGTTGGCGCACGCTCTCGACAGCTTCCTAATTTGCCATTTACTGAGGGAAAAATAATTGGTTATCGCGATGCAATGGTTCTGCCTAAACTTCCAAAGTCAATGGTGGTAGTTGGTTCCGGAGCTATCGGAAGTGAGTTTGCATATTTCTATGCAACGATGGGAACAAAAGTTACGCTGGTGGAATTTCTGCCTGCTGTGGTTCCGGTAGAAGACGAAGAAGTTTCAAAACAATTGGAACGTTCGTTTAAAAAAATGGGAATGACGGTGATGACGTCATCCGAGGTTTTATCAGTTGATACAAAAGGCGAAGGATGTAAAGTGAAAATAAAATCAAAAGTAGGAGAACAAATTGTGGAATGCGATGTTGTTCTTTCCGCAGTGGGAATCCAAACTAATCTTGAAAATATTGGATTGGAAGAAGTGGGCATTGCAACCGACAAAGGAAAAATCATTGTCAATCCATATTACCAGACAAACATTCCAGGTTATTATGCAATTGGTGATTGTGTTCCAGGGCAAGCTCTCGCGCACGTGGCATCGGCTGAGGGAATTATTTGCGTGGAAAAAATTGCTGGACAAAATCCTGAGCCGCTCAATTATAACAATATTCCAGGATGTACTTATACTTCACCCGAAATTGCATCGGTTGGTTATACCGAAAAGCAAGCTAAGGAAAAAGGTTTTGAAATTAAAGTCGGCAAATTTCCGTATTCTGCATCGGGCAAAGCGAGTGCTGTCGGACACAAAGATGGTTTTGTGAAATTAATTTTTGATGCTAAATATGGAGAATTACTTGGTGCTCATATGATTGGATATAATGTAACTGAAATGATTGCAGAACTTGTGGTAGCGCGTAAATTAGAAACAACCGGACACGAAATAATTAAGAGTGTTCACCCGCATCCTACAATGAGCGAAGCAATAATGGAAGCGGCAGCACAGGCATACGGAGAAGTTATTCATTTATAATTTTCTCAACTTGAAATAGAATAAATTTGACGAATAAAAATAAACCAAAAACAGAAAAACACAAAGTGTATGAATTATGAAGAGTTTGTAGCAGAAGAAAAAACAATCGAAGCAAATCATCCTGAATTTTTTACCGCAGGAAAAAAAATACACGATTATATTTTGATCGTATTCAACCTCCACACCGGCTACAAGCGCTACGAGTGGATTGATGAAAAAGGATTGCCGGAAGAAGTTAAGATTGACGTTGAGAAGTTTCTTGAGCGACTTGAAGAGACAAAGCAACAGGCGTAAAAGGAGAAATCTCGCTTTTATTGTGATGTTTTTTTGTGACTTTAATAAGGTGATTGCGATTTTAATGGCATCAATATTGTTAATAAGAAGAAACAGGTATTAACCTAATTCTTTACACTATGAAAAAGCAAACCTTATTAATCGCCCTCCTGTTTTTATTTTCTGCAACCATATATGCTGAAACTCCCGAAGCACTTTTTAAAGCAGGACATCTATTAGATAGTCTTGGTAATTTTGATAAGGCGTTGAAAAAATTTGATAAGGCAATTCAACTTAAACCTGATTATGCCGAAGCATACAACGCCAGAGGAATGGTGTGGCTCAAAAAACAAGATCACGAACACGCTATGAAAGACATTACTTATGCAATTGCACTCAAACCCAATTTCGTTGAAGCATATTTTAATCGTGCAATCCTGAAAAATGAACTCGATGATTCACGAGGCGCAATGCAAGATTTGGATAAAGCCATTGAATTAGATCCAAATTCTTTTCAATCGTATAATTTTAGAGGATTGATGCGCGGCAGATTAGGAGATCATATTGGCGAAATCCAAGATTACACGAAAGCAATCAGCATAAAATCAAATTATGCTGAAGCATACCATAACCGCGGACATGCAAAATTTTTAACCGGAGATAAAAACGGTGCTTGTCTTGATTTTAGTAAGTCAGGAGAGTTCGGTTATTTTAAATCTTATGATGACATCAAAGAGATGTGTAAATAAGTAAGTGTGCGAATTTATTCTCCGGAAAATTATTTTATAAAACTTTCCACAGCAAGCCGATAGGAGTTTAATCCGAAACCGGAAATACTTCCCTGGCATTTCCCTGCGAAAAGAGAATGGTGTCGAAATTCTTCGCGCGCATAAATATTTGAAATGTGAACTTCTATTACGGGAGTTTTAATTGCGGAGATGGCATCCGCTATTGCTACAGAAGTATGCGTATATCCTCCGGCGTTTAAAATAATTCCATCATATGAAAATCCAACTTCTTGAAGTTTATTAATAATTTCTCCTTCTACATTACTTTGAAAATAGTCTAATTGAAAAGAAGAAAATTGTTTTCTGAGTTCTTTCAGATATTCTTCAAACGACTGATTTCCGTAAACCGATGGTTCTCTAACTCCAAGCAAGTTTAGGTTGGGACCGTTTATGATAATTAGTTTCATGAAATGCAAAGATATGAATTGCTAATAATCCTTTTCTTCTATTATTATGCATAAAAAGTAATCACCAGCAGATAAGCTATTAGATATGTTCAATGTCGAATTATTATTTATTTTCGTGCAACCTAATTACATTATTGAACATCTTTCTTACAATGAAAATAAAAATTATTTTAACTGTCCCCGTTGTTCTCTTCAGTTCCTTTGTGTTATATTCTCAATCTGATAGTTTAGTGTCCAAAGAGACAAGTTATGATTGGTTGAAAAAGCATGGCAAGTTAACCGGACATGAGAGGATGATCAATAATAATGTTCCTCCAATCACTCCAAGAATAACATCAAATCCTGTAATCAATACAGCACCTGTTACTTCCTGCGCTTGCTGGCAGCAGCGCGATACTTCTTGGCATGTGGTGCCGTTTACTGAATTTCCATCGCCAACTCCTCCTGATTACAGAAATGATGACGGATCATCGCCACAAATAAATCTCCCTTTTCAATTTTGTTTGTATGGAACCAGTTACAATCATGTTTACATCAATAATAATGGAAATGTAACTTTTAATAATGGAGTTTCTGGATTTTCAGCAAGTGGGTTCCCTGCCGGTTCAGTATCTAATCCAGATACTATAATGGTTGCTCCGTTTTGGGCAGATGTGGATACGCGTAATTTAGCAAGTGGAATAGTTTATTACAAAGTAACTGCCACTCATCTCATTGTTCAATGGGATAGTGTAGGATATTGGGATCGACATGCCAATAAGCGCAACACATTTCAACTAATAATTACTAATGGATCAGATCCGCTTGTTCCTTTAAATAATGTTTCATTCTGCTACAAAGATATGCAATGGACCACAGGAGATGCTTCCGGAGGAAACAATGGATTTGGAGGAACGGATGCAACCGTTGGTGCCAATGCCGGTGATGGTATAAACTATCTTCAATTCGGGAAATTCAATCAACCGGGCAGTACTTATAATGGACCTAATGGAGCCAACAGTGGTGTAAATTGGCTTAGCAATCAGTCCTTAGCATTTAATGCGTGTGCAGGAAGTAATAATGTTCCACCCATTCCTACAGGTACATTTTGTGATACGATACGTGTTTGTGTTGGGGATACAGTAAAATATAATATTTTATGGTTGTCTCCTGAACCAGGTCAGATAACTACGGTTGCTGCAACATATAGCGCGAGCGGATTTACAATTACAAGCAATACTCCCGGCAATACAGTTCAGTTTAATGCGCAGCTTATTGCTCAGGCATCTAATCTGGGATATAATACAATTACTTTAACAGCCACAGATAATGGAGTACCTCCACAAAACGCTACTATTCTTTTAGTCGTGGATGTTTTAAATCCACCTGTTGCAAATGCAGGTCGTGATACATCTGCTTGTTATGGTCCGGTTCAGTTAAATGCTACCGGAGGAACTATTTATTCATGGAGTCCATCAACCGGATTAAGTAATCCTAATATTTCCAACCCAGTTGCTAATCCGGCTTCTACAACAACTTATGTTCTTACTGTTTCTAATGGTTCTTGTAATTCAAAAGATACAATTGTTGTTGCAGCAGGACCTCCGGTTTCTGTTACGGCTTTACCTAATTCAAGTATGTGTTCCGGCGATAGCGTGCAGCTAAATGCTACTGGCGGTATTACTTATTCTTGGAGTCCATCAAGTGGATTGAATCACCCAAATATTTCAAATCCAATGGCTACTCCAACAGCTACCACTACCTATACTGCTACTGTTACAAATAGTATTGGATGTTTTAATACAGGTGTGCTTACGTTGACTGTTATACCTACTTACACGCTTAATGCCAGCAGCAGTGTATCAACAATTTGCGAAGGACAAAGAACAACACTTACCGCTTCCGGTGGAAATAATTATGTCTGGAGTCCTAGTGGAGCTAATGCTACTTCTATTGTTGTTTCGCCTACTTCAACTTCCACTTACACAGTGTCGGTTCGAAATAATACTTGTACTCCGCCTTATGTAATTCCAATCACGGTAAATCCTGCTCCGGTTATTTCAATAAGTCCGGCAGCAACTATTTGTAGTGGACAGACAACAACTGTTATAAGTGCGTCTTCTCCATCCGGTATTTCTTATTCGTGGTCTCCTGCAACAGGATTAAGCTGCACTACTTGTCAAAACCCGACTGCAGATCCTACTAATTCTACTACCTATTTTGTAACTGTTACTGATGCATTTGGATGTTCTTCTTCTGCTTCGGTTCGAGTTAGAGTAGGTTCTATTCCTGTAGTTTCTGCGGGACAGCCTTCAACGATTTGTTTAAATAAAACTAGCGTAACTTTATCTTCTACTTCTAATCCTACGGCTACTGCTTACTTATGGTCTCCTGCAACAGGACTAAATTGTGCTACCTGCCAAAATCCGATTGCCAATCCTACTTCTTCTACAATTTATTCTGTGATTGTAACATCGGCTTTAGGTTGTACCGGAACTTCAAATGGTGTATCAGTTACTGTAGGACCTATTCCGGTGGTAATAGCAACTGCAAGCAGCACTACTGTATGCATCGGCGATTCAGTGCAACTCCTTTCGTCTCCAAATGGTGGTATGAGTCCATACAGTTATTCATGGAAGCCTTCTGTTAATTTGAATAATCCAAGTTTGCAAAACCCTCATGCCGCTCCAACTTTTCCTACTAATTATACAGTTACCGTTACCGATGCCTATGGATGTACTGCAGATACAAGCGAGACTGTGTTTGTACAATCAATGCCATATGCAACTTGGGGAACATGGACACCTACACTTTCTTGTGATGGATATGTTATTCCCTTAAAGGCGAATGTGAGCAGCAACGGGCAAACGGTTATTTGGAATTTTGGCGATGGAACCGGTGCCACCACTTATCCTCCTAACACCAATGGAGGCACTCATATATATCAATATAACAACACATATAATATCTCTATTAAAATAGTAAACTCACCTTGTCAAATTGTACTTGATACTAATCTTCAAATTCCTGATGTTTCTAAATTTATTAAGATGCTTCCTGCAAATGTGTTTACGCCAAATGGATCAGGACCGCCGGAAAACGAATGTTTTCATGCTGTGATGTGTGATAATACAATTTCCAACGGAAGCCCTTGCGTGCAGGATACTTTGGTTGAAAATTTTAAGACATGTGTGGATTTGGAAGTTTATGATAGGTGGGGAACGAAAGTTTTTTCAAGTACCGACACCAAAAAATGTTGGGACGGCAATAATATGAATGGCAGCCCGGAAAAGGAAGGCACTTACTATTATATTGTAAAGTTTAGAGAAATGGTATTGAAGGGCTATGTAGAGTTGCTGAGATAACAACAAATACTTTTGCCATCATCAATAAATAAACTGCGATGAAAAAACTATCTTGCTTGCACAATAACAAATGCACAATCAGGATGGAAACAAAAGCAATCTGAAATTTATTTATCTTTGAGCAAACAATAAAATTCATACAATGAACCTGCAAACACGAAAACTTAATTTGATTGAAAACCTCCTTCTTCTTCAGAATGAAAAAGCATTGCAAGAAATCGAGAATCTTCTGAACTCATTTAAGAACAAGCATATTGCATCTGAATTAATGCCTATGAGTTTAGATGAATTCTATAGCCGCAATAGTAAATCGCAAAAAGAAATTGCCGAAGGAAAATTAGTTTCTCAGCAAGATGTGAAAAAACATTTTGAGAGGAAAAAGAAATGAGGGGAATAAAAATCCATTGGACACCTTTTGCGCTTGCTTGTCTGGATGGTATTTATGATTCTATATCGGAGGAAGCAAAATCGTATATTCCTGCAAGAAAAATAGTTGAGAAAATTATTAAGCATACAGACAAACTGAGCAGATTTCCCGAATCGGGGCAAAAAGAATCTTTGTTACGGGCAATCGGGCAAAACAGCCGTTACCTCGTTGCCCTAAATTACAAAATCATTTATGAGTATTATTCCAATGAGCAGGTTATAATCATAACCGATATTTTTCATACAAGCCAAAATCCCAAAAAACTCATCATCAATAAATAAACTGCGATGAAAAAACTTTACAGTGGCGCAAATGTGGTTTACAGAAAAATATCGCTCGTCAAATAACAGCGGTTTGTTTTCCCTGAAACAACGGTATGGCTTATTATTCTTTTGCTTTATCTTGAGCCAAGGAATAATAAGCCCTGCTTTTTCACAAAACTTTGTCCCGAACCCAAGTTTTGAGTTTCATACAGCATGTCCGAACTATCAAGGACAATGGTATGATGCTGTTCCCTGGGATACAGTTCCTAACCAATGGCCTATTTATTCTTCTCCTGATTATTTTAATTCATGCAGCCCAACCAATGCTAATCCGAATGGACAGGGAATTCCTAAGAATGGTCTAGGTTTTCAGTATCCTTTGAACGGAGGCAATGCGTACATGGGAATAATTTGTTATGTTCAAGGTCAAGCAAATGACAGAGAATATATTTACACCAAACTGCTTTGCCCTCTGCAAAACGGAAAAATATACAAGGCGGGTTTTTTTCTTAATAAATCGAATTACGCCCGATATGCAATAGACCAGATGGGGATGTATATAGGCGATACCATTCATGGCAATGGAATTTCTCATGTACTTAATGCTTATACGCCTCAAATAAAAAATCCTACAGGTGTTTTTTTAAAGGATACAGTAAACTGGATAGAAATATCGGGTACTTTTCTCGCACAGGGAAATGAAAAATATATTGCCATAGGTAATTTTGCCACAGACAGCAATACCACGATAAAGGATTCTATGGCGCTTTCCGGTAATGGCGCTTATTATTTTATTGATTCCGTTTATGTAATTCCAACTACTCCCCAAATCACTATCAGCAATGATACCGCCATTTGCATAGGAAGTAGCGTTACACTTCAAGCCGCAGGAAGCAGTGTGTATTATTGGTTCAGCAGTTCCAATATGCTTGATACGCTTGGCACCTTGAGTACACTAACTGTGTCGCCAACAAAAAACACTGCATACATATTGCACACCTGCTGTGGCTTGCCCTATACGGTAAATGTGCAGGTAGTTGATACGCCCGCTGTTTTTTCTTTAGGCAAAGATACTTTGCTGTGTGCAGGCGATAACCTAACGCTTACAGCGCCATCCGGCTACGCTTATCATTGGCAGGACGGAAATTCTAATTCGGCAATTTCCGTCACTCAAGCCGGAACATATTGGGTAGATGTTTCCAACCAATGCGGTGTGAAAAGCGATACAATAAATGTAACGTATTCTGTTTGCGCAGGTGTGGAAAATATTTTTTCTGGTGGTGGGTTCCGTATTTATCCCAATCCAAGCAAAGGAATGTTTCAAATACAAACCAATAGCCAACAGCTATTAGCTAATAGCCAAATAGAAATTTATAATATTATGGGAGAAAAAGTTTACAGTAGTTCCCAATTACATCAATCAACACAGTTAACCATTAACCTTTCTGCGCAAGCAGCCGGAATTTACTTTCTTCAATTAAAAACCGAGCAGGGCGTTGCAACGAAGAAGTTGGTGATTAATAAATAACCTGCCTCCCCCAAACCCCCTCAGAGAGGGGGAGAAATACAAAGCCCTTTAGGAAATTGTGAGCGTTAACATTGAAGTTAATTGCTCCAACACCAAAGCTCACAGTAAAAACACTAGCATTCACAATGTCAACACAGCAGTTAACTGAGTTAATTTTATTTTGAATAATGCTGTTTTTTAATTGAGATTTGAAAACATCCTCATTAACAGCGTCAACATCACCGTTAACGCAGATAACTTTACTTTTATTAAGGATAATTTAAAATTGAGATTTGAAAACGCCATAGTTAACAGCGTTAACATCAACATCAACACCGATAATTTTACTTTTAATAAGGATAATTTTAAAATGAGATTATAAAACACCAAAGTCAACAGCAGAAACAGAGCAATTAATAGTTAAAAATTAAGATTTAATGAGTATAAATTAAAAATGAGAAGTAAAAACACAGGGTCTAACATCTAAAACAGAGCAATTAACAGTAAAAACAGCAAAATTAATCGAGATATTTTCATGTTAAACGATGAAAAAGTGCAAATAAAGCGCAGAAACACTTTGAGTAATAGCAAAAACAAACAACTTTTAGATATTTGTTTTCGTACTTTCGTACAAATTCGTATTTCGCAGATTTATGCAGTGGGAAATTTCAATAAAAGGTTTTCAATCGTTTCTTCGTCTGGAAAAATCGCTATCGAAAAATTCTATTGTGGCTTATACCGAAGATGTGCATTTGTTTGTTCAGTTTCTTTCGGATAAGAAATTAGATATTTCTCCGGAAAAAATTGAACACACACATTTAACTGATTTTTTAAAATGGCTGAATGAGAAAGACAGAATGGCAACCACACAGTCAAGGGTTATTTCCGGTATGCGGGCATTTTATAAATATCTTTTGCTGGAAAATCTTGTTTCAAAAGATCCGACTGAACTTTTGGAAACTCCAAAATTGGGAAGAAAACTTCCGGATGTTTTGAATGTAGATGATATAAATAATATGCTTAACGCAATTGATCTTTCAACGCCAAAAGGAAACCGAGACAGAACCATGCTTGAAACTATGTACAGCTGTGGTTTACGCGTGAGCGAATTAGTGAACCTGAAAATTTCAGATTTGTTTTTTGATACTGAATTTATTCGTGTGATTGGTAAAGGCAACAAGCAGCGGCTTATTCCGATTGGAAGAGAAGCGATGAAGTTTATAAATATTTATAAGAATGATATTCGTGTTCATCAGGAAGTGCAAAAAGGATTTGAGGATTTTCTTTTTCTGAATAATAGAGGAAAGAAACTTACAACTGTTATGGTATTTCTAATCATTAAGAAAATTGCTGCTCAAATAGGATTGAAGAAACATGTTAGTCCGCACACGTTTCGTCATTCATTCGCTACCCATTTGGTTGAAAACGGAGCAGACCTCCGTGCGGTTCAGGAAATGCTTGGGCATGAAAGCATCACTACAACAGAAATTTATACTCACATGGATAGAAAATATTTGCGCGATACGATTGAGAAGTTTCATCCACGTTCTGTCAATAAAATAAAAAGGGGAAATTAGAATTTATCTTTCTTTGTAACAACGGCATTGCTTCCGTGAAATTGAAATTTCCATCCTTCTGTTTCAGGAAAAATCACTGGTAAGTATCTTTTGTAAAGTGCTGTTCGAGTGGTAACACCTTCATCCGGTTCGCCTTCGCGTGCTATGCCGGTGAACTCGTAGATCATAACTTTTTGATGTTCATCCATAAACATTCGAATGATTTTCACCAGCGTTGCCATAACGCGGTAAACTTCTCCTTTGTTGGTTTCAACATATTCTTCGCCTTCAAATTCATCGTTGATAACTCCAAATACAATAGTTGCATGAAGGATGTTGTCCTTTCTTCTTCCAAAGCGAACTTCGTATTCAATTCCGTGAGTGGTAGTAAAAAAATAAATCCCTGCGGAAGGAATTGCAGGTGGAATAATTTTGAAAGGTTGAAGTAGATCGTTTGGCATCGGTTCGTAATTCGCGCCTAAAGTATAGAATTGTTTTTTATCTTTGATGAAAATCTAAAACCAAATACCATGAATTGTTCACCAACTATCGCAATTGCCCTCTTGCTACTTTCACTTACTGCAGGAACTTGGCTGCTTTACAAAACTCAAAAAGAAAACCTCAACACTTTTTTTAAAGTGATTGCTTGGTTTGTTATTGTTGTTTCATTTTGTTCAATGATCTGCTGCGGAATGCACTGCATGATGCATTGCTGTAAATCAAAAGGAGAATGCAACAGAGAACAGGAATGTGGAATGAGAGGAGAAGAAAGAGGATACGACCATTGCAGAATGGGACACAGAGGAATGAGCGAGCGAGTAATCATTATGCGAGGAGACGAGGAAGGCGAATGTGAGATGATGGGCAAAGGTTGCTGCAAAGAAAAAATGGAATGCAAAGAAGGAAAAGAAGAATGCGATGAAATGAAAGAAGGAAAATGTGCTGACATGGGAAAAGAAGGCAAATGCAAAATGGGAGAAAAGAAATGCGATATGAAGAATATGGGAATGAAAAAAGATTCGGTTGTTAAGAAAAAATAGAAAATCAAACTTTTCCAAAGAATTAAACTTTGGAAAAGTTTTTAAGGTACAAGAACTTTAAGCGAAAGCGGATTTATTTTTATTTTCAATTCTTTTCCAATAAAAACCGGTTCACCATCAATGTGCGCGTAATCTCTTTCCTGACGGATGATTAATTCTTTCACTTTTATTATTTCTACAAACTTTGAGCGATGAATTGAACGGGTGAACAATCGAGCTGCCATTAATGAAAAATTTATAAATGGAAAATCATTTACGATGCAAAGATCCAAAAGCCCGTCATCATTCTTTGCATGAGGTGCAATCACCGCATTATTTCCCCACTGAGTTCCGTTTGCAATATCAATAATGAAAGCGTTTAGCTTTTTTATTTCTCCATTAATTTCTACCTCGCAATTCTGCGATTTATATTTCATAGAATCACGCACGGCAATCTTGATGTAATTGCTGAACCCTCGCTTTTTTATTTTGGAAAATTCATGAGCAATGCGTGCCGCATATCCGATGCCTGCGGTGTTAATTACTGTTTCATCATTTATAGTAAAGGTGTCAATCGAAGAAATATTTCCTTGATTGATTACATGCATCGCCTTTTCTAAGTTCATAGGAATCTTCAAATGTCTGGCAGTTCCATTGCCAGAACCACAAGGAAGAATTGCAAGTGCTGTATTGGTGCCAACTAAACTTTTTCCAATTTCATTTACAGAACCATCTCCTCCTACAGCAACCACTATATTGAAATTTTCTTCAACTGCTTTTTTACTTAATTCGATGGCGTGTTTCGATGCATTTGTGTAAGAAAGTTCGTAATCAAAAATAGATCTGTCGAGTTTTTCGTCAATGAGTTTCTCAACTGTTTTGTGTCTGCCAACTCCCGAAATTGGATTGATGATGAATAGGATTTTCTTCTTCATTCTGATTTTGAAACCATTTTATTGTGAATCATTCCGTAGTTAAAAGTTTGAATGATAGCTTTTAACTTTGTTCCCATTGCTTTTTCTTTTTGAGGAAGCTTTCCAATGAGGTTGTCTGTAAGAAGGGAATCCTTTTTGTAATTATAAAATGAAATTGTTTTCAGTCCGTCAAACTGAAGCAAATAATCATCCTGAAAAATCTGATAAACATCATTAATGAAATTGACCGCAAATCCTCCTGTTGTTGTGTCTAAACTATTTTCACCAAGAGAAAAATATTCTTCTCCATAGTTCAAGTAGCCGAGAACGCTTGGCATGATGTCAATTTGTTGAGTCGTTTTGGAATTAATTCCTTTCAGCGAACTGTTATGCTTATAAAATAAAATCGGAACTTCAAAGCTACCGACACTGTTCCCGTAAAAATTATCGGTGGAGGGTCCAGTATGATCGGCAGTGATGACAAAGAGCGTACTGTCAAACCAATTTTCTTTTGAAATGGACTCAAAAAATTTCTTTAAAGAAAAATCTGCATACCTCACGCTTTTTAAAATTGGCTGACCTTCTTCGAGAAAATATTTTTTGTATTCGACAGGGACTTGAAAAGGGTGATGCGATGAAAGAGAAAATAAAGCAGCTAAAAATGGTTTTTTCATTTTGCTAACTTCTTTTCCTGAATAAATCAAAAACTTATCGTCAGGAATTCCCCAATCGCCATCATAATCTTTTTCGTTATTGTATTCAGTTCTCCCATAATAATTATCAAAACCAGCAGCTTTTGTAAATACATCAAAACCCATTGTGCCATTTGAGCCGCCATGAAAAAATGCAGAAGAATACCTTTTTCGCTTCAGTGTGTTTGCAAGTGAAGAAAATTTATTTCCGCAATAAGACGATGTGATATAGGATTCATTCATCAGTGAAGGAATGCTTGCCAACACAGCAGGAATTCCTTCGATGGATCTTTTCCCGTTTGCAAAAGCATTAGTAAACACTAAACTTTCTTTTATAAGCGAATCAAGAAATGGCGTGTAGCTTTTCTTTCCGCTCAACGCGCCAATATATTCTTTTGAAAAACTTTCCATGATAATAACGAAAACATTTGTTCGGAATTCGGAGTTCGGAGTTCGGAGTTCGAAATGGGTGGGGTTAAATAATTTTTTTAATTCCTCCTGTGAAAAATATTTTTTCTCTTCTAATTGTTCCAGACCGTAACTTTTGATAATTGAAAATGGAGTATTGATAATAAGTGGAATATTTTTTGCTGAAACATATTCAGAAGCATTGATGGTCATGATGGGTCTTAGCTGTAATCCTCCACGGAAACCAATTATGCTCAGCCCGATAATAGAGATGCTTAGTAGAAACCAAGAAAGAAATATTTTGATATTAAAATTGTTTTCTTGAAATTTCATTAGCAATCGATTTGTTTTATTATAAAGAAAAGTAATAAAGAGTGAAATGAGAATCCAAATAAGAATGATGTGCCAGAAATCTCTAATGTATTGCGGTAGCATGGTGGACATATCCGAACCAAGACCAAACAAGCTGAAAAAATCTGATGTGGTGTGTTTGAGAGTGAATTTGAAATATTCGAAATCAACGCAGTTAGCAAGAATTGCAATTGAGTTTGAGATGATGAAAACAGTTTTTAATAATAACTGATATGGTTTTTTTCTTGTGAATCCGAATGGCAGAATATGCAGAATAATGAATAAAGAATTCATCAGTATCAAAGCTGAAATATCAAACCTTAATCCAAAGAAAAGAATTGCAATAAAATCCGAGAATGAAACATCTGAAAAATATTTATGATTAAAGGCGAAGAAAAGTATTTTGCAAAGCGGGTAGGTGAGAAGTGCAACCGATAATCGAATCAATAATAATTGTATTTCTCGGAGAGATTGTTTCATGAGCAAAAATAAAAAACCCTCAACGATAATGTGAGGGTTTTAGAAATGTATTATAACATTTTAGTTAAGCCATTCCTTAATTTCAGTATTAGTGCCTTTGGTTGTGTTGAGGTCAAAAAAATCAAGAGACAATTTTGAACCGTTGGCACCCGGAAACAATCCTATTCCATGAAAAGTATGAAAATCATTTAGAGAAGGTCCAATACCAGTGACTAACTGAGAAGGAATAATAATGGAATCTCCTGACCTAATCTGCGCGGTGATCATTGTGTTATTTGTATCACCGGCAAACATGCTGAACAAAATGGTGTTATTAATAGTAGATGAAAATGAAATTGTTTGAGTGAAATTTTTAAATGCGCCACTGGCAACAGTAACAGAAGAATCTCTATAAGGTATTCCGCTTGAAAGATAGTTGCCGGCACCTGCAAATAACAAACTTGCCTGATTATATACAATTACAAAACGATTTGCAGTATTTGTATTTCCTGCTGCATCCGAAACCGTGTAGGTAATAGTATAAGTTCCTGCCAAATTCATATTGGGTGTTCCCGTTATTTTAATACTGGAAGTAATATTTCCATCAACATTATCTGATGCAGTTGCACCAGGTTCGGTGTAAGTACTATGATTCAGAATCCGATATATAGTAGTGCTGTCTTTTTCATTTAGAGTGATTGTTGGAGGAGTTGTATCTTCTTTTTTGCATCCCGGAAATGCCATAAAGAATACTATTGAAAATGTAAGATAAAATCCATATTTAATCAAGAATATATTTTTCATGTTTGCAAAATTACTGATGTATATACATGCCGGTACAAGATTCGGTTGTTGATCCACCGCTGCTCCATAAATATATGAAACTAAAAGTAACAGGTGTTAGATTTGATATTGATCCTGTGTTTGTAGCGGCAGATAGCGTATCTGAACCCAATTGCTGGTTTTGCCAGCTAAAGGACGAGCCAAGTGCTATTCCGTTCAAATTAGCTGTCACGCTTTTCCCAATACCACGAAAATTATGAATCGCAAATTGTTTATTGATTGTTGTAGAAGTTATAATTGTATCTATATATGGAAAAACTGTTGAAACAGCACACGTGTCATCCGAATTATAAATACCATTTAAAAAATCCGCATCATTCACAACATTAACGGCTCTTGCAGCAGTAGTGGTATATCCTGCGGCATCACTCACAGTATATGTGATAATATAATGACCTTTCTGATTAACATTAGGAGGTGTGCTGCTCCACGAAGAAATAATCTTTGATGTTATGTTGCCATCCTGATTATCCTGAGCAGTGGCGCCCGGATCTGTTGCTATTCCCTGTAAAGAAATGATCATGGGATTGCTGCCTTGTAATGTAATTACCGGTGGAGTAGTGCCTTTTTTTTTGCAATCACCTAATACAAATAAAATCAGAAAAGAAAATCCATAGCGAAACAATAATCTTTTTTTCATTTGTATTAAAATATAAAATCTGCTATACTTATTTTGTTGTTGCTTTTATTTTCAGAGGCAAAAATAGAGTTTTTACTGAATATCCGCTAATTCTAAATCTGTCAACTTTTCTACGATATCACCAATTGATAGAAGATATTTTGTAACGGTGTTGTGTTGCAAATATTTTTTAGCTGCCAATCAATACATTTATATATGATAATTTTTTTTTCAAAAATGCTTGTGTATGTCAAAATAAATATACTTTTGCATCGGTTAACCAAAACACAAACAATTTAATAGTACTATGAAAAAACTACTCACACTCGTTATTGCTGGTGGAATGTTATCATTCCTCGCTTGCGGACCAAGCGCTGCTGAAAAAGCAAAAAAAGAAAAAATGACTCAGGATTCTATCCGCATGGCTGATTCAACCGCTGCTGCACAAGCTGCTGCTGCTGCTAAAGCTGCTGCTGACAAAGCTGCTGCTGATGCTGTTGCTGCTGCTGAAAAAGCAAAAGCTGATTCAACTGCTGCTGCTGAAGCTGCTGCAAAAGACAAAGGCAAAGGAAAAGGCGGAGCTAAGAAAGGCAAGAAGTAATAATTCTTCTTTCGAAACAAAAAAAAGGGACGCAATTGTGTCCCTTTTTTGTTGCTTGCAATTGAATCGAAACAATAAGAAAATAGATTTTGTAAAATAAAAAAGGGGACTAAGTCCCCTTTTAAGTAGAAAAAAATAAAAATTATTTCTTTTTGTAACGGGTGCGGAATTTATCCACGCGACCTGCGGTATCAATCAATTTCATCTTGCCGGTGAAGTAAGGATGAGAGGTATTTGAAATTTCAAGTTTTACCAATGGATATTCGTTGCCATCTTCCCATTTAATAGTGTCTTTTGTTTCAGCAGTTGAACGGGTTAAGAAAGCATAATCGTTTGAAACATCTTTAAATACAACAAAACGATAATTTTCTGGGTGAATGCCTTTTTTCATTGTTAAATAGATTATACAGTTTAATTTCGGTTACTTCTGTTTTCGGACGGCAAATATAATAGAATATTTTTATCCCTGTGTCGTTCCACCACTGTTATTATATTTGCCAAAATGAAATTACCTTCAAAAATAGCTATAATCTGTCTTTTTATAGTTGCACTCACTATTGACTCATGTAAAAAGGATCGCATTACTACCGATCCATCTGCAAAATTATCGTTCTCTACACAGTCAATTTTGTTTGATACGGTTTTTACAACGGTTGGATCAACTACAAAAACTTTTCTCGTTTACAACCGAAATCCTCAATCAATAAAAATATCATCTATTCAACTTGCAAGAGGTACTGCTTCCAATTTTAGAATTAATGTGAATGGATTGAAAGGAGTTCAGTTTAGTAATATTGAAATAAGAGCGAAGGACAGTATGTTTGTTTTTGTGGAAGTTACGGTGAATCCGAATAATGCCAGTAGTCCGCTTGTCATTCGGGATTCAATCGTGTTTCAAACTAACGGCAATATGCAAGATGTGCATCTTGAAGCTTGGGGACAGAATGCTTATTTCTACACTCCGAATATTTTTCCTGCAAATGGTTTTCCCGGGTACTCTAATATTTCGTGCAACGCAGTTTGGACAAATGATAAGCCGCATGTTATTTATGCGTATGCAAGAGTTCAACCCGGATGCACACTTACCATTCAGGCGGGAACAAAAATTTATATGCATCCGAATGCTGTGTTGTATGTTGACAGCGGAGCTACTGTGAAAATTGTTGGAAATATTTCGCAGCCGGTAATTTTTCAGGGTGATAGATTGGAACCCGATTATGCCGAAGCTGCTGGACAATGGAATCGCATTTGGCTTTCTCCGCAAAGCATAAACAATACGATTGACTGGGCAATTATCAAAAATGGATTGATTGGAATTCAAACAGACACGATGGGAGCGTCAATAAATCCCACACTCACAATCAGCAACACAATAATAAGAAACATGAGTGCGGCGGCTTTATTTGCTCAAGGTTCTTTTGTGAAAGGATGGAATTGTGTTTTTGCAAACTGCGGACAATATGTTGCTGCGCTTACGATAGGAGGAAAGTATAATTTTTATCATTGCACGTTTGCAAATTACTGGAACAATGGCACTACTGCACGACAGTTTCCAACTTTGCTTCTGAATAATTATTATACCGATGCAAATCAACATAATCAAACGAGAAAACTTGACAGCGCGTATTTTTATAATTGCATTGTGTATGGCGATTTAAGTTCGGGCGATGAAATAAAACTTGATTCAAGCGGCACTTCCACGTTTCGTTTCAAATTCCATTATTCACTTTTGAAAACTACTTTTAATACTTCCGCTTTTCATTATGAACATGTAATTGCAAATCAAGAACCATATTTTAATAATGTTGGAAATAATGATTACAGAATAATGAATCCTTATGCTTTGCCTGCCGTGATTCACAAAGGAGATTCGGCGATTCTAATCGGCAGACCTTATTTGTTATATGACTTGAGCGGAAATATTCGTGTTATTCCTCCAACGATTGGTGCTTACGAGTACAATCCATAATTTATTTTACTCTCGTGTAGCTGAAGTTTTCAAACTTCATAATTCCAACGCCTTTATTTTCATAACCGTTTCCGCTGTCGGTTTGATAAAAATTGAATTCGGTTTGAATGCCTTTTTGTTTTAATTCTGGAAGTTTTTTGTTCAGGTAATGGTCATATTTCCGCAATGCGCTAAGATAAAATAGCGTAACATCAAATCCGTTGAAAACATGCTGAGTCGGTTCTGTTTTGTATTCTGCCCGATATTTTAGGATGAACTTTTTTGTTTGAAGGTTGTTGTAATCTGTAAAAGTGCAAGAAGAAACAAAAACATGCAGCGCGTTGAGATAACCGAAATCCAAACTTTCTATTTCCAAAAAGTTGCTCATTCCAAAAACAATAATGCTGTCGTTATTTTCTTGTTTGTCTAAAAATAATTTATTCACTGCTTCGGTTACAAAAGATTGATTGGAAGATGGAATCACAACAATATTCGGTTTTGTTTTACTGATAAAATTTGTCAGCGTAGTAAAAGTTATTTCCTTCACTGTGTCAGCATTTAATTTTTGTAGAATTGGATTTGCTACTCTTTTGAAAGTATGCAAGTATGGTTTATCTTTTGGATTCGCGCTGTTGAACAAAATAATATTTTGTCCGGCAAATTTTTCTGCAACATATTTTGCGAGTTCTTCTGATTGAGTGGCATACGATGGCGTTACTTTGCTCGCGTTAGGATTGCCAAGAAGAATATTATTGTTGGTTAACGAAGGAGCAACGATGTTGATGTTATTTTCCTTTGCAAATTTTTCAACCGTTTCAAACTTTTTACTGTGCAAAGGACCAATAATTAAATCCATTTCTTTTAGCTCGGTTTTTTGAAGAAGTTTTTCGAATCCGGCTGAGTCGAGTAAATAATCATAAACGTGCAGATGTCCTTTGAATCCATCTTTTTTCAGAGAATCAAAAGCAAGTTTCACTCCTTCGTAAAATTCAATTCCTGTTTTTACATCATCAGGCATTTTTTCATCGCCCATTGATATTTTATCCACATTAATTTCATCAATGCTGTTCAATGCGAGAGGAAGAAAAACGGCGACATTCAAATCAGCTTCATTTTTCATTGTGTATTTTACGACAATACCTGTTGTATCTTTTTTCGGAGAAGGTGAAGAAACATTTGTTGTATTTTTTGAATCAGGTGAAGCGATATGTTTTTGGGATGTAGTGTCTTTCGCTGGAAGTTTAGAAACGATTTCCTTTTTAGGTTGAACGGGTTCAGTTCGAGACGATTCTTTTGGAGTTGACTGTTTTTCAATTTCTTTTTTTATTGCTTCGGTATTTCCGCTAAAAGGAATTTTTAATTTGTCACCTGCTTTTAATCCGTCAATTGCTTCCTGATTATTAGCAAGAACGATATCAACCGTTGTGCTGTACGTTTTGGCGATGGAGTAAAGTGTCTGTCCTTTCTCAACCGGATGGATATAGAATTTTTTTCCGTCAATGGTTTCAATCTTTTCTGATTTTTTAATTACAGGAGACTGAGCCCAACCAATCCCTCCTAAATGGAGGGTGAAGAGTAGGACAAATAAAAATTGAACTCTAAATTTCATAGATGTGAAATAAAAAGTCCTTCCCTTTGGGAAGGATTTAGGATGGGCTTCGGTTTTCATTCCCATTCAATTGTTGCCGGCGGTTTTGAACTAATATCATATACAACACGGTTCACTCCTTTTACTCTATTAATTATTTCATTGGAAACTTTTGCAAGAAATTCATGCGGCAAATGACACCAGTCGGCAGTCATTCCATCGGTGCTTGAAACTGCACGAAGTGCTACCACATTTTCATACGTGCGTTCATCGCCCATCACGCCAACGCTTTTTATCGGAGTGAGAATTGCTCCTGCCTGCCAAACTTTATCATACAATCCGGCATTTTTTAACTCTTCAATATAAATGTAGTCAACCTCTTGTAATATTCTGACTTTTTCTTCTGTGATGTCGCTCAGAATTCTTATTCCGAGTCCCGGTCCAGGAAAAGGATGACGACCTAAAATTGCAGGAGTAATTTCTAATTTTTTCCCAACTCTTCTTACTTCATCTTTGAATAACGTATTGAGTGGTTCCACAACTTGCAATTTCATTTTAGCAGGAAGCCCACCAACATTGTGATGTGATTTGATAGTTGCCGAAGGACCTTTCACCGAAACGCTTTCAATAATATCTGGATAAATTGTTCCTTGCCCCAACCATTTCACATTTTTTATTTTACGCGCTTCTTTGTCAAAGATATATATGAAAGTTTTCCCGATGGCTTTTCGTTTTTGTTCTGGGTCTTTCTTTCCTTTCAGTGCTTTGTAGAAAACTTTTTTTGCATCCACTCCTTTTACATTCAGCCCCATATCTTTATAGGAATGCAGCACATTTTTGAATTCATCTTTGCGTAATAACCCATTGTCAACAAAAATGCAATAAAGATTTTTTCCGATTGCTTGATGAAGCAGTGTAGCTGCAACAGTTGAATCCACTCCACCCGAAAGTGCCATCACAACTTTATCGTTTCCAAGTTTATGTCGCAAATCATTAATTGTAGTTTGGATAAATGAAGCGGGAGTCCACGATTGAGAGCATTTACAAATAGTAACAACAAAATTTTTCAGCAATACGATTCCTTCGGTGGAATGATAAACTTCAGGATGAAATTGTATTCCATAAGTTTTTTCTCCTTGAATTTGAAAGCCGGCATATTTTACATCGCTTGTGCTGGCGGTGATTTCAAAATCAGATGGAGCGGATGCAATAGTATCAGCATGACTCATCCACACCTGAGAGTTTTTAGAAATATTTTTAAAGAGAACGGATTCATTATTTACAAAAGAAAGATTTGCTCTGCCGTATTCACGATGCTTAGATGGTTGAACCAATCCTCCTGATTTATGCGCGAGCAATTGTGCTCCGTAACAAACTCCAAGAACTGGAATTTTTTTTCGAATGATATTCAAATCGGGTTGAGGAGAATTTTTCTGACGAACGGAGAATGGACTTCCGGAAAGAATTACTCCTTTATAATCAGAAACATTAAATTTTTTATTGGAAATAAAATTGTAAGGATTAATTTCACAGTAAACATTTAGTTCGCGGACCTTCCGAGCAATCAACTGAGTGTATTGCGAACCGAAATCAAGGATGAGAATAGTTTCTGCGGGCATTGTGAAATTTAAAATAAGTCGCAAATATAAAACAAAAACCCCCTCCGAATGAACGGAGAGGGTTTCCTTATTTTCAAGAAGAAAAATTTATTTTCCTTCCATTTCTCTTTTCAGTTTCGCTAATCCTTCAAGGTCGCCCAGCGTGTTTGAGCTGATGCTTTCTTGAACTTTCTTTATAGCTTCTTTTTCTTCTTTTCTTTCAATCTTCTTTTGCTCCTCGGTAGCTTCCTGATGCATACGTGTATGCGAAACAATTATTTTGCGGGTTTCTTTGTTGAACTCCAGAACTTTAAAATCTAATTGTTCATCGGTTACCGCATTTGAACCATCTGCTTTTACAAGATGTTTTTTAGGTGCAAAACCTTCAACGCCATAAGGCAGCGCAACGATTGCTCCTTTGTCGGTTACGCTGGTGATAGTTCCTTTGTGAACAGAATCAAGAGTGAAAACCGATTCGAAAGCATCCCATGGATTTTCTTCCAGTTGTTTTACACCTAAACTGATTCTTTTATTTTCAGCATCCACTTCCATTACCACACATTCAACTTTATCTCCGAGTTTCATGAACTCTGAAGGATGTTTGAACTTTTTGTTCCAAGATAAATCAGAAATATGAATTAACCCGTCAATACCCGGTTCAAGTTCTACAAATATTCCGAAGCCGGTAATGTTCTTTGCAGCTGCGGTATGTTTTGAACCTTTTGGATATTTATCCATGATAGTCATCCAAGGATCCGGATTCATTTGTTTAATGCTGAGTGACATCTTGCGTGTTTCTTTGTCAAGCATTACAATCAGTGCTTCGATTTCATCTCCCGCTTTCAGAAAATCTCCTGCTGAACGCAAATGCTGCGACCAAGAAATTTCTGAAACGTGAATCAATCCTTCAACGCCAGGCATCACTTCTACAAATGCGCCGTAATCTTCAATTGCGCGAACTTTTCCTTTTACTTTATCGCCAATCTTTAATTCAGTATCTAATTTATCCCAAGGATGCGCTTTCAATTGTTTCAAGCCGAGAGAGATTCTGCGTTTTTCGTTGTCGAAATCAAGAATAACGACGTTAATTTTGTCATCCAGTTTAACGATTTCATCAGGATGATTGATTCTTTCCCAAGTTAAATCGGTGATGTGAATAAGTCCATCAACACCGCCAAGGTCAATGAATACACCGTAAGAAGTAATGTTCTTAACAGTTCCTTCAAGCACTTGTCCTTTCTCCATTTTGGAGATGATCACTTTCTTTTGCTCTTCAATTTCTGCTTCTATCAATGCTTTGTGTGATACAACCACGTTTCTGAATTCCTGATTGATCTTCACAACCTTCAGTTCCATGATTTTATTTACATACTGATCGTAATCGCGAACAGGTTTCATATCAATTTGTGAACCCGGCAAGAAACACTCGATGCCGAACACGTCAGCAATAAGTCCGCCTTTGGTTCTGCATTTAATAAAGCCCTGAACAATTTCTTGCGACTCAAGTGCTTTGTTCATTCTGTCCCATCCTTTAACTATGCGAGCTTTTTTATGCGAAAGAATTAATTGTCCTTCTTTGTCTTCTTGTTTTTCAATATACACTTCTACTTTTTCTCCTATTTCGAGATTAGGATTGTAGCGGAATTCATTGAGCTGAATAACTCCATCCGATTTGTAACCGATGCGAACGATCACTTCTTTTTCATTCTTGCCAACCACAACGCCTTCCACCACTTCGTGTTCGGCAATGTTGGTAATGGTTTTTGAATAAAGAGTTTCGAGGCGGGATTTTTCGGAAGAGTTGTAACTGTCTTGCTTCTTTCCGATCGTAGTCCAGTCAACTGCTTCGTACTGAATGTTTGGTTCTACGTCTTTGTAATTTTGTTTTGGTTCTGCTGCATCAGCGGTTGCCGGCGCATTTTTTTCTTTTACTTCTGACATATTGTTTTTTCCCGTTTAGTGTCCGAGATGACTTAGTTCCTATCAGGCGTTGGAACCGGTTGTTTTGCAGGTATGCCCGAATACCTGTTTATGGGGGAGCGAAGATAAGTAAATATTTCATATCTGTTTTATAATTCATACCTTTGTCATTATGAGGAAAATATGCAGCCATTTTGTTTTCTTATTACTCATTTTTATTTCCAATTTTTCTTTCTCACAGCATATCACTTTTGAAAAATATTATGACTTTGGGCTTACAAACGCAGAAGAGGGATATTGCGTTCAGCAAACCACGGATGGGGGATATATTGTTGCAGGCAGACACACCATAGGGATTGGCTCCGAACAAATGCTGCTGCAAAAAGTTGATTCCACTGGTTTAACGCAGTGGTATAAATTTTATGGAGGACCCGGAGACAGTGAGGCCCACTCTGTACAGCAAACCACAGATGGAGGATACATTATGGTTGGAAACACACCCGGAGTAATTTCAATGTATTCTATTTATTTGGTAAAAACCAACAGCAATGGAGATACTCTTTGGACAAAAATATTTGCAGGAGAAAACAAACCTAATTACTCAGACGATGCATATTCTGTTCGCCAAACATTTGACGGGGGATATGCCATTGCTGGTGAGTTTAACAATGATTCAACCGATGTTGGGTACTTACTTAAAACAAATGCTAATGGAGACAGTATATGGTCAAAACAGTTTATTGGTTTTGTTGGAGGTGCATTTTATTCCATGCAGGAACTTCCTGACAGCGGATTTATCATGGCAGGAGTAATAGCTCAATATACCAGTGGAAATAATAGCTTTATATTTTTAGTAAGGACAGATAAAAATGGAGACTCGCTCTGGACCAAAAAAATTGGTAAACCAACCTTATCTCCCGGTGCAAACTCTGTTTCAACTACAACGGATGGGGGGTATATTATAGTTGGTACTACCGACTCTTTACAGCAAAAACTTTACCTGATAAAAACAAACAGTAGTGGCGATACGCTTTGGACAAAAACATACAGCGGGACTGGAAATGATGTGGGCGAAGGTGTTCAGCAAACTTCGGACGGCGGGTATATTATTACCGGAGCTACTACAAGTTACGGAGGGTCATCAGGAACAGAATATTTATATCTGCTAAAAACCAATAGCAGTGGAAATTTTGAGTGGAGGAAAACTTTTGGAGGAACATGGGGCGCAAGTCTTGGCGATTGCATTCAAGTAACTTCTGACGGGGGATTTATTATTAGTGGTTTCACATCGAGTTATGGAAATTTAGATGGAGATGTATTCTTGATTAAAACCGATAGCGCAGGAAATGTACTCACCTCGGTTAATGAAATAAATCACTACGGTCCGCTTTTTCTAATTTGCCCCAACCCATTCAAGGAGCAAACAAACATTTTTCTTTCAAACAGAATTTTCGGCATACAAGATTTACAACTAAGTATAACCGATGTGTTGGGCAAAGAAGTGCGGAGAGAAATTATTCCGAATGGAGACGATGTAATTACCATTCACCGAAACTTATTGCCAGCCGGAATGTTTTTTGTGCAAATCTTTTCAGGAACTGAATTGCTGGCTTGCAGTAAAATTATTATTCAATAACCAGTTTTAAATTTTTCTTCCTATCAGAATCAATCGCTCTGAAGTTTCTTTCTTGAAAGGAGCGAGATTGTAATCGCCAAATATATTTACAACCTCAAGTTTATTTTGAGAAAAAAATTTTTCGAGGTCGTTTCGATTATATTTTTTCACTCGTTCGCGATATGAATATGTTTTTCCTTTATCCGAAACAGTTATTTCTTTAATGATAAAATTTTGGTCGGTGCATCGCTTGATATCGAAAGTAATTTCGCCAGTCTGACATTTTTCTTGTGGAATAAGTTCCCTGATTTCTTTTTCGGCATTCATGAAATCGAGCACAAACCAACCATGTTTTTTAATTGCCGATGCTGTGGCTTTAATTGATTTATCGTTTTCATGATCCTTTTCGAAATATCCAAAGCTGGTAAAGAGATTCAGCGCTAAATCGTAATAATTTATTCTGAAAAGATTACGCATATCGTGAACATAAAAGGTCAGATTTTCTTTTTCCGATCTTTTCGCTTCCAAAATACTTTTCTCGGAGATGTCAATTCCAGTTACTTCAAATCCTTTTTCATTCAGATAAATAGAATGTCTTCCTTTTCCGCATCCGCAATCAAGAACTGAACTGCCTGAAGGAATCTTTAGAAATGCAAAAAGATTATCGAGGAATAATTTTGCTTCATCGCAATCTCTGTGTTTGTAGAGGAGCGAGTAATATTCAGAGCCGAACCAATCTTCGAGCCACTTCGTCATTGCAGATTTGTGTTTTATAATTACTTTAACTTTACAAAGTTCTAAAAAGATACGATAATGACTAATCGCCAACTGTTTTTAAATCAACTTGCTCAAACTTCTCCGACACCGATGGGATTGGAAATCGCGTGGGCGAAAGGTGTTTATTTATTTTCTCCCGCAGGAAAAAAATATATTGATCTTATTTCAGGAATTTCAGTAAGCAATGTTGGTCATGCACATCCGAAGATTGTAAAAGCAGTAAAAGAACAGGCGGAAAAATTCATGCACCTGATGGTCTATGGAGAATATATCCAGTCGCCTCAGGTGAAATTGGCAAAACGATTGACGGAACTTCTGCCGAAAAAATTAAACAGTGTTTATTTTGTCAATTCAGGAAGCGAAGCAGTAGAAGGTGCATTGAAACTTGCGAAACGTTTTACTGGAAGAACAGAAATTGTTGCTTTCAAAAATGCATATCATGGAAGCACGCATGGTGCAATGAGTGTGATGGGTGATGAAACAATGAAGCAGTCGTTTCGTCCTTTACTTCCTGATGTTCGGTTTTTGGAATTCAATAATGAAATGCAGCTTGAACAAATCACAAGCAAGACAGCATGTGTAATTGTTGAGCCGATTCAGGGAGAAGCAGGAGTTGTACTTCCTGATTCAAAGAATAATTTTCTTAAGCAGTTAAGAAAACGATGCGATGAAGTTGGTGCGTTGTTAATTTTTGATGAGATACAAACGGGAATGGGAAGAACAGGAAAGTTGTTCGCCTTTGAACACTACGGAATTGTGCCTGATGTTTTATGCCTGGCAAAAGCATTTGGAGGCGGAATGCCGCTGGGTGCGTTTATTTCGTCAAAAGAAATTATGTCAACGCTTTCGAACAATCCGGTGCTCGGGCACATTACTACGTTTGGCGGACAGCCGGTTTGTTGTGCGGCTTCTTTGGCTGCGTTACAAATACTTACCGCAAAACCTTCGCTTAATGTAAAGAAGAAAGGAGAGTTGTTTAAAAAACTTCTTGTGCATCCGCGGATAAAAGAAGTGAGAGGAGAAGGATTGCTGCTTGCAGTTCAGTTTGCGAGCGAAGAGGAGAATAAAAAAATAATTTCCCGATGCATTGAGAATGGAGTAGTGGTGGATTGGTTCTTATTTCGCCCCGATGCCATGCGTATTGCGCCGCCGCTTGTGATTACTGAAAAGGAAATAATAAGTGCGTGTAAAATAATTCTGAAAAGTATAAATGATTACACCGATTAAAAAAAATACAGATTACACCGATGCAATGCAACAACGTAATCAGTGTAATCTGTTTGAAAATCTGTGTAATCAAAAATTCCCTGTCGAGAGCATCACCAGCGTGCATGCTTCGAGGATTTCGATTCCGGCTTTTTTTATTTTTTCTTCGAACTCAGCATTCTCGGTGCCGGGGTTAAATATCACGCGCTCGGGTTTTAAACTTAAAATGTAATCGTAATACTTATCCTGATGCTGCGGACCAACGTAAAGCGTAACGGTATCTACGTTTTCTATTTTAGGAAATCCGGTTTGGATTTTTACTTCTTCAATTTCTCCTGCCTTTAATCCAACTGCTGCAACAGGAATATTATGTTTTATCAATTGTCTTACCGCGCGATTGGAATATCGTTCGGTGTTTTCGGATGCGCCTATGACTAAAGTAAGTTTCATGTTTCAAGTTTATAATGGTTTGTGCAAATATTAGCGGTTGTTGGTTTTTTGCCTGTCAAGTTTCTGTGCACATTAATATGGATATCTATATTTAGACAACCACGGTATTTTTGTATGCAAATAGATTATAAAAACATAAAGCAGAAACATTAATATGCCAATTAAATCACGGATGGTATCGGAATAATTTTCGGTAGCATTTCCAATACAAAAAACTAGTAAAGGAAAAATTAAGTAAAAAATAAAATATTTAAAATGACGTGCCATTTCCTTTGTTTCATCTTGATTAACCCTTTTAATATTTCTAATAATGATAATTATGGATAAAAAAATCCACAAAATGAAACTTGCAAATGAAATCCCGCATACTATTAAAAGTATGATAAAACCAAAAACCTTCTCAAAACTTAAACTGGCAAAAAAACTCATTGTTGTAAATTGTGTATTGTTAAACGATTGTCTGTCTTTAAGGTAGTTTTTATATCTAATATATGTTATTTATTCCACTTCAATATAATCCAAGTCCTTGCCATGAGATTCTTCAAGGAAGAAGACAGCAATCAATGCAAGTATTATCACCGTTGCGCCCACAATCATTGCCGATCTTAAAATTCCCATTCCTGCTGACATGCTGCTCCACCATAAGGTCATCAGCACGGTTGCTCCGCGGATAAAGTTTGGAACGGTGGTGGTTGCGGTGGAGCGAATATTAGTTCCGAACTGTTCCGAAGCAACGGCAATTATCACCGCCCAATATCCCTGAGCAATGCCGAGAACAAATAAGATGAAGAAGAACATGCTGCTTGAAATTCCGAAGGCGTTGAAATAAATGATGCAGAGAAGTCCCACAAATGAGATTGCAATGAGCAGCGCTTTTTTTCTTGACCTGAGTTTATGGCTGATGTATCCGGTGAGGATGCTTCCGAACGATGCGCCAATGTAATGATACATCACCGCTTTGCCGATGTTGATGGCTTCGGGCTGACCGGCATCGTTAACAATGCCGAGGTATTCGCCAAGTTCTTTTGAAAAGGAAACGAGAATGCCGATGACGAACCACACGGGAGCTCCCGCAAAAATGCAGGCGATGTATTTTATAAATCTTTTTCGATTGGTGAACAAGCTGAAAAAATCTCCGCGACTTGCTTTCGCTTCTTTCACTTTATCAAACATTCCAGATTCGTGAACATAAATGCGGAGACCTAATAAAAGAAGACCGAGAACTCCGCCTGCCCAATAGGCTTCGCGCCATCCCCATTTGGCAATGAAGAAAGCAAGCACCGCTCCTGCAATGCCCACGCCCGAAACAATGCTCGTTCCCCAGCCGCGCGTTTCTTTGCTCATCACTTCGGAGACGAGCGTGATGCCGATGCCGAGTTCTCCTGCCAGACCAAAGCCCGCGATGATGCGCAGCCATGCGTATTGCTGCAGATTTTGTGCAAAGCCGTTTGCAATGTTTGCAAGCGAGTAGAGGAGTATGGTAAGAAAAAGCGCAGCCAACCGCCCGCGTTTATCGCCAAGGATTCCCCACACAATGCCGCCGATTAACATGCCCATCATTTGCATGTTGATGAGGTAGATGCCTGCGTTTTTTATTTCTGCATCGGCAATGCCGATGGCTTTTAAACTGGGCACGCGCACGATGCTGAAGAGGATGAGATCGTAAATATCAACGAAGTAACCAAGCGCGGCAACAATTACAACTATGTTAAGAATGTTCTTTGAGTTGTGCACTTTGGTCATTGTGAGTTGCTTCGATATACACTCATAACTTGAACTAAAAAATCTACATTTCCCACCCCACCATATCTTTCACATCGTTTACCGAGAGCGGCTGGCGTGCAGAGAGTTCGTTAGAGTTGTTGTATGCGTTCTTTAAATAATCAAAAGCAGAGCGAGTCCATTTTTTATTTCCCTCATTAAAATTTGCAAGCAGCAGCGCAAGCTGGTAGAGCTCGGTAAGTTTTTCATAAAAAGGTTTTGCGCTTGCTTCCATTTCATCTTGCTGCATGGCAAAAAGTTTTTTAGAAAAAGATTGAAACTTTTCCAGCTCGAGAATCAGCCACGAATCTTTTTTTGCCGTTGCAATCTTCGCAATTTCTTCGCAAATAAATATTAATCCTTTTGATTTTTTCGAAGCGCGAAGCATATCCAGTATCATAATGTTTCCGGTTCCTTCCCAGATGGGATTCACCATCAGGTCGCGGAAAGTTTTTGGCACCACCGTGTCTTCAATATAACCTATGCCGCCCATCAGCTCCATGCTTTCGCGCGCTATGTAAACCGAATTTTCTGACAAGCGTTTTTTAATCATCGGAGTAAGAATGCGCAGAATTTCTTTTTCGCGCTCATTGCCTGCATCGGCTTTATCCAATGCCGTGATGGTGCGCCACAAAAGATAAAAGTTGGCAAGATAAAGTGCGGAAAGTTCGGTGAGCTTGGTGCGTATTAGCGCATGTTCAATGGCAACTTTACCGAAAGCATTTCTGCTGCACAAAAACTGATATGCTTCTATAATCGCTCTGCGCGAACCCGATAATGCGCCCACCGCAGTATAAATCCGCGAAAGAGTTAGCATCTCGGTCATGATGGCGAATCCTTCAAACTCTTTTCCCACGAGCGTGCCAACGGTATCAGTTAACATTCCTTCTGCGCAAGCGTTCGATTTTACGCCCATCTTTTCTTTCAGGCGGAAGAAGTCAATTGGGTTTTTAGTTTCATCGGGCAAATGTTTTTCGACTAAGAAAATAGAAAGTCCTTTGGTGCGCGGAATATTTGCATCGGTTCGTGCAAGCGCAAAAATTAAATCGGCATTTGCATTGCTACAAAACCATTTCTCTCCGTTGAGGTGATACGAATTACCTTTAATATTTTTTGCAGTAACAAGATTTGCTCCCACATCCGAGCCGCCCGATTTCTCGGTGAGGAACATGGCGCCAGTGAAAAAATCTTTTGCTTTATCGGTGTAGATGTGCGGCATCAATCGCTTTTTATCTGCCTCATCGCAATACAGATCGAGCAAACGCGCCACGCCATCCGTCATGCATAGCGGACAATAAACTCCCATTTCGCTCATAGCATAAATAAATCCTGCACTGAAGCTGAGTCGCTGCGTTTCGCCTGCAAACTTTTTCCGCATATCGGGATGCCATTTCACGCTGAACATTTCCGATTCCACTGCGATCTTCATTAGTTCCCAATATGCAGGATGAAAACGAATGTCGTTGATGGTCTCGCCCCATTTATCGCGCTTCACTAATTCAGGGCTATTTTTATCCGCCTGCAAAGAAAGGTCGGTCATCACCGTGGCAGCTTCTTTTCCAAGAGAATCAAGTTTGGGGTAGAAATATTTTTTGGCTTCGGTAGAGAAAGCATTCTTCAAATAATTCCTGAGGATGAGATCACTTTGAAAAAAGTTTTTGCTTGGAGAATGATTGTCATTCAGAACTTTATTTTTCATCGGAGTGAAATTATTTTCGCTTTAATTAGCGGGTGTTGATTCTTTTTCAGCGGTTCCTCCAAAAACAAATTTCAGCGACATCTGAAAAACCATATTGTTTCCGGTATTTACAGAGTAGATAAAAAAATAACCTGGGTATTTATCGTGTGTTACTGCAGGAATTAGCGAGTTACTATATCTGAAAGACAGATAAATATTAGAAGAAAAATTGTAATTCAAACCCACAAAAATACTTGCATCAGTTTTATTTATTTTACTTTCGTCAAAAATTGGCACATATCCACCTTCTGTCCATGTATGTCTAACCATTCTGCCAATTGATGCTCCAACCTCCCAATCAAATTGGTCAACAACTTTTTTTCCCATGTTAAAATGCATGTGGTGCTTCAACATAATTGGAACTTCTATGTAATCCAAAGCAAGTTTATAATAACCAGATTGCATGGAGTCTGCTGTTGGTCTTTGCAAAGTCCCTTTCTTGATATAATTCATTTCCATCTGAAATTCGTTTTTTTTATTCAGTTTAGTATTTACAATTCCACCCAAAACGTATCCCAGTTTATTAAAATCATTATCGCCATCGCGTGAATCCATTCCGCAAATATCAGTTGCCGTTGCGCCTAAAGTAAATCCTGCGCGGAATGTTTGCGCTTTGAGTGAATTCAGCAGAAACAATAAAAGGAGAGAAGAAAAATAAAATATTTTTTTCATTTGCATAAATTTTTCAACCTGTTTTTTGGTGCTGCAATTTATAAAATTTAAAGAAACCTTTTTGTGAATAATTTCATAATGCATATTTGAAAATCGGCAGTATGAAATTTAGCACTTAAGATGTTGCATCTGAACTTCAATTTACTATCTTCGCTTTTCATTTATGGATGCGCTAAAAATACCAGCCACGCTTAAATCGCTCGAAGTTTCTCTTGATGCAGAAACAGGAATTTTTCTTTTGTCCGGAAGATCTTATCCCGAAAACAGTGTTGGATTTTTCAATCCGATTATTGCCTGGCTGGAAAATTATGCGCTTCATCCGGCAGCAAAGACGGAATGTACTTTCCGGCTTGAGTATGCTAATTCTGCTTCGAGAAAAAATGTGATACAGGTTTTTAGAATTCTTGAAGCCATTAATAAAAGCGCACATCCGGTTACTATTATTTGGGATGTTGAAGATGGCGATGACAGTATGAAAGAAACCGGTGAGGAATATCAAAATCTGTTCAGGTTGGATTTTAAATTTACTACTCATTAATCGTTTTCTCCTAAAAGATTATTCTCTAAACTTCTAAAGTGCAGTATCAAAATAATCTTGTATATTCGCGCAATTAATAATTAATCTTTTAAATTTTTATTTTATGGAAAAAGGAACAGTAAAGTTTTTTAATGACGCAAAAGGATTTGGTTTCATTAAAACAGAATCAGGAAAGGAAGTTTTTGTACACTCATCAGGTCTTGTTGACAAGATCCGTGAGAACGACAACGTAACTTTTGACATTACAGAAGGGAAAAAAGGTCCAAACGCTGTTAATGTAAAGTTGGCGTAAAGCTCACCGTGTTACCATCTTTAAGGTAACAAAATCATTTATTTTTCTCCAAAGATTTTTGAATGAAGCATTCGTCCTAAGTTGGTCGGGTTTTAAATCCCGACCAACAGGATGATGCGGGAAGTATATTCGTATCTTTATCTCATCAAGAACTCATTGTTTAGGCTGACCTGCTCGCCTTTCTGCTTTCTCAGCATTAAATTTTATTTCTTGCAATCAACAATTTCCGAACATCACGATATTGTGAAACGGAACAATATAAATTAATTCAATCATTATGACTTTTGAAAATTTGAAACTATTACCGCAGATTCTTCACTCACTTGCGGCGAAGGGATATATTAATCCAACTCCCATTCAGGAAAAATCTATTCCGCATATTTTGGAAGGAAAAGATATTTGTGGCTCTGCACAAACAGGCACCGGGAAAACCGCTGCCTTTGCATTGCCCATGCTTCAACTTCTTTTTAACAGCAACGCTCATCAGCGCAAAGGAATAAAAGCGCTCATTCTTGCACCTACGCGCGAACTTGCTCAACAGATCAGCGACAGCTTTCGTGAATATGGAAAAGGACTTCACCTTAGGCACGCAGTTATTTACGGTGGAGTTAGTCAGCACGGACAAACAACAGCGTTGCGTTCAGGCGTGGATATTGTGATTGCAACACCCGGTCGTTTGCTTGATTTGATGACACAGGGACATGTGCATCTGAACACCATTGAATTTTTTGTTCTCGATGAAGTAGATCGCATGTTAGACATGGGTTTCATCAATGACATTAAAAAGATAATTGCAAAACTTCCGGCAAAAAAACAAACCTTGTTTTTCTCGGCAACAATGCCGGTGGAAATCAAAAAACTTTCTGACTCACTTCTGAAGAATCCTGTAATTGTTCAAACAGCTCCGGTATCCACAGCGGCGGATTTGGTGAAGCAATATGTTTATCATGTGAAGACAGAAAATAAAAAAGCATTGCTGAAACATATTTTGGATCAGGAAGAAAAACCTCACGTACTTGTTTTCACCCGCACAAAACGCGGTGCAGATAAATTGGTAAAAAGTCTTCTTGCCGAACATATTAAAGCAGAAGCAATTCACGGAAATAAATCTCAAAACACCCGACAGAAAGCATTGGATAGATTTAAAAACAGAACCATCAGTATGCTGGTGGCAACCGATGTAGCATCGCGCGGATTGGATATTACCGATATTTCTCACGTAATTAATTATGATTTGCCCGAAGATGGAGAAACTTACATTCACCGCATCGGCAGAACAGGCAGAGCCGGAGCAAGCGGAATTGCCATTTCATTTTGTTCGCCCGATGAAAGAAGTCAGTTGAGAGATATAATGAAACTTGCAAAAAATATTGAAGAAGTGAAAGCGCATCCACATGATGCATCGCATCACAGCGAAGAACCAAGAAAACAAAACGGACAAAACCAACAGCGAAGATTTACTCCGAGAAGAAATAATTCAGGTAGTAATAGCGGTGGTGGTGGACATAGCAGTTGGAGAGGCAAGCGTACGAACGATCGTTCGTATAGATAATTTAATATTTGAGAGAATTAAACCGCTTCATTCCAATCAATTGGTCGTAGTTGCTCCCCATGGGAGTGTTGTAAACGTAAATCACATATTCGTTTTCAGTTTCGTAATGCGTACCTTCAATTAGGGTTTCATCACCGCATTTTTCATTGTCTTTCAAAAAAGTGTATTGGTAGTTGTAATATCCTTGTTTCAATAATAAAGTAAGTTGATATTCCTTCTCTGCATAGTTGTAAATCATTTTCGATTCATTTGAATATTTCCAGTCTGTGAGTTCACCCAGAAGATAAATTCCTCCATCCGTCATAGGAGCAGACATGGTAAGAGAAAATTTTACATACACATATTCCGCTTCGGTAACAGCAGTACCTGTAGAACTTTCGGCACGATTGATCTTAAATCTTCCGTTCTTGTCAATTTCTGAAAAATATTTTAAATAATTACGTTGTTTGTCGGTGGTAAGATAAACATGGTATGTTTTTATGGAATCGTTTATTTCGTGAGAAGTATCTCTACCGGGATAAAGCACTATGCTTATTTGTTCGGAGCGCCATGTCATGCTTGAAATATCAAACGCGTGGAATTCATTTCCTCCAGGAAAAACGTTTTCTTTTTCGTAATTGTAAGTGAGTTCAGCATCTTTTACAAAAAGTGGTTTCAGGTTTGTGATGGCATTGTCGTTACGGTCATTCTGCATGAGAATGACTTTCAAATCCTGATATGGATTTTGGATTTGATAATTCGGTGTCAGAATAGTGAAGTTAACTTCCTGCTTATAATTATAATCTTCAATGATGCTGGGGCGGTGAACGTCAGGAATAATCTTCACACGTTCATCCATCACTCTGAATCTTCGAGTGAGAACAACATCGTTTAGATCGTAATCTAAAAAAACTTTCAGAATATAATTTCCTGATTTGCTGGGTTTGAGGTTTTCCGTGGGAAATAATAATTCATAATGCACATATCGCTGAATGGTGTTTCTGGAATACTGATAATCTGTAATGTTATCGTCAAAAAAACCTTTTATGTATTCCGATTGCAGCAAATGAGTAGTTGGCTGCCAGTTTGCATCGCAATGAACAATGGTGAAGCGATAATTTTTTGATTCAACATCAAGGTCGTCAAATAAAAGTTTTATCTGATCGCTAGTTCCCAATCTCATTACCGGAGGAGAAAATTCCCAATCGGCTTTCTGGCACTGAACCGTATGGATATTTTTTTTGTAAACTAAATCTTCGCAGCGTAGAGAACTGTTATCTGTGTCTTGAGAAAAACAAAAAGAATTAAGAATGAAGAATTGAGAGTTAAGAATTCCGAATACAAAAATAATTCTTAGTGAAATATTTTTTATTTCCATTTGAAATATTCCTCTTGATTTGTTTTGGAAACCTCACCCGATTCTTTTATCGCCAATACAATCGTGTGTCCGAGATACCAAACAGGATTTACACTTACATGATTAAAGAATGAGGTTTCCGAAAAACAGGCGATCTTTTCGTTGATGAGTTTTTCATGCGTGCCACCACGCATCACTAAAAATATAATTGGAAAAAGTATCGGTACGAAAATTATTTTATAAATCATTTTGCTGGTTGAATACGGAATCACCATTAAAATCATAAAACGAAAAAGCAAAACAAAAATTGCAATTACTATTATCACACCGGTAATCACGCAAATCAATTCTAAGGTGGTGAGGTAAGGAAATATTTTTGCGGGCGCTACAAGATAATATATCGTGTTGTAATTGATAAGCGTATTCGTGTCTCCATACTTGGCAATATTTGTAATGCATAATATTGTGGCAAGTGAGATTAAAACCAGATTGAAATAATGATTGAACCGGTTGAGGAAATTATTTTTAATAAACTGCTGAATTGCCCAAAGTATGAAAGGGATTCCGATTAGAAAAGCAATGGTAGATGCATCAATCCGAAGAGAATACAAAAATACCAGCATTGCTTCTGAAACTTTTCCATCGGGAATTCGTCCGGGATAAATCAGTAAAAAACAAATCCTGTAAAGTGTAAAGAATATCAGCCAGTACAAAGCGAGTTTTAAAAGATACAGTAAACTTCTTATCATTAGTTCTGATGAATTAAACTTCCCGTTCCATTTACAGTTATTTTATCTTGAGTGATTTGAGGATTTCCGGTATAATAAATATCTCCAGCCCAACCGATGGTAGCTCCAAGAGCAGTTATTCCGTTGAGATACTCATTTCCTGAAGCGTAATTGCCTGTCCAAATTATATTTGCCGGAAAATTCTGACAATAAATATAACCTGCGTTTGTATGATAGATTCCTAAATTTGATGTGCTCCCTTGAAGTGTGATGTCTGAAGATCCTGTGCAGTCAATGTATGTTGTGTTTGCATTTAAGGAAAGTTTTATATCTCCCGATTCTGAAGTTGAAATTGTAATGGTATTGGTGAGAATTGTGTTTTGACCTGTTATAATTCCGCTTCCATCATTTTCAACGATATTGATAACAGGAATGGTGATGTATACAGAGATAACTCCTTTTTTATAACTACGCGCCCAGTTGCATTTGTTTTCATTGCTGATATGAAGCGCTCCGCTTGTAACTTCGGTTTTTACAAGCGATACTAAATTTTTTCCTGCAACTACTTTCACTTCTTGCGTAGGACCCTGAGTGATGAAAACATCAATGTTGTTATTGACATACATACCTGTGAAAGGAGGCAGTGTGCGTATATCTGTGGTTTGTTCGCCTGAACGCTTAATGCAATCCCAACGATTTTCTTTGCTGCAAGAAAAAAGAAATCCAATCAGAAAAATGATTATACCAATTTGTATCTTATACGGATTTTGTTGTCTTTTCATTATGGATTCACGAAGGTATAAACATTCACTATATTATTAAAATAACTTTTTGATAAGTAATTTAAAATCTATACCCAATTCCGAATTCCAGATTTTCCGCCACCGCCCACTGGGTTTTAAGCGAATAAATAATCACAAGATGTTTGTTTACATAGTAGCGTATTCCAATGCGATGATAAAACGGACCATCAGTTTTTGTTTTTGAAACAACGTAGTATCCCATTTCAATGGGCAAAGCAATTTTTCCAATCACCAATTCATATCCCAGTTTAACTCCAATCTGCAAATTATTCAATGAGTTATTAGTGTCAAAAGCAGTATCGCGTTTTGCATCTTCTATATTTGAAAAATCATAAATGGCGTCCACACCTGCGCCAAATTTGCTTTTGGGAGTTGCCTGCAACCAACAGCTTGCCGATAAAGTAAATCCTGCATATTCTTTTCCATCGGGAGGAGTGGTTTGATTTGGACCTGCTGCACCAAAAATTAGGAAAGAATATTTATGATTGTAAATTTCAGGTTTCGGTTTTTGAACTGCATCGGTGGTTGCTTTTTTCTTTTCCGTTTTCAAAAAACTGATTCCAAGATTTACGGTTGCAAGATTAATTCCGAGATTAGGCATTGCCAGTGCTCCGTTCGATAAATGGGAAGCGGCAATTCCTGCTTCCATGCGTATGTTCTTTGCAGGATAGAATTCCGTGCTAAGCCTGAAACTTATATAACAATTAATATAGGAGCCGTTAATATTGTTTTTGTGATTATCAACTCGGTTATATGGTTTTGTAATAAGTCCAATTCCATCGCACACCTTGAAATAAAGTTTGAACTTTCTTCGGGGATTCAGGGGGAAATTTACAAAAGGATAAACTCCTATTGCATTTCCAAGTTCTTGCGGATTTCCAAGATAGGCATAGAAAATACCTAAACCCATTTCAGGATTATGATAGATTTTTTCCCATGGTCTTTCTCCGTTGGTGACTCTAATGAATTGAATATCTCCCGCGGGAACATGGTGCTTGATGAGATAATCCATGTTGGCATGATGCGCAATAATAAATCCGTAATGCCCGGTGAAGTTGATGAAAAGTTTTTTTTGCGGAAGTGTATCCTGAGCAAACGAACAAGTAGCCAATAACCAATAGCCAATAGCCAGTAGTAATGAAATTTTATTTCTGATAGACAAACTCATGGAATGGGGTACAAAAGAACAAAATTAATAATAACACAATTCAACGTTAAACTTTCAGCATTAGATATTAAACTTTAAACTTAAACCCGTATGTTTGCACGAATGAAAAAGGAACAAAGGAAAAAAAATCCTTCAGGCAATCCTCAGAGCAAGAAAAAGGTTGAAGCGAAATCTTCCTTCAGCGCTTTTTCCGGAAACAATAATTTTTATCTGATAGTAATTGCAATAATTGTTGGAGCAGTTAGTATCATTCGCTGGCGTTTTATTGAAATGCCTTTGGAAAGGGACGAAGGCGAGTATGCTTACTTCGGACACTTGATACTTAAAGGAATCACTCCATATAAAGAGGCATACAACATGAAGTTGCCGGGTATTTATTATATGTACGCTCTCATCATGGCAATTTTCGGGCAGAGCTATAAAGGAATTCACATTGGTTTTTTATTGATGAATGCCGGAACGATGATTTTACTTTTTCAGTCATTGAAAAAGTTTTTCAATCCCATGACAGGAATTCTTGCTGCAGGATTTTACGGTTTGATGGCAATGAGCATGAATTACCTTGGCTTTGCCGCGCATGCAACACACTTTGCCGTGTTTTACGTTGCGTTGAGTTTGTTTTTCTTTTCAAAATATGAGGAGAATAAAAAAATCTTATTTGCAATTCTCACAGGAGGAATGTTGGGCATGGCATTCTTAATGAAACAGCAGGCGGTTTATTTTATTTTGTTCGGAGGCATCGTATTTCTCGTCTTTCAATTCCTCGACAAACCAATCAACATTCGTAAAATTATTTTGAATACGTTATCGTTTTCCGCAGGAGTTTTCATTCCCTACATTTTGGTTTTGCTTCTGATGTTTGCAACAGGAACTTTTACCAAGTTTTGGTTTTGGACGGTGCAGTATGCAAGCAAATATGCATCGGGTTTGCCCTGGGAACAAGGAAAAGATTTACTCAACATGACATTCTCTCCAATCTGGGAGGAACAGAAATGGATATGGATATTAGCGGGAGCAGGAGCAGTGGTAGTTTTGTTCACAAAGTTTTCGTTGAAGCAAAAGATATTTGCAATTTGTTTCGCGGTATTTGCAGCATTGGCAACTACACCGGGATTTTATTTCAGACAACATTATTTTATTGTGGTGTTGCCGGCAACAGCGCTTTTAGCAGCCATCACGCTTGATTATGCCGGAAGATTCCTTGCGCAGCAGATCAAAATAAATATTATCGGACTGGCATTGCCCCTGATTGTTTTATTTTTTCTTTTCAACAGTATTGTTTCTAAAAGCAAGTTTTATTATTCAACGGATAATCCGGTAGGATTGTGCAAAGCGATATACGGAACTAATCCGTTTACTGAATCAGTGGAAATCGCAAAGTACATCAAAGCAAATTCTTCCGATACAGATAAAATTGCGGTACTTGGCTCTGAGCCACAGATTCCATTTTATGCCGACAGAAAATCTGCAACAGGACATATTTATACATATGGTTTGATGGAGATACATGATTATAATTTAAAGATGCAGGAAGAAATGATTTCGGAAATAGAAAAGAGTAAACCGTTGTATATGGTGTTTTGTAATATTCCTTTTTCGTGGCTTTCAAAACCAAATTCCCCGAAGAGAATTTTCGACTGGTATGGAAAATACTCTCAGGATAATTACAATGTGGTCGGCATGGTGGACATTCCCAATCAAGGACCCAGTAGTTTTTACTGGGGAGCCGATGCCCAGCGCAATCCGAAAAACCAGAACTGCGTTTGGATATTTAAAAGGAAAGATGCCGTTAAGAAATGAGCCGCAAAGAACGTTTCGAGAAAGTTATTGAGTATTTCAGCACGCACATGCCTGTTGCTGAAACAGAGTTGCACTACATCAATCCTTACGAGCTTATTGTGTCGGTAATTCTTTCCGCGCAATGCACCGACAAGCGCGTGAACATGACCACGCCTGCTTTATTCAAAAAATTTCCAACTGCTCAGTCGCTTGCAAAATCTTCTTCTGAAAAAGTTTTTCCTTTAATTAAAAGCATTTCTTACCCAAACAATAAAGCAAAACATCTGGTGGGCATGGCAAAGATGCTGGTGAATGATTTTGGCGGAGTAGTTCCTTCGGATGTGGATGAACTGCAAAAGCTGCCCGGCGTGGGAAGAAAAACCGCGAACGTGGTTGCCTCGGTAGTTTATCAAAAGCCAACCATGGCGGTTGATACGCATGTGTTCAGAGTATCTGCAAGAATCGGCTTGACAGTGAACGCAAAAAATCCGCTTCAGACCGAAATGCAATTAGTAAAATATATTCCCGAAAATAAAATTGCCATTGCGCATCATTGGCTCATTCTTCATGGCAGATATGTTTGTGTAGCAAGAAATCCTAAATGCGAAGAGTGTGGAATAAAATTGTGGTGCAAATATTATGAGAAGATTGCCAAGTGAAAATAGAACGCGGATGATATAGGTAGTGGAGAAACTCGAGGATTGATCACCCTCAGCTAATTATTTTTTCATTAATCTTTTCAGCGTTTTATCAATATACTTTTCGGTTGGAAGAATTGCGTTTTGAATTCTTCTTGCATAATAAATTGAATCCAATATTTCCTTTTGTTTTTCTTCCACGAATCTTTTTTGTTTTTCAATCAATGTTTTTGTTTTTGTGTAATGCGCAATGCGCGAAGAATAAATCCGGCAAATGCTACGACAAGTATAAGGAAGCAAGATACAAGTATCAGGACAACGCGTTGCTTCTGTGCTTCGGCTGATGCCACTGCTTTTTCTTTTTCTGCCACAGCGGCGGCGGCGGCTTCCTTTTTTTCAAACTCGTAGTTCATTTCCTTGCGGGTTATTTCTTTATTCTTATCCGCATTGAACAACGAATCTTTTAACGTCATCGCTTTTTTGAAATGTTCAAGTGCAAGTTGGTAACGGTTAGTTTGTGAGTAGAGTTTGCTTAGCTGTTCGTGCGTGTCTTTTGCATGATTTAGAAAACCAATGGTGGTATCTATTGCCAATGCCTGTAGCAAATACTTTTCGGCTTCTGCATATTTTTTTGAATCGGTATAAACCGCACCAATATTGCCAAACTGAATTGTTATTCTGTTCTTATCTCCTAATTCTTCGCCAATCTTTAATGCTTTAAAATCATATTCCAATGCTTTTTGTTCCAGTAATTCTTTTTTGGCAGACTTATCTTCTTTAATTTTTTGTGCTTCATCGGCATACATGCTTCCTATATTACCAAGAGTATTTCCAATTCCTTTTTTGTTGCCAAGTTCCTCTTTCATTTTCAACGACTTTAAATAATATTCAAGCGCTTTATTGAATAATGAATCTCCTTCGGTTTGAGATTTACTATTTATTGCCTGATCGTTATATACAATTCCGATGTTTCCGAGCGGTGTTGCAATTAAAGTTTTATCACCTAGTTCTTCTCCTTTTTTTAATGACTTAAAATAATAATCCAACGCCTTTTGATAATCGCCCTGATTATAATAGATAAGCCCGATGTTTCCGATGATGACAGCAATGCCGTGTTTGTCTTGTAGTTCCTCATAAGTTTTCAGTGCTTTAAAATCATAATCTAATGCTTTTGGATAATCTCCTTGATTGCGATTCACAACTCCAATATTACTCAGCGTAGATGCTTTAAGATTTGTGATGAATGCTTTACGATTGGGTTCAATGTTCTTTTCAAGTGAATCCCAAATAGCAAGTGCTTGCTTGTAGTTTGCAAGAGATAAAGAACTATTGCCTTGTCGCCAGTTAAATTCACCAAGGTAATGATAAGAATTCCCAATTCCTACCTGCCATTTTACCTTCTGAGAAAGTTTAAGCGATAAAGTTCCGTATTTTATTGAACTATCCGGTGCTTTGAATTTATATTCCCAAGCAATAGCACCTAAATGATTAACCTTGTTGGTATCTTCTTTATCTTTTTTGAGGAGGGATTGCAGGGAATCAATCTTGCTTTGTTGGGCATAGCAGATGGAAGAGTCCAGAAGGCAAATAGAAATATATGCAAGTATGTAAAACCGTTTTCTCATTTAATTATACTTCATCAATCGCTTCAGTGATTTAGTAATATATTTCTCAGTAGGCAAAAGTGCGTTTTGAATCCTTCTTGCATAATGAATTGAATCCAGAATTTCTTTTTGTTTTTCTTCCACAAATCTCTTTTGTTTTTCAATCAAAGTTTTTTGTTTTCGTGTAATATGCAAGGCGCGGTAAATAAAACCTGCAAATGCTAAGACAAGTATAAGGAAGCAGGACACAAGTATCAAGACAATACGTTGTCTCTTTGTTTCTGCTGCTGATACTGCTTTTTCTTTTTCTGCAACTGCCGCCGCTGCTGCCTCCTTTTTTTCAAATTCGTAATTCATTTCTTTGCGGGTAATTTCTTTGTTTTTATCTGCATTGAACAAAGTGTCTTTCAATATCATTGCTCTTTTGTAATGTTCCAGTGCAAGCTGGTAGCGGTTGGTTTTGGAGTAGAGGTCGGCAAATTCATTTTCTACTTCCATCTCATTATTCATTACTCCTGTTTCCTTAGCAATTTTTAATGCGTATAACAAATACTTTTCTGCTTCCGAGTATTTTTTTGTTTTAGTATATAATTCTCCGATGTTACCCGAAATGACTGCACATCCATATTTATCTCCCAGTTTTTCATTTATTTTAAATGTCTTTAAATAATAGTCAAGTGCTTTTGGATAATCATGCTGATTGTAATAAACAATTCCGATGTTGCAAAGTGTGTTTGCCTGCAAATGTTTGTCGTCAAGTTCTTCTGCAATTTTCAATGCCTTAAAATCATAGTCTAATGCTTTGGGATAATCGGCTTGATTCCAATATATAATTCCGATATTGCTCAGGTTAATTGCAATTAAGTTTTTATTGTTCAATGCTTCGGTAATTTTTAATGCTTTCATATAAAAATCAAGAGCTTTGGGATAATCGCCTTGCTCCTGATAAACAACTCCTATATTGCCCATATCGTTAGAAACCCTTATTTTATTTCCGAGCGCTTCTTCCATTTTCAATGCCTTGAAATAAAAGTCTATGGCTTTGGGGTAATTTCCCTGTTCATCATAAACAATTCCAATGCTGGTATAGGCATAGGCAATTCCCTTATTGAAATTTAATTGTTGTGCTAATTGTATAGCATTATTGCAATACAGGATGCAACTATCATAACTCCCTTTCATTCGGAGATGGTTACTTAATTTATTTAAATGATTTACCTTATTAGTATCCTCTTTATCTTTTTTGAGGAGGGAAAGAAGAGAATCTATTTTGCTTTGATGGGCGAACGAGTAGCAGGAAGCAAGTATCAAGAAGAAAGATAAAATATATTTTAAAATGTTTTTCATTCTGCCCAATCCTCTGTGCTTGGGGTTGTTATTTTAAATGATGTTGCGGTTTCCTTTTATTTCTAATTGCAATAATTATTTTTTCATTAATTCATTCATGATAAATCCATAAATGTCCGCCTCTTCTCTCACCGAAGAAGTCCACGTTGATGCTCCGTTATGTCCTGAGTTCTTTTCAATTCTTAATAGAATAGGATTTTTCTGAGCACTTCTGCCTTGAAGTCGAGCAACAAATTTAAAGGAATGAAAAGGAGGTACTCTGTCATCATTATCGGATGTAACAACCAACATTGACGGATAATTAATTTCTTCTTTCACATTATGATACGGAGAGAAATTATTAAGTCTTGTAAAACTGACGCTATCCTTTACAGTTCCATATTCATCAATCCACCAATGCCCAGCTGTAAATTGCTCAAAACGCAACATATCCAATGGGGCAACTACAGGCACAACTGCCTTAAATAAATCGGGTCTTTGAATAGTTGCAGCCGCAACTACTAATCCTCCGTTTGACGCTCCTGTAGCAGCCAACTTATCCTTACTCGTGTAATTATTATTTATTAGATATTCTGCTGCTGCAATAAAATCATCAAAAGATTTTTGTTTGTTTTTTCCTTTTCCTGCTTTTGCCCATTTTATTCCTTTGTCTCCTCCGCCTCTGATATTTGCAAATGCAAATATGCCTCCGCTTTTAATAAAGTAAACAATGCCCGGGTCAAACGTAGGAGGTTCTACTATGTCAAATCCACCATAAGCTTTTAATACTGTAGGATTTTTTCCATCAAGTTTAATTCCCTTTTCATATACGAGAATCATAGGAACAGCAACACTGTCTTTCGATAAATATTCAACTTCTTTGTACTCGATATCATCAATAGTAAAAGAAGCTTTTGTCTGTGTTGTTAATTGCTTTTTAAATGTTTTGATATTAAATTTATAAACCACTGGTGGGCTGATAAAAGATGTATAATAATAAAGCATTTCTTCATCTGAACTATTTCCGCTGAATCCTTTTACCGATGAACCCATCGGCATTGTTAGTGTGAATAATATTGTGCCTGAATAATCATAAATAGTTATAATAGGTCGTTGATTAGATTGATATATTGCCACAATCCTATCTTTAAAAGGTATTGCTTTTAGCAGAAGTGCCTCTGAAAATCCAGGTGCAATTGCCCGCCATTTATAAGGATTGGCCGGATCTATTTCCACAATACTACCGTTGTTAGAATCATGTAATGTATTTGCAATAAATTTCCCATCATGACTATCAAGGACATCAATATCGCTCTTCTGATTTGTTATCAATGGTTTAATAGAAGGATTATCCGATTTATAATCTATATAAAAAATATTCATTATTTCTGTTTGAACATTTTTTTCATTCAAAATAAAGTATTGTTCGTCCGATGAGGTTAAGTAAGAAAATAACAGGGATAAATTATTTTTTCTTTCAAAAATAAGTTTGTCCTGCTGTTGATCCGTACCAATTGTATGATAAAAAACTCTTTGCCCTTTAGTTTCTCCAAATTGTGCATCCTGAGAAAAGGTTGAATAAAAAAATCCATCTCCCATCCATTCAATGTTTGAAAATTTTATTCCTGTAAGGTGATCTTCCTTGTGAAGTCCGGTTTGCAGAGAAATAACTTTGATTTCATTCCAATCGCTTCCATTTCTGCTGAAACGATATGCCAATAGTTTTGAATCTTTGGAAACAGAATATCCATTAAGTGTTATATTATCTTTTAGGGATATAAAATTGGGATCAACTAATACCGCTCCATCTCCATTAAGGGATGATTGAAAAAATAGTGCCGGAGTAGCATGTGCATTGTAATAAGCATAATGAAAATAATAATTCCCCATTTTTTTTGTGTAACGAAATTCAGTTACGGCATAATTATCAATGGTGATATAGGAATTGGTTGTGTTCGATGCTTTGGTTAAATACACTTTAGACATCTGGTTTTGGTATTCAATCCATTCCTTGGTTTGCGTACTATTAATGTCTTCCAGCCAACGGAATTTATCTTCAATAATATATTTATTAAAGAAGGTATCATTAACAATATTCTCTTTAGCAATAATCTGCTCATACTCTTGCGCCCATGTAAATGATTGAAAAAAAAGTAGGATGGCGATTACTATAACTCTATTCATTTTTTATAATTGTATCAAACGTGTTATCTGCGTAACAAATATACTTCTTATCACAAAATCAAAGAGCATAAAAACAAAAATCCCCTGACAATAAATGCCAAGGGATTTGCTTAATGCCTAAAAAAGTTTTTACGTTACAGGTAAAATTACTGGTCCTTCCCAATCGCTTTTTGCACCTGCAATAATTTGTTTATGAAAAAAAGCATACTTGGCTCCGCTCACCAAGCCATGCACATCGGTATGCGCGGTGGTGGTTGAATCTATTGCTATGCGGTTTGTAAAATTAACCACATCGGGTGTGTAATTCCATTCGTGCGCACACCTGGCAATTCCTTCGGCAATCAATCGCACTGTGCCGCTAAGATCGGTGTTGCGTGCTTCAAAGTGCTGCTTTTGGCGAGGAGTTTTTATTTTAATTGTCATTCCTGCACTCACCACAATTCCCTCACGTTTGTCATCCGTAATGGCAGGGTCATTTGCCGTATCCTCCACATAATGACTCAACTTGGTTACCAGCGTATCATACACATGACGTTTCTGGTACAGGTTTCTTGTAGCGGCAGTACTGGCATCTTGCGCGGCAGTTGATGCTGCTTCCACATCGTCAATCGCTTTGCTTACAGTGAGCAGAGGCGGATTAATTGGATTGGTTGCCAAGCCAAAATTTGCGTTGCCCGTCATTTTCTGCACAATTTGTCTGCCGTCAATAATTGCATCAGCATCGCTCGTGCTGTGCAAGCCAAGGTTTACTTTTACTTTCATAGGTTGTTTGGTTTATAGTTGTTTTTTGTTCATTTTTTGCAGGAAAGTTCAAACCGGTGGGGTTTGACATCCAATCAGGCGGGTTAGGTCTTTCATTGGCAGTGTTTGAAACCCAACTGCGCGTGTTATATATCTCATTGAACGGGTTGGATGTGCAATTTGTATTGTTTGACATCAAATTCTCGGTGTTGTATTTCAAACCGGTACGGTTGGCTTTCAAATTATCGTAATTGGGTTTCAAATTCACCCAATTGGATTTCAAATCGGTATAGTTGCACATGCAACCAACAGAGTTGCATGTCTCATTACGAGTGTTAGTGTTCAAATTGGTGGGGTTGGATGTTTCGTTCATCGTTTAAGCAGTTTCCTACTGATTGATTAAAGTTTAAAAATGTCTTCGTGAGTGCATCCAATGGCATTTACAATTTGCTCCAGTTGTTCAATCGTAAGATTCTTGTGTCCGTTCTCTACATTGGAGATGTATTGTTTGTCGGCATTAATTTTATCTCCAATTTCTTTTTGAGAACTGTAGCTTTTGCACCTTTCTCGTTTCAACATTTTTCCGATTGCAGCTTTCATTCTATAAATTTTAATTTTATGAAACAGATAAATAAATCATTGTAAATAAAGTGCTGCAAATAAAATTTATTTTTTTGAACAAGAGGTAATCCTATTGAGTTTACCTAAAAATGAGATAAATCACATTTCCGAATGTATTTGGATAAGGTACATCTATGCTATGTAAATACTAAATCGGATTATTTCGATAATAGATAAACCATTACGACCCTGCTCTGCGAGGGCGGAGGCGAAACGAAGCAATCTAATAGAAATATTTTTGGGTAATTGCTTCACGCTTACCTCGCTCGCAATGACGTTTTTACTTCCTCTTCAATTGCTGGTAATCTAAATAATAAAGCAGCTTTACCGAGATGCTGTTTATCTGCGGAGATTGCAATGTGCCGTTAAAATTATCGGAGAAGTTTGCGGGAATAGTAGTGTAATCGGTTTCAATAATATTTTTATAAGCAATGGTGAACAAACTGCCGGGAGCAAACTGCCAGGAGAAAATGGCATCAATGTTAAAAGCATTGTAGCTGAAATTACTATCGTATAAATTGGAATTATTATCGGCAAGATGTCCATCGGTTTGCAGCGTGTAATAGTTCGCGTAATTACCCGTGCTCCAGTAATGCCGCACATTCAATGAAAGCGATAAATTGTTTTTGAAAATATAACGCGTGGTGAGTGTGTTGGTGAAGGTGTTCAATCTCCTTGTTCCAAAAATAATATTTCCGGTGATGGCATCCGTTTGCGCCCATCCAAGGTTGTTAGGATCAAAGGCATAATTAAAATCGTAAGTAACAGAAAGTTTATCGCTAATGCGCACGCGGGGTTTAATATCTATTCCAATTCCGGTAGCTGTGGAGACATTGTATGGGTTGTTTTTTAGATAACTCCAGATGTTCCCATTCAGATCAATGGCAAATGTTTTTCGGTAATCGCTGCTGAGTCCGGCCCAAGTCCAATAATTTTGAACGGTTCTGAAATACCATCCTGCCACACGCGGTTCGTAATAATCGTAATTGGAGAAAGGAGTAATTCCTGCGCCACCGAAATAAGCATTATAACTTTTCGGCACCACTACTAAACTAAGATTAGCACTAAGGTCGGTTGGTTCGTGCGTGATGTAATTATAGGAATAGTGTATGTTGAGATCATTGTACGAACGAAGAATGGATTTGCGGGGTTTGAAAATATTATAGCTAACATCTCCTGTAAAGGCAGAATAATTATTGATGGATTGATAACCCATATCGCTGCGGTCGTAGGTATCGTTCATTGTTTCAAACGAAAGATTTCCCTGCCATGTTCCGCTTATCTTTCGCAATGCAGTTAAATAATAAAAGCCGGGAAGATCATAAGTATTGCTGGCAGAGGAATCATTTTTAATAAAGAGCTGACTTACTGCAAAAGTGCCATCAACCTGAAACATATTTTTTTTATTCTGAATGGAAAATCCGGAGGAAGTAACGTTTGCATCGCGGTAATTTTTTCCCTGACGAATAACATCTGTATTGATAATATAAACATCCGAAGCGTTTTTCAAATGCTGGTCAAGAACAATTGCGTTGTAGTTGGTGAGTGCATCGGTTTGTATTTTGCGTTTGTTACCAAGAGAATCTTGCAATACAGCATACGTGTTAGCTGTAACAGCATTAAGAAAACCAATTCCTAATCCTCCGTTTGTTCTTCCTGAAATCTTTGTGGCATTCAATAACTGAGATTGAGGCGGATCTTTTAAAATCTTTTCTCCTGATTTCAAAGAATCTGGAATGCTGGAATACAGCGGAGGTTCTTCTGCAATTCGTCTTGAATAAAATAATTTGTCTTTGTTGAACAGATCGGTTCCTTCATTAAAAAAAGGTCGGTATTCATTATAAACAACTTCATGGTAAGAAAGATTTTTTACTTTGTTATCGCTTTGCACCTGACCGAAGTCGGGGAGAAGCGTCATGTCGAGCGTGAAGCGTTCATCAATTCCATATTTAATATCAGCACCGTAATCATACGACACACCTCGTGAATAAACATACGATCCGTCTGCATTGTATTGTGGCGAAACAGTATAATACGAAGAAAGATAAGGAGAAATTGAAAGACGTAATGGCGGTTTTATTTCTGAAATCCCCAGCAATTTCCCCCAATACTTTTGCGGATTGGCTTGCCCGTTTGGAGTAAGTGCCCATTGATCGAACTCCCGATTTCTTCTTATGTCTCTGGTAAACTGCACAGACCATGTTTGTTCCTTTGTATTTGGAAAACGAATAGCAGAGTAGGGGATTTTCATTTCCAAGCTCCATCCGTTGTGATTGATTTTTACAGCACTTTCCCAAACACCATTGTAAGTGTAATCGCTAAAGCGCGAATCTATTTGTACGCCCGAAGAATAAACACCAAAATCATAGGCATCGTGCTGGTTATTGTAAGGATCAAGAACAAAGCGGAATTTTTCTGCATTCAGATTATTATCGTCCCTGTTGCCAAGTTCAGCAAGAATGCTGTCGGGTGCAGAATCATACATCATCGCTCCAACATAAATTGCGAGATTGTCATATAATATTCTGACTTCAGTTCTTTGTGTTGGTTGTTTCCCTTCGTTAGGAGTGTTCTGTATGAAATCAGAAATCACAGCGGAACTTTTCCATATTTCATCGTCAAGCAAGCCATCAATCTTAGGCGGGGTGGTTATTCTTGTTGCATTAAATATTTTCAGTGAATCTTGTCCATGCAGATTAAAACAAATAAATAGAAATAAAATAAAAGACAAAAATATTTTCATACGAATCAAAAATACTTTGAAAAGTAAGACAACAACTAGCTTAACAAATTTTAACAAATAAAATATATAGCGCATTTAATCAATAGGAAACTTATTATATTTGATTGTGCAAAAAGTAAAAACAATTTCTCTTGAGAGTGGCGAAGTGATTCTTTGCAATAAAGGTTTTGTGCTGGTCAGATTAAATGGTGATCGGGAAATTGATCTTGAGGAAGTGAAAAAACAAGTTGAAGCCGGAGTGAAATTGACAAATGGCGATGATTATGTAGCCATGTTTGATGCGGGCGGAACGATCGATGTGAATGAAGAAGGAATGACCTACGCGGCAAATTACAAGAATAATAACTGGAAAGCTTTTGCAATAGTTGTAAGATCAATTTCAGAACGCATACTCGCTAACTATTTTATACGTTTTAAGAAACCTGTCCGACCGACAAAAGTTTTTACCAATCCTGAAAGAGCCATTGAATGGTTAAGCGAACATCTCAAGTTTGAAAAGCCAAAGGATGAGTTATTGTATCAGTTGGAAAAATAATTCTATTTACAATTGCAAGTATCTTTCATCAGATCTAAATTTATTGCAGTTACCACTTTTGTGCTGAGCGTGTCGCAGGAAGCAAAAACTATTCGCAGATTTTTTTTATCGGATGTAGTTCCGTCAAAAGCATAGGAGGGACAAGGTGCACCGTGTGGATGACTTTCGCTGAAGTTCACATTTCCGTTTTTCAGAATTTCATTTATTTCTTCTTCGCTGATACTTCTGCATTTCATTCTGCAAAGCGCGTGTTCGGAATAAAGAAGTTTTCCTTTCATTAATTGTTCCTTCACTCTGTTTCCCGGCAACCAGTAACTGCGGTTTTTTCCTCTCAGAAGAATAAAGTAAACCAGAACGCAGCCAATAAGGAAGCCAAACGCGTAAAGCCGAATGCGATGAAAGGTTTTCATTTGAAAAATTGAAAATGAATAATTGATAATTGATAATTGTATTTCATTTTACATTTTGCATTATCAATTGTCAATTGAAATTTAGAATGCTGCTAATAGAAGATTAATATCCTTAGCTGGAATCTTAAAAAGGTCGCCAAGATATTTGTTGGTAAGCATTCCGTTGTAGATGTAAATTCCTTTACGGAAACCGGAATCCTGCTTGAGCATTCTGTCAACGCTCCCGTAATCTGCAATGCGCGTAAGCAAAGGACCAAAGACGGTGCTGAAAGCATATGACGCTGTGCGGGAAACGCGTGACGGAATATTCGGAACACAATAATGGATCACACCGTGTTTTCGGAATATCGGCTGAGTATGATTGGTAACATCAGATGTTTCAAAACATCCGCCTTCATCAATGCTCACATCAACTATCACGGAACCATTCTTCATATCTTTTACCATTTCTTCAGAAACTACGCAAGGAGTTCTTCCTTTTGTAGCGCGGATGGCGCCAATCACCACATCGGCAGATTTTAAATGTTTTTGTAAAACTTTTGGCTGGATAACAGAAGTGAAGATGCGTCTGCCAAGTGCAGTTTGTATTCTTCTTAATTTATAAAGCGAATTATCAAACACTTTTACTGTCGCACCCAAACCAATTGCAGCGCGCGCAGCAAATTCTCCCACAGTTCCTGCACCGAGAATAATAACTTCGGTGGGAGAGATTCCTGAAATACCGCCAAGAATTAAACCGGGACCGTTGTTAACGTTACTCAAATATTCCGCAGCGATAAGAATGGAAGCGTTGCCAGCAATTTCTCCCATAGCGCGGATGATAGGAAAAATTCCTTCTTTGTCCTGTATCCATCCGTAAGCGATTGCTGTAACCCGTTTGTTCATTAACGCCTTCATGAAGGTTTCTGATTGCAGGGATAGTTGAAGCGTGGAAAGCAAAATCTGCCTCGGCTTCATCATGTCAATTTCTTTTAGTGAAGGAGGAGATACTTTCAGAATAATATCGGCTTTGTAAACTTCTTCAGCGGTGCGTGCGATCTCTGCACCGGCTTCGCTGTAATCGTTATCAGGGAAGTTGGACATTTTTCCCGCGTTAGTTTCCACCACCACACGATGACCGTTGTTCACAAGGACAGAAACTGCATCGGGCACCAGCGCCACGCGGTTTTCCTGAAAAGAAATTTCTTTCGGAATGCCGATGTATAAACTGCTTTTTCGGGTTGCCACTTCCAGCATTTCTTCCTGCGGAAGCAAAACACTGATGGGAATATTTCTTGAGGTGTGTTCTTTTTGTTTCATAGATGCGTCTTGGAAAGATAAACGAATTTACAAAAAAAATTTCAGGAAAGAGAAATAATTCTTTGATTATCTTTCACTTCTATCCTCACTTTAATGTGATCATGCGGAAGAAGATGTTCAATTTTTTCGGGCCACTCAATGAAACAATAATTGTTGCTGAAGATATAATCTTCATAGCCGATGTCGAAAATTTCGTTTTCATTTTTTAGGCGGTAGAGGTCGAAATGAAAAATAACCTCCTCCTTTTTCTCCCTCGTGGAGGGGGACATGGGGGAGGAATGTATTTTGTATTCATTCACCAATGAAAAAGTTGGACTGCTTCCTGCATCTGTTACGCCAAGTTCTTTACAAATAGTTTTTATCAAAGTTGTTTTTCCTGCGCCTAATTCTCCATAGAAACAAAAAATCTTTTTATCACCGGCAAAAGACAGAATTTGTTTTGCAGCTTCAGGAAGTTCGGAAAGATTTTTTAGGGAAATGGTTTTCATCAGAAATTAAGCGAAGTAAATTATTTTCTATAATATACTACGTCATATCCACCATATATTTTAGGAGAAAGTAGTTCCATTTTCCAGTGAGCATAGATGGTATCACCATATGCAGTACTCATAATTACAGAATCAATTTTTTCAGGGGAAGAAATTATTTTAAAATCATAAATCTTGACATGTATATTGTTTTTTCCCAATCGAGCGGTTCCGGAAATATTATCTCCGCCTCCCCCCAAAGGATGTCTAGCATATTTTAGATAGCTATCTGAGCTAATATCAAGATTAACTACATCAGGACCAGAACTATTTGTTGGTCTTCCTATCCAATTACCCTCATAGTCACTATTCTTTTTAATAATTTTCTTGTGACAGGAGAGAAACAGAATCAATACTAGTGGAATGAAATATTTCATTTGTTGGAAACAAAATGTTAACCAAAGATATGAATTTCAATCTCACAACTTACTTCGCACTCAACGTTACAAACGGAATCAGCATTTCTTCCAATGAAATTCCTCCGTGCTGAATGGTGTTGCGGTAATATTGCACATAATGATTGTAATTATTCGGGTACGCGAAAAATTTATCCTGCTTGGCAAAAATATAAGTGGTGCTCACATTGATGCGCGGCAAAAAAGCATCGTCAGGATTTCTTACTTCCAACACATCGCGTTTTTCGTAACTCAAACTTTTTCCCTGCTTGTAACGCAAATTGGTAGACGTATTTTTATCGCCCACCACTTTTGAAGGTTCGGTTACGCGAATGCTTCCGTGATCGGTGGTGATGACGAGCAAACCTTTTTTAGCGGCAATTTGTTTGATGATGTCGTGCAGCGGTGAATGCTCGAACCACGAATCAGTGAGCGAGCGGTAAGCGGCTTCGTCATCAGCCAATTCGCGTATCACTTCCATTTCGGTGCGCGCATGAGAAAGCATATCCACAAAATTATAAACGATAATATTCAGTTTGTTCTGCATCAGATTATTGAAATTGTCCGCCAGTTTTTTTCCTTCGTGCAGGTTCAGGATTTTGTGGTAAGAATGTTTAATATCTTTTCCCCAGCGTTTTAATTGTGCGGACATCAATTCCGGTTCAAACTGATTTTTGCTTCCTTCATCTTCTTCGTTTCTCCAAAGTTCAGGATGAAGTTTTTCAATCTCGCTCGGCATCAATCCGGCAAACATGGCGTTGCGCGCAAACTGCGTGGTGGTGGGAAGAATGCTGTAATAAAGAGATTCATCTTCCACTTTAAAAAGCTCGGCAATTTTCGGCTGAATTATTTTCCACTGATCAAAACGAAGATTATCAATCACGACGAGAAAAATATTTTCTTTACGGTCTAGCAGGGGATTCAATTTACTTTTCAGAATGGTTTGTGATTGCAACGGAGGATTATTTTTTCCGTGAAGCCATGCAATATAATTGGTGTCAATAAATTTGCTGAACGAAGCATTTGCTTCCTGCTTTTGCATCGTAAGCATATCCGACATGCTTTCGTCATCCGATTTTTCAAGTTCCAGTTCCCAGAAAACTAATTTCTTGTAAACCTCTTTCCACGATTCAGCATTCAGATTTTCGCTGAGCGACATTCCTATCTGGCGAAATTCCTGCTGGTAATTGGAAGTTGTTTTTTCGGAGACAAGTCGTTTGTTCTCCAGCGTTTTTTTTAGCGAGAGAAGAATTTGATTTGGATTCACCGGCTTGATGAGGTAATCAGAAATTTTTGAGCCAATGGCATCTTCCATTATTTTCTCCTCTTCACTTTTCGTTATCATTATTACCGGAAGATCATCGCGGTAATTTTTTATTCTTGATAAAGTTTCAATGCCGCTGAGTCCGGGCATGTTCTCATCGAGGAAAACAACATCGAATGGTTCAGCTTTTATCATTGCAATTGCATCGTCACCGCTGATAGCAGTTTTTACATCGTATCCTTTTTCTTTCAGAAAGAGAATGTGCGGCTTGAGAAGATCGATCTCATCATCAGCCCAGAGAATATTTATTTTGTTCATAGAGTGCGAAGTTATTAATTATGGATGAGAACGAGGAGTGTGCGCGGATATTTGATGTTAAAAAATGTGAAAAGTTTGGATAATGACAAGTCTTCTATCTTTGCATCGTGAATAAGAAACAAATTCTCTTCAACGATCCCATTTACGGTTTCATTACCGTTCCGGATCCGCTCATTCTGGAGATAATCAATCATCCTTACTTTTTGCGTTTGCAAAGGATAAGGCAGCTTGGGCTGACGAGTTTGGTTTATACGGGAGCTTTTCATACGCGCTTTCAGCATGCGATGGGAGCGATGCACCTTACGATGATGGCGGTGGAAACTCTTAGAGAAAAAAAAGTTGAGATTACGACAGAGGAAGAAAGAGGCGTTTTGATTGCCATTCTTCTGCACGACATCGGTCATGGACCTTTTTCTCACGCACTTGAGAACAGCATTGTACACAATATTTCTCACGAAGATATTTCAATTCTATTTCTGGAAAAACTGAATAAGGAATTCAAAGGGAAAATTTCTACCGCGCTGGAAATTTTCAGAGATACCTATAAAAAGAAATTCCTGCATCAGCTTGTTTCCAGTCAGTTGGATATGGATAGATTGGATTACCTGAACCGCGACAGTTTTTATACCGGTGTTTCAGAAGGCGTTATCAGTTCCGACCGAATTATAAAAATGCTGAACGTGGTGAAGGATAGGTTGGTGGTGGAAGCAAAAGGAATTTATTCAATTGAGAATTTTATTATCGCACGAAGACTGATGTACTGGCAGGTTTATTTGCACAAGACAGTTCTAAGCGCGGAATATTTGCTGGTGAATATTTTGAAACGGGCAAAAGAACTTGCATATAATAAGGAAGAACTTTTCTGCACTCCGGCTTTGAAAGAATTTTTGTACAACCGCCACGACAAAAAAGCGTTTGAAGAAAAGAAGGAATTGCTTGAGACATTTGCGCGCCTGGACGACAACGATATTTTTGCTTCTGTAAAAGTGTGGGCAAGTCATAGTGATTACGTTCTTTCAACTCTTTGCAAGAATTTGGTGAACCGAAAATTATATAAGGTAGAAGTTCAGAACGAAGCTTTTACAAAGGCAACCGTTAATAGCTGGAGAAAAAAACTACAAAATAAATATAAGCTAAGCGACAACGAAACAGATTATTTTGTTTTCTCTCACGATGTTTCAAACGATGCTTACCGACCGGATAAAATTCACATCAACATTTTGTACAAGAACGGCAAGATAACCGATATTGCTCAAGCATCCGATCAAAAATATATTGTTGCCCTTCAGGAAACGGTGAAGAAATACTTTTTGTGTTATCCGAAGGAACTATTGAAATGAAAAATATTTTCTATTTCATATTGTTTTCTATTTTCATGCTGAGTGAAGCCGAAGGGTTTGCTCAAAAGGCAGATAGCATACATTTTAGAAAAAATGCGGTTAATGTTGAACTGTTGGGAAATGCTGCATATTATTCCTTTAATTATGAAAGAAAAATTCTGGGAAATAAAAATAATTTTATGACAATACGAGCGGGAATTTCTGTTTATCCATTTAGGTTAGACGGAGGATTTGCATTTCCACTTCTTATTAATGGTGTGTTTGGAGAAGGAAATAATCATTTTGAAGTTGGGATTGGCAAAACCTTACCAATTTCTTTTTCGCCTAATATAGAATTTGTGAATGATAACCCTAATGTGACTGCAAATCTTATGTATAGATACCAAAATCCTAAGGGCAAATTAATTTTTAGAATAGGTTGGACGCCAATAATTTTTTACAAAGCATTTACTCCATTTGATTTTGTAAACAATGCGGATTTGCGAGGAGCACTTTTTGAGTTAATAAATTGTGGTGTAAGTATTGGTTTTGCATTTTAACACTTTTCTTTTAATAAATCGGTTAGATATCTATAACTTAGTTTTTATGCGCTAAAGTAGCGAGAGAGGGAGTTGAACCCTCGACCTCAGGGTTATGAATCCTGTGCTCTTACCAACTGAGCTACCTCGCCAATTTAAAGAACTCTTGAAAAAGAGGTGCAAAGATATTAAAATAGGTTACAGAAATAAGCAGATTTTGTTGGCAGTAAAAGTTTTTTTTATACATTGCCCGCACATTTGTAAGTGTCATGTCTAAAAAGAAAAATAAAAAGGTGAAAAAAAGGAAGAATAAATCTGTTCCGAAGAAATCTGTTCAGAAAAAAACTAAACAAAAAGCTGCTGCTAAAATTTCAATAAAGAATAGTACAAGTAAAGATTCCGGTAAATCTGAATCTAAAAATAAATTGGATCTTGAGTATATTATTCATTCCTCGCCCAAACTTCTTTTTGAGTTTCTTACTTCGCCCAGCGGACTTTCAGAATGGTTTGCCGATGACGTGAATGTTATTGGAAACATGTATGAGTTTTATTGGGACGGCGCAAAGCAAGACGCAAATCTTATAGATATAAAGGAAGGGAAATCCATCCGGCTTCATTGGACCGACCGACCTGCTGATACTTATTTTGAATTCAGAATAGAGAAGAACGAGCTAACAGACGAACTTTCACTCCTTATTACCGACTTTGCTGAAAGTAAAGAAGAAATGAATTCTCTCGAAGTGCTTTGGCAGGGGCAAGTTCAGCAACTGATGAAAATAATCGGGTCGAAAGCGTAGATTCCTCATAATGTAATGAAGAAAATACTTCAGCAAAACTTTGCTTTTCTTTTTCCGTATTTCATGTTTCTTTTATTTGCCGGAACTTTTCTTACCATTCATTCAAAAGCCGAAGCCCATCTCATTATCAATAAATTCAGCAGTGAGTTTTGCGATTACTTTTTTTATTACATCACTTATCTTGGGGATGGAATTGCGGTTGTGATTATGGTGGTGTTATTATGTTTTGTGAAATTTCGATATGCAATTTTACTTACTGTTAGCAATATTATTTCATCGCTCATCACGCAACTATTAAAACGCACCGTATTTGAAAACATTGATCGCCCCACACAATTTTTTGGAAGCAGTATGCATTTGAAACTTGTTCCGTGGGCGGAAACGTATATTCACAATAGTTTTCCGAGCGGACACACCACGGTGGCGTTCACCACATTTTTTTGTTTTGCGCTGATCCTGGAAAATAAGTTGTTGAAATTCTTTATGTTTTTAATTGCGCTTACTATCGGATTTTCGAGGGTATATCTATCTCAGCATTTTCTTAACGATGTATATGCAGGTTCTATTATTGGCGTTCTTATTTCGTTTGTAGTTTTTTATTTTATGGAAAGATTGGGAAAAGTTAATTGGATGGAAAAATCAATTGTCAAATTAAAATAACATGGGATTTATTACCGAGTTTAAAGAATTTGTTGCAAAAGGAAAAGTAATTGACCTTGCCATTGGAGTGGTGATTGGCGGTGCTTTTCAGAAAATAATTTCGTCGTTGGTATCCGATGTGATTATGCCGCCGATAGGAGTGCTGATTGGCGGAGTAAACTTCAAGGAAATTAAATTCACGCTTAAACATGCTGTTACGGATGCCGGAGGAAAAATTATTTCGGAGCCGGTTACGCTCAATGCTGGATTGTTCCTGCAAACAGTTTTTGATTTTCTCATTATTGCTTTCTCGGTATTCATTGCCATAAAAGCAATAAACCGATTTAACAAAAAGAAGGAAGGTGAAATTGCCTCTATGACCAACGAAGAAAAACTTCTCACTGAAATTCGGGACTTGTTAAAGCAGAAGTGAAACGTACTTCAATAACGTAGTTTCGTCATCTATAACGAGATAAATAAAAAAGGGATAAACAAAATTGTTCATCCCTTTTCGATTATAAATTTATTATTAAAACTATTCGCTTTTTGGTTCTTCAGTTTTAGTTGCGTTATCATCAGCAACTTCTGTAGTTGTTGTTGTTTCTGCTGCCGGAGTTTCTGTTTTCTTTTTTCCACCTCGACTTCTTCTTGTTTTCTTTTCCGGAGTGGCTTTGTCTGTTTTAGCAGCAAGCATGTTCTCGTTAAAGTCAACAAGTTCTATTAGGCAGGTGTTTGCATTATCTCCAATGCGGAAACCTGTTTTAAGAATGCGAGTGTAACCGCCATGACGTTCTCCCACTTTTGGAGCGATGTCGCGAAAGAGCATGATCACTGCTTCTTTGTTTTGCAAATAGCGGAACACCATTCTGCGTGAATGGGTAGTGTCACTTTTAGAACGCGATATAATAGGTTCTACATATACTCTCAACGCTTTTGCTTTTGCAAGAGTGGTGTTGATCTTCTTGTGCTTGATCAGCGAAGCAGCCATGTTTGAAAGTGTGGCATGCCTGTGCTGCGATTTGCGGCTAAGATGATTTATTTTTTTTCCGTGTCTCATTTCAATTTATGATTAAAAAATTCTTTAGTTCAATGATTTTTCTTTCATGAAACCATATTTTGCAACATCCATTCCGAAATGAAGACCTTTTACATTTACAAGTTCTTCCAATTCAGCAAGAGATTTCTTTCCGAAGTTGCGGAATTTCAAAAGGTCCATTTTGTTATAGGAAACGAGGTCAGCAAGTGTTTCAACATCGGCTGCTTTTAAACAATTCAACGCGCGCACTGACAAATCCATATCCACGAGTTTTGTTTTAAGCAACTGGCGAATGTGAAGTGAATGTTCATCAAAATCCTGATCCTTGCTTTTTTCTTCTGTGTCGAGTGTGATTTTTTCATCAGAGAAAAGCATGAAGTGGTGAATCAGAATTTTTGCAGCTTCTTTCAGCGCTTCTTTTGGATGAACACTTCCATCGCTCTTAATATCAAGAATAAGTTTTTCGTAGTCAGTCTTTTGTTCCACACGGAAATTCTCTACTGTGTATTTCACGTGACGGATAGGAGTAAAGATGGAATCAATCGGAATGTATCCAACAGGAGCATTCAATGGTTTGTTTTCCTCAGCAGGAACATATCCACGTCCTTTGTCAATTGTGATTTCAAATTTTGCTTTTGTATTTCCTTCCATTGTGCAAATAACATGGTCTGGATTCAATACTTGAAACGCAGAAGTTCCTTTGCCGATATCTCCTGCAGTGAACTGTTCTTTTCCGCTGAGATTAATAGTTACTTTTTCGTTATCAACTCCTTCAATTTGTTTTTTGAAACGAACTTGTTTGAGGTTGAGAACAATCTCTGTAACATCTTCCACAACTCCTTTTATCGTGGAGAATTCATGATCAACTCCTTCGATACGGATGCCGGTGATGGCATGACCTTCGAGAGAAGAAAGAAGAATTCTGCGGAGTGCGTTTCCTACAGTAACACCGTATCCCGGCTCAAGAGGACGAAATTCAAACTGACCTTCAGTGTCGGTTGAGTGAATCATAATCACTTTGTCGGGTTTCTGGAATGCTAATATTGCCATGTTTATATAGTTTTAAGTTTAATGTTTCAGGTTCAAAGTTAAATACAAAAATTATTTAGAATACAATTCCACGATTAGTTGTTCTTTAATGTTCTCAGGAATCTGTGTTCGTTCAGGCACAGTAAGAAATCTTCCCTGCAAAAGATTATGATCAAATTCCAACCATTGGTATTTAACACTGGATGAAGCGAGCGACCTTCTGATAGGATCAATATCTTTTGAACGTTCTCTGATGCCAACAATATCTCCTGATTTAAGAGTATAAGACGGAATGTTGATTACATCTCCATTCACAGTAATGTGTTTGTGCGAAACAAACTGGCGTGCGGCTCTACGCGTTGGAGCAATGCCCATGCGGTAAACCACATTATCTAGACGAGCTTCCAACAGCTGAAGAAGAACTTCACCGGTAGCGCCTTTTAAACGTGTTGCACGTTCAAAAGTATTTTCAAACTGACGTTCAAGAATACCATAAGTATATTTTGCTTTTTGCTTTTCAGCAAGTTGAATTGCATACTCCGATTTCTTGGTGCGTTTTTTTGTCATGCCATGCATTCCGGGAGGATATGCTTTTTTCTCCAGCGTTTTTCCGTTTCCGCCTAGAATCGGCTCTAAGAACTTTCTGTTGATTCTTTGTTTGGGTCCTGTGTATCTTGCCATTGTTTTAAATTATATAAATTAAAATTATACTCTGCGTTTTTTAGGAGGACGACATCCGTTATGTGGAATAGGAGTGAGGTCAATTATTTCAGTGATCTCAATTTTATTCGTGTACAATGCGCGTAATGCTGTTTCTCTTCCGCCGCCTGGTCCTTTGATATATACTTTTACTTTTCTTAGCCCGGCTTCGTATGCAACACGAGCAGCATCCGATGCAGCAACCGTTGCAGCATAAGGAGTATTTTTTTTAGAACCCCGGAACCCCATTTTTCCAGCTGACGACCATGAAATAGTTTGCCCTTTCATATTCGTAAGCGTAATGATGATGTTGTTGAAAGCCGCATGAATATGCGCTTCGCCAATAGCATCAACCTTTACGGTTCTTTTTTTCGCCTTCGCAGGTTTTGCTGCTAATTCAGCACTTTGTCCTTGCGGTGCTTGTTGTGTGTTTTTTTCTTCAGCCATTTTTATTTTGTTGAGTAGAGTAGTAGTTGATTAAGATTATCCTTTTGAAGGAGCTATTTTCTTTCCAGCAATTGTTTTTCTTCTTCCTTTTCTGGTACGTGCATTGCTGCGTGTGCGTTGTCCGCGAACCGGAGCGCCTGCTCTGTGGCGTAAACCGCGATAACTTCCTATATCAATCAAACGCTTGATGTTTAATTGTGTTTCGGAGCGGAGTGCGCCTTCCACTTTAAATTTATCTGTTAGGATTCCACGGATCTTATTGAGATCGGAATCATCCCATTCTTGAACTTTTTTGTTTACATCCACACCTGCTTCTTTCAGGATTCTGCGAGCGGAGCTTCTTCCGATACCATAGATATAGGTAAGTCCGATTTCACCGCGTTTGTTTTTTGGAAGATCAACTCCCGATATACGTGCCATTGTTTCTTAGATTAATATTATTATCCTTGACGTTGTTTATGTTTTGGAACTTTTTTGTTGATGACATAGATGCGCCCTTTTCTGCGGACGATCTTGCAGTCAGCACTGCGCTTTTTAACCGATGTTCTGATTTTCATATTTATTTGTATCTAAAAGTTATTCTTCCTTTTGTCAAATCGTAAGGCGACATTTCTAATTTCACTTTATCTCCCGGCAGAAGTTTGATGTAGTGCATCCTCATCTTTCCGGAAATATGAGCAGTGATAATGTGTCCGTTTTCCAACTTAACACGAAACATGGCATTTGATAGCGCTTCTGTAATAGTTCCATCTTGTTCAATCAACGACTGCTTTGCCATACTTTTTTATACTGCTTCTTTTTTTAAGGACGAAATTTGTTGCTTCTCTATCTGTTCTATTTCTTCGAATGTTGTTAAAATATCTACTTTATTTTTTCTTATTGCAATTGTATGTTCAAAATGTGCTGACGGTTTTTTATCAACCGCTGACACTGTCCATCCGTCCTTCTCAACTTTCACATCACGCTTTCCTAAATTTATCATCGGTTCGATTGCAATTACCAATCCTTCTTCAATTCTTGGTCCGCTTCCTCGTTTTCCGTAATTAGGAACCTCTGGTGCTTCGTGAAGACTTCTTCCGATTCCGTGTCCAACCAGTTCGCGAACTATTCCGTATCCATATTTAAGAACACATTCTTCAATTGCGTAACTTACATCACCGATTCTTTTTCCTACAACTGCATTTTCAATTCCTTTGTACAAAGATTCTTTTGTTACTTTCAACAGTTGTTTCACTTCCTCACTTATTTCTCCAACTGCAAATGTATAAGCTGAATCTCCGTAAAATCCGTTTTTAAGAACTCCGCAATCAACCGATACTATGTCACTATTTTTAAGAACGTAACTGCCCGGTATTCCGTGAACCACTTGTTCATTTACCGAAACACAAAGCGTATAATCAAAAATACTTCTTTCTCTTTTGTAACCCTTAAAAGCGGGTACCGCTCCATTATTTTTTATGAACTCTTCTGCAATCTTATCTAATTCTATCGTGCTAATTCCTTCTTTTATATTTTTTCCAACCTCTGCAATCGTCTTCGAAACCAACAAACAACTTTCGCGAATCAGTTCAATCTCTTCATCCGTCTTTAAATATATCTTGCTCATGCAGTAGCCATGCTCATTGAAGTTCTTCCTTTTATTCTTCCTGACTTCATCAATCCGTCATAGTGGCGCATCAGTAAATGACTTTCAATTTGCTGAAGCGTGTCAAGCATTACGCCAACAAGAATCAATAAAGATGTTCCTCCAAAGAATCTTGCAAACTGATCGCTTACTCCGAAAAAATTTCTCGCAATAGCCGGCATCACTGCAACAAGCGCCAGAAATATAGAACCTGGCAAAGTTATTTTTGACATCACATCATCAATAAAATTTGCAGTTTGTTTTCCTGGTTTTACTCCAGGAATAAATCCGCCATTGCGTTTCATGTCATCTGCCATTTGAGTTGGATTAACCATGATGGCAGTATAGAAATAGGTGAAAACAATAATTAAAAATGCAAAGAGCAGGTTGTAGGTCAGTCCGTTGTGATTGGAAAGTGCACCAATAACTCCGCTAAGTTTATCTGAAGAAGCAAAACCTGCAAGAGTAATTGGAATGAACATAATTGCTTGAGCAAAAATAATCGGCATAACTCCGGCAGCATTCACTTTCAAAGGAATATATTGACGAACTCCACCATACTGTCTGTTGCCAACAATTTTTTTAGCAAACTGAACAGGAATTTTCCGTGTTCCCTGAACGAGTAGGATAGAGGCAATAATTACAAATAGTAAGAACACAAGCTCGAGAAGCAGCATGATTAGCCCGCCGCCTTTTGCTTCCATGCGCGATGCAAATTCAGAAACGAAGGCGAAAGGAAGATCGGCAACAATTCCAATCATGATGAGAATTGAAATTCCATTTCCAAGACCTCGGTCGGTAATTCTTTCTCCGAGCCACATTACAAAAATTGTTCCTGCAACAAGAATAATTACTGTTGTAATCCACCACAAACGAGTTGGATCAGGCACAACTCCGGCATAACTTGTAAGCTGAGAAGAAATAAACCCTGGCGCTTGAAGTGTAGTGATGATGACTGTAAGAAAACGTGTGTATTGATTTATTTTTCTTCTGCCGCTTTCTCCTTCTTTCTGCATGCGCTGAAAGTAAGGAAATGCCATACTAAGTAATTGTACAACGATGGAAGCTGAAATATACGGCATGATTCCAAGTGCAAAAATAGATGCACGCGAAAATGCTCCACCGGCAAACATGTTGATCAATCCTGCTAATCCTTCGGCTTGTCCTTTTGCATGGAGCGCATGCATGTTAACTCCCGGAAGAGCTACAAAGGAACCGAGGCGATAAATAAGAACGAATCCCAGAGTGTATAAAATTCTGAAACGTAGATCTTCAATCGCAAAAATATTTTTTATAGTTTGAATCAAATTCCTCATAGGGAAAATTATGCTTTTACGATTTCTGTTTTTCCACCATTTGCTTCAATCGCTGCTTTTGCCGAAGCAGTAAATGCGTGTGCTTTTACATCTAATTTTGCTTTCAATTCGCCTTTGCCTAAAATTTTTACGCGTTCATTTTTTCTCATTAATCCTTGCGATACGAAAGTCGCAATATCAAAAGATTTAATTTTCTTTTCGTCAACAAGTTTCTGAAGAGTGAAAATATTTATTCCCTGATATTCTCTTCTGAAAATATTTGTGAAACCAAATTTAGGAAGACGTCTTTGTAAAGGCATTTGTCCGCCTTCGTGACCTCGTCTCATGTTATATCCGCTGTCAGATTGCTGACCTTTGTGTCCTTTTGTAGAAGTTCCTCCTTTGCCAGAACCTTGCCCTCGACCTTTACGCTTTACGTTGGTTTTAACAGATCCTCGAGCTGGTTTTAAACTATGTAGTTCCATTTTCTTTTTCGTATTATTCGTTAATAACTTAACCTTCAAAAACTTTTTTAAGTGAAATGCCGCGGTTCTGAGCAACAGTGATTGGATCTCTCATTTTTAGGAGAGCATCCATTGTTGCTTTTACCACGTTGTGAGGATTTGATGATCCTTGAGATTTTGCGAGTACATCAGTTACTCCAGCACTTTCAAGTACCGCACGCATCGCACCGCCTGCAATTACACCGGTTCCGTGAGAAGCCGGTTTTAGGAAAACTCTCGATCCACCAAATTTTCCATATTGAATATGAGGAATAGTTCCTTTCAAAAGGGGAACTTTCACCAAATTTTTCTTTGCATCGTCAACACCTTTTGCAATTGCTGCAGTTACCTCACGGGATTTTCCAAGACCATAACCAACAACGCCTTTGCTGTTTCCTACAACTACAATTGCAGAGAAAGAAAATGTGCGTCCTCCTTTTGTAGTTTTAACTACACGTTGAATTCCAACGAGACGATCTTTCAATTCGATTTCGCTTGACTTAACGCGTTTGACTGTTTCTTTTGCCATTTTTTTTATTTTTCAATTTTTATATTAAAATTTCAATCCGGCTTCGCGAGCACCATCGGCAAGCGCTTTTACTCTGCCATGATAAAGAAATCCGTTTCTGTCGAACACAACAGAAGTGATTCCTTTTCCAACTGCTTTCTTTGCAATAGCAGCACCAACAGATTTTGCTTTTTCAACTTTTGATTTGCTTTTTTCTTTTGCAAGAGTTTTTTCTGTGCTGGATGCAGCAACAAGAGTTTTGCAGGTTGAATCATCAATCAATTGAGCGTAAATCTCATTATTGCTTCTGAAAACGGTGAGGCGAGGTCGTACTGTATTTCCGCTTACCTTGCTGCGAATTCTTCTTTTTATTTTGTTTCTTTTTTCTTCTTTCCTATTCATGACGGATTCAGTTTAAGATTATTTTGCTGCTGTGGCTGCTGTTTTTCCTGCTTTTCTTCTTAGTTGTTCACCGGTAAACTTGATACCTTTTCCTTTATACGGTTCTGGAGCTCTGATGGAACGTATCTTTGCCGCAACCTGTCCTAACAATTGTTTGTCAGCACTTTGAAGAATTATAGTAGGATTTTTTCCTTTTTCAGTTTGCGTTTCAAGTTTTATTTCCTTAGGAAGATCGAACACAATGTGATGAGAAAATCCTACAACAAGGTCAAGCGTTTGACCTTTGTGTGATGCTTTGTAACCAACGCCTACAACTTCCTGCTGGATTTTATAACCTTCACTTGTACCTTTTATCATATTGGCAAGCAACGATCGGTACATTCCGTGCATCGCTTTATGACGTTTTTGATCAGTAGGGCGTTCAAGCACAACTTGAGTTCCCTCCACTTTAACTTTTATATCAGGATCAATTGCCTGAGTTAGTTCTCCGATTTTTCCTTTTACAGTAACACCGCTTTTGTTTACAGTTACAGTTACTCCTTGCGGGATTGGTATCGGTTGTTTTCCTATTCTTGACATGACTCTTTCAGTTTTATATTAATAAACGTAACAAATTACTTCTCCACCAACATTCATTTTTGTTGCTTCTTTATCAGTCATTACACCTTTGGAAGTAGAAATTATTGCGATTCCAAGTCCGCTAAGAACTCGTGGCATTTTTTCAAGAGGAACAAATTTTCTTAAACCCGGTCTGCTGATGCGTTGAATTTTTCGAATAGCAGATTGCTTGGTTGTAGGATGATATTTAAGAGCTATCTTAATATTATCCTGAACTTTATTTTCCTCGACCTTGTAATCAAGAATATATCCTTTCTCTTTCAGGATTTTTGTAATTTCTTTTTTCAAACCCGAAGCAGGAATCTCTACGATTTTGTGATTCGCTTTTATCGCGTTTCTAACTCTTGTTAAATAATCTCCGATTGTATCCATTGTAATTATTAATTTCTAATTATTAATTTTCGTTTTACCAGCTTGATTTTGTTACTCCAGGAATTTTTCCGTTTAATGCCCATTCTCTGAAAACAAGACGGGAAATTCCGAATTGACGTGAGTAAGCTCGAGCTCTTCCTGTTACTTTGCAACGATTGCGCAATCTTACTTTTGAAGAATTACGTGGAAGTTTGCTAAGTGCGATATAGTCGCCAGCTTTTTTAAGAGCCGCACGCTTTTCTGCGAACTTTTCAACTAATTTTTCGCGTTTTCTTTGTCTTGCTTTAATGCATTCTTTTGCCATGAGTATATTTTATTTTTTAGAATCCTTTGAATCTTTTTTTGCAACTGCACTGAAAATCTCATCTTTTTGATTTCCTTTTTTCTCGTCTTCTTCTTTTTTGAAAGGCACTCCAAATTCCCTGAGAAGTGCGTGTGCTTCAGCATTGTTTCTCGCAGAAGTAACAAACGTAATATCCATTCCTCGCACTTTATTTACTTTGTCAATATTTATTTCAGGAAAAATAATTTGTTCAGTGATTCCAAGTGTATAATTTCCTCTTCCGTCAAAACCTTTTTTGCTGATACCTTTGAAATCGCGAATGCGGGGCAGGGCAGTAGCAATGAATCTGTCAAGGAATTCATACATTTTATTTGAACGCAAAGTAACTTTCACGCCAATTGCAACGCCTTTTCTTAATTTGAAATTTGAAATATCTTTTTTAGAAAGCGTTGGCATAGGTTTTTGTCCTGTGATAGTCGTCATTTCGCTAATTGCGCTTTCAATAATTTTTCTATCAGCAACTGCATCTCCAACTCCTTGGTTGATGGCAATTTTTTTGAGAACGGGAACGCGCATCGGACTTTTGAAATGAAATTCTTTCATCAAAGAAGAAACAATTTCTTTCTGATATTTTGTTTTCAGACGAGGAATATAATCCTTATTAACTATTGTTTCCTTCTGAATTGCTTCCTGAGAAGAGTCTTTTGAACTCGCCTTTCTTTCTTTTTTTCCTTCTTGCTTTGCCATTACAAAATATATTTTCTGTTATTACTTAATTGACTTAATTGTTTCACCGGATTTTTTTGAGTAGCGAACTAATTTGCTTGTTGCTTCATCAATTCTTCTTCCAACTTTTGTTGTATTGCCTTGCGCATCCACAAACATTAAGTTTGAAATATGAATAGATGCTTCCTGATGAACAATTCCGCCTTTGGTATTTTTTGCAGTAGGTTTAGTATGTTTTGTTGCCATATTAATTCCTTCAACAAGTGCACGAAAAGTTACTTTATCAACAGAAAGAACTCGTCCTTGCTTTCCTTTGTCGTCACCGGCAATCACTTTTACAGTGTCGCCTTTTTTTATTTTAAGTTTTGCCATTTCAATTAATTATTAAAATCTATATTTCAATTTCTTAAAGAACCTCTGGTGCTAAAGAAATTATTTTCATGTATTGTTTTTCGCGAAGTTCTCTTGCCACAGGACCGAAAATACGTGTGCCTCTTAGTTCGTCTGTTTCAGAAAGAAGAACTACAGCATTATCATCGAAGCGGATGTATGAACCATCTTTTCTTCGGATTTCTTTTTTAGTACGAACAATAACTGCTTTAGAAATTGAATGTTCTTTTACCCCTCCGGCAGGTAATGCTTTTTTTACGGCAACAACTATTTTATCGCCAACAGTTGCGGATGCACGAACGCTTCCTAAAATACGAATGCAAAGAACATCTTTTGCTCCGCTGTTATCCGCACATGCTAATCTTGATTCCTGTTGTATCATATCGGTTCTTTTTAAATAATTTTATTTTGCTTTTTCTACTATCTCAACTAATCTCCAACATTTATTTTTGCTGAGAGGACGTGTTTCAACAATGCGAACTGTATCTCCAATGTTAGATTCATTTTTTTCATCATGCGCCATGAACTTGCTTGTTCGTTTGATGAACTTTCCGTATTTAGGATGTTTTATCTGACGCTGAACAGAAACAACGATGGTCTTTGTCATCTTGTTACTGGTTACAAGTCCTACTTTTTCTTTTCTGTTTGATTCTCTTACTTCCATTTTATAAATAATTTACAATTAATTTTTCTTTTCTGATAATTCTCTTTTGCGAAGTTCAGTCATCATGCGTGCAATGTTTTTTTTCGTATGAGGAATTCTCATTGGGTTTTCTATAGGAGAAATTGAATGAGTGAAGAACATTTTATCCAACGAATTTTGTTCTTCCTTCAGTTTTTCCTGAAGGTCTTTTGTTGATGTCTGTGATAAGTCCGCTTTTTTCATTTTATATTGCTATTAACTTAATCTTTATTTTCAGAATAATCATTTCTTACAATGAACTTCGATAAGCAAGGAAGTTTGTCTCCGGTAAGTCGGAATGCTTCTTTCGCATCAGCCAATTTTACACCTTCGGTTTCAAACATTACTCTGCCGGCTTTTACAACTGCCACCCAATATTCCGGATTTCCTTTTCCTTTTCCCATACGAGTTCCAGGAGATTTTTTAGTGATGGGTTTGTCGGGAAAAATTCGTATCCACACTTTTGATTCTCGTCCCAGATGGCGAGTAAGGGCAACACGCGCAGCTTCAATCTGACGCGAAGTAATCCATACGGTTTCCATGGCTTTTATGCCGAAAGAACCAAATGCCAATGTGTTTCCTCTGCGGGAATTTCCGCTTGGAATCATCTTGTGCATTTTTCTGAATGTTGTTTTCTTTGGTTGTAACACGTTATATCAAAGTTTAAAAGTTCAATGTTTAATTTTTATCTTCTGTCTCTTCCGCCACCACCGCGATTATCTCTGCCTCCGCCTCTGCTGTCTCTGCGGTCGCCACGGTGTTCTCCGCCTTCTTTATGTTTTCCTTTTTTCTTATCGCGTCTGTCAGTAATGTTAGGGGAGAGGTCACGTTTTCCAAAAACTTCTCCTCTGCAAATCCAAACTTTAATTCCTATTCTTCCCATTGAAGTATGAGCTTCAGAATTTGCGTAATCAATATCAGCGCGGAATGTATGAAGAGGAGTTCTTCCTTCCTTAAATTCTTCACTGCGTGCAATTTCCACGCCTCCTAAACGACCACCCGCGCGAACTTTAATTCCTTCTGCGCCCATTCTCATTGCGGATGCGATTGCCATTTTAATGCAACGCTTGTGAGAAATTCTCGCTTCAATTTGTCGTGCAATTCCATCGGCAACAATTCGAGCGTCAACTTCCGGACGTTTTACTTCAAAAATATTTATCTGAATGTCTTTATTAGTAATCTTTTTTAATTCTTCTTTTAATTTATCAACTTCCGAACCGCCCTTTCCAATAATAATTCCCGGGCGAGCGGTGTGAATTGTAACAGTAACAAGTTTTTGTGTTCTCTCAATGACAATACGAGAGATGCTGCTTTTTTGTAAACGCGCGTTCAGATATTTGCGAATGCTTTCGTCTTCAATAAGTTTTTCAGCATAGTGTTTTCCACCAAACCATGCAGAGTCCCATCCGCGGATGATTCCGAGGCGATTACCAATTGGATTTGCTTTTTGTCCCATTATTCTATGATTGTTGTTCTTCTTTTTTTGTATCTAACACTACAGTTACATGATTTGAACGTTTACGAATTCTGTACGCTCTTCCTTGCGGAGCAGGGCGGAATCGTTTCAGCATTGCGCCTTCATCCACTCTGATTTCTTTTACAAATAAATTGCTGTCTTCGGCACGCAAACCTGTTTTTGCTTCGTAATTTTTTACTGCAGAAACAATCAGTTTGGAAAGAGGTGTTGAAGCATGTTGTGCATGAAAGCGAAGCACATTCAAAGCGTGTTCAACCGGTTTGTTTCGGATAAGGTCGGCAAGTAAGCGCATTTTTCTCGGAGAAGTTGGATAATTATTCAACTTCGCGAAATAAGAAGTTTTGTTCGCTTCTTTTCTTGCGTCTGCCATTTCACGTTTACGAACTCCCATTTTATTTTTCTTATTAAAAATTATTCTTCAATTATTTATTTTCTTTTGGTGCAGCAGGTGCATTTGCTTCTGCTTTAACGTGACCTGTATGTCCGCGGAAGGTACGAGTAGGAGAAAATTCTCCCAAGCGATGACCAACCATGTTTTCTGTTACATAAACCGGAATAAATTTATTCCCGTTATGAACCGCGAAAGTCATTCCGACAAAGTCAGGAGAAATCATTGATCTGCGCGACCAAGTTTTAATTACATATTTCTTTTTTCCTGCAACAACTTCCTGAACTCTTTTGTTGAGTTTGAAATCTACGAAGAATCCTTTTTTTAGCGAACGAGCCATGTCTTTGTTTGTATTAATTATTTTTTAGAACCGTATCCTTTTGTTCTTCTTTCGATAATATAACGATTAGAAGCTTTTGTTTTGTTCCTTGTTTTTTGTCCTCTTAATCCTGTGCCTTTACGTGAACGAGGTTGTCCTCCTGACGCTCTTCCTTCACCGCCACCCATCGGATGGTCAACCGGATTCATTACAACTGCACGTGTGCGTGGTCGTCTTCCGAACCAGCGGATACGTCCTGCTTTTCCGTGTCTTTCAAGACTGTGGTCTGTATTTGAAACAGAGCCAACAACAGCCATGCACTTGGCAAGTACCATGCGAATTTCACCGGAAGGCATTTTTAGTGTGACGTAAGTTCCTTCTTTAGATGTAAGCTGAGCATAAGTTCCTGCACTGCGAATGAATTTTCCACCCTGACCAGGATTCAATTCAATGTTATGTACAATTGTTCCCAGTGGAATATTTGAAAGAGGCATTGCGTTTCCAACATTTGGAGCAACATTTTGTCCTGAAACGATTGTTTGACCAACTTGCAATCCTTGAGGAGCAAGGATGTATCTTTTTTCTCCGTCACTGTATTGGAGAAGTGCGATACGACCAGTACGCATTGGATCGTATTCAATAGTTTTTACAAGCGCCGGAATGTCATGTTTGTCTCTTTTGAAATCAATAACGCGGTAACGTCTTTTATGTCCGCCACCGATGTAACGCATGGTCATTTTACCAGTGCGGTTACGACCTCCGCTGCTTTTGTGCGGACGAAGCAAAGACTTCTCAGGAACATTTGTAGTAATGTCTTTGTTGTCATTTGTCGCTTTATGTCTTTGACCCGGTGTAAGAGGTCTGAATCTTTTTACTCCCATTGTTTTTCTTTATTAAATATTTCCGTAAAGATCAATTGTGTCGCCTTTCTTGAGTGTTACTACAGCTTTCTTGGCTTTCTTAACCAGACCATTCATTATTTTTGTCTGTGTATATCTCATTTTTATTTTACCTATGTAATTCATCGTGTTCACCGATTGAACAGTAACTCCGTATGCTTTTTCAATGGCGTTTTTAATTTCCACTTTGTTTGCAGTCTTTTCAACTACAAAAGCATAGCGACCTTTGTCTGCCATTGCAGAAAATTTTTCGGTGATGATTGGTTTTACGTAAATGCTCATGACTCAGATGTGTTAGTGTTCAGTAATATTGTTTCAATTGCTTTGATAGAACTCTCTGACAAAAGCAAATTACTTGCATTCATAATGTCGTATGTGTTCAGTGAATTCACTGAAGTAACTTTTGCACCTTTCAGGTTTCTTGCTGAAAGAACAATGTTTTTATCATCGCTATTAGTTACAAGCAAAGTTTTCTTTCCGGTCATTTCAAAATTGCCAAGCAATTCCACGTAATTTTTTGTTTTTGGATTTTCAAAATTAAAATCCTCAAGAACAGTGATGGAATTAGCTTTTGCTTTTTGAGAAAGTGCGCTGATACGTGCAACTCTTTTTGCTTTCTTATTCAATTTGAAAGAATAATCTCTTGGCTCTGGACCAAAAACCCGTCCGCCGCCTCTGAAAAGAGGATTCTTAATACTTCCTTTACGCGCACCGCCAGAACCTTTTTGCTTCACAAGTTTGCGTGTACTTCCGTGAATTTCATTCCTTTCTTTAGATTTATGAGTTCCTTGTCTTTGATTCGCAAGGTATTGTTTTACGTCAAGGTAAATCGCATGGTCATTTGGTTCCACATTGAAAATGGAATCATCCAGAGAAACCGTACGTTTCGTTTTATTTCCTTTTGAATTATATACTGCTATTTCCATTGCAATTATTATTTACAACAATTATTTATGAATGATTACAAAACTTCCGCTTGCTCCAGGAACGGAACCTTTTACAACTAAAAGATTTTTATCCTTAATTAATTTCATTACTTCAAGGTTGCGAGCTTTCACTCTGTCGCCACCCATTCTTCCAGGCATACGTTTGCCTTTGAATACGTGTGATGGGTAAGAAGAAGCACCCATAGAACCTCCAGCGCGTTGACGGTCATGCTGACCGTGCGTTGCGCCACCAACTCCGCTGAAATGATGTCTTTTCACAACTCCCTGAAATCCCTTTCCTTTGGATGTTCCGATAACATCCACATATTCTCCTTCAGTAAAAATATCAAGTGTGACAACATCACCCATCTTCTTTTCTTCCCCATCAAAGTCACGGAACTCCACCACTTTTTTCTTGGGAGTAGTTCCTGCTTTTTTGAAATGACCCATTTGCGGAGAAGTAGTATGTTTTTCTTTTCTCTCGCCAAATCCGAGTTGAACAGAATTGTATCCGTCCTTATCTGTTGTTTTTACCTGAGTAACAACACATGGTCCCGCTTCAATGACTGTACATGCAATGTATCTGCCTGATACATCGAACATATTTGTCATACCTATTTTTTTTCCGAGAATTCCTGACATTTTATTTATATTTTTTTATTCTAAAATCTAAAGTTTCTGTTTCAAAAAAATCTGTTATACTTTAATTTCTACTTCCACGCCGCTTGGTAATTCGAGTTTACTTAGTGCATCAATTGTTTTTGGGCTTGAACTATAAATATCGAGCAAGCGTTTGTATGTGCACAGTTGAAACTGTTCTCTTGCTTTTTTATTCACGTGAGGTGAGCGAAGAACAGTATAAATGCGTTTATTGGTTGGAAGTGGAATGGGCCCGCTTACCACAGCTCCTGTTGACTTTACTGTCTTTACAATTTTCTCTGCCGATTTATCCACGAGGTGATGATCGTACGATTTTAGTTTGATGCGGATCTTTTGCTGGCTCATATTTAATTTATAATATTAAACTTTTTCTGCTGCTTTTTTACCTTTTGCTTTTGCAATTACTTCTTCGGAAATATTTCTTGGGGTCTCAGCATAATGCGAAAACTCCATAGTAGAAGTTGCTCGTCCTGATGTAAGCGTTCGCAACTGAGTTACATATCCGAACATTTCTCCAAGCGGAACTTTTGCTTTGATCACCTGGGCATTTCCTTTGCTATCCATTCCTTCAATGATTCCTCGTCTGCGGTTCAAGTCACCAACCACATCACCCATATATTGTTCGGGAGTAATAACTTCCATTTTCATGATCGGTTCAAGAAGAACAGGTTTTGCTTTTGGTATTGCTTCGCGGAATGCAGTACGTGCGCATATCTCAAATGACAGCGCATCAGAATCCACATCGTGGTATGAACCGTCAGTAACAACAATTTTCATTGTTTGCATTTGGAATCCGGCAAGAACACCGTTTGTCATTGCTGCACGGAATCCTTTTTCAATTGCAGGAATAAACTCGCGTGGAATGTTTCCACCTGTAACTTCATTCTCAAATTGTAATCCGCCATTCTTGTCTGTAGTTACGAAGTCAGCGTCAACAGGAGAAACTGTAAACTCGATGTCTGCAAATTTTCCGCGGCCACCTGTTTGTTTCTTATATACTTCACGATGTTCGATCGTAGCGTTGATAGCTTCTTTATAATTAACCTGAGGAGCACCTTGATTAACTTCAACTTTAAATTCACGTTTCAAACGGTCAACAATAATTTCCAAGTGAAGTTCACCCATTCCGCTGATAATAGTTTGGCTTGAATCTTCATCAGTTTTAACTCTGAAGGTAGGATCTTCTTCTGCAAGTTTTGCAAGAGAGTTTCCGAGTTTATCTAGGTCTGCTTGAGTTTTTGGTTCAACAGCAATACCGATAACAGGTTCAGGGAAATTCATTGCTTCGAGAACAATAGGATTTTTCTCATCACAAAGCGTATCACCTGTTTTAATATCTTTAAATCCAACAGCTGCGCCAATATCACCCGCTTCAATAAATGGAACCTGATTCTGTTTGTTGGCGTGCATTTGAAAAATACGAGAGATACGTTCTTTTTGTCCTGAACGAGTATTCAATACATAAGAACCAGAATCCAATCTTCCTGAATATGCGCGGAAGAAAGCCAAACGTCCTACGAAAGGATCGGTAGCAATTTTAAATGCAAGAGCTGTAAAAGGATCTTTTACATCCGGTTTACGTGTAACTTCTTGTTCTGTATCGGGGTTTATACCGTGAATATTATCTTTATCCATAGGAGATGGCATGATTGCCATAACCAGATCAAGCATGGTTTGAACTCCTTTATTCTTGAATGCTGAACCGCAAACCATAGGAATAATTTTTCCTGCAATAGTTGCTTTGCGTAATGCAGTCAGAACTTCATCTTCAGTAATAGTTGACTGATCGCTGAAGAATTTTTCCATTATCTTATCATCAAATTCAGAAACTGATTCAAGTAATTTTTCTCTCCAGTGATATACTTCATCTTTCATTTCGGCTGGAATTTCAACCACCTTGAAAGTCATGCCTTTATCTTCTTCGTTCCATTCAATTGCCCTGTTGTTAATTAAGTCAACAACACCGCGGAAATTCCCTTCAGCTCCAAGAGGCAATTGAAGGGGTACAGCGTTTCCTCCAAGCATTTCTTTTACCTGCTTGCATACATTAAGAAAATCAGCACCAGCACGGTCCATTTTATTTACAAAACAGATACGAGTTACGTTATAATTATTTGCAAGACGCCAGTTAGTTTCAGATTGAGGCTCAACACCATCAACTGCAGAGAAAAGAAATACAAGTCCGTCCAATACACGAAGTGAACGATTCACCTCAACAGTAAAGTCAACGTGACCTGGAGTATCAATAATGTTTACCTTATATTTATTACCACGATAGTTCCAGAAGCATGTGGTAGCAGCAGAAGTAATAGTGATTCCTCGCTCCTGTTCCTGAACCATCCAATCCATTGTAGCAGCGCCATCATGAACTTCACCAATCTTATGATTAACACCAGTATAATATAGAATACGCTCAGTGCAAGTTGTTTTGCCTGCGTCAATATGAGCAGCTATGCCAATGTTCCGTGTGAAATGTAAATCGCTCATTATATATTACCTAATCTTAAAGTGTGAATATGCTTTGTTAGCTTCCGCCATGCGGTGCGTGTCTTCTTTCTTTTTATATGCTCCGCCTTCCATTTTTGCCGCAGCAATGATTTCAGATGCAAGCCCATTGCTCATTCTGTTTTCTTTTCTTTCCTTAGCGTATTGAATAAGCCATTTCATGGCAAGAGCTATTTTTCTTTCAGGACGAACTTCCATAGGAATTTGATAATTTGCTCCTCCAATCCTGCGTGATTTTACTTCAACAGAAGGAGTAACATTGCTCAACGCTTTTTTCCAAGTTTGCAAACCATCTTCTTTGGTTTTATCAGCAACTATTTCCAAAGTATTGTAAAAAATGCCATATGCTTTGTTCTTTTTTCCACTAAGCATAAGGTTGTTCACAAAACGTGTAACTAATGCATCCTGAAATTTTGGATCAGGAAGAAGGTATCGTCTTTTTGCTTTTTCTTTTCTCATTCTGTTTAATTATTTTTTAGGTTCTGCTGCTGCTTTTGGAGCTGCACTTGCGGCACCTGCTTTAGGTCTTTTTGCTCCGTATTTAGAACGTGACTGGCGCATGGCATCCACACCTGCTGTGTCCAATGTTCCTCGTACGATGTGATAACGAACTCCAGGTAAATCTTTTACCCTGCCTCCGCGAACAAGAACAATTGAGTGCTCTTGCAAATTATGTCCTTCCCCCGGAATGTATGCAATGATTTCGTTTCCGTTAGAGAGACGAACTTTCGCAACTTTTCTCAAAGCTGAATTTGGTTTTTTAGGAGTAGTGGTGTACACTTTAATGCATACGCCTCTTCTTTGCGGACTGCGGTTTAATGCGATAGACTTACTCTTGCGCGTAAACTTTTTGCGTCCGTGTCTGATCAGTTGTTGTATTGTTGGCATTTCGTTTTTTTTTGTTGCGTTTACACCGTAATTTTTACGGAGCAAACAAAATATTTTCTCCTTCGTTGAAGAATACCGCATACGTTTATATGCGTGAATGAACTTCAGAAGGGGCGCAAAGGTACATTAATTTTAATACGAAAAATGGTTTTTGAAATATTTTTCAACAATGTGTTAATAACCCCGTTTAGACCCCATTCTTTTCGAATAACATACATGTCCAATAAGTTGCTTTCAGTATTGAATTTTAGAAGAAAAATAGCGTCTGAACAGCTATAGGAAACTACAATAGATTTTTCCATCAGTGAGTGCAAGAGAGGGAGGGATATTATTGTTAATAACAAAATCAAACCAATTGCAATCTTTTCTCCGCATATTAAAGCAATCAGCTCTCAAATAATTCTTGATTACTTTCTTCAAACATCAAAATAGTGCGGTTGCTTTTTATGAATGTGCACCAACGGCATTTTTCATCTTCGCACCTCTGAGTGAATTCATGGTTCATTATTTTTCCGTAAACTTCTTTTATTTGATTTCTTACTGTAGAAATATCCTCTTTGCTTACCGGTAGTTTTATCTTTATAAAATCTTTTGTCTTTTTTTCATCTTTTAAAATGAAATCAATTTCTCCTGAAACCATTTTCCAGTCATTGCGCTTATAGCTGTCCAAAAGAATTTTGTAGAAAACAATTTGTCTCCAGTAATCTCCACCATAAGGTTCTTTTTCGCTTGGAGGGTTTAGCCCTTTTATTCCTTTTTCAGGATTTCCTGTTTTGTAATCAACAACATTAACTTCATTTCCTGTGAATTCTATTTTATCCAATTTCCCGTTGATGGGAATTCCTTCCGATTCTACATTCTTAATAGGAACTTCCATCTTTACATTCGTATTCCACAAGTTGACATATTTGTTATAATATCCAGGTAGATTCTTTTCGCCCAAACTTATTTTGTTTTTATATCCTATATCTGTGAATGAACTTCTCTCGGTGAATAAGCTTTTCTTAAAAATAGTTATGAATGCTTCTTTGGAAGGAAATTGATTTGACTTTATCATTTCATCAAAAAGCCATTTCAAGGTGCTGTGAATGGCTGTTCCAAAAGCAGTGTCTTCATTTTTTGCTGAAGGAACACGCAGAATATTTTCATAATAGAAAGCAACAGAACATTTTAAATATTTATTCAGATGCGTAACACTTAAACTATAGTCTGCAAGCTGAGCATTGATGAAATCCTTATTCAGCGCAAGTGTTTCGGGTTTTGAAATTTCTTTATCTGTGAGCGCAAATGCTGTGTATTCAGAAATTTTTTCGGTTGACAGATGTTTTTTTTCGATGATTATATCTGTCTTTGCTTTTATTTCTTCTATATATATAGTATGTTCAAGTGTTTTGCCGGTATTGGAATTTTCTGCGAAAGATATCTGCAAGTATTCTTTTGCGCGCGTCATTCCAACGTAGAACAAACGTCTTGCGCTTTCTAATTTGTTCTCGTCATCTTTTTGGGTGAAGGTGAGCGTGTCGGGAAGCGAGAATTTGTTCGTCATGCCTCGCGAGCGTTCCCAATTATCGGTAGTGCATCCTATTAAATAGACGTATCGAAACTCCAAACCTTTTGCAGAATGCGCTGTGATGAGATTAACACCGTTCTCTTCATAAACCGTTTTGTTTATGGCGATAGAAATATTTGCTTCGCGCATCTGCTGAATCATTTCTATGAATTGTTTGATTGTGAGCAACGGCTGTTTTTCACACTCTGCTTTAATGAAATCATAAAACGTAGTCGTTACCTGCAACAGCCAAACTCTTTCGGCTGCATTCAGAATGAACTTCAGCAGCTGACTTTGATTCAATACTTTTTGAAAAAGTATGGTAAGTGTGCTGTTAGACACTTCGGAGATCCAGTCGTTCAGATTTTTTTCAAAGGAAATTATGGGATCAATATTTTCCAGGTTCAATGATCTCAATCCTTCCTGATCTGTAAGAAATCCTCTCCAAGTCAGCTTATAATTTTTTCCGCAATGCGCAGATATCTTTGCGATGTCTCTCGGATTGATCCCAAAAAAACGATAATGCATCATCTCGAACAAAAGATATTCTCCGCTGTGTGGCCGGTCGTGCTCTTCTTTTAAATAAGACAAAATATTCAGCAACTGCTGAATGACTGTGAGATTCAGAATATCTATTTTCTTCTTTACATTATAAGGAATCTCTTTTTTCTCCAGCAGCTCGATGATGTTGTTCGATTGTGCATGCTTGAAATAAATTATTGCAACTTCTGAAAGATTTATTCCTTCTTCCTTGAGCGTGTATATCTGTTCGACAATGTCGGCTTCTTCGTGCTGAATATTATAATACTGAATCAACTGAGGAACAACATCCGATTTCTGAATGACAGGGTTGGAAGCAACTAAAGTTTTTGATAGAGCAGGTATCTTCTTTAACAAGGGAGATTGATTCACCAATCTCTGAACATTATTATCTATCACTGCTTTTGATGCATCCAGAATTTTTTGTGTGGAGCGGTAATTCTCTTTCAGCACCACCACTTCAATGTCGGGATAGTGTTCAACGAACTGGGTCATGTTCTTTACACGCGCGCCCTGAAATTCATAAATGCACTGGTCGTCATCGCCCACAACAAACACGTTTGGTTTTTCCCAGTAATCAATGAGCAATTGCAAAAGTTCATTCTGCGCACCGCTGGTGTCCTGATATTCGTCTATGAGAAAATACTGATACCATTCCTGATACGCGCTTAAAAAGTTTTTGTCTTTCTTGAAAGCATTGAGCACCCACAAAATCATATCGCTGTAATCGTAGCGGTTGCGCTCTTTCATCATCTCGCAATATTTTGGAAATAGTTTTGCCGTTGCACGAAGCAATTCCATTTTCTCTTTCTGCGCGTCAACATCTTTTTGTTTTACATCACCCACTTTAATTCCTGTCTTTGAATTTGCTTTTTTGTATTTGTATTCATCGCGAGTAGGCAGGTCGTTTAGATAATTATCAATCTGTGCAGAAACATGTTCGGGTGTCCAATCTTCTTCCTTCATGGTGCGGAAGAGATCTTTTATGCGCGGAACATCGTAATAAATTTCTCCCTTCAATCTTTTGAGCGCATGGGTAGGCGGGAGCGCATCCAGCATTTCGCGGATGAGCTGAACGGTTTCCAATTCTGAAATGGGTTCCATTTCGCGCTTGCCAAAATAATCCAGATTGTGCTGAATGATATCGTTACAGAAAGCATGAAAGGTGTAAAGGTTAACGCGGTAAGCTGTGGGACCGATGAATTGCAACAAACGGTTTCTCATTGCCACAGTTCCTGCATCGGTGTAAGTGAGGCAGAGAATATTGTGCGGAGCAATTTGAATATCCGATTTTAAAATATGCCCGATGCGCGCAGCAATGATTTGTGTTTTGCCTGTGCCGGGACCAGCGATGACCATTACGGGACCATCAATATGTTCTACTGCTTTGCGCTGCTCGGCATTGAGGCGTGCAAGTTCTTCTAAGAACTTTTTTTCGTAATGAGATTTTGTCTGCGATTCTTTCACGGAACGAAATTAAGGAAAATAAAAGTTGAGAAAAGATTTGTTGATAAAATACTGTTGAGAATACATCTTTATTCCAATGAATGCTTAAAAGAACATCTTTGAATTTCTTTGTCATCAGTTTCTTTTCGTCTTTACTAAATTTTTGATATAATAAATAAGCACTTGTTTATAAATTCCTCGTATTAAACTTTTTCTTACATTTGCCACCCTTTCACATAGGAAAGGAAAAAATAAAACAATAACTCTTTATGTCCCGTTAGACCATTCTTGCTCAAAAAAGGGCAGGAGGACAAAAAGGAAAAACAAAAACAAATGTCAAAACAGTACGAAACCATTTTCATTTTAACTCCGGTTCTGTCGGATGAGCAGACCAAGGAGGCAGTGAACAGCTACAAAAAGCTGATCAAGGAACTGAACGCAAAAATTGTTCACGAGGAAAGCTGGGGCTTGAAAAAGTTGGCTTACTCCATCAAAAAGAAAAACACGGGCTATTATCACCTTATGCAAATTGAAGCACCGGGTGAAGCAATTCCTCTTTTGGAAACCGCTTACAAACGCGATGAACGTGTGTTGCGCTACCTTACCGTTCACTTAGATAAATACGCACTTCAATATGCTGAACGCAGAAAAGGAAAATTAGCTAACAAGAAAACAGATAGAAAAGAAGAAGTTACAGCGTAATTGTAAATTTCAATTTAAACATTCAACTTAAAAACTTATTATAAAATGGCAGCTATTCAAACTCCAAGTACAACCGATTCAAGTGAAATAAGATATTTAAATCCTCCTACGCTCGAAGTAAATCGCGAAAAATATTGTCGCTTCTTAAAAATGCGCATGAAGCACATTGATTACAAAGATCCTGATTTCTTGATGCGTTTTATGAACGAGCAAGGAAAAATTCTTCCAAGACGTTTAACTGGAACATCGGTGAAATATCAGCGCAAAGTATCTCGTGCGGTAAAACGTGCACGTCATCTGGCTTTAATGCCGTTTGTTGCAGATTGTTTAAAATAAAAATTATCATTTAACACTTTAAGAAAATGGAAGTTATATTAAAACAAGACGTAAAAAACCTCGGATCAAAACATGATCTCGTGAAGGTTAAATCGGGATATGCACGCAACTTTTTATTTCCGCAAGGATTTGCTGTTGAAGCAACCGAAGGAAGAAGAAAAGAAGTTACAGAAGTAATTAAACAGCGCGCTCACAAAGAAGAAAAACTTCGCACAGCAGCAGAAAAATTTGCAGACATTCTTAAGAACATGGTTCTTAAAGTGGGAGCAAAAGCTGGGGAGAAAGGAAAAATATTCGGATCAATCACTGCTATTCAACTTGCTGAAGCAATAAAAAAATCAGGTCATGATGTTGACAGAAAACATATTTCTCTCGACAACGAAGAAAATATTAAAACACTTGGTAATTACACTGCAACGGTGAAACTTCATAAAGAAGTAACTATTAAAGTAAATTTTGAAGTGATAGCAGACTAATAAAGGTTGCAGATCAGAGATTGCAGATTAAAGGCGGACATTTGTTCGCCTTTTCTTTTTTGTAAAGATATATGACACTCAGAGAAGAAATAGCAAAGCGAAGAACTTTCGGTATCATCAGTCACCCTGATGCCGGAAAAACTACGCTTACAGAAAAACTACTTCTCTTCGGTGGCGCAATTCAAATTGCCGGTGCGGTAAAGCATAATAAGATCAGGAAATCCGCAACATCCGATTTCATGGAGATTGAAAAGCAGCGCGGAATTTCTGTAGCTACTTCGGTGATGGGATTTGAATATGCAGGATACAAAGTAAATATTTTGGATACTCCTGGTCACAAAGATTTTGCTGAAGATACTTACCGCACGCTCACTGCTGTTGACAGCGTAATTCTTGTGATTGATTGTGTAAAAGGAGTTGAGGAGCAGACAAGAAAATTAATGGAGGTTTGCCGAATGAGACACACTCCCGTTATTGTTTTCATCAACAAACTTGATCGCGAAGGACGCAATCCGTATGATTTGCTCGAGGAAATAGACAAGGAGTTAAGTATTCATACCCGCCCGTTGAGTTGGCCCATTGGAATCGGTTCAGAATTTAAAGGGGTTTATAATCTGTACGATAAAACACTTCAATTGTTTTCGGGAGATAAATCCAGAATTGCAGAAGATGTAATTGCAATTGATAATTTGAGCGATCCTTTGCTGGAGAAATATGTTGGAGAAGATTTCGCAAATAAATTAAGAGAAGATGTTGAACTGATAGAAGGTGTATTTGAACCACTCGATATAAATCTTTATCGGGAAGGTTATCTTGCTCCTGTCTTTTTTGGAAGCGCGATAAATAATTTTGGAGTAAAAGAATTGCTTGATACGTTTGTAAAGATCGCTCCGTTTCCACTTTCGAGACAAGCAGATGTGCGCATGGTAAATCCTGAAGAAGAAATTTTTACCGGCTTTGTTTTTAAGATACACGCCAACCTTGATCCCAATCACAGAGATAGAATTGCGTTTTGCCGGATATGTTCCGGCAGATTCGAGCGCAATAAATTTTATTATCACACGCGCCTTGATAAAAAAATCCGCTTCTCAAGCCCAACCAGTTTTATGGGGAATGAAAAAAGTATTTTGGATGAAGCGTGGCCCGGAGATGTAATCGGTTTGTATGATACAGGAAATTTTAAAATTGGAGATACATTATCGGAAGGCGAGAAACTTCAGTTCAAAGGCATTCCAAGTTTTTCTCCTGAGATATTTAAGGAATTAGTAAATAAAGATCCGTTCAAGACAAAGCAATTGGAAAAAGGAATTCGTCAGCTAACAGATGAAGGCGTGGCGCAGTTGTTTGTTCAGACTTTAGGTAATCGTAAAATTGTTGGCACAGTAGGCGAGCTTCAATTTGAAGTGATACAATTCAGATTATCCGGGGAGTACGGTGCGTCTTGTGAATTTCGTCCGCTGAATTTTTATAAAGCATGTTGGTTTACATCTGATAATAAAGCGCAGATAGATAAATTTTTTAATGCAAAAACCAACAACATTGCTTACGATAAAGAAAATCGTCCTGTATATTTTGCCGAAAGTGCCTGGATGCTTCAGAACTCTCAGGAATCTTATCCTGATATAAAATTTCATTTCACTTCCGAGTTTGCTGCGGATTCAAGTTCAAAAGTGCTGCAATAAAAAAAGCCCTGAAGAAGGGCTTTTTTTTTGATGTGTAATCTTCAATGAATTTTTGGATGCTGTCCTTTGAATCTTTTGGATCTCCAGTAAAGGTCTTTGAGTTAGTCTGTTCTGAACTCACCAGTTTTACTTCGGATAACTAGCAAAGCTTTAAAAATTATGACATGAGACGGTTACTTAAATCCTTACTTTTACAACATGAAATCAGGCAACATTTTAATCGTAGATGACGAAGCAAAACTTCGTAACCTTTTGACTCGCATTATTTCGCTGGAGGGATTTGAAACTTATGAAGCTGACAATGCCAAGTCCGCTTGGAAAAAGTTAGAACACAATGACATTGATGTAATCCTTTGCGACGTAAAACTTCCCGATGCCAACGGAGTAGAACTTGCACAACAAATAAAATCCAAGTTCCCGCTCGCAGAAATTATTATGCTTACCGCTTACGGAAATATTTCGGATGGAGTAAAAGCGATAAAAAATGGCGCGTTCGATTACATCACAAAAGCCGATGACAACGACAAAATTATCCCTTTGCTTCACCGTGCCATTGAAAAAGTGCATTTGCAAAAACGCCTCTGTAAATTACAGAAGGAAGTAGGCGTAAAATATTCTTTTGATAATATCATTGGAAATTCAAAGTCTATACAGGAAGCAATTGCATTGGCAAAAAAAGTTGCAGTTACAGATACCACGGTTTTACTTCTTGGTGAAACAGGAACAGGCAAAGAAGTTTTTGCTCAGGCAATTCACCAAGGAAGTAATAGAAAACTCAAACCCTTTGTCGCCATCAATTGCAGCGCATTCAGCAAGGAACTTTTAGAAAGTGAAATCTTCGGGCACAAAGCAGGCGCATTTACAGGTGCAATTAAGGATAAGAAAGGATTATTTGAAGAAGCCAATGACGGAACTATTTTCTTGGATGAAATTGGTGAAATGAATCATGATTTACAGGCAAAGCTATTGCGTGTATTGGAAGCAGGCGAGTTCATAAAAGTGGGAGACACCAAAACTATCAAAGTAAATGTGCGAGTGATTGCAGCGACCAACCGCGATTTGAAAAAAGAAATTGAAGAAGGAATTTTTCGCGAAGATTTATTTTACCGGCTCAGCGCATTTCAGATTATGCTTCCGCCTTTGCGTGAAAGGGTAAAAGACATTGAACTGTTTGCCGAACATTTTGCGCAGCAATTTTCTGTCAAAATAAATAAACGGAATGCAAAACTTAGCAGTGATTATCTGCAAAAATTAAAAGCACATACTTGGAAAGGAAATATCCGCGAATTGAAAAATGTAATTGAACGAAGTGTTATTTTATCGAATTCCGATGAACTCACCATTGATACACTTCCTTTTGAAATTCAAAACACTGTTGAAACAACATCCAAAGGAAAAACTCTTTCCGCTTTTGATTTGACAAGCGTTGAAAAACTGCACATCCAAAAAGTGTTGAATTATACCAAAGGAAATAAAGCAGAAGCTGCACGTTTACTAAATATTGGCATAGCCACTCTCTACCGCAAAATAGACGAATACAAAATCGTTTCCTGACCCTATCATTCTGATATTCGATCTATCATTTTGATAGGTTCTTCTCATTTTCTTTCATCATATTTTTCTTTTAATCAACTCATTTTCAATACAATGATTCGTTTTTGAATTTATGGAACGAGTTTGGCATACTGTAAGCGAACAAATAAATTTATCCCCATGAAAAATCAAACAAAGAATATGTACAAGCAAGCAGAAAGATTTGCTGACTTAACAAAAACTTTAATAATAACTGGAAATATTTCGAGAGCTAAAAAATGTTTTGCGGTGGCAGAAAAATTATTTGAAACCGGAAGCAATGAAACAAAAAATGCTATTTCAAATGTGTTTCTTTTTTCTGTTTCATGTTTTATGGAATTACACAAATGCAATATCCGCGACCTTTTTCCAAAATCTCTACAAGCAGAATATTACAAACAAGTTTGTGCAAGCGGAATATAACCTAATAAGCATCATTGATTGGATTGACGAATATCATTTGAATAACTTTTAGAAAGAATGTATTTTTGGGCAAATAAAATATCTGAATAAAAAAAATAAAAATGGACACATTAATTACAATCGGACTAATTGCAGCAGGGCTTGTTTGCTTTTGGCTGTTCTACAAATCAATTGATTGGTTTGAAAATATTTAAAACTAAAAAACTATGACAGCATTATTCATCCTTTGTATAGCAATGTTCTGTTACCTCTGCTATGTATTAATCAAACCTGAAAAATTTTAAACTATGAACTCAGAACTACTTGGAGTCATCCTGATGTTTGTCCTCACGCTGGCGCTTGCCATTCCGTTTGGAAAATACATCGCTAAAGTTTACGAGGGCGAAAAATCACTGCTTGATTTTTTTGCTCCGCTCGAAAATTTCTTTTTCCGCATCAGCGGCATTGATGCTAAAAAGGAAATGAACTGGAAAGAAAGCATGGTGGCATTGCTCACCATTAATCTTGTCTGGTTTTTATTTGCCATGTTCATCCTGATGAATCAGGGATGGCTGCCGATGAATCCGGATCATAATCCATCCATGAGTTCGGATTTGGCATTTAATACTGCTATCAGCTTTTTGGTGAACTGCAATTTGCAGGATTATTCAGGTGAAACAGGAGCTACATATTTATCTCAACTAGTGTGTTTCACGTTTTTGCAGTTTGTTTCTGCTGCAACCGGTTTAGCAGCAGCAGCAGTTGTGTTCAACGCATTAAAAGCGCGCACTACGAAGGATTTGGGAAATTTTTACAACTATTTTATAAAATCGCTGACACGGATTTTACTTCCTATTTCAGTTGTAGTAGCCATCCTTTTCATGATGAATGGAATGCCAATGACTTTTGACGGCAAGAATACCATCAGCTCTTTGCAAGGAGGTACAGATACTGTAAGTGTTTCAACAGGTCCTGTGGCTGCCATGATTCCTATTAAACATTTAGGAACGAATGGTGGTGGTTTTTTTGGAGTCAACTCAGCACATCCTTTTGAAAATCCAAACTACTTCACCAACATCATTGAAATGATTATTCAATTACTCATTCCGATGGCAATGGTTTTCGCATTAGGTTATTATTTAAGAAAGAAAAAATTTGCCTGGATGATTTTCGGAGTGATGACGCTGGGTTTCCTTTGCCTTGTTATTCCGAATATGATAATGGAACAACATGGAAATCCTGCAATCGCAAAAATGGGAGTGGACATGAGTGCCGGAGCGATGGAAGGAAAAGAAGTTCGCTTTGGCACGCCAGCTTCTGCTTACTGGAGTATTGTTACAACTGTTATTTCAACAGGTTCTGTAAATTCTTTTCACGATAGTTTTATGCCCTTATCAGGCATGAATGAAATGCTTGCCATGATGGTAAATGCGTTTTATGGCGGATGCGGGGTTGGCATTTTAAACTTTTTCATTTTCATAATCATTGCTGTTTTCATCAGCGGATTAATGGTGGGAAGAACACCTGAATTTCTCGGAAAGAAAATTGAAGCGCGTGAAATGAAAATCGCAGTGGTAGTTACTTTGTTATCGGCTTTGCTTATTAAAGGAGGAACCGCATTGGCATCTTATTGGTTTGCAGCAAATCCTGTTACTCATGCGGGCTGGCTGAACAATCCCGGCTTTCACGGATTTTCAGAAATGCTTTATCAGTACACGTCCAGTAACGCAAACAACGGCAGCGGGTTCGAAGGGTTGGGAGATAATACTCCTTTCTGGAACATCACCGCAGGTTTTGTGATGATACTCGGCAGATTTCTCCCCATCATCGGACCGGTAGCCATTGCAGGAATTTTAGCAAACAAAAAATATATTCCAGAAAGCGCTGGCACTTTAAAAACAGATACGGTAACTTTTGGAGTCATGATATTCGCGGTAATCTTTATTGTTACCGCTTTATCTTATTTCCCTGCTTTGGTTTTAGGTCCAATTGCTGAATATTTTTCAATGATACATTAATAATAGAAAACATTTTAATAATAAGGCCATGGCTAAAAGACAAAGAAATACCGCCCTCTTCCAAAAAGAACTGGTGAACGAAGCGTTAGTGCAATCGTTTGTTAAGCTGAATCCGCGTATCATGTTCCGCAATCCTGTCATGTTTACAGTGGAGATCGGAACAGCCGTCATGTTGTATGTAACAGTTTACAGTATGATGTCGAAAGACACTTCTGAAGGTTCAGTTGGATACAACTTCTCAATATTTGTTATTCTGTTTCTTACTTTATTGTTTGCAAATTTTGCTGAAGCTATTGCCGAAGCTCGCGGAAAAGCACAGGCAAATTCCCTGCGTAAAACACGCGAAGAAACTCCGGCAAAAAAAATTATTGCTAACGAAATAAAAGTTGTAAGCTCATCTTCATTAATTAAAGGCGATGTATTTATCTGCGAAACAGGAGATATTATTCCGACAGACGGAGAAATCATTGAGGGCATTGCCACCATTGATGAATCGGCTATTACCGGCGAAAGCGCTCCCGTGATTCGTGAATCAGGCGGAGATAAATCATCGGTTACAGGCGGAACAAAAGTTTTGTCAGACAAAATAAAAGTGCAGGTAACAACAGAACCGGGAGAAAGTTTCTTAGATAAAATGATTGCATTAGTGGAAGGTGCATCGCGTCAAAAAACTCCGAATGAAATTGCATTGACAATTTTATTAGCAGGTTTCACTCTCATCTTCACCATCGTTTGCGTTACATTAAAATTTTATGCTGATTATGCGCATACTTCAATCACAATAGCTGCATACATTTCTCTTTTTGTTTGTTTAATTCCTACCACCATCGGAGGTCTGCTTTCAGCAATCGGCATTGCGGGAATGGACAGAGCTTTACGCGCTAATGTGATTACAAAATCTGGCAAAGCAGTGGAAACTGCTGGTGACCTTGATGTATTGTTACTTGACAAAACCGGAACCATAACAATCGGCAACAGAAAAGCAACTAATTTTTATCCTTCTGTTGGCGTGGACAATGAAAAATTTATTGCTGATTGTGTTTTATCATCTCTATCCGATGAAACACCCGAAGGTAAATCCATTGTTGAACTTGCAAAAAGTCAGGGAGCAAAAACTCAAGCTACCGATGCACTTTTGAAAGATGCACGCTTTGTTAAATTCTCCGCAGAAACTCGCTCCAGCGGAATAGATATTTCAAATGGAGTTCGTATCCGCAAGGGAGCTTTTGATGCTATTAAAAACTTGTGTGAAAAAGCAGGAAATCAACTTCACAGAGATATGGAAGTTAAGGTGAAGGAAATTGCTTCAAATGGCGGAACACCTTTGGTTGTTTCTGAAAATGAAAAAGTAGTTGGCGTAATTGAATTGCAGGATATTATCAAACCAGGCATCAGTGAACGATTTGAACGCCTGAGAAAAATGGGAGTTAAAACGGTGATGGTAACGGGCGATAATCCGCTTACAGCAAAATACATTGCGGGAAAAGCAGGAGTAGATGATTTTATTGCCGAAGCAAAACCCGAAGATAAAATGAACTACATCAAAAAGGAACAGAAGCTCGGAAAACTTGTTGCCATGATGGGCGATGGAACCAACGATGCTCCTGCACTTGCTCAGGCGGATGTAGGCGTTGCCATGAACAGCGGAACACAAGCTGCAAAAGAAGCAGGCAACATGGTTGATTTAGATAATGACCCAACAAAACTTATCGAAATAGTTGAGATAGGAAAACAATTACTGATGACGCGCGGAACTCTTACCACTTTTTCCATTGCCAATGACGTGGCAAAATATTTTGCCATCGTACCGGCACTTTTTATTACATCTATTCCGGCATTACAAGCATTGAACATTATGCATTTGCATTCACCTGCAAGCGCGATTCTTTCAGCAGTAATCTTTAACGCAATAATTATTCCAATGCTTATTCCGCTTGCGTTGAAAGGTGTTACTTACAAACCCATTGGCGCAAGTGCATTGCTGCAACGCAATCTTTTCATTTATGGCGGTGGCGGTGTACTTATCCCGTTCATCGGAATTAAACTCATTGACATGGCTGTCGCATTCTTCATATAATAATAAAAACTTAAAATAAAATGAAAACTCATTTATTACCCGCAATCAAACTAACTCTTGTTTGCATTCTCTTTTTCTCAGGCGCATACACGTTGGTCGTATGGGGAATCGGGCAAGTTGTTGCTCCCAACCATGGCAAAGGTGAAATCATAAGCTATGGAAATGCGAACGGCAATTCAAAATATGGTTTTACAAATATCGGGCAGACATTCACCGCTGATAAATATTTCTGGTCGCGTCCTTCAGCCGTGGGCTACAATGCCGCAGGTTCCGGAGCAAGCAATAAAGGACCCACCAATGCTGAATACCTTGCACAGGTACAAGCGCGCATTGATACGTTTATGATTCATAATCCGGCAGTTAAAAAATCGGACATACCTGTTGAAATGGTAACTGCATCGGGCAGCGGATTAGATCCTGACATTTCTTTTCAGGCAGCTAAAATACAGGTGCCGAGAATTTCTAAAATAAGAAACAGAAGTGAAAAAGAACTTTATGACCTTATTGATAAAATAAAAGAAGGACCATTATTCGGATTGCTGGGTCCCGGAAAAGTGAATGTGCTTAAACTGAACATCGCATTAGATAATCTCAAATAATTATTACTATGAAGACAATTGCATTTTTATTTTTTATTTTTCTTGTACAATTCTCTTTTGCTCAGAAATCTGATACCATTGCTTATAGTGGCATATTTATAAATTACCAAGATTATAAGGGTAATAAACTTTCTTATGAAGTTAATTGCGATTCATCTTCCGGTAAAATAAAATTAAATCATTTTTTGTCTAAAAACTATATAGACGTATTTAAAAAAGGGAAAAAAATACAATTATATAAAGACAGCATTTTTGGTTTTCGGGATTGCCATCAAAATGATTACAGATTTTTTACAGAACGAGACAAGGAATATCAGATAGTAGAAAATAAAACTATTGTTATTTATGTTGCTGATGTTGCCGTTACTTCGGCCAATGGCAAAGCACGTGAATTTGTTAAAAAATATTTTTTCAGCACAACATTAAATTCTGCTATCCTTCCTCTGACAATCAGTAATCTCAAAAACAGTTTCCCTGATAATGTAAAATTCCATAACAAGCTTGACCAGGAGTTTTCTTCAGAAAAAGATATTTCGACTTTTGATAATAATAATAAAATGTATAAAGTAAATTATCTGTTGAGCCAATCAGTAACAAACCAAAATAAATAAATAAATCCACAACTATGAAAACACAATTACTAAGCATCGCTCTCTTTGCAAGTGCATTGACGGCTTTTGCGCAAAAAAAGGATTCGATCAAATCCCAAATTCCTTTTGAAGGGCAGGATTGGTCGTGGCAAAATGGCAATGACCGCAGAGATTCATCCGTATTGTCAAGTAAATATGTTACCGGATGTATCATGGTAGATGCCAATGCCAATTATTCCGGAGCAAATCCAATAGATCATACGGTTGTCGGTTCCACAGCAATGGCTCGCACCAATGAAATGGAAGTTTCATGTGCCGCTATCGGAGGTGATTTTACTTATAATGGAGCACGCGGAAGGATAATGACTCAATTCGGAACACGCTCTACAGTTGTTCCCCGAAATGATTTAAGTCCTTATCGCGGTCAATATGATTTGGCAGATGCTTATCGTTATATAAGCGAAGCGTATGGAGGGTATCACTTTAATGTGATGCACGGAATTAATGTGGATGGAGGTATGTTTATGTCATATGTAGGTCTCAATTCGTATTATCAAGTGGAGAACTGGGAATATCAGGCATCTTATACTTCTGATAATACTCCTTGGTTTTTCAACGGCATCCGAGTTCAGATTTTCCCATCAAAAACTTTGAAGATAGAGCCATGGCTCATCAACGGATGGCAAAGCTATGGATCGTTTAATGACATGCCAGGTTTTGGCGGAAATATTACTTGGTGCCCGAATGAAAATATTAAACTTCTGACCAATGACTACTATGGAAGCGATGCGGCAGGTTTAGTTGGAAGGCATAGATTTCACTCCGATAATAGTTTTTTAGCAAGATATTTTCATAAACCAAAATCCAAAAAAGGAATAACACAAATGGCATTGTCAGCAACAGTTGACTTTGGTTTTGAAAAAGGTGATGGAGTAAATGGTTTTAAGAATGGCGATTCGCTTCAAGGTCCCGCACAAAATTTTGTCAGTTGGATGGTATATAACCGTATTTGGTTTGGTCATGGAAAATGGGCATGGTGTGTTGGAGGAGGTTGGATGACAAATCCCGGACGCTATTTGGTTCTTGCTCCAACAGGCGATGCAAGTCCTTTTCCAAATCAATATAGTCCCACTCAAGCTGCTGGCACGCATCCGTTCACAGAAAATCCCGGCGACCAATTTTGGGGTTGGGATTATTCAACTAATATAAGCTGGATGCCAAATCAAAGTGTAGAATTCCGTTTGGAATATGTGCATCGTGGTTCAAACGTTAATTACTTTGCCGGTCCCGGAGGAGTTACTTCTCCAACTGGTTATACAACAACAGCTTTCGGACCCGGTACTGCCTATCCAAATTGGGCACCGGATTTAGTGAAAACAGAAGACAGGGTTATTGTCGCGGTGCTTTTCCGATTGTAAAAGCGGATTGTTATTTGTTTGAGTTCAAAACAACCCGAAGAGAAAAACTCAACGGGTTGTTTTACATATAAGTTATAAACCAATGCAGGAACAGAGAAAGACAAAAAAACTAAATCCTTTTTGGAGAGCTGTCCTTGAAGTTGGATTTATCGTTTTTCTTTTCTACTCAAATCTTTTGATGGGGGAATTTACACATTCGGGGTTAGGACAGAGTAAAGGATTAATGTGGGCTGTTCAAGATATTTTTACAATGACCAATTTCATTATAGCTATTGTTTTAGCGCTCATTGGGTATTTAGTTTTTGAATTTTTGAGAAATAGATTATAAAATGGATTTAATTTTTATCAGCATACAGAGTTTACAAAAAACAATTATTCAAATCAACTAAAAAAAGGAGGACAAAATGTTAATCATTATTGCAGGTATCATCATCATCGCTATATCTTATTTTGTAATAAGAGTCAATGATAATTTATACCGTTACTATTCTACCCTGAATACCGTTGGTATATTGGTAATAGTGGCAGGTATTGCCATTTCAGTTGTTAAGCAAGTAGAGGCAGGACAGGCAGGAGTTCAAACTTTATTTGGGAAAGTGAATGACCGGGTATTAGAAAGTGGTTTAAATTATATAAACCCATTAGCTGAAGTAACCATGTTTGATATTAAAACACAAAATTATACTATGTCGGGCGTTCATGATGAAGGCGACAAGGGCGGAGACGATGCGATACGGGTATTATCAGCCGATGGATTGGAAGTAATTATTGATCTCACGGTTTTGTATCGCGTACTTCCAAATGAAGCTCCGCGAATATTAAAAGAAATTGGTTCTGATTATAAAAACACTATTGTACGACCTATTACCCGAACTAAAATTCGCGATAATGCCGTCTATTACGATGCGGTTGCCCTCTACTCAACAAAGAGAGACGAGTTTCAGGGAAGGATATTTAAAGGCATTGAAAAAGATTTTAAAGACAGAGGGCTTGTATTGGAGCAATTGCTGGTAAGAAATATTACTCTTCCGCAGTCTGTAAAAGTTGCTATTGAATCTAAAATAAATGCAGAGCAAGATGCACAAAAAATGCAGTTTGTGTTGCAAAAAGAAACGCAGGAAGCGCAAAGAAAACGTGTAGAAGCGCAAGGCATTGCCGATTACCAGAAAATTATCAATACCGGCTTAAGCGAGCAGCAATTACAATATGAAATGATAAAAGCAAATAAGGAGATAGCATTATCTCCCAATGCCAAAATAATTATAATGGGTAATGGCAAAGGAATGCCTTTGATATTAAACGATAAATAAAAACCGAATGTTTTTTCAAAGATGAAGAATATATTATTAATATTTTTTGCAGCAAGTATTTTAATACTTGGCTATCGGGAAGCGAAAGCGCAGAATGATACATCTTCCACAAGGGTATTGCCAAGTCCGCTGCCATCGCCTCCTTTCCCAGGTTCAGAATGGGATGGGGCTCCAATCATTGGAACAGCAAATGATGAAACGTATTATCCTTTACAAAAGTTCCTCCACCTTGTTAATAAGAAAAATAGAATAAAAATTTATGGCTGGATAGATGTCGGAGGTGATCTTAGTTCGTCAAAAAAATCCAATACCCCTACCGCTTACGACCTTGTTCCAAATACTGTTGAACTTGATCAGGCTGTTTTGCGTATTGAACGAGATCCCAATACTGTTCAGACAGAGCATGTGGATTGGGGATTTCTTTTTGACAATGTCTATGGCATTGACTATCGTTACACTATTGCAAAAGGTATTTTTAGTGACCAGCTATTAAAACACAATAATCTTTATGGATATGATCCGGCACAGTTCTATGCGTTAATCTATTTTCCTAAAGTGGCGCAGGGAATGCTGATCAAAGCGGGTCGTTTCATTTCGCCTTCAGACATTGAAGCACAATGGGCGCCTGATAATTATTTGTATTCCCATTCACTCATGTTCACTGTTGATCCTTACACGTTCACCGGAGCACAGGCAACCATCAGGCTTAACCAATATTTTCAATTTGAGTTTGGAGCTCATGCCGGAAATGATGTTGCTCCCTGGAGTAATTCCGCGAATCTGAATGGAATGGCGATGCTTCGCTGGGTATCTAAAAATAACAATAACTCCCTATATGGAGGTATCACTTCTATTGGCAGTGGTTATTATACCAATGAGCATGAAAATCTGCAAATGGTTGTTGAAACATGGGGGCATAAGTTTAGTGAGAAGTTTCATATGATGACCGAAATGTATTATATGTGGCAGCGCAATGCTGCTGTAGGCGGTACAGTAATTAATGGTCCTGAGGAACCGTACTTTATGGGAACAGGCATAGGTGCTATTGTTCCGGGAATTTCTTCAATGGTAGGATTTGTAAATTATTTCCAGATGATTTTGTCAACAAAAAATTATCTCTCAATTCGAAATGATTTTCTCGATGACCTTCAGGGCATCGGAACTGGTTTTGCAACGCTTTATACAAGTCATACAATCGGATTTGTCCATCATTTCAATAATATAATTACGATACGTCCTGAATTGAGGTATGAAACAGCTTATGGCAATGGAATAACGCCTTATGATAACGGAACTAAAAAAGATCAATTTTCTTTTGCAGCAGATTTGATTGTTCGGTTTTAAAAAATATTAATATGGAAACAAAAGAAAAACCAAGCAAAGAAACACTGGATCAGTGGCACAGCGATCCTTCCAACTGGAAATTTGGTGTTTTGTATTATAACAAAAAAGACAAGAGGATTTTCCCTCCTAAGAGACTTCTTGGTTTTGGATGGACAGTAAATTTTTCAAATCCATACTCATATTTGGCTCTACTAGGAATTATTATAGCTATAATTTTCATTAGAAAATATGTACAATAATACCAAAAACAACACTTACAATATGAAAGAAAACGATTATTCAAAAGAGATTTACGATAAATATTGCAATTCCGAAGGCAGGATACTTCAGATATTCCTCAAGGATGGTTCTATGCTTGAAGGAATTTTTGGTGGTTATTTTCACGGGGACATAGAAGTAGGAGAGCCCTACGTTATAAAATGGCATTTTATCCCTAAATTAGATATTGACAAATATAATTCAGTTGTTCTTACAGAATCTACAGATACACTTGGAAGAATAATTAAGCAGGAAGAAATTGATCGGGTGCAGTTTAAAAAAAAGAAATAGCAGGTTGCTGTTAACTTTAGATTGTAAATTTGGACAATGGCAGATGAAAAAGAACAGAATGTAGAACATTTTCTTAGCCTGATAAAAAAATCAAGGAGAGGAAAATTTAAAATCTACATCGGCATGAGTGCGGGCGTAGGAAAAACGTATCGCATGTTGCAAGAAGCACATGCGCTTTTGCGCAATGGAATTGATGTAAAACTTGGATACATTGAAACTCACGGAAGAAAAGAAACAGTTGAACTTTTGGAGGGTTTGCCAGAAGTTCCTCGCAGAAAAGTTTTTTATAAAAGCAAAGAATTAGAGGAACTTGATGTGGATGCCATTCTCAGTTTGCGTCCCGAAATTGTAGTGGTAGATGAACTTGCCCATACCAATATTCCAGGAAGTAAAAATGAAAAACGATGGCAGGATGTAATGGAAATTCTGAATGCGGGAATTAATGTCATAAGCGCAGTAAATATTCAGCACATCGAAAGTTTGAATGAAGAAATAAAAACCATCACGGGAATTGAAGTACAAGAACGCGTTCCTGATTCTGTTTTGCGAGAAGCAGATGAAGTTGTAAATATTGACCTGACAGCTGATGAATTAATAACGCGCTTGAAGGAAGGAAAGATTTACGAAAAACAAAAAATTCAGACTGCACTGAGTAATTTTTTTCAGGGAGATAAAATACTTCAGTTGCGCGAACTCGCACTTAAAGAAGTTGCCGCACAGGTGGAACGCAAAGTGGAAACGGAAGTGCCGAAGCAGTTTTCATATCGCCACGAAAAACTTCTTGCTTGCATAAGCAGTAATGAAGAAAGTGCAAAAACAGTTATCAGGAAAACCTCCCGACTTGCAAACTATTATAATGCCCAATGGTATTTGTTATTTGTTGAAACCCCGAATGAAAGCCCCGATAAAATCCCTTTGGATAAACAACGTCATCTGATAAATAATTTCAAACTTGCAACCGAATTAGGTGCCGAGGTTATTAAAATTACCGACAGCAATGTGGCAAAAGCAATTATTAAGATTTCGGAAGAAAAGGCAATAACAACTATTTGCATTGGCAAGCCAAGAATTAATTTATTCAGGATACTTTTGATGAGAAATGTTTTTAATGAATTGAATAATATGCTTACGGCAAGAGATACTGATTTAATAATTCTTTCTTAATATGCGCTTTCCAGTAAAATCAAAGTTGGCATTCGGTGTAACATTTCTATTTGTTTGTATTCTGGTTATTGGCATTCTCGCAATTTTTTTTATCTATCGTTTATCGAATAATACCGATGCAATTCTGAAAGATAATTACAACACGCTGCTTTACTGTAATAATATGCTGAAGGACATTGATACAATAAAAGATAATCCGAAAGCTATAAATGATTTTGAAACTAACTTAAAAGCACAGGAAGGAAACATTACTGAACCAGGAGAAGCGCAGGCAACGCAGCAATTGCGTTTTGATTTCAGTCAAATAAAAATAAATAATTCTGATATTGCTTTTTATGAAGATGCGAGAAAACAAATCTGTCGCATTAACGAGTTAAATCAAAAAGCTATAGAAAAGAAAAATACAATTGCTCAGGAAACTTCGGGAAACGCAATACTATGGCTCAGTCTGATTGTAACATTTTTATTTCTCACCACATTTTCTTTCGTTATAAATTTTCCAGGATGGATTGCCAATCCGATAAAACTTCTTACCGAAGGAATTAAGGAAGTGGCAAACAAAAATTATGATAAACGAATTTATTTTCAGTCATCGGATGAATTTGGCGAACTCGCTGACGCATTCAATCAAATGGCATCGAAGCTGCACGAATATGAACACAGTAATCTTGCTAAATTGATGTTTGAAAAGAAACGGATTGAAACCATCATTGGGCAAATGAACGATGCTGTTATTGGTTTGGATGCTCAAAAAAATATTCTATTTGTAAATTCCATTGCCGAATCGCTTTTAAATTTAAAAGCAGATGAAGCGGTAGGAAAATATTCTGCTGATGTTGCGCTGAAAAACGATTTACTCAGGAATCTTTTAGTGAAAGAAGAAAAAAATGTTCCTGTGAAAATTGTAATTGACGGCAAGGAAAATTTTTTCACCAAAGAATATAAAAACGTAATGAACAACAATGAAATCATAGGCGAAGTAATTGCTCTGAAAAACATTACGCAGTTTAAAGAATTGGATGTTTCAAAAACAAATTTTATCGCTACCATTTCTCACGAATTAAAAACGCCCATTTCTTCTATTCAGATGAGTTTGAAATTATTGGAAGACAAGCGAATTGGGGAAACAAATTCCGAACAAAAACAATTAATTCGAAGTGTGAAGGAAGACAGCGAACGGCTTTTAAAAATAACAGGAGAATTATTGAATATGACTCAGGTGGAAACAGGTAAAATCCATCTCTCCATTCAACAAGCCGATGTGAAAGAAATAATTCGCTATGCAATTGATGCTACCAAAACTCAAGCGGAGCAGAAAAAAGTTTTAGTTGAAGTTCATTGTCCGGAGGATGTGCAAACGGTGAATGCCGATACGGAAAAAACAGCGTGGGTTTTGACTAATCTGATTTCAAACGCCATTCGTTATTCAAATGAGAATTCTAAAATAGTTGTATCTGCAAAATCAATTGGTAAAAAAATGGAATTATCCGTTCAGGATTTCGGGAAAGGAATTGATTCAAAATATACAGATAAAATTTTCGATCGTTACTTCCGAATTCCAGGCACCAAACAAGAAGGCACCGGATTGGGGTTAGCAATTGGAAAAGAATTCATCGAAGCGCAAGGCGGAGAAATAAAAGTGGAAAGCGAAATCGGACAAGGAAGCAAATTTATTTTCTTCTTAAATACATGAAAAAATATTTATTCTACCACACCTGCTGAATTTAATTAGGCATTGTATGTCTTCAAAGTAATGTGAACTTTTCACTAAGGAGTGTTTCTTGTTTAATTCAAAGTTAAGTTAATTTTTCTTTTTTGCAATTTTAGTTTTTGATATTCTGTTTTTCTACTCAAAATAGATTTGTGCTTTATTCTTTCTCTTTCTTTTAAAATCAATTCTCCGCGACCCAAATTCACATCGGCAGGAGTTAAATTTTGTAACGATTCGTGGTATCTTTCGTGGTTGTATGTGTAAACAAATTTTTCGAGAGCGCTTTCCAATTCTTCTGGGCAATAATAATAATCAAGCTTCACCACATTTTTCATCGTGCGATGATAGCGTTCGATCTTGCCCTGTGTTTGGGGATGAAAGGGTCTGCCACGCACTTGATCCATATCATGGTTGTCTTTTAAATATTCTTTAAGTTCAGAAGCAATATTAGTAAAAAAGAATTTCATAAGGTCAGACCATTCAGGAATGATTATCATAAAGCCAGAGTTAACCTTATCTATTCCGGCAAATGGGTTTTGCAGTTTGTTACTGATTTTCTGAAGCCCTATAAATTAACTCTCCAGCAATATAATATTCTTCGCATTTTACGTGGAAAATATCCTGAAGCTATTACGGTAACATTTATTCGTGATAGAATGCTTGATCGAATGTCAGACGTGTCAAGGTTAGTTGAACATCTCAGAAAAAAAGAATTGGTTGTAAGAACTACAGCGGGTTCTGATAGACGAAGAATGGATATTATAATTACTGAAGAGGGACTTACATTACTTGAGGAAATTGAAAAAGAAAATGAACAGATGGATAAACGGCTTGCCACCTTAGATAAACAAGAAGTTGTGCAATTGAATTTTCTTCTCGATAAATTCAGAAATATTGTGATTGCGGAAAATGTAATGTAAAATCATCTTTTCTTCATTTAATGATGTAATAATGAAACCCCTAACTCTAAGCGGGCTAACGATGGCAGCGATTTTATACCGCTTCCCTGACCGCTATACAAAATTAATTAATTGCAGAAATTTTCTTTAATAAATGTTGTCCTTCTGGCACTAGACCGATGTTATACCCCTTAAGAAGAAGGTAGGTAACCAATTAGGTTTCTATGAATTGATTTTATTAGGTATAGTTTTAGAAACTAATTTTTTTAAGAGATTAGTTCGAAGTGGGCTATGGTTCGATAGTGCTTAATATGCTACGAAAATTTATCGAGATTGAAATCCTGGAACGAATAAAAAAAAATTAATTTTTCCCGTCGTTTTTTCGCAGGAACTCCAGCATATCGCGCGCATCATCGTCAGTGAGATTTTGATTCGGCATACGCGCGTTGCACGTAACCATTAACTGCTGGGCAATGGCATCGCTGTCTATCATCACGCTGGTATTGGTCATGAAATTCATAATCCATTCGGGAGTCCTGCGATCGGTGACTCCGTGCAGCCCCGGGCCTATCAATTTTTCGGTAGTGAGTTTATGGCAGGAAAAACATTTCGCTTTATAAATCGCCTGCCCTTCTATCACATCTGTATCGTTCAGCGGATGTGTGAGAGGTACTTCTTTGAAACGTCCCATTCCTTTGTCGGCTGATAGCGTATCCCTCACAGGGTTAATCTCTCGGACTTCATTATCCGAATTGGGCGACGTATTGCACCGTGTTATAAAAAAGATACCACTAAAAATTGTTGTCGCTAAAAATATTTTTCTTTTCATATTATTTTATATTCTAGTATGCCTACGATTCAAATTATCTTCTGTTGCAATTCCAATAATGACATTTGTATTCATGCTCCCTTTCTTGTTTGATGAAACCCTAGATAATTTTACACCCACGAAACAAAGATAGAACTTCGTGAGGATCATGAGGTTTTTCTTTTTTATATACAAATTGTACAGAATCCGGTCGAGCGTATACGGTGTTTTCAGCGAAAAGCAAATAGGTTAAAAAGGATTTTTTACTTTTGCTTTGAGAGTTCGATATATTCCACGGTAAAAGCAAAAAATATTTTCAACTGATTTAATATTGTGTAATTGGAATTAAGATTTAGCCAGAGAAGGTAACATGAAAGACCAAGAACTCAATTTTAATGCCCCTATTACTGCATAGGAGTAAGAGAAGACTTGCTCGTCCAACAACTGAAAGTACAGTTTCAAAAAATTGCGATTCCAAATGATTGGGCTGAAAATATGCTGAAAGAAATTGAACGCTGGCAAAAAGACGAACAACAAAAAACAAAAATAAAAAATCAAAATTCAGATTTACAGTTCAAGAACATAGAGGGCAAGATGGATAAATTAGTGAGCGGATATTTGGAAGGAAAAATTGAAAAGACAAACTATTTAAAAAAGAAAGACGAACTATTAAAACAAAAATCTGATATAAAATTAAAGAGTTCGAGCTACGCACAGAACAAAGGGCTGGGCTGGGTCGAACCATTACGTGATTGGGTGAAAACTGCACATTACGCAGGGAAACTTGCAAACTCCGACATGGATTTATCAGAGTATAAGGAACTTTCCGATAAAACCGGGTCGAACCGTTTTTTGAAGGATAAAAAAAATGTATTTGATTGGTTGCCGCCTTTTGATATAGTCGCGAAAGACAGAGAGTTACAAACAGAAAAAATAAAAAGCCCTGTGGTAGTAGAGCTTAAAAAAGAAGGGAATAAAAAAAGAATTACCGATTGGCGGACTGGACGGGATTCGAACCCGCGACCTCTTCCGTGACAGGGAAGCATTCTAACCAGCTGAACTACCAGTCCAAGAAAGGACGCAAAAGTATGTTTTTTTATTTCATATTATGAAATTATTTTACATTTGTCAATAATAATTATTTAATCATGAAAAAATACATCCTACTATCAGTTGTTTCTGTCGTTCTTTTTTATTCATGTGGTCAGAAGCAAGATGAAAAAAAAGTCGAAACACCGATACCAAGTAATTGCAAATTTTCCCAAAACGGAAAAGATTCATTGGGGAAAAAACTTCGTGTTGTTGAGGCAGAAAAATTCATGGCTCTTCAGTTTCCTGATAGCGCTACTCAAGCGCTTTATAAAGGAGAAGATTTTGTGAAAGGTTATTTGAGTTGTGTTACAGAAGATACAGTATTGGCAATAAATGTTGATGTTACCATACATACCGAAGATGCATATCAATATTATGGGACAATAAAAAAAGGTAACAATATTACTTTTATTTTAAAATCAGGAAAAACTGTTGAGGTTCCATTTGGCAGCACATTTAGTGGTAATACGAACATTTCAAAAGAATCAACTGAATATTCTTCTTTCGCTCATCTCTCGAGAGACGCTGCTAAACAACTTAAATCGGAGGATTTGCAAAGAGTAATAATTTCTTGGTCAAAAAAGGATGAAGAATATCCGGCGGTGAATCCTAAAATCTTTATTAATCAATTGCCTTGTGTTGAATAATTATTTTGTGGCTGGAAATAATTCGTAATTATATCTTATTAAACTTTCTGGTTCGTCAAACGAATTAAACTGAATTTCCTCTATAAGTAAACACTTGGCATTATAGTGATATACCGCCTTCATAAGGATGGAATTTACCTCGTTGGATTTTAATTCTTGTGTAATATTTCCTTTCGCATCATATTGGTAAGTTGTTTTTGAAAACCCCGCTCCCTGATACGTGGTTTCATCAGAAAGCATTCCTTTTGCATTATAATTATTTATGGTTTTATAATTGATTGTGCCATCCGAATTGTAACAAACAGTTTTTGTTTTCTTTCCGAGTTTGTCATACTCATGCAAATATTTGGAAGCAATAGTATCATGTTTTAATATTGTTAAACCAATTAAATTGCTTTTGCTATTGTAGTTATAAATCTTTTTTGTTACGGTTTTGCCCGATGAATCAAGTTCGCTTTCGTTTAGAATATTTTTTTTGTCGTCATAAGAAAATTTTATTTTTGACTGGAATTTGCCTATTGAATCAAGAACAATTCTTTCGATTTCTTGTTTTTGGGAATTATAGGAACTTGCAATGCTGAATATTTTATGCCTGTTTTGTCCATATTCAATTTTCATACTCTGCATTCCATTATCTGCATATTGATAGCTGTCTTTATATCGAATATTTTTACCTAATGAATCATAAAAAGATTCCTCCGCGAGTTTTCCTTTGTCGTTATAAGTGAAAATTATTTTTTCCTCCGGCGAATTGTTTTCAACTATGTTTCCTTTCTGATTAAATTTTTTGATGTAGAGAAAAGAAGAATCAGGAAGTTTTTGTCCCATTTGAAATGTATATTCAAAAGCTGACTGGGATTTTATATTCGCAGTTTTTGGAACTGCTTTTTCTTTTGCCCTATGGGACTTTGAGTGTTTTTGTGCAAAAATGGTAAAACTGGGAATAATAAAAAGGCAAATAATAATATTTTTCATTTCAGGGATTTTTTCTTAAAGCAAAATTAGAGCGTTTCCATTTCGCATATTTCCCCTGATGAAAAAGATATTAACCGAAAGCCGTCAGGAAGTTTTCATGAAAGCATTAGGGCAAAAGCGTCATTCCTTTGTCAGTTTGTTTAAGCATCGCATAAAAGCATCCCGCATTCCTTCGCATTGTGCTTCTCTGCCAGGGTTTTGCTTTTCGTGCGCATCGTTTATGGTTGATGTGAGATGATCAACCTGACTGCTTAACCAACTAACAAAATCGTGTAATTTTTCAGGTGTCATGGTTTGGGGTATTTAGTATCGTTAGAATTCATTTTTTTTTCTTATAGTATTTTACGTTTCCTTCTATTAAAAAGTTTCATTCTTTTTCGTCATTTAGACAAGCAGGTCATTCCTACCCATGAGTAATCATATATTTTCTACGAGCGAGACCGGCTCTTTAATTACATTCTTGTAGTGCTCGTATCTTTTCATGATTTCCCGAACATAATTATAAGGCTCTTGTCCTCTGCAATAGCCGCAGCGCACAATCGGATCATTATAATATTTTGGAGTTGATTTAAGAATTATGAAAAGATCCACATTATCAAACCAGATATCAGGATTTTTGCCGTATTTTTTTGCGAGATTTCTGGCATCAATAATATGCCCTAATCCGACATTGTAAGACGCAAGAACAAATTTTGTGCGTTCCTCCTTATTTGAAATAAATTTTATCCAATATTGATCAAGATTGATGAGGTGCCTTGTTCCTGCATCAATACTTGCGATTGGCGTTGCGTTGCAGGAATCAATGCCATATTGAACTGCAGTGGTTGGTATCAGTTGCATTAATCCGCAGGCTCCTGTCCATGATTCTGCATACGGATTGAATTTTGATTCCTGATAAATCATGGAAGCGAGTAATCTCCAGTCCCATCTAACTTCCCTGCTGTATGCAATAATCATGTCGTCATAACATGAAATTTTATTTCCACCGATAGATGAAAACATGCTTTCCATTCTTGCTCCGGAAGATTTCGGACTTTTGAAATATTTATTGTACAGCATTGCAAATTCCGGATTTTGTTTCTCTGAAAGAATCCAGTTGTTTAATTCCGATAGTAAATTGGGGGAATTTTTTCTGACCGCCCATGCAATTTTTTGAGGAAAGCTGATAGCTGTTTTAATATCTATTTGCGGATAATAACTTTGGTTAACCATAGCAGTGTTTTCATCTGAAATTGTATATGAGATTTTTCCGTTTGCCACCATCGCAATCAGGTTTTCTGTACTCACATTTCCTGCGACATCTGTGATGCTTATTTTGCCAGCAATTTCTTGCTGTAAATTTTTCAGCCGAGAATAGAATGAAGAACCTTTCCGTACAAAAATATTCTTACCGTCAAGATCAATAGTTGTTCTCAGTAATTTTTCATTTAGTTTACTTTCATTCATATTTTCCCATCCTTTAGGTTTTCGCTGAATCAAAACCTGTCGCGTGTAAATTAATGGTTCGGTAAATTCCACAGTTTTCATTCTATCTTCTGTTATGGTAAGATTTGCTGCAACTAAATCAATATCGTCTGAATATAATTCGTCAAAAATTTTGTCCATATCTTTTACTACGATAATTTTTAGTTCAACCCCAAGATGTTTTGCAAACCGGTTGAGCATTTCATATTCAAATCCCATTGGTTCTCCTTTATAGATAAAGTAACTGGTTGAACTATTGTCAATCAATGCGACAAGTTTTTTTCTTTTTAAAATCTGAGGAAGGTCAATTGTTTTTTTTGAAAAACGGTTATCAGAATCCCTATCCTTTTTTCTGCATACAGGAGGGTTGATAATTCCTATCGCAAGAATCAAAAAAGCAGCTATTTTTATCGTGTATTGATGAACCATATTAAGCGATTTCTTAATAGTTTACGTTTTTGCTTGAAGATGGTTTGCCTCCTTTTGACGAATGAAAACTTTTTACTCACCAACGATTCATTATCATAGACAAAATGAAGTTTGACGAGTTTGCAGCAAAACTTACTTTTGAATTAAAAAAGGAACTGCCAGGGTTTTCTGTTCAGAATCGCATGGACCCGATTGGAAGAAAATCGGCAAATGAATATTTGAATGCAAATAGTTCGCCTAAAAAAAGTGCTGTAATGATTCTTTTATATCCAAATGTAAATGTTTCAGATATTCAGATTGTCCTTATTGTTCGTTCCGAAAATGAAAAAGGGAATCATTCCGGTCAAATTTCTTTTCCGGGCGGAGGATTTGACGAAACAGATTTGGATTTATCTGCTACAGCACTTCGAGAAACTGAAGAGGAAATAGGTGTTGACAGAAGGACGATAAAAATTATTGGCGCACTAAGTTCTTTATATATTCCCGTGAGCAATTATATTGTTTACCCTTTTGTCGGCATTTGCAATCACAAACCTGTTTTTCAAAAAAATATTTTGGAAGTTGATGATTTGCTGGAAGTGGAAATAAAAGAACTTTTGTTGGAGAAAAATAAAACATCATCCGATATTTTTCTGAAATTAATGAATCGAACGATGAATGTTCCTTGTTACAATATCAGAGGAAAAATTATTTGGGGAGCAACTGCAATGATAATTTCAGAATTTACAGAAGTGATTCGAAGAATAAAATAATCCTATTTCTTTTTTATTTCCGCTATGGAATTGTCAAAGCAAACATAATATCCGCCTTTTTGCAGGTTGGCAATATCCACTCTTGAACCGTATCCTTTTTTTACAATCGCACCATAAAAATCATACACTTCAAATAAAGTTCCGCAAGTGAAATCAATTTGCTTTGAACCTTTTGACATGGAATAAATGCATCGCGGCGTGCTTGATACAATTTTTATTTCCTGAGAATATTTTGGTTGGTAACCAATCTGTTTTATTCTGAATTTATTTTCTCCGGAATGTAAAGCAGTAACCTGAAAAGAATAAGAATGTTCTCCGGCTGTTCCAACACCTTGCACTTCTCCCACATACACCCATTTGTTCCAGCGAAATTGCTCAATAGAATAGGGCAGAGGACCGCCTTCATTTTTTGCAGTCCAAGTGATAAGCCCTTCATTAGTCATTTTCATCGAAACAACCTCAAAAGTAGGAATAGGTTTTAATGCATCAGGATTTAACACACGTGGCTGAACGCTTCCATCACGATGAAATATTTTTATCGTGATATCTTGTCCGTATTTCAGTTGCAATTGGGAAAGGTCAACTTCAAATGCGGTAGAGTTGATTTCGTCATTGGTAAGTTTTCCATTTACATAGACCGCATAAACAGCATATCCAACACCTACTTCTTGATAGGCGTTTTGGATATAAATATTTTTATTCTGGTATTTTCCCTCCACAATAATAATTCCTGCATGAACAAAAGTGCCAGTAATTACTAAAAAAATTAAAAGAAATAATCTTTTCATTTGTGTTGAATTTTGATATGAATAGCAAATATAAGTAATTTATTTTGAAAAATGTAAACTCTCATTTCCCAGTTATTAACGAATGGGTTTTGAAATCAATGTAAAAGTTTGGAAAGGATAATAATTCCAACAAGTATTGCTAAAATACTTATCAAAACTATCCAAACATTTTTGTAATATTTTTTTATTATTTCCGAGTCAGAACGATACGCCCAAATCATTGCAACGACAAATAAAATAATAAATACTATTGAAAATATCTTTTGACCACTTGAGAATATTAGAAATATCGAAATGATCATTGATATATAAGCTATAAAGTAAAAGCCATCTTATTTTTATCTGGCAGCAGGAATAAATATCTTTTTTGAAATAAGATAGCTATCGGATGACATTCCAATTTCTGAAACAGCAATGTAAATTCCGGCAGATGGATTGTTGAGATTGAGTTTTATTTTGTCATTTTTAATAAACAAATTATTTTGTGAATATATTTTTTCTCCTATCATATTAAAGACACTGATATTGACCGGAGTTGTTTTATCAAGAGCAAACAATAGAAATACTTCTCCGTTATCGTACACAACATTGACTGAAGATGAAGATTGAATCGTATTCACACTTGTTGGGTTAGAATTAACAACGGTTATAATTTGATGAATTGAATCGGAGCAAGTTCCATCAGAAGCAATGAGCGTAACAGTATAAGTTCCGGTAGATGTATAGGAATGTGTAGGGTTCGCAGAAATATCTATTCCGGAGACATCGCCAAAATTCCACTGGTAAGAATTTGCGCCCGAAGAACTATTGGTAAAAGTAACGTTGTTGCCTACTGAAATATCCAAAGTATATGTGCTTGCACTGAATCCCACAACGAGGGCGACCGGCTGAGAAATAGCAACGGTTGAAGTGGATGTGCACCCATTTGCATCTGTAACCACTACGGAATAATTTATAGCATTGAGACCTGCTTCTGCTGAAGTTGTTTGTCCGTTATTCCAAAGATAAGAATATGCAGGACTACCACCATTAGCTACCACTGCTGCAGTTCCATTATTTCCTCCAAAACAGGAAACATTAGTTTGCGAAACAGTATTAGTAAGAGCCGTTGGTTGTGTAATAGCAATAGTTGCTGTTGAAGTGCAACCATGAGCATCTGTTATAGTTACAGAATAATTGCCCAAAACCAAATTGGTAGCGGTTGAAGTAGTTTGATTATTATTCCAAAGATAAGAATATGTAGGGCTACCACCAGAAACTACTACTGTTGCTATCCCATTATTGCTACCAAAGCAGGAAACATTTGTTGGAGAAACAGATGTGGAAAGAACAGTTGGTTGAGTAATGGAAACGGTTGTATTTGTTGTGCATCCGTTAGCATCGGTTATAGTTACAGAATAATTGCCAAAAACTAAATTGGTAACAGTTGAAGTAGTTTGATTATTATTCCAAAGATAAGAATAAGATGGACTGCCGCCAGATGGCATTACAGTTGCTATTCCATTATTGCCACCAAAGCAGGAAACATTTGTTGGAGAAACAGAACTTGTGAGAATTGCCGGCGCATTTACTTTAATGGTATCTGTAACTGTTCCGCAAGAAGCACCATCTACACTTACAGAATAAGTGCCTGCCGAGCAATTTTTAAGAGTATCTGCTGTTGATGATCCTGAAGTTGTTTTCACAGTTGTTCCGGCAGAGTTTTTCCAAACATAATTCCAAGGACCTGCACCGATTCCTTTTGCAATTGCAATTCCATTGTTTCCTCCAGCGCAAGAAACATTCATACTTTTTTTTGTCATAGGTTCATAAATATGAAGAATGAAACGTGGAGCAGCATGTGCTTGACCGGTAGTATCAGAAATTGTGAACGAATAAGAAACAGATGTGCGTAAATTAGTGCCTACAGCTTTTGTATCTTCCAGAAAAATACAAGAACTCATCGGCAGCATCAAAATACTGTCGCGCGATATTTTATAAGTGCCAGCAGCAGGTACGTTAAGTCGAATAGGAATATCCATATTGGAAGTAAGAGGTGGTAAACTATTTATACAATAATCTGTAGAGTTTAGTACAGAAGAAAGATTGGAATGATATCCCGGCAATTTCAACCCATCGTATTGGTTGTCAAAATTGTTGGTGGCTCCTTGCATGAAGCGAATCAAAATTTCATCATCCGGTTGACCATTTCCTGAAGCGGTAAGTTTTATGCTGTTAGGAGTATTGTTTGTATTTAAAGGAATCGGAAAATCTTTGAATGCCATCGGGATATGACTTGTATTTGGACTGTTCATAGTTCTCAAATAGGTTGTAATTAGTGTATTACTCTTCACCAATTCCCGTACTGTAAGTGTAGGTGCCCCAGTTGCATGTACCCAGAATGCCTGCTGTGATGGAATGAGATTTGACCCGCCATTTAGCCCAATCCCTCCCGACCCAGCCACATAGCTCCCATAACTTTCGGTGGAAGAATTCCAAATGTAAATTGTACCGCCAATATTTGTTTTATCCCAATGAGTTCCATCTGTTGGTGCATCCCAATCAATAGCGGAAGGATAAGGATTGGGTACAAGATTCCATCCGTCATTAGCTAAACTACCGGAACTAGTGTAAGTTGTGGTAAGTGGATAATCAGATTTATTTGGTGGACCAGATACTTGAAATGTTAAAGGAGTGGGACCCATGTACACCCAAAATCCTTTTCCATCAAGAAGATCGCCGGTACTAACGGGAGAAATATATGCTGCCGGATTATCCTTATTACCGGCAGCTTTTGTTTCGTCGTAAGTATCAACTGAAGCCCATGAACAGAAATTGGCACATCCACCAGCACACGAACCAGGAGGACAGGTGCCACCTGGAATTCCGCTTACAGTAAAATAATTAGCCCAATCAGAAATGTGAGCTCCGCTCACTGCGGATGATAAAAATCTCCAATCGGCTGTGTATGCACCCATACCCGCCGGAGCGTATCGTTGCATGGTAATATTTCCGGCAAAATTTCCAAGTATAGGAGCGATGCTTGCAGTTGCGCCAGCAGTAGAAAGCAACGTGAAGGTTTGTCCGGTAGTTGTAAATGTTCCTGAATTAATTGAAAGTACACCAACTAAATTTGCACTTTGTGTCAAACTTGCTCCTGCACCATTGGCAAGAGTCATATTGTTAAAAGTAGTTGTTGAAGTCCCTCCAATCGTTTGTGCAGCGGTGCCATTGAAATTTACAGTGCCGCTGTTATGTGTATATGCAGCGTTATTTGTGAAATTACCTGCTAAATTTATCGTGCCTGCATCACCGGTTAATGTACCTGATGAAATGGTTATATTATATAAAGGGGTAGCTGATAAAGTTGTGATTGATGTTGTTCCACTAAACGTGAGTGTATTCGAGTGAGTAGTTGCATCTAATATCGAAGGACTATTGTTATCGGTAAAAGCACCATTAATAGTTAATGCAGATGGAAAGGTAACGGAAAGTGCTGAAGAACTAATTGTTAAATTATAAAAAACAGGTATTTGAGAACCAGGAAAAGTAGTGTTATTAGCAAACCCATTGTCGTTAAAAGTAATCGTACCATTGTTGTGATTAAAAGTTCCGTTGTCAATAAAGTCCCCAGCAATATTCAAGTTGACTCCTGCAGGAGCTGTAAGTGTGCTTTCAATGTCAATTGTATTAAATGAAGTAGTAGAAGCACCACTAATCGTAGTATTGCCTGTGAAAGTTATTGTTCCTCCGCTAGTAGCATCAAATGTCCCGTTGTTAACAAAATTTCCAGCGACATTAAATATAGGACCAGCGTTAATAGTTCCTGAGATTGTAACATTATAAAATGTCGGAACACTGGAACCAGGAAATGTGGTTGTACCGTTAAAAGTAATTGTGCCATTATTATGATTAAAAGTTCCGGTGTTAAAAATAAAATCCTGAGCAACACTCATATTCGCAGGAGCAGTAAGAGTACCACCTTCTATATCTAAAAAGGCAAATAAAGTATTTGCGCTGCTCGCTGACGCATCGGTGATTGCATCAAATTCTACTGTTCCGCCATGATTATTAAAAGTAGCTGAATTATTAAAATTGTTTTCGATAAATAAAATTGTAGAAGTTGAAGTGAAAGAAGCAGACCCGGTTAAGGCAAAAGTTCCATTTGCAGTTATATACCTTGTATTACCTGTAAAGGTTCCCCCACTTTGAGAGAAGGAAGAATTGAAGGTAAGCATTGTTGAAGCAAGTGCCCCACTACTTGCTGCAATAAAAGTACCTCCACTTATATTAACTGCACCAGAAAAAGTGGAGGTATTTCCATTAACTGATTTAAAGGTTCCTTTTGCCATAGTCAAAGAGGTGCAATTAAATGCTGCTCCAATCCCGCTTAAATCCAAAGTTGCTGCTGCAGAAGTTCCGGTCATTGAAATTCCGCTTGCACCGATAGTAACAGCTAATCCCGATGTCCCTTTAATTGTAGATGCATAAGTGCTGGAAATTGAAATGCCCGCAGGAACAGCTGCTCCGGTTAATGCAACATCAAATGTGCAAGATTTATTGTTTGTGCTAAATGTTGCAATGTCACCATTTGCTGCATTGGGAACGTGTCCTAAACTCCAGTTGCCTGCTGTATTCCAACTTGCAGTAGTACCTACCCAAATATTATTAGTTGCAAACAACTGTAAAGTCATAAAAATAAATGAAAATAATATGATGGAGACGTAAATTCTTTTCATGAAAATTTATATTTGAATGGGGTTACTTTATTTGCTGGATGTTATTATTACGACTAATATATTAAAAAGTTACATGATTTTACAAATACAAACTAACAGTTGACTAAATATGTCTCACAAACTAAATATCAATTTTGAGGATAATATATTATTATCTTTACGCCTTTAAATAACATAAAATGTCCTCACCCAAAAGTAATAATATTATAGATGTCGGAGACATAAAAAAGTTTTTGAACTTGCTGTTGGGTAATTGGTATGTTATTGTTATATGTGTTGTTTTTTCTGGTGTTCTTGCCTATCTTTATTCCCGCAAACTGCCCGAAATTTATGCTGCTAAAACCCAATTGGTGATTAAAAGTAATGAGATGTATCCTATTCAGCAAGGGCTATTGCAAGGTTTGGGAAGCGATTATTTAGGATATGAGAAATTGTCTAACGAAAAAAGGGTGATTGTTTCCACTGATATTGTCAATCAGGTTGTATCTAAACTTAAACTTGATGTTACATATTTTATTGTCGGAAGACTCAATATAAAGGAAGTGTATTCCGGCACACCGTTTAATGTAGAGGCACAAATATATTCTTCCGAATTTTATGAATTTCCGTTTAATTTTAGGATTAAAGATGTGAATAGTTATGAAATTTCCTATGAGTATAATGGACTTCCTGTTATTGAACAACATCAATTTGGAGAACCAATCATTAATAAACATTTTTATTTTAATATCAATAAAGATAATTCTTTGAATAGTTCAACTATTGTTACTTTAAAAAATATTACGTATCAATTTGTAGTTCATAATAAAACAACTCTTACCTATAAATATAAATCAGCGTTGGATGTCAAAGATTTAGAATATACAGCAATTCTTGAGGTTAGTTTGGAGGATGAGGTTGCAGAAAGGGCAGTAATGTTTCTCGATACGCTTTCAAAAGTGTATATCAATAACTCTCTGAAATCAAAAATAAAAATAAACGAAAACACTCTAAATTATATTGACAAACAGTTGACTGAAGTTACAGATATACTTGATTCCATTGAGCACTTGCTTCAAAGTTACAAAGAACAAAAAGATATTTTGGATATTTCAAAAGAACAAACTGATTATTTTACTCAACTAAGTTCATACGAGGTTATTAAACGCAAACTGGAAATGCAATTAAAATCGTTATCCTACCTTAAGGAATACATTGTTTCAAATATGAATAAGGAATTGTTGCCTCCAGCGTTATACATGGAAGGTGAGGATGCCTATTTAACCCAAGCAATTTCTCAATTATATAATTTGCAGGTTACTATTAATAGTTCCTTATTTAGCAGTACGGAAAAAAGCACGTCAGTAAAAGAAGTAGATTACAAAATAGGATTATTGCGAAACGATATATTAAAATATATTGTAAATACCGAAAAAGCGATTAATGAAAAAAATGCGGCGATAGAGGAGGAAATTTCCTATTATAAAGATTTGCTGAGAGGTGTTCCCAAAAATCAGCGTGAGATGCTTAATATTGAAAGGAAACTTGGAGTGAATGAAAAGATGTATTTGTATCTGCTTGAAAAAAGAGCTGAAACGGTGATTGCACGTGCCGGAATTATTTCAGAAATTTCTGTTATAGAATCAGCTCACTCCGTTGGTATTGTAAAACCCGACAAGAATAAAATATATTATAGTTTTATGACAGTTGGATTGCTGATTGCATTTTTTATTGCTTTTGTTAGAATGATTTTCTTCAGCAAAATTGAAAATATTGAAGAACTCAGGGAACTAACCACTATGCCTGTGTTGGGAGAAGTTTTTTATTCTAAGGATGCAAAAGATTCTTATTTAATTGTTGAAGCAAATCCTCGCTCATTTATTACTGAAGCATTCAGATCAATACGGACAAACCTTGAATATTTTGCTCCAAATGTTAAATGTAAATCTGTTTTAATAACATCCAACCGACCTGGAGCGGGGAAAACTTTTTGTTCTATTAACCTTGGAATAATTCTTGCTAAAGGTGGAAAAAAAGTTTTACTTCTCGAACTGGATCTTCACAAGCCGAAAATTTTTTCTGCACTAAATGTTTCTGCTGAAGCCGGAATCAGTTCTTTGCTTGTCGGTAAAATCTCTCCGCAGGAATCAATAAAATCTTCTTCTATTGAAAATCTGGATGTCGTTGTTGCTGGACCAACTCCTCCAAATGCCTCAGAACTTATTTTAAGCCCACGTCTTGCTGAGTTGTTTAACTATGCAAAAGAACATTACGATTATATTGTAATTGATACGCCTCCGATGGGAATCATTTCGGATGCTCAATTACTCATGAAATATTCTGATATAAATTTATTTGTTTTAAATACCAAACATAATCCTCGAGAAGGAATGCAGTTTGCGCATAATGTGGTAGCCAATAATAAGCTTACTAATTTTGTATTTGTTTTAAATAATGTGCGACCCAAATATTCGAGCTATTATAACAAGAATTACAGATACGCTTACGGCTATGGTTCCGGCTACACTCAGGAAAGCTGATCGTTATTAAAAAAAACTTTGCTGTTTTAACCGTACGTACGGAGGGTCTTCCTTTTCAGTAAACGTGAAGCTATATTTCGTGCGCGAATAAAATAT
>PLUL01000070.1 GCA_003164895.1 Bacteroidota bacterium | reverse complement strand
ATATATGAAAGGAGGCATGGTTCCAAAGTAGGAAGAGATATAAGAATAAATTCAGAAGCTAAAAAAATCGAAAGCTAAAGTTTCAAAGTCAACCGATTCCGTTGTATAAAAATTCAATACCTTTTCTCTTTTATTTCCTTTATCTGGTAAAAAAGAAAATGCAATTACACCATCATCATTGATAATTAATTTGATTCTTCCTCCAGATGTGGCTTTACGATTAATGCAAATTTCATTATCCATAGCTTTTGTAATTGTAAACTTTAATCTCTCAGGGTCAATTTGTTTTTCAATGTAATGTAACTTTTCCTGAAACAAATGTAAAATTTCTGTTTGCAAATCATTTGGAATGAGATTATTATATGCTACCAGAAAAATACTATTTACATCATCTCCGTATACTTGGGTTAAAGTGCCTTCATTATCCTTCAATATCTTATCGTATTCAGTTTGTCCAAAACATTTGCTTTGTTTTAACTGCTGAATATTCATGCCACTTCCTACTGCATTTGCAGCATTCAAAGTTATATTACTCATATTGTTTTATTGCTTTATCTGTTAAGCTTTTAAAAAATAAATGATTTTTAAAATTACGAATATCATTAAATGATGCCCACATTTCATTGCTATTACACACAAAATCTTTTGCTTTTATAACATTCAAATCCAATATTACTTGTAATTTATCTTTTGGTAAAATACCTAAAGTCTCTGTTATAATTCCCGTAAGTGTATTGTTCTCATTGGGAACATTTAATTGAATAAAAAAATTATTTACACTTCTATTAATTCCCTCTGGTATTATTGGTAAGAATTTTAAAAATTCTTCAAAACCATTTTGTAATGGCAAATCAAAGTATAATTGATTAATATATCGAACACCCAATTGTGTTACATCCATTTTTCCCACAGTCTCACAATAGTTTTTCCAAATCTTTTTAAATTCATCATAAAAGTTTTCCCAACCAATATAACTATCCGTATTATGAAAACTTAGTTGACCAATTTTTGATTGAATAGATTTATTGCACCCTGCCCCACAACTTAATAAAAATCCTTCATGTTTGTGCGATGTTGATATAGGATTTTTGATATTTGCATCACTTTTCACCTCTAAAGTCATGAGGTTATTCCTTATTGGGTAATTTTTTTTAATAAAGGTACTATCGCAAAAACTATTCAGCAACTCTACAGATGCTACATTTTTAAACGACACACTAATAATAGCCTCTTTGATTGGTGGTTTACTTAACTGCTTAGAGTGCATGTGACAAATGTAGAAAAAGAGTGATTAGTACGACATGATATTTTCCTAAAAAAGGTTAACTGCATTGTATTTACAATGTATACTATTTTCTCATCTACTGACTAAAAACAATTTTCTGTCCTGCATTCATCTCTTTCTCTTTAAATCTAAACGAATTGCTGAATTTAATAACTTCGTAAAACAATATTTCAACCCCCTAAACAAAACCCCATATGACAAATCAAATAATGGTAAAGATGGCGCTGGATGCCTGGAACGCACAACTGAAAAACGGAAACGATCTTTTAGAGAAACTCCCTGACGAACAATTAATGAATGAAGTTGCTCCCGGCAGGAACAGAGGGATTTATTTATTAGGGCATCTCATAGCCGTTCACGACCGCATGCTGCCCTTGCTCGGCTTGGGTGAACAGTTATATCCTCAGCTAAATGAACCTTTTCTGAAAAATCCCGATAACGCCAAAGCGGCAATGCCATCGGCAAAGGAGTTGAGACAGTATTGGAAAAATATTAATTCAACCTTGGCGGATCATTTCAGCAAGATGCAACCGGACGCATGGTTTCAAAAACATACTTCGGTTTCTGCCGAAGATTTTGCAAAAGAACCGCACCGGAATAAACTGAATATTTTACTGAGTCGCACAAATCATTTATCTAATCATTTGGGTCAATTGGTATTTCTGAAAAAGTAGTTGCGTTAGGAATTTTTTTTTATTTCCTCAAAACAATCTTCTGCCCTGCATTCGGCTCTTGCCCGTCCAGCATGTGGTTGAGTTTGTAGAGGTGGCGCATTTTAATTCCGTATAGCTGCGAGATGTAATACATGGTTTCGCCCCAGCGCACGGTGTGAAATTCTTCTTTTTGCGAATGTCTGCGTTTGGGCTGCAAATAAACAATATCGCCCACTTGTAGGCAGGTTTGTCTTCCGGTCTCGTTGTATTTGTGCAGCTGCCACAGGCGCATGTCGAGTTGCTGCGCAATTTTGTAATAAGTATCGCCATCCTGCACCACCACGTATTTTATATCGTTGTTCAGAAAAATTTTCTTTGCCGCATAGGTGGAAAGCGTTGGCTTGATAATTTGTGGCGCTGATTTTTTTGTTTCGCGTTTATCAATCGCCACCGTTTGCATGCGGTCGTACTGATACAATTTGTTGTCGTCAATAATTTTTATGAGGCGGTCGGCATAACTGCGGTCGGTGGCATAGCCGGCTTCGTGCAATCCTTCCGCCCATCCTTTGTAATCGGTTTTTCGGAGTTCAAACAAAAAAGCATAACGACCTTTTGATTTCAGAAAATTGGAATGGTCATCAAAAGATTCTTCAGCAGCTTTGTATTTCCGAAAGCATTCATCTTTTTTGTCATCGTCCTGAATATATGTTTCGCCTTTCCAATCCTCATGACATTTTATTCCGAAATGATTATTGGCATACATGGCGAGTCCGCTGTTGCCGTTGTCGGATTCAAGCAACCCTTGTGCAAGTGTGATGCTGGCTGGAATTCCGTTCACAAGCATTTCTTTTATGGCGATGTCCTTGTACTTTTCTACATACTCGATGCGCGACATCTTGTATTCGGAAGGCTGAGCAAACAGAATGGAAAATGGAAAATGGAAAATGAATAATGTGAAAAATAGTTTCACCGTTCTTATTGAACACAAATCCCTCATTATACAAAAATAGCTGAGAGGATTAAGAATTCATACAGGGAAATAAAGCATTATAAACAAAGAGATGTTAATGGAGTTTGCCTTGCAAACCACCCGTGTGAACGGCAACGATCGTTTTATTCTTTTCAAAGTATCCTTTTCGGATGAGGTCGTAAATGCCGAACATCATTTTGCCGGTGTAAACCTGGTCGAGAGGAATGTTATTTTGTTTTTCGAAACGTTCTATGAATGCCAGAAGCTCTGGCGTATGTTTGGCATATTTTCCGAAATCATAATCTTCGTTCACGTGAAAGTTTGAGAAGTTTTTACTATTGAAATGCGTGATCCATTTTTTAATTTCCGATTCAATATATCCTGGAGCATGCAGTACAGGAAATGCAATTGCCTTTTGATCTTCTTTCAGTGACATAATGATTCCAGAAATCGTAGCTCCGGTTCCGCAGGCGCTGCAGATAAAATCGAACGGAATATTTATTTCATTCACAATTTCTGTACATCCTTTCACTCCAAATTCGTTTGAACCACCTTCGGGAATAATAAAAATTTTCCCAAACTTTTCAGTTAATGCGCTGAGAAATTCAGGCGTATGTTTCTTTCTATATTCTGTACGCGAAACAAAATGCAATTTCATTCCACCGGATTCGGCAAACTGCAATGTGGCGTTCAACTCTTTTTCTTCATCTCCACGAATTATTCCGATTGTTTTAAATCCAAATTCTTTTCCGGCTGCAGCGGTTGCCGCAATGTGATTGGAATAAGCTCCTCCAAACGTGAGAACCGTTTTTATTTTTTGCTTTTTTATTTCCTCAAGATTATATTTCAACTTGTACCATTTGTTTCCGCTGATATGCTGGTGGGTTAAATCTAACCTGAGAACAAACAAATTAACTCCTGATGATGAAATTGCAGGATCTGAAATTTTCTGCAGAGGAATTTTCATTCTTAAAAATACCTAAATTTGTTTGCCATGACAGAATTTTTCAGCAATCCCAATCTCGACCCCGAAGATTTTTACAAAGATGAGAATGGATATATCGTCTTCACCGAAAAATATCATCTCAAGCGCGGATACTGCTGTTTGAGTGGATGCAAGCATTGCCCGTATGGGTTTAACAAAAAGACGGGAAGAATTGAAAAGAAAGAAAATAAAAAATAAATTTTCGTGCTGAAAAAGAGAACACCATTTTTTATTTTGACAGGAACCATCCTGTTAAGTTTTTTAATGCACTTTCATGTCTTTACCGTTGATCTTGTCGGATATCATGTGTGGAGGCAAACTCAAACTCAAAATAATATCGAAAATTTTTACAAGGAAGATTTCAATATTCTTCACCCTAGAACAAACGATCGGGGAAATGGGGACGGCATTGTGAGATTAGAATTTCCGATCATGCAATGGGTATTCGCCTGTTTTTACAAATTATTTGGCGACCATTTAATCATTAGCAGAATACTTTCTTTTATTATCGGAATATTTTCAATGCTCGGAATATTTTCTCTTCTGAAAAATATTTTTCAAAGCACTGCCATCGCACTTATCGGTGCATGGACATTTAATTTTTCTCCTATATTTTATTATTATATCATGAATCCGCTTCCTGACAACTTTGCTCTTTGTTGTTCCATTTGGGGATTGGGGTTTTTCTTTCGCTGGATTTCAGAAAGAAAGTATTCTCAAATTATTTTTTCTGGAATATTTTTTTCGTTAGGCGCTTTAGCTAAACTGCCATTCATTTTATTTTTATCTGCGCCGATTATTTATTTCTTTTGGGAACGAAAAAAAATAAAAAATTATATATTACCTATTTCCATATTGACAGCTTGTATAGCGTTTCCTGTCGTATGGTATATCAAAATTATTCCCACCATGCAAACCAATCCGGTAATTTACGGCATTACAGGAGAAAAAAAATCATCGCTGTTTGACATTCTTGACATTCTCCAATTCAACTTGGTCTCCACTTTACCTGAGCTGCTGATAAATTACGGAGCTGTATTCTTTTTCTTAGCGGGATTTTATTTCGTCTATAAAAATCGTGATTACAAAAAATATTTCTTCAGAATATTTTTAACTTTAAGCATTGCCATCCTTTTATATTTCTTTTTCGAAATGAATCTGATTGCCAAGGTACATGATTATTATTTATTCCCTTTTCTGCCTCTGATTTTTATAACTGTTTCTTACGGATGTTTTCATTTATTGAACAGTGAAAATAAATTTTTAGTTCGCTTTAGTTATTTTCTTTTATTGATTTTACCGCTTACGGCTTTTATTCGGGCTGATACCAGATGGAATACTATTGATCCGGGTTTTAATTCTGATTTTCTGATTTATAAAAACGAATTGAGAAATGCAGTTCCTGACAATGAACTTTGTATTGCCGGAAATGACGAATCAAAAAACATCTTTCTCTATTACATAAATAAAAAAGGTTGGGCGTTTGAAAATAACAAGATTGATTCAGTAAAACTAAAGACGATGATTGATCAAGGAGCGAAATACCTTTATTCTGATGCAAGAGAAACCGATGAAAAAAACGAAATAAAATACTTTCTCGACAGTTTAATAATGCAAAAAGGAACGATAAGAATTTACAGTTTGAAAAAGAGGTAATCTTTTTAACTTTATAAATTATTCTAAAATTATGACCACTAAAGAATTTCAAAAAATAATTCTCGCAGGAATTCCAGATAAACTCCCCGAGCCCAAACAGTTTGATGCTTCGCTCAATCACGCACCCAAGCGAAAAGATATTTTATCTGCCGAAGAAAAAAAACTGGCGATAAAAAATTCACTGAGATACTTTTCGAAAAAATTTCATTCAGTTCTCGCTAAAGAATTTGCCGACGAACTAAAAATATATGGAAGAATCTATATGTACCGCTTTCGTCCGGATTATAGAATGTTTGCGCGTCCGATAAACGAATATCCTTTCAAATCCAAACAAGCGGGAGCGATCATGCACATGCTTTCCAACAATCTGGATTACGCAGTCGCGCAGCACCCGCACGAGCTTATTACTTATGGTGGAAATGGTGCAGTGTTCCAGAACTGGGCGCAATATCTGCTCACGATGAAATATCTCGCCACGATGACGGATGAGCAAACGCTCGTGATGTATTCAGGTCATCCAATGGGATTATTTCCATCGCACAAAGATGCGCCGCGCGTAGTAGTCACCAATGGAATGATGATCCCTAACTATTCTAAACAGGATGACTGGGAAAAATTCAACGCGCTCGGAGTTACGCAATACGGGCAGATGACAGCTGGTTCGTTTATGTACATCGGTCCGCAGGGAATTGTGCATGGAACAACAATTACAATTCTGAATGCCGGGAGAAAAATCTCAAAAGGAAAAACCGATCTGGGAGGAAAAGTTTTTGTGTCTTCCGGTCTTGGCGGAATGAGTGGCGCTCAGCCAAAAGCAGCTGTGATCGCAGGAGCGATTGCCGTTATTGCCGAAGTAAATCCGAAAGCAACGCACACGCGTCATTCACAAGGATGGGTGGATGAAGTTTTTTCTGATCTGGATAAACTCATCGCACGAATTGATGTTGCACGAAATAAAAAAGAAGCGGTTTCGCTCGCTTATCAGGGAAACATTGTTGACCTTTGGGAAAAATTTGCAGAGAAAAATATAAAAGTAGAATTAGGTTCCGATCAAACTTCACTTCACAATCCCTATTCTGGTGGATATTATCCTGTTGGGATTTCATTTGAAGATGCAAAGATGATGATGGCAGAAGATCCTGCACAATTTAAAATTGAAATTCAGAAAACATTGGTGCGCCACGTAAATGCCGTAAATAAATTAGCTGAGCGTGGAATGTATTTCTTCGATTACGGCAATGCATTCCTTCTGGAAGCAAGCCGAGCCGGTGCCGATATTTTAAAACCGGATGGAAAATTTAAATATGCATCCTACGTTCAGGATATAATGGGACCGATGTGTTTTGATTTTGGTTTTGGTCCTTTCCGATGGGTGTGCACTTCTGCAAATCCAAAAGATTTGGAAACCACGGATAAAATTGCTGCGAATGTTTTAGAAAAAATTTATAAAAAAGCTCCGAAAGAAATAAAGCAGCAGCTGGCAGATAACATTCACTGGATAAAAGAAGCGCAGAAAAATAAACTGGTAGTCGGCTCACAGGCGAGAATTTTATATGCTGATGCAGAAGGCAGAACAAAGATCGCGGAAGCATTCAACAAAGCGATCAAGGAGAAAAAGATTTCCGCTCCGGTTGTTCTGGGAAGAGATCATCACGATGTTTCAGGAACGGATTCTCCTTTCCGCGAGACTTCAAATATTTATGACGGCTCGCAATTCACGGCTGACATGGCGGTGCAGAATTTTGTCGGTGACGGATTTCGCGGAGCAACCTGGATTTCACTTCACAACGGTGGGGGTGTTGGCTGGGGCGAAGTGATCAACGGAGGATTCGGAATGGTGCTGGACGGCTCAAAAGATTGCGACCGAAGACTGAAGTCCATGCTTTTCTGGGATGTAAACAACGGCATTGCACGCAGAAGCTGGGCGCGAAACAAAGAAGCAATCTTCGCCATTGAACGGGAAATGAAACGGAGCAAAAATTTGAAAGTTACTTTACCGAATCTGGTGGATGATAATTTGCTTGCTGAATTGTTTTAGTTTTACTCAATAATTATTTATCATGAAATCTTCAAAACCAAAAATCGCAATACTTGGCGCAGGCAACATCGGCTTATCACTTGCAAAAGGATTGGTGCAAGCCGGCAAGTACAAAGCCAAGGAGATCACTATCACGCGCAGAAATAAATCTCATCTGAGTCAACTCGCTAAGTTGGGATTCACAGCAAGCGATAAAAATCCATCGGCGGTTGCATCCAGCGAAATAATTGTCATTGCCGTTCTTCCGCAACAGCTAAATGCATTGCTTGATGAAATAAAACCAGCCGTTGATCCGAAGAAACATATCCTGATCTCTGTGGTGTCGGGCGTCACTTCAAAAGATTTCAGCAATCGGCTTGGAAAAGAAGTGGAAGTAGTCCGTGCCATGCCGAACACTGCCATTGCCATTCAGCAATCCATGACCTGCATTGCATCGTCAAGCGCATCGAAAGAAAATATGACGCTGGTGAAATCCATTTTCGATACGGTAGGGATCACCATAGAAATTCACGAGGAACTGATGACCTCTGCCACTGCGCTCAACGCATGCGGCATTGCATTTTTCCTGCGAGCCATTCGCGCGGCATCGCAGGGCGGAGTTGAAATCGGATTTCATGCCGAAGATGCATTGCGCATGGCGGCACAAACTGCAAAGGGCGCAGCATCACTTCTCCTTGTAAATAATTCTCATCCTGAAAATGAAATCGATAAAGTAACTTCTCCAAAAGGATGCACCATCGCCGGATTGAACGAGATGGAACACGCAGGTTTCAGCTCTGCGTTGATAAAAGGAATCAGAACTTCGCAGCAAAAAGCGGGTGCATTGTACGAGAAAGACTAGCATGAATGTCATTGTGATTGGCGGAGGAGCCGCAGGATTTTTTGCTGCCCTGTCCTGCAAGCAACATCATCCGGAATATTCAGTAACTATTCTTGAGAAATCCGATAAACTTCTTGCGAAAGTAAAAGTGTCTGGAGGCGGAAGGTGTAATGTCACACACGCCTGCTTTGAAAATAATCAGCTATCTAAATTCTATCCGCGAGGAGGCAAGCAATTGAAAAAAGCATTCTACCAATTCAACACAAAGAATACGGCCGAGTGGTTTGAGAGCAGAGGTGTGAAATTAAAAGCCGAAACGGATAACCGCATGTTTCCTGCCACAGATAATTCTCAAACCATTATTGATTGTCTGATGAAAGAAGTAGATAAACTTGGTATTGTCATTCGAAAAGGAGTTTCAATTATAGGACTTTCAAAAAAAGCAAATCAATTCATCTTAAAATCGGGTAGCAAAGAAATTATTGCCGATAAAATAATTATCGCTTCTGGTGGCAGTCAGAAAATGGAAGGTTTTAATTGGCTGAAACAACTTGGTCATACCATTGTTACACCGGTCCCATCGCTGTTTACTTTCAACATGCCGAGTGAACCGATAAGAAAATTGATGGGCGTTGTGGCAAATCCTGTGTCGATAAAAATAAAAGGAACAAAACTTTCCAGCGAAGGCGCATTGCTTATCACTCACTGGGGAATGAGCGGTCCAGGGGTGTTAAAACTTTCGTCCTGGGGAGCGCGGGAATTACAGGCGATGAATTATAAATTTGAAGTGCTCATTAACTGGCTCGGAGATAAAAATGAAAACGAGATTCGCAATTGGCTGGAAACAGAACTGAAAATTATTGGCAAGCGACAAATTGGAAATAAAAATCCTTTTCACATTACAAACCGCTTATGGCATTTTTTTCTTGAGAAAAACGAGATTGATACAGAAACTACATGGAATCAACTGAAGAAAAAAAGTTTGAACAAATTGTTGAACACGCTGGTGAATGATTCCTACAAAGCCGAAGGAAAAACAACTTTCAAGGAAGAATTTGTAACCTGTGGAGGAATTTCACTAGATGAAGTTTCTTTTGAAACGATGGAAAGTAAAGTTTGTCCCGGAATTTATTTTGCCGGTGAAGTATTAGACATTGATGCAGTAACCGGTGGATTTAATTTCCAAGCCGCATGGACAACAGGATTTATTGCGGGGAAGCTGAAGACTTACTAATTCCTATGTTGCTCACTATTGCTCTTAAACAAGCTTCCCTTGCAGCTCTTCCCATTTTTTCATTTCTTCTTCCAGCTGTTTTTTCAGGTTCTCGTAGTTGGCAAAGAAATCTTTGTCGCTCACCGTTTGCTGGTAGTGTTCGGGGTTGGAAAGTTTTTCGTCAATTACTTTTATCTCGGCTTCTAATTTCTCTATCTGCTTTTCGGTCCTCGCAATCTGGTGCTGAAATTGCTTGAGGTCTTTTTCTTTCTGTTTGTTCTCTTCTTTGGCTTCGGGTTGTTCGCTTTTCACTTCTATCTTTTCAGTTCGCACTTCAGTTTCAATTTGCCTGAACGATCCCACTTTTCTGTCGCGCAGGTATTCGTTGATATCGCCCATGTGCTGTTTCACATTCCCGTGCCTGAATTCAAACACGCGGTTGGTAAGCCCTTGCAGAAAATCCCTATCATGCGAAACAAGAATCAGCGTTCCGTCATATTGCGAGAGTGCGGTTTTCAACACATCTTTCGAGCGCATGTCGAGGTGATTGGTAGGTTCATCGAGCACCAGCAAACTGTGCGGTTGAAGCAATAGTTTACACATGGCGAGTCGTCCTTTTTCTCCACCGCTCAGCACCTGCACTTGTTTAAACACATCGTCTCCGCTGAAAAGGAACGAGCCAAGAATAGCGCGTACATTTTTCCGACTGTCGCCTTTTGCCACTTCATCAATGGTTTCAAGTACCGTTAGTTTTCCATTTAATATTTCCGCCTGATTCTGTGCGTAATAACCAATATCCACAGATTCACCCACCTTGAGCTCGCCATCGCATTTTTCTTCGCCAACAATGATGCGGCTCATCGTGGATTTTCCTTCTCCGTTTCTGCCGACAAACGCCACGCGGTCGCCACGATCAATTCTGAAATTTACGTGAGAAAAAATTAGATGATCACCATATTGTTTCTTTGCATCTTCTGCCATTACTACCAGTCTTCCCGAACGAGGAGCCGGAGGGAATTTGAATTTCAAACTGGAAGTATCTTCTTCATCCACTTCTACCACTTCCAGTTTATCTAATTTTTTTATCAGCGATTGTGCAAACGCTGCTTTATCTTTCTTAGCGCGGAATTTATTGATAAGCACTTTTGTCTTGTCAATATATTTCTGCTGGTTCTTTGCCGCAGCTATCTGAGATTCTTTTCTTTCTTTTCTCAGCAACAGATATTTGGAGTAATTCGATTTGTAATCGTAAATTCTTCCCATCGTAATTTCGATGGTGCGCGTGGTGATGTTATCCAGGAACGCTTTATCGTGCGAAACCATCAGCACAGCGCCAAAATAATTTTTCAAAAAATCCTCCAGCCACTGAATGGATTCAATGTCGAGGTGATTAGTAGGCTCATCGAGTAAAAGCAAATCCGGTTTTCTTAATAAAAGTTTTGCAAGTTCAATGCGCATGCGCCATCCACCGCTGAAATCTTCTGTGTTGCGGTTGAAATCTGTTCGTTCAAAACCAAGTCCTAATAAAGTGGATTCAATATCTGCATGAAGCGAATAACCTCCTAGGTGATTCATGCGCTCGCTGTAATCATGCAGGTCGTGAATCAACTGCATGTATTCATCCGATTCATAATCCGTGCGCGTGGCAATTTGTTCGTTCACATGCGCGATCTTTTTCTCCAACGCCTGCACTTCGGTGAATGCGGAAGCGGTTTCATCAAAAACAGTTTTGCCTGGCTGATGCGTCATATCCTGCGGCAAATAACCTATGGTGCAATTGTTCGGCTTGGTAACTTCACCGCTATCGGCAGTTTGTTCACCTGCAATAATTTTAAGCAGAGTGGATTTTCCTGCACCGTTCCTGCCGGCTAGACCAATGCGATCCTGCTTGTTGATTAGGAAAGAAATTTCCTCAAACAGCGTGCGACCGCCAAAGTGAACCGATATTTCGTTTACTGATACCATAAAAAGGAGCGCGAAGATAACAGAAAGTAGCAGTATAGCTACAGATGAATTTTTAGAAGGATAGATTTTTATTCCAACTCTAGCGAAGCACTTCCGATCGTGTTGTTATCCATGTTCACTTCGATCTGATATTTTCCCGGAAGAAATTCTTCTTTATCTTTTTTCTTCACAAGAATTTCCACAGGCATTTCATCGTTCTCATACGTGATGGATTTCTTGGCGGCAAAAAATCCTTTTGAGTTATTGAAAGTGAACATGTGGTCGGCATCGGCAGATTCGGTCCACTCTTTTCCATCGGGTGTAATCATGCGCACATAAATTTCGCGTTTGCCTTTGGGAGCAATTCTGTTTTCGCTGAGATTAAATGTGATTTTTATCTTATCGGTCTTCCTTGCTTTCTGTGTATCGTTCTCTTTGCTTTTTGATTTTACGTTGAAAGCCGTTACCGTCATCCCGCTTGCTTTTATCACTGACCCCACTTTGTAGAGATTATCTTTTTCTGATTGCAGCGTAGAACTTTTTTTCTTTTCGCTGTGCAGTTCTGTGCTGACGGAATCTTTCTCAGCAATAAGTTTTTTATTCATTGTGTTCAGCGAATCTATCTCCACCACAAAATGCTGCATGATGTCGCGCAAAGTTTTGGTTTCTTTTTTCAGTTTGGAGATTATATAAGCATCGTTCTTGTGTTTTTCGGCTTCTGTCTGAAGTTTTGCGATCTCTTCTTTCTTTTCGTCAATTTCTTTTTTTATTCCTTCGTCATCAGTTTTCAGCGCATCATATTCGGTTTGCAATTGGTTCAGATCTTTTTTTACTACTTCCGATTCCTGAGTGATTTGAATATTTTCGGTAACTACGGTTTGCGTTTCATTTTTCTGCGACCAAAACAGCCATGCAAGAACTGCGCAGGCAACAGACATGAAAATAAATAAATAGAGAAAGAGTTTATCGCGCTTTGGCTTGTTCTCTTGTTGCGAGGTTTCGTTTGTTTCCATAAAGTAAAATTATGGATAGATAACGCGGAATGAATGTTAAAAATTGTGAAATGTTAACAAACATATTAACGATACAAACTAAAACCCTGTTTCAGTCCAAACTTGTTTTTTAAGAGAGAGATTGAAGTAAGCGGACTTTCCGTTCTTCTCAAGTTTTAACATTCCGTTTCCAAGAAATTCTATTTCGTCCATTTCGCAGGGAATCATTGCTGTTCCCGAGGGCTCCTGAAATTTCAAAGTCTTTCCTGATGGGTCAAGGGCTCCTTTTTTTCCGCCAAGAATTATAATAGTAAAGCCGTTTTTATAATCCGTTGCATCATCGTAAGCGGGAGGAGTAATAAATACTCCTTTTTGATCAATGAAACCAATTTTGCCCTTTACTTTTACACGTGCAAATCCTTCCGAAAAATCCCATACATAATCAAACTGAAAATTTATTTTCTGTTTTTTGTTTTTATCAATGAAGCCCCATTTGTTTTTTTGTTTTACAGCGCAAAGTTCTTCTGAAAAATTACGAATGTCATCAAACTCGCAAGGAATAATTAATTTTCCTGATTTATCAATCAACCCGCGTTTTTTATTTTGCTCAACTTTTGCCAGCCCGTTTTTAAATCCGTTTGTTTCAGAGATTTCAGAAGAGTAATTATATTTTATCGGAATGACAATGTTTCCATTTTCATCTGCAAAACCGAATTTCTTTTCCTTGGCAACACGCACAAGTCCTTCTGAAAAGTCATCTATCCTGTCGTATTCACAAGGAAGAATTATTTTTCCGGAAGTATCTGTTAATCCGAATTTATTATCCAGCTTGATTCGGGCTGTTCCATTGCGAAAATTTTCAACCCACTCATAAATTGCAGGTATAATTATTTCACCTCTTTTATTGATGAAACCATATTGACCTTTCTGAACGATGTAGGCTCTTCCGCAGGAAAAATCTCCTGCTTTCTCAAATTTTCCTTCAGCAAAAAGTTTTCCCTTTGTGTCATAAAATTTTGAAACACCTTCTTTCAGGGCATGAATTATTTTTTCTTCTGTGGGATTTTCGTTTTCGCTGATGTCGTCAAACTCAAATGGAAGAATTTGTTTTCCAGTTTTGTGAATGAGTCCAAACTTGCTATTCTTTTTGGCAATTGCAACAGAGCCATGAAATGAATTTGCTTCATCGTAAGAAAGCGGGATGATAATATTTCCTGCTTTGTTAATGTATCCGGCTTTTTCGCTACGGATCACAACTGCAGCACCTTCTGAAAAATTATCAGCCCAATCATATGTAAAAGGAATAATCGCTTCGCCAATAGAATCAATGAATCCCCATTTTCCATCCTGCTGAACAGGAAATAAATTCATTTTAGCACGTTCCAAATCGGCTTTTGCTTTTGGTTTGTCTGGGAAATCAGGAAAGTCAGAAAGGAATTTTGAAATTACTTTAGGAGTAAAATCAACAGTTGAAAGAAAATAAATTTTATCCCATGCTTTTTTTGCATTGTGATTCTCAGGATATTTTTTTATGAAACGATGATATTCTTCAGCTGTTTGATTCTGAGTTGAAAAAGAAAAAAGACTGTCTTCCGCCTGAAAACGATACGGACTTTTTGGGAACTTCTTTACAAAGGCATCGTAGGTTTCAATGTTGTTTTGTTTAGTCATGGCATTAAACAACGTGAATTCATAGAGCCACTGTGCATCTTTTATTTCATCCGCATCGGGATAAATTGCTATGAAATCTTTATACGATTGAGGAGTATTTATTTTTTTTGCGTTCTCAAAAGCAAGCTTATTCCGCAACTTGATTGCATCATTTTTCAGGGTGTGATGAGAAAAACATTTTATGAACCAATTAAAAGTTTCAATTGTATTTTCTGTTTTTGCCTTTTCAAATGCTTTCTGAATTATTTTTTCTTTTAAATCATCAATCGCAACCAGATTGATAGAAACTTTTAGAAGAGTTTCTTTTTCTTTTGCATCCGAAGATTTAAAAGTTTTTTCAGAGATAAGAATGTATTTATATGCAGAATCAATATTAGAAAACGGATTGTCATTTCTGTAAAAAATCGTACTCAATCCGAAGGATGCGCCAGCCGGGTGATTCTTAAAAGATTTTTCAAATAATTCTTTTGCATGGAAGTAATCGTAAATTTTCAAAGCTTCAAATCCTTTCTCCAGTGAGCCGGCAAAAAGAAATACTGAATTAATAAAAAGGAAAAAGAAAATAGAAATATATTTTTTCATTCCAGTTTAAGAGAGGTGTTGCCAATAGTTACGCCATCGGTATTTACTTCAATCATATATTTCCCGTTGATAAAAGTTTCACCAGGTTTTGGGCTGGCATACATAACCACATCGGTATTTTCATTGATGTAGTTAACTGTTTTTTTTGTTGCCCAGTATCCATGAGATTTTCCGAAAGTAAAAGTATGCGTTGAGTCATCTGATTGAGTCATTTCTTTTCCATCAGGGGAAATAATGCGCGTATAAATTATGTGATCGCCTTTTCGTGCGACCGCATTTTCGGCAAGCGTGAAAGTGATTTTTATTTTATTGGTGTGCTTTGCTTTTTTGGTTTCCACCTGTTTTTTGCCTCCTCTTTTTTCTGCAATTGCAGAAACAGACAAGCTCACGGCTTTTAGCATTGATGCAATATTCACGGTGCTTTGTAAATCTTCTTTTTCTTTGGTGAGCTGGGTGTTTTTTTCTTTTTCTGTTTTCAGTTCTTTCTTCACCACTTCTCGTTCAGCAATAATATTTTTATTGTAAGTATTCAGGGAATCAATTTCATGTACAAAATGCTGCATGATGTCTCGCAGTGTTTGCGTTTCTCTTTTCAATTTAGCTATGATATAGGAATCGTCTTTATGTTTTTCGAGTTGCTTTTGTAGTTCACCAATCTCAAGTTTTTTAGCTTCAATCTCTTCATTCATTTTTTTGTTATTTGTTTTCAGATTATCATATTGTGCATTCAGTGCGATGAGTTCCTGCTTAACAACTTCGGCATCTTTTTTTACGTTTTCTTTTTCAACAGTTATAATTTCAATTTTGCCTTTGTCTTTCCACCATAACCAGCCCATCAATCCATTGGAAGAAAGCAAAAGAAAAAGCAGGAGGAGATAAATAATTTCCCCCTTTCTTCTCTCTTTCTTCTCCGGTAAATTTGTTTGTTCGGTCATGAAAAATGAAATTGCCGTACTGTTTAAATGTTAATCTTTGCAGCGCAAAGTTATAAAAGTATGCTGAACGATTTTCTCTCATTGATATTTCCGAAAGTTTGTTACGCTTGTGGAAAAAGTTTACTTAAGAGCGAGGATTGCATTTGCACCTTTTGTCTTTATAAACTTCCAAAGACAAATTTCCACCTTTACAATGATAATCCGGTAGTAAAACTTTTCTGGGGAAGGACAAATATTTATTCTGCATCATCGTTTTATTCGTTCAGCAAAGGAAGCAAAGTTCAGCATTTGATTCATCAGTTGAAATACAGAGGCAAAAAAGAAATAGGAATAACACTCGGGAATTACTATGGCAACGAATTAAAATCTTCACCATTATTTTCATCCGTGAATATGGTAATTCCGGTTCCACTTCATTCTAAGAAATTGAAAAAACGAGGCTATAATCAAAGCGAAACTTTCGCACAGGGAATTGCAAAATCTATGCAGATAGAAAACGGATGTAATTTTCTTATTCGTACTCATGCTTCAGAAACACAGACGCGAAAATCCCGTTTCGCACGATGGGAAAATGTTGAAGAAATATTTAAAGTCGTTTCTCCTGAAAAAATTCTTGGCAAACATATTTTGTTGGTGGATGATGTGGTAACCACCGGCTCTACGTTGGAAGCATGTGCAAATAAAATTCTTGAAGTGCCGGATACAAAAGTGAGTGTGGCAACTATTGCAAGCACGATGTATTAATCACCACAAATTTTCCATCTTTGCACTCTAATAATTTATTTAATGTCAGAATCTTTAACTGTTTCAGGAGAAACTAAATCAGAAAAGTACCAATCGCTTCTTCCGCAGATCGGATCTTTGGTGGAAGGAGAAAAAGATTTCATAGCGAATGTTTCAAATATTATTGCCGCTCTTAAATATGGAATGAATTTTTTTTGGGTGGGAATTTATTTTGTCAAAGAAAATGAATTGGTACTTGGACCGTTTCAAGGACCAATTGCTTGTACGCGAATTGCATTTGGCAAAGGAGTTTGCGGAACTGCATGGAAAGAAAAGAAAATAATTGTGGTGGAAGATGTAGAAAAATTTCCCGGACATATTGCTTGCAGTTCAGATTCAAAATCAGAAATTGTAATTCCTTGTTTTAAGAATGGTGAAGTTTTTGCTGTGCTGGATGTTGACAGTGATAAGCTTTCAGTTTTTGATGAATTGGATAAAAAGTATTTAGAAATGGTTTCAGAAATAATAAACGGTTTGAATGAATCGAAATAAATTTTATTGGCTATTGGCTATTGGCTATTGGCTATTGGCTAATCAGTGCGCTCAAATTGTTACTCCGGGCGGTGGACCGAAAGATACCAAACCGCCGCGTGCATTAAAATATTCTCCTGACAGCGCGGCAATAAATTTTAAATCGAAACGCATTGTGATTTTGTTCAACGAATTTATTCAGCTCAACGATGTGCAAAAGAATCTGCTGATTTCCCCTCCTATGAAAAAAATGCCCGATGTGAAAGTAAAAGCAAAAATGCTTGTTATAGATTTGAAAGATTCTCTGAAGAAAAATACAACTTACACTTTTAATTTCGGAAAATCCATAAAAGATTATACCGAAGGAAACATGCTGGAAGATTTTCAATATGTTTTTTCTACCGGAACTTATATCGATTCACTTCAACTTAGTGGAAAAGTCAAAAACGGATTTGATTTGAAAACCGAAAAAGATATTCTGGTGATGCTTTATGATAGTTTAAATGATTCTGTGCCATATAAAAAACTCCCGTCCTATTTTGCCAAGACAAATGCCGATGGTACTTACAAAATAAATCATATTCGTGCCGACACGTACAAAGTTTTCGCTCTAAAAGATGTCAATGGAAATTATTTGTTTGATTCTCGCGAAGAGAGTATTGCCTTTTCAGATTCGTTGATAAAAATTGAAGGAAATTCCAAATTGGATTTGACAATGTTCAAAGAAGAACCTGCAAAACAAAAACTTATGAGAGCAAATGTTTCTGAGCATGGACATTTGATGTTTGCTTTCATAAAATCAACCAATGATTCTCTGAAATTAAATTTCTTATCTCAGAAACCGAAAGAGAATGTATTCTATGAATATTCCCAAAACAAGGATACGCTTCATTATTGGTTTGCTGATGACTTGAAAGATACTATGAAAATACAGATTGTACAAGGAAATAAAATTATTGATACGGTTCGTTTAAATCCAATTACGCTTGAGCAAATACAAAACTCAAAACGTGGAGCGAAGTGGAAGTTGAATGTAAAAATGAATGTTAGCAAGGATAGACCGTTTGATATACAGTCAAATATTTATTTAAAGTTTAATCATCCTTTTTTTTATTTCAATACAGCGGGAATTGTTTTGAGGCAAGATACAATGCTAAAAAATATTTATTTTCTTTACGAACACGCAGCGAAAGAATGGAGTAGCATATCTCCAGTAAATGATCATAAAAATTATGAGATTTCGTTAAATCCTCCTCAGAAAACTCAACAAGTATTAAAAGAAAATACCTCTTATCATCTTTTCATTCCACCCGGTACATTCACCGATATTTTTGGATTGAAAAATGATACTATTAAAATTGATTTCAAAACTCAGGAGGAAAAATTCTACGGAACATTGAAGTTAAATTTAAAGGGTATCAAATCAAATTCAAAATATATTCTTCAGTTGCTTGATGAAAATGAAAATGTTATCAAACAGGATTTAATTTCAGAACCTCAAACCGTAAATTATTCTTATCTCAATCCTCAGAAATATAAATTGAAAATTATTTACGATGCGAATGGTGACGGAAAATGGACGTCAGGAAATCATTTAACCCACCGTCAGCCAGAAAAAGTAATTTACTTTTCTGGAGATATTAATATTCGTTCTAATTGGGACATGGAATTGGACTGGAAGATTACTGAATAGTAAACCTATCCGCATCCATCCACACGGGGAATTTTTTTCTCCATTCTTCCAACTCAGAATAAGAAAGAGTAACCGTCATTGCAATTTCCTCATTTGGTTTTGCGCGGCAGATAATTTCACCCTGTGGATTTATCGCTACAGAATCACCTGAGTGATTAATTCCACCGCCATCTTTTCCTACGCGATTTACTCCGATAACATAACTTTGATTTTCTATGGCGCGAGCAACAAGCAATGCTTCGCGTGGATAATTTCTTCGTTCAGGCCAGTTAGCTGAAAAAATCAGGATATCATATTCTTTATTTCTATTGCGAATCCATACCGGAAAACGCAAATCATAACAAATCTGCGGACAGATTTTCCAACCATTCAGTTCAACAATTAATTTTTTATTTCCTGCTGTGTAATGATCTTGTTCATTTGCATAGCGGAAAAGGTGGCGCTTGTCATACGTCTCAAAAGTTCCATCAGTCCGCATCCAGATCAAGCGATTAAAATAGTTGGAGTTCTCCTCAATAATAATACTTCCTGTCAGCACACAATTTTTTTCTTTTGCCAGTTTTTGCATCCACTGAAAAGTTTTTTCGTTCATCTTTTCGGCAAGAGGTTTGTTGTTCATTGTAAATCCTGTGCTAAACATTTCAGGCAGAACAATCAGATCAGCTTTCTCTTTGATAGAAGAAATCTTTTGAGAAAACATTTTAAGATTTTCATCAATGTTTTCCCAATAAAGATTGGATTGAACGAGCGTTATTTTTAAATCTTGCATAATTTCTCAGCAGCTTTTTTGAGAATGTCATCTGTCTTTGCGAAACAAAATCTCAAAAGTTTATTGTCAATGGGTTTGTGATAAAAAACCGAAGTTGGAATGGAAGCAACACCATTTTCTTTTGTCAGCCGGATTGCGTAGTCGGTATCTTTTTCATTTGTGATGGCACTATAATTCAGTAGTTGAAAATACGAACCGGATGCTGGAATAAATTTGAATCGTGAATCTTTTATTTGTTTCAGAAAAAAATCTCTTTTCTCCTGGTAAAATTCCGAAAGCTCGTTGTAGTCATCACATTCTTTTATATAATCCGCCAGCGCATATTGAATCGGAGTATTGGAACAAAAAACAATGAATTGATGCACTTTTCGAAATTCAGACATCAGATTCTCCGGTGCAAAACAGTATCCTATTTTCCATCCGGTGGCGTGATATGTTTTTCCAAAAGAATAAATTATAAAACTTCTTTCGGCAAGTCGAGGATATTTGCAAACGCTCTCGTGTTTTAGTCCGTCAAAAATTATATGTTCATACACTTCATCGCTGATGATGATGATGTTTGTGCCTTTCACTAATTTTTCCAATTGCTTCATATCATCGGCTGTCATCACCGAGCCCATCGGGTTGTGAGGCGTGTTAATCATAATCACTTTTGTATGTGAAGACATCACTCGTTTCACATCGTTCCAATCAATTTTGTGATGAGGTGATTTCAACTGCACATAAATTGAAATTCCTCCATTTAATTCTATTGCTGGAACATAACAATCATAAGCCGGTTCAATCACAATCACTTCATCACCTTCGCGCACTATTGCGGTGAGCGCGGAATAAATTGCCTGTGTTCCACCCGAAGTAATATTTATTTCTTTATCGGGATGATATTTTGCTCCGTACAATTTTTCCATTTTCTCGCAGAGAACCTCACGCAGTTGCGGAACACCCTGCATAGGCGCATATTGATTCAATCCACTTTTCATTTTCTGATTTACGAGCGAAACCAATTTCGGATTCACATCAAAGTTTGGAAAACCCTGCGAAAGATTTATCGCCTTGTGTTCGTTCGCCAAAGCTGACATCACAGTAAAAATTGTTGTGCCTACTTTTGGAAGTTTTGAAGAAATATTATTGGGATATTTTGGCATAGAAAACAAAGATAAAAAATACTCTCGTTAAAAATTTGAAAACTGAATTGATAAAAATAGCTGAGAGTTAAAATAGTTCAAGTCCAAAAATTCCAGCTATAATAAACAAAATTGAAATTATTTTTGGAATTGTTACAGGTTCATCAAACCAAATAAATCCAATAACAGCAATGAGTGCTGTGCCAAGTCCAGCCCAAATTGCATAAGCGATTCCAACTTCCATTTTTTTCAAAACCAAAATCAAGAAACCAAGACATGCGCCATAAAAAACAAAAACCAAAACGGATGGAATTGGTTTGGAAAATCCGTCAGCCAGTTTCATGCAAATTGTACCCAATACTTCGAAAATAATTCCCAGAAAAAGATACAGCCAGTAAATTTGCATAAGGATGAATTTATTCTGCAAACGTACTAACATAAATCAAACCAAAATCAATTTTGCTCTGATTTTTATCTTTATCCGGAAAAAGTTTTTTCTGCATTTTATCGGGCATTCAACTTTTTGTTTCATCTTTGTTTTAGCTAATTTTTCTGCAATACAATGGAAATTCTTCTTCATAAACCGGAACACGCACTGATTGATTTCAAAGTTTCCATTCTTGAAAATCCATTTACTTCTTCCGATGGAACGGTGTATAGAAATACGATCCAGATAGATTTTTTTGACGCAAACGGAAGAAAAAAAGAAACCAAACATTATGGTTATCTGCATGCCGATACCATTTATGAAATGATGGAAACGGATCAACCCATCAGTTTGAATGAGTGTTATGTCAAAAATTTTTCTCTTGCAGAATTTAGAAAACGAAATTCTCTTACTGAGCATTTGCCTGTTACGTTGAAAAAATTCTTTGCCAAGAATGCTTTTTTTGATTGTGATATTGAAGTTGATTTTTCCCATTCTGTTTTTGAGAACAGCAAGATCACGTTTGAAGGAGCAATGTTTGGCAATGGGAATATTAATTTCAGCCATGCAAAATTCGGGAATGGTGCGGTAAGTTTCAGGCGCACACGATTTGGTGAAGGCACCCTTGATTTTCGTTTTGCTGAATTCGGAACAGGAAATTTATCTTTTCGTTTTGCGCATTTGGGTTCGGGTGATATTTTTTTTGTAAATACAAAATTCGATTGCAAGGAAATAGATTTTCAATCCGTCACATGGGGAAATGGCGTAACGGATTTCCGTTTTGCAAAGTTCACTCAGGGAGGAGTTTCATTTGAAAAAAGTTCTTTTGGAAGCGGAAAAACCGATTTCAAGGCGGTGGAATTTGGTGGCGAGCATGTGGATTTCAAACGCGTGGATTGGGGCGATGGAGATGTATCGTTTGAAGGGTGTGAGTTTAACAATGCGAAGGTGAGTTTCCGTTCTTCTGTTTTTGGCAAAGGAGATTTGAATTTTGAAGAAGTGGATTTTGGTCCGAATGAAGTGTCTTTTGAAAGAACAGAATTTTCGTCCGACAAAGTAAGTTTTTATAGATCAAAAGTTGTATCCATTAATTTTCAGGCAAGCCGATTGAGCGCGTATTTTGATTTCCGTTTTGCTCAGTGCGCGTTGTTGAATTTACGCGAAACAATTTTGAGAGACATCATTGATCTGGTTCCTGAAGAAAATGAAATTCCCATCCTCATCTTTAATTTTTCAGGAATGAAAAGCATGGGGCGGATAAATATTGACTGGACAAAGAACCGAGTTAAAGATCTTATCTACGAACAAACTGATACATCGTTGCTCGAAAAAGCAGAGCAATTCAGAATGCTCAAAGAAGAATTTCGTGCGGTTGGAAAATATGGTGACGAGGATAAAGCGTACGTGGAATTTATGCGCTGCGAGGCAAAATGGCTGTTGCATTCCGAATTGAAAAAAAATAAAACAAACGGATTGTGGGCGTACCCGTTTTATTTTTTCAAATGGCTGGTGTTCGATAAAATGGGGCAGTATGCAACTAATCCTCTCCGCGTAATTTTTAGCATGGGAGTGGTTTACTCTTTGTTCAGTTCTCAATATTATATTTTGCCGCGGATAAGTGATGCAAATATTTTTTCTTCCAATAATTTTCCTGATGCACATTCATTGCCGGTGGCGTTTTATTACAGCGCAGTTACTTTTCTCACCGTTGGCTTTGGCGATTATTACACAACAGGATTGCTGAGGATGGTGAGCGCCATGGAAGGTTTTATGGGCGTGTTTATGATGAGTTATTTCACCGTTGCTTTTGTGAGAAAGATATTGAGATAGAAAATTTGTTAGTATTTCAGCAACTCCATCAGCTTCTTCTCAAACCTTTCCTTCGGTAAAAAGTTTTTCTCCAGCGTTTCAACAAAAGGAACGGGAGTATCCAAAGAACCTTCTCGCATAACGGGAGCATCCAGATAATTAAAACAATGTTCGGTGATAAGCGCAGAAATTTCTCCGCCAATTCCTCCTGTGAGAGTGTCTTCGTGAAGGATGATTGCTTTTCCGGTTTTCTTCACACTCGCAAAAATAGTTTCTGTATCCAGTGGAGCAAGCGAGCGCAGATCAATCAACTCAACATTTTCTAATTTATTTTTCTCAATTATTTCCAACGCCCAATGAACGCCCATGCCGTAAGTAAGGATTGTACAATCATTTCCTTCTTTTAAAACTTTTGCTTTCCCAATCGGAATTGTAAAATAATCATCAGGAACATTTTGCGTTACACTTCTGTAAAGCGCTTTGTGTTCGAAAAACATAACAGGATTATTATCTTCAAACGCAGCGAGTAAAAGCCCTTTTGCATCCAAAGGAAAAGCCGGATAAACAATTTTCAATCCCGGAATATGAAAGAACCATGACTCATTACTTTGCGAATGGAAAGGACCAGCCGCCACACCTGCGCCCGTGGGCATGCGCACCACCACACTTGCGTTTTGCCTCCAGCGCCAATGAGCTTTTGCGAGGTTGTTGCAAATCTGTGTCATACCTTCGCTCACGAAATCGGCAAACTGCATTTCAACCATCGCTTTCATTCCGTTGATGGATAATCCCAATCCTGCACCGAGAATTGCACTTTCACAGAGCGGAGTATTGCGCACTCTTTCTTTTCCAAATTCATTTACAAAGCCATCGGTTATTTTAAACACGCCACCGTATTCGGCAATGTCTTGTCCCATCAATACAAGGTTGGAATGTTTTCTCATTGCCAAACGAAGTCCATCTGAAATGGAATCAATCAAACGTTTTTCTGATTTTGATTTCAGTTTCTCAATCTTGTTCTCATCCTGAACGGGAGAAACTGCGTACAAATCCCTCACTTCTTCTTCAGTATCCGGTATAATATTTTTTTCACTAAAAGCTATTTCAATTCCTTTATCAATTTCATGTTGAATCTCCGATTTGTATTCTGAAATTATTTTTTCACTAAGAATATTTTCTCGGAGAAGGAATTCCTGATATTTAGAAATGGGATCTTTCTTTCCCCATTCTTCAAAAAGTTTCGGGTCAACATATTTTGTTCCGCTTGCTTCTTCGTGTCCGCGCATGCGAAACGTAACACATTCGAGTAAAATCGGTCTTGGATTTTTTCGGATAGATTCAGCAAGATTTTTTACAGTGTCATAAACTTCAAGAACATTGTTGCCGTCAATTTGCACAGCTTCCATTCCATAGCCGATGGCTTTATCAATAAATTGTTTACAGCGAAACTGTTCATTGCTTGGTGTACTCAAACCCCATCCATTATTTTCTATGGCAAAGATTACAGGCAAGTTCCATACAGCGGCAACATTTATGCTTTCGTGAAAATCTCCTTCCGAAGCTCCGCCATCTCCTGAATAAACGAGTGTTACTTTTTTTTCTTTTTTCAAAAGATGTCCGAGCGCGATTCCATCTGCCACACCCAACTGAGGACCAAGATGCGAAATCATTCCGATGATTTTATATTCCTGTGTGCCGAAGTGAAAACTTCTGTCGCGACCTTTGGTAAACCCGCTTTTCTTCCCCTGAAATTGTGCGAATAATTTTTCAAGAGGAATTCCACGCACCGTAAAAGTTCCAAGATTGCGGTGCATCGGTAAAATGTATTCGTCTTTCTCAAGCGCCATCGCAGCACCTACACTGCTTGCTTCCTGTCCGATTCCGGAAAACCATTTAGAAATTTTTCCCTGACGGAGAAGAATACGCATTTTCTCTTCTATCATTCTCGGTTTTATCAATTCCTTATAAAGCGAAAGAAGAATTTCGTCAGAATAATTTTTTCGATTGAAAATTACAGGTGAATTTGCGGTTATCATAACAACAAAATGGGGTATTGTTTGAGAAGCAAAAATAGCAACTTTGAGGAGTATAAGCAGCTATTGTCGTAGCGTTTGATAAATCTTGAGAATCGCCTGATAGATAAATTATCAATGATTGAACAAAAAGAATTTGTACTTCCTGTTACAGGAGTTAGACAAAAACCAGCCGAGATCATAATCTAAGCTGATATTAAAACCAAGGGAAACCGTGTTGGTTTTTGCATATGGTTCCTGTTTAGCTTTTGCACCATCCGCTAGAGGAAAATAAGGAACTCCTTGTCCAGAAGAACCGGTTATGTCAGATAATCCATAGGTGAATCGAATGCCGCCATGAATAAGCAATCCACCACTTCCCCAAATGGGACCGCCTAATCCAACTACAAGTGCAAGATTTGATTTTTGAAAATTATCCTTTACATCTTTATTTGAATAATTGACAAGAGAAGAATTTTCGCTTCCCTGTGCTGATAACAAACTCGAAAATTTTATTCCGGCTTCGTAATAGCTAAATTTTCTTGTATCGAAATGAAGAAGAATAGGAAATTCAAGATAGGCAAGCTTTGTGGTGTTTGACCATTTTATACTGTCAATTCCGCTCGTTAATTTTTGGTTGAAGGTGGAGTAAAGTGCTTCCACATTAATTGAGCCCCAAGTTGCATAATGAAAACCAAGCATAATGCCACCTGAACCGCCCCAGGAAGGTTTGTATTTAACGCCTTTGTCGTTCCACTCGTTTTGATTATACAGCCAAGTGGAATTAACCGTTCCTCTTGCACCAACTTCTATCCATTGCCCACCAATACTTCTTGGTTGAGCAATAGCGATTGATGCGATTAGTCCGAAAAAAATTAGGGGGAAAACTTTTTTCATAACATAAAAATAAAAATGACTTGGAAAATAAAAAAACAATAACAACCGTCCCGAAAATTATCAGGACGATTGTTAAATTATCTATCTAACAAGAAAATAGTAGAAAAACTTTTGAAAGGAAATTAATCCCTGTCTCTGTTGAAGTCGCGCTGTCTTCTGTTGTCGTAGCCACCGCCGCCGCCACCGCCACGTTTTTTGAAACCACCGCCACCACCGCCACCTTCTGTGCGTGGGCGTGCTTCGTTTACAACGATAGACCTTCCGTCTACTTCTGTACCATTTAATTTTTCGATAGCAGCGCGAGCATCGTCATCGCTTGCCATTTCAACAAAACCGAATCCTCTGGAACGGCCGGACTGATTGTCTCTGATTACTTTTGCTGAGGTTACTTCACCAAACGAGGTGAAAATTTGTTTTAAGTCTTCATCCTGAAGCTTGAAACTGAGATTTGAAACGTAAATATTCATTTAACTTGTTTTTAGACTTTTCCGTTTTATTTTTTTGTGGAAAAGGACAGCAAAGATATATAAATTCCGATACTCTCCACATTTATTTTTAAGAGATGGCACATGAAATTCTTTAAATAAGCGTATTTTTGGTGTAATCAATCTTGATTACCAATTCCATGCAAGAAATACTTGTTTATCTGATATTATCACTCGCGGTTTTCTATGTAGGTTATCGCGGTTATTTATCTTTCAGAAAAAAATCTTCAAAAGGATGCAGTTCATGTCCTGCCAACGAGAAGGTTTAATTGCTTTCGATCAATTTTTTCAATCGATCGTACATTACTTTATCGCGTTTAGAGAAAATAGATTTGTAAAATACGAAAATCGATTTCCAGAAAATATTAGATCCTTCCGCTTTGCTTGAAGAAATAATCTCGGTTGATTCTCCTTTGTTAATGAATTTTACTTCCACATTGCTTGACAGCACATCGCTGTTTAATGTAAACGCAAGAAGTTCATTCTCTTTGAAGACAGTAAGTTCTTCTGTGGTAGTATAAATTTTTCCATCCAGTTCGATCGTCATTTCCCATTTGCTTCCGATTTCATTTTGGGTTCCGCTGATCCATCTCACTCCTTTCAAACCCGGAATCCATTCCGCAAGCAAAAAAGGACTATTGAAAACCTTGAATGATTGCTCTATCGGTTTGTTTACGGTGATTCTGCTTTCATAAGTGAAGGATGGAATAATAATTCCAATGAAGAAAAATGCAATTGCAAGTAAAAGCAGAAATAGTAAAAAATATTTTATAGCTCTTTTCATGCGATTCGATTTTATGTAATTGCGTGGGGGATAAAATAAAATTCCGAAATCTCTTTTTGAGAGTTTTATTTCATTCGCAATGCCATTGTAACTATTTCTCCAAAGCGATACACATCTTCAAACGAATTATACAAAGGAGCAGGCGCCATGCGGATCACGTTTGGTTCGCGCCAATCGGCAATAACTCCATGCTGAATCAATTTTTCATGAAAAGATTTTCCCAAGCCATGAGCAATGATAGAAAGCTGGCATCCTCTTTCGTTAGGCGTAATTATTTCCAGTTTGTAATTTTTATTTTGTGAATTTATTTCTTGAATGATAAATTCCAAATAACCGGTTAGTTTTTCGCTCTTTGTTGTCAGCGCGTTCATTCCGGCTTCATCAAAAATATCTACCGCAGCTTTATGACAAGCCATAGAAATAATTGGCACGTTACTTAACGCCCATGCTTCGGCAGAAGGAATTGGTTTGAAACCTTTTTCCATTTTGAAACGAGAGGATTTATCATGTCCCCACCATCCTGCAAAACGCGGAAGATCTGTTGTGTGGTGGCGTTCGTGAATGAACGCACCGCCAATACTTCCGGGACCAGAGTTCAGATATTTGTAAGTACACCATGCAGCAAAATCCACATTCCAGTCGTGAAGATTCAATTTAATATTTCCTGCCGCGTGAGCCAGATCGAAACCAACCATTGCACCTGCATTATGTGCAGCGTCCGTGATGGATTTCATATCAAATACCTGTCCGCTGTAATAGTTCACACCACCGATAAAAACAAGCGCGAGTTCATTTTTATTTTTTTCAATGGTAGATAAAATATCCTCGTGGCGAATGTTATGTTCACCTTCTCTCGGAGAAATTTCAATGATGTCATCATCAGGATGATATCCATGAAACTTTACCTGAGATTCCAGAACATATTGATCGGATGGAAATGCTTTTGCCTCGCACAAAATTTTGTAACGTTCTTTTGTCGGACGGTAAAACGACACAAATAAAAAATGAAGGTTGCTGGTGAGTTGGTTCATCATCACCACTTCGCTGGGTTTTGCACCGACAATTTTTGAAACCGATTTTGAAAAAATCTCATGGTATGAAAACCATGGATGCTTCGCATGAAAATGTCCTTCCACTCCGTATTTTGCCCAGTCATTTAGTTCCTGCTGAATATATTTTGAAGTTGATCTGGGTTGTAGTCCGAGGGAATTCCCTGTAAAATAAATTACATCTTTTCCTTTGTGCTTTGGAAATAAAAACTTTGCACGGAATTTTTTCAGTGGATCTTTTTTATCCTGCAAACGGGCAAAAGATAAATTGTTTTGATATTTCATAAAGAAATCTTGCCTCAAAGATATATATTTGCACCTCAATCGCGTTATATATGAAGAAAGATAAATCTGAAAAACTTTTTGAAAAGGCGAAAAATTATTTCCCGGGAGGAGTGAATTCTCCCGTGCGCGCGTTTCGTTCCGTGGGAGGAACGCCTATGTTTATTGATCGCGGAAAAGGCGCACATATATGGGATGCCGATGGAAACGAGTACATTGATTTCTGTTGTTCGTGGGGACCGCTGATTCTCGGACACGCAAATCCGAAAGTGGTGGATGCCATAAAACAAACCGTTGAGAAGGGAAGTTCGTTTGGTGCGCCAACCGAATTGGAAAATAAATTAGCGGAACTTATTTTGTCGAATAATAAATTCATAGAGAAAATTCGTTTTGTGAGTTCGGGAACGGAAGCGGTGATGAGCGCCATTCGTCTCGCGAGAGGATTTACCAAGAGAAATAAAATTTTGAAGTTTGAAGGATGTTACCATGGACACAGCGATTCGCTTTTGGTGAAAGCAGGTTCCGGTTTGGTAACTTTTGGAAACACTTCTTCTGCCGGAGTTCCCGAAGCTTTTGTGAACGAAACAATTGTTTGTCCGCTGAATAATAAAGATGCGGTGAAAGAAGCTTTTTCAAAATTCAAAAACGAAATTGCTTGCATTATCATCGAGCCGATTCCTGCCAACAACGGTTTGCTTTTGCAGGATAAAGATTATTTGCAATTCCTCCGCTACATTTGTACCGAAAATAAATCACTGTTGATTTTTGACGAAGTGATTTCAGGATTCAGAATTGGTTTTACAGGCGCTGCTGGTCATTACAATATCAAGCCAGACATTATTACATATGGAAAAATTATCGGTGGCGGACTTCCCGTTGGTGCTTATGGAGCGAGCTCGGAAATTATGAGCAAGATTTCTCCCGATGGAGATGTATATCAGGCAGGAACGCTGAGTGGAAATCCTGTGGCGATGGCGGCAGGAATTGCCCAGCTTACCGAATGTTTGAAGCCCGGATTTTATGCATCGCTTGAACGGAAGACACAATTTTTAATTGATGAAATTCAGAAAGCAGCAGGGAAAAATAGCAAAGTGAAAATCTTTACGGTTGGCTCAATCTTCTGGCTGGCATTTACCGACAAAGAAAAGATTCAAAGTGCGGAAGAAATTGATGCTGACTCCATGAAATATTTCAGAAAAATTTACCACGAACTTTTGGAACGCGGAGTTTATCTCGGACCATCGGGATATGAAGTTGGATTTGTGAGCGAAGCACATACTGTTGAGGATTTGAGGAAGGCAGGCGAAGTGATTGGAGAGTGTTTGAAAAAGATTTAGATAAACAGTAGGTGGAAATTTAGAAGCTATGAATAAAATAAAATTGTCAATTTTTTTTACTTTTTATTGTTTAACTTGTTTTTCACAATCAAAAACAAAGGGTTATTACATTACACTAAATAATGATACTATTCAAGCAACAATTTTATACTATGATATTCTTGAGTTGCAGAAAAAATTACAAATAATTACTACAGATGGTGAGAGCAAAACCTTTCATCCCAATGAAATTAAAGGATTTGTGATAAAAAAGGATTCAACCTTAAGGATAATAGATTTTTCTTTTTACTCTGTTTTTAGCGCAGAAGAAATTAATCTTTCTACAAATGGAAGTTGGGGACCTTCTGACGAAATTTCGGTTTTATCCCAATCGGATAGATTAAACTTGTTTGATTCATTGAGTTTGCAAAATGGATATATTTATTTTCAAAGTCATAATAAAGTTTTTTTAAAAAATGCATTTGGTGAAAATGAATTTCTACAGATTTATGAATATTATTTTTTTACGTCTGCTACTGGAATAAAATTTTTAGAAGGCACATTCTTTACTTATAAACAAGGCAAATATATCCCTTACCCAACTGGTGCATGGGGAAAGAAAAATAGAAAATGGCTTAGCGAATTAGTTTCTGATTACTCACTTTTATCTTCATTGATAGAAAGAAAAAACTTTCCAATAAATTATAAGATAATTATTGATTCATATAATGAGTGGAGGAGTCAAAAAAAATCTTCACATACGGATACGTTGGTTGTAATGCGAGGGATATTTGATGCAAAAAAATATTATAAAGCTACGAAAATATTTTGGCCAACTTTTATAGGTTCTAGTTTTTTTATTCTTCCAGGAGGAATTACTGGGTTAATTATAAGAGATCACATAGCCAAACATCATAAAATAAAAATCCCAGAAGTAAATCCTAAATTTATGAATGATGAAAAATATAAATTAGGTTATATTTCTATGGCAATGACAAAAAATCAACAAGCAGTAGATAGGGGTGTTTTATGGGGCGCAATAGTTTGCTTTGGGGTTATAGTGCCAATTATCATAATAGCGAGTCCATAATTATCAATTCCGCCTGCAAAATTATCATCCCATCAATCCAAAAGGAATAAAAGTAGTCGTCCTTTTCGGGAGAGGATTTTAAAATTAAAATTCCGGTTATGATTGCCGAAGCTGTTAATGCAATTGCTTCTGCCGAAAATCCTCTATTAAAAAATACAAACGCACAAAAAAGTAAAAGAGAAATCAGACAAGAAATTATTGACGGCTTCACTCCATAAATTACAGGAATGGTTCTCACGCCTGCAATTCTATCGGCTTCCACATCGCGCACATTAAAGATGATGCAAATTGGAATCAGAAAAAGAAATCGTTCTAGTGCGCCAAGCAAACTTTTTTCTAAAGATAAATTGTCGAGCAGGAAAGGATAAACGTAAGTAACCATCGTCCAAACAAAAGCAACAATAATGGCTTTCAATCCGGTTATGCTACGCAAACGAGTTTGTGGAAAAAAATAAGCGAACGCCAATACTACATTCGGAATCATCAGTAAAATAAATTTTAGCGGGAAAAAGAAAACGGTTACTGCTAGAACAAGAGAAGAAATTACTGAAAAACCAATAAGTGTGTTTCTGTTTTCAATAATCCATCGGTGCCGTTCGGATTGGTTTACCGAAAAAGCTTCTTCGGCAAAAAATAAACTTGGAAAAGCATAAAGCAAAATGGTAGAGAAAAAAACAAATATTATGTAAAGCCAATTAATGTCTGAATGAATAAGTAAATACGTTTCGGCAGTTATTGCGGCAGCGCAAATAGAAATAAATAGGTTGGAATAGAGCAGGAAATCAATCCACTTTTTAGTTTTCACAATCAAATTTTTATTTGAGAACCGCCCACGCGCCAAATCCGGCAGCTAATCCAATTCCTGCACCGATTATTGCATGCATGAAATTTTTTTTCCTCGCCACCTTTTCATAACCCATAATATACGTGTCGTATTGCAGGTAATTTTTGTTTTGAATGGCTTTGGTATTTACCTTTATATAAGGAAAGAGCGTGTGCAACGGAGTTACTGCCGCCGGAATTGGCGACAGCGCAACCGCATTAGCAAGAACAAGTGGTGAAACTGCACCAACTGCAAATCCAATAAGTGCTGGCCATTTGTTGCGGTAACTTCTATCCGCTTCCTGCTCACCAAGCATAAACATTTTTGCTTCAATAATGGAGAACACATTTCCAATGATTGTATCGTGAAAATACATGATCCGATCCTGACCATTGGAAAATTTTACGGAGAACACACGGTCTTTTTCTACATCCTTTATATGCGGTTTTTTGGTTTTTACATCAGGAAAAAACAAAATACGATGCGAGGCGGTATCTACCACTTTCACTGCTCTGATTTCACCATTGAGAAAAAAAATTGTGTCCATTCTGGCGGTGTCAGAGGTGGTTTGCAATTGCGCAAACGCAGACACAGCAAAAAACAATGGCAGAACGAAAATTATTTTTTTGAAAATCATTGAAAACAAATGTAGTAAAATGGATTTGTTGCCATAAAATGAAATTTTGCCGTAATGAAATATTTTTTATATTTGCACCACGATACGAAACTGGAAAGGGGGATTTGACAAAGTCCCCCTTTTCGTTTCATAAAACGAACATAAACAATTTGAAAATGGCTACTAAAACTGCTCCCAAAATTGACGCTTCAAACCTTATTGAGACGTTTTCTGAGTTCAAAGAAGTAAAGAACATTGACCGTGTTACGCTCATCAGCATTCTCGAAGATGTGTTTCGCGGCATCATCCGTAAAAAATACGGTTCGGATGAGAACTTTGACGTTATTGTGAATGATAAAGGTCGTCCGGAAATCTGGCATAACCGCCTTATCGTTGATGATGAATTTGCGGAAGATAGTTTTGATTACGATCCAACCAAACATATTTCTTTGAAAGAAGCGCATAAGATTGACAAGGATTTTAGCATTGGCGAAGATGTTGCGGAAGAAGTAAAGATTGATGACTTTGGCAGAAGAACAATTCTTACCATTCGCCAAAACCTCATCGGAAGAGTTCTTGACCTTGAAAAAGATGCAGTGTATAATAAATATAAAGACCGCATCGGAGAAATTATCACCGGCGAAGTTTATCAGATTTGGAAACGCGAAATGCTTGTGCTGGATGATGAAGGCAATGAACTTATCATGCCGAAGACCGAACAAATCCCAAGTGACTTTTTCAAAAAAGGCGATACCATTCGTGCGGTGATTGCACGCGTGGATATGAAAAATAACAATCCTGTTATTGTTCTTTCAAGAACAGCGCCGGCATTTCTGGAGCGCTTGTTTGAATTGGAAGTTCCCGAAATTTTTGACGGACTCATCACTATCAAAAAAATTGTTCGTGAACCGGGTGAACGTGCAAAAGTTGCGGTGGAAAGTTATGACGATCGTATTGATCCTGTTGGTGCCTGCGTGGGAATGAAAGGCTCACGTATTCACGGAATCGTTCGTGAATTGAAAAACGAAAACATTGACGTAATTAATTATACATCCAACTCAACTCTTTTCATCCAGCGTGCGCTTAGCCCAGCTAAGATCACCACGATTAAATTGGATGACGAGAAAAAACACGCAGAAGTATATCTCAAACCGGATCAAATTTCTCTTGCAATTGGAAAAGGCGGACATAATATTCGCCTTGCAGGAAAACTTACTGGATACGAAATTGATGTTTTCCGTGATGTGGAAGAAGAAATTGAAGACGTTGAACTGGATGAATTCTCAGAAGATATTGAAGAATGGATTATTGATGAACTCAAACGCATTGGATGCGATACAGCAAAAGCAGTGCTTGAATTACCCAATGAAGATCTGGTGAAACGCACCGAACTTGAAGAAGAAACAATTAATGAAGTGAAGAAAATATTAAGAGCAGAATTTGAATAATAAATTATGTCAGAAGCCGTCATACATCGCCTCAGTAAAGTTGCCAAAGAACTCAACATCAGCACGGGTACGATTGTTGAATTTCTAAAAGGTAAAGGGCATGCCATCGAAAGTAATCCGAATGCAAAACTTTCGGCAGAACAATATGATTTGCTTTCGGATGGTTTTCTTTCCGAGAAAAAAGATAAAGAAGAATCCAAACGCATTCAGGAGCTGAAAGAAAAGAAAAAAACCCAACCTATTGAGGAGATAATTCCGGAACGCACTTCACGAAGAAAAGAAGATAGCGAGTTGGTCATCCGCAATATGGGTGAAGAAAATGTTATTCGTGCTCCAAAAGAAACCACTCAGTTTAACATTAAAGAGGTAGGAAAAATTGACCTTGATTCTTTTTCAAAAAAGAAAAAAGAAGAACCGCCCAAGGAAAAAGAGAAAGAAAAGGAAAAACCAGTTGAACCTCCCAAAAAAGAAGAACGTATTGTTGTTCCTGAACCGGAAATGTACAAAACTACATTTTCTAAATTGGAAGGTCCAACCATTGTTGGAAAAATTGAACTGCCTGTAGAAAAAGAATCCGACTCGCATCAGGGATTCGGCAGTAAAAAGAAAAAGAAGAGAATTAAAAAGCAAAAGGTTCAAACTACTGAATACGCACGTTTTGCGAGTGATGCAACCAAGTCAACGGAAGCAAAACCCCTTCAACATCAGCAACAGCAGCAGAGACGCAGAGGTGGTGGAGGAAGAGGAAGAACATCCGCTCCGCGTCCGGAACTTACGCAAGGAGAAATTCAATCGCAGATAAAACAAACACTTTCCAAAATTGGTGGAACAGGAAAATCGCGCGCTGCTAAATACAGAAAGCTCAAGCGTGAGGCGTTCACTGAAAAGATGGATCAGCAGGCGCAGCAGGATGAAGCGGAAAAACAGATTCTGAAAGTAACCGAATTTATTTCTGTAAGTCAGTTGGCATCTATGATGGAACTTCAGCCGACAGATATAATTTCTTTCTGCATGGGTCTTGGAATTTTTGTTTCCATCAATCAGCGTTTGGATGCTGAAACAATTTCACTTTTAGCAGACGAATTTGGATATCAAGTTCAATTTATCAGCGTTGAAGCGCTTGAAGATATTCAGGAAGAAGAAGATAAACCCGAAGATTTATTGCCACGACCTCCGATTGTTACAGTGATGGGTCACGTGGATCATGGAAAAACTTCGCTGCTCGATTACATTCGAAAAGCAAATGTAATTGCAGGTGAAGCCGGAGGAATTACTCAGCACATCGGAGCTTATGGAGTTATTCTCGAAAACGGAAAAAAAATTACATTCCTCGATACTCCCGGTCACGAAGCTTTTACCGCCATGCGCGCACGCGGAGCTCAGGTAACAGATGTGGCAATTATTGTAGTTGCTGCCGATGACGGAGTGAAACCGCAAACGGTAGAAGCCATCAACCATGCGCAAGCGGCTGGAGTTCCAATTGTTTTTGCGATAAATAAAATTGACAGACCTGGCGCTAATCCTGAAAAAGTAAAAGAACAATTGTCCCAAATGAATTATTTAGTTGAAGATTGGGGCGGAAAATATCAGAGTCAGGAAGTTGCAGCCAAGACAGGAAAAAATGTTGAACTTCTGCTCGAAAAAGTGTTGCTCGAAGCCGAAGTAAAAGAATTAAAAGCAAATCCAAATAAACATGCGGTTGGAACTGTGGTGGAATCTTCGCTTGATAAAGGAAGAGGATATGTTGCCACCATCCTTGTGAAAGCCGGTACACTCCACATGGGAGATGTTTTAATTGCCGGACCATTCAGTGGAAAAATAAAAGCATTGTATAATGAACGCGGAACTCCGGTGGATGAAGCCGGTCCATCTGCGCCGGTTCAGATTCTCGGATTAGATGGCGCGCCACAGGCGGGGGATAAATTTCATGCGATGGACGATGAGCGTCAGGCAAAAGAAATTGCTAACAAGCGTATGCAATTACAGCGTGAACAATCGCTTCGAACGAAAAAACATATTACACTGGATGAAATCGGAAGACGAATTGCTATTGGTGATTTCCAGCAGCTGAACATTATAGTAAAAGGCGATGTGGATGGTTCGGTGGAAGCACTGTCAGATTCATTGTTGAAACTTTCTACTCCAAAAATTCAGGTTAGTATTATCCATAAAGGAATTGGTCAGATTACCGATTCGGATGTATTGTTGGCTTCGGCATCCAATGCAATTATAGTTTGCTTTAATGTTCGCCCTTCTGCTTCCGCTAGAAAACTTGCTGAGCAGGAACAAATTGACATTCGTTTCTATTCCATCATCTACAATGCAATCAATGAAGTGAAAGATGCAATGGAAGGAATGTTGGCTCCTGAGTTTCAGGAAAAAATTACCTGCAACATCGAGATCCGCGAAGTATTCAATATCACCAAAGTTGGAACTGTTGCCGGCTGCATGATGCTTGACGGAAGAATCAGCCGCAATACCAAAATCCGTGTTATCAGAAACGGAGTGGTGATTCATTCCGGATCGCTTTCTTCTCTCAAGCGTTTCAAAGACGATGTGAAAGAAGTTGTGTCAGGTCAAGAATGCGGATTGAGCATTACGGATTTTAACGATATTCAGAAAGGCGACATCATTGAAGGATACGAGCAGGTTGAAGTGAAAGCAAAACTTTAATACCGCTTTCTACTTTCATTCTTAATTGTGAAAAAATTTCCTTTATATTTTTTTCTACTTCTGTTTTTATCAGCCATTGCCTTCGTTTTAATTTTTCATTCTGAACCAACAAAATTTCATACGGTAACTGTTGCTGGGAAATTTAGCATTTCTATTCCGGAATATCTTTCTAAAACAAACAGCATAGATTCTTCAGCTTTGCTTCAGTGTAAGAATGAAAAAGAACAAATTTTTCTGCTCGTTTATAAAGAAACAGACACCAGCCAACAAAAGTTTGAAACCCAATTCAGAAAATTTTCTGATGACTTCATTGCGAAAATGGAACATGGAAATCTGGTTAGATATTTTCCAATCAAGATAAATAATCACGATGCATTTATAGGAAATATTCGCGGAAACGCTCGCGAAACAAAGGTGTATTACCGGATAGCTGAAATAAAAGTTTCTGATAAAATTTATAAAATCATTATTGGCACAACTGAGAATAATAAGAGCCGTTACGATGAGGATATGGATAAAATTATAAAAGGATTCGAAGTGTTTTGAATGTGTGCAGTATTTCCGCATTGAAAATATTATTTTTCTAACAGGTTTTTCTTTCTACTTATCTTTATGGTTCAGCAAAAAAAGAAAATGAGAATTCTGTTGATATGGTTTCTTTTTCTAACGATCGTTCTTTCCGCGTGCAAAAGCAAGAACGGAATGCCGTCGGCTGATATTCCTGCTAAACAAAAAACAACAACGGAGAATGGTTTTTTCAGCAGTAAACCGACAGGACAAAAAACAAATTCTCAGAAAGATTTTTTTCGTTCAAAAAAACAAAAAGTAAAAGGTTCTACACAAAAAGATGCATTTCAATCATCTTCTCGCAGAATAAAATCCAAATCAGCAGATGCCTTTGCTTCAAAAACCGAAACAAAAAATTATGGTGATAAAGCAAATGGCAAACGAGGACGAAGGGGTAAAAGAAATTTGGTCAAGCAACAAACTTTGAATGATGCGTTTGCTTCAAAAACTGAAACCAAAAATTATGGAGAGAAAGCAAATGATAAACGAGGACGGAGAGGTAAAAGAAATGTGGTCAACCAACAAACTTTAGGTGATGCATTTGCGTCCAAACAAAATTATACAAAAGATTACGGTGAGAAAGCATCGGGCGGAAAAGCCAGAGGAAGGTTCCACAGGAAAGAACGCAAGTCAAAGGAACAAGACGACGCATTTGCGTCTAAACAGAGTTATATAAAAGATTATGGCTCAAAAGCTACAGGTTCAAAACCAAAAAGGAAATTCAAAAGAGATGAACGAAAGTCAAAAAAATTGGGAGATGCGTTTGCCTCTAAACAGAATTATATAAAAGAGTATGGGTCGAAAGCAATCGGACAAAAACCCAAACGTAAATTCAGGAGAGAAGAACGCAAGTCAAAGAATGCAGGAGATGCTTTTGCTGTGAAAACAAAAGTGAATAAAAAATCGCAGTACAGTGCCGAAAAAGGAACTGACAGAAAAACAAAAAGGAAATCAGGCTGGTTTCATTTAAGGTTTAAATCAAGGGAAGAACGGCAGCGCGACAAAATTGAAAACAACCCTATGAATTCAAATGCTCGTCTTGCAAAAAAAGAAATGAAAAAGCAAAAGCAAAAGAAAATGTACGGATTGGGAATTCCCAAGCATTAAATTTTATTCGGTATTCTCTTCCAGTAGGTGAGGGATCTCCATAGCCATTCCATTGGACCCCAGCGAAATCGTTTTAACCACAGTGTACTGAAAGCCATTTGAAATATCCAGATCGCAACAACAACAAACATTAATTCATATCGTTGGAGTTTTGCAAAAAGTCCTAATCCGTATCCATTAAAAATAAATGTGCAGATAATAGATTGCATCAGGTAATTTGTAAATGCCATTTTACCCGTGCAAGCAAGAAAGTGTTTCAGTTTTTGCATCCGTCCAGAAAAACAAACGAGCATGATCACTCCAATATATCCAAGGCAGATTGAAATGCGGATGAATTCATCTGAGAATGCAATAAAAACATTGCCTTTGTCAATAAAATTGACCAAGTCAGTTTGAGTATAAGGTGTGACTGAGGTTATATAAAATTGAAATCCCAGTCCGATAACACCTAATAAGCACAGGAGAAAATAATTTCTTCTTCTTGTAGTGCCTGAAAAAATCTCCCATTTGAACAATGCCATGCCTAATAAAATGGCTATAATCTCCGGTAAAAATCCAAGATAATATTCAGGATCTTTTAGAATCTGTGCAGTTTCAATGACATCTTCTCTATTTTTGACATAACCTCCTTGCCTCATGCTGCATTCTTTGGTATAAGTGCTGTCATTACGATATTTTGCCGCATCGTTTAAAGGCAGGCGACTTCCTAAAATTCTTTCCCAATGCTTTTTGTCATCATCTTGTTTTTTGGTAAGTGTTTTTCCTTTTGCCAATAAGGAATCCGACTCGAGTACTGAGTGTCGTAACTCATGAATTTCTATATATCCAGAGCTTTGGTAGTAAATATTAAAAGTTAATAGCAGGAATGAAATAGTTACAAGGTAAATGGGTTTTAATTTTCGAAGCGGGAAAAGAAGCATACCGCAAATGGCATACTCGTGCAGTATATCGCCTTTCCATAGGAAAACAAAAATGTCAATGAATGCGAATATTAATAACCATAACATTCTGCGGTAATGTGCGCCTGTTGTTCCTTTGTCGGCTTTGCTGGCAAACAAGAGTATTCCTGCACCGAAGAGTATAGAAAAAATTCCGCGCATTTTTCCGTCAATAAAAACATTTCCTAAGAACCAGATATTAAAATTTAATGTTCTCAGTCCTTCATAAATACCGGACCGATCCTGTAAATAACTTACCATTCCAAAATTGTAAATGTTCATTAACAAAATACCGAGAATGGCAATGCCGCGAATAACATCCAGGTAAATGATACGTTTGGTTTCTTCTACAGGAGATAGTGAAGCAAGATTCAAGGTGATGAGGATTAAAAATAGATTGTGCTACAATTATATGGAAAAATGTAGACGGATTTCTGAAATATTAATTCTTCCTTTTTTATCTAAAACACATCCTCGAAAATTTCCTTATCGCCTTAAAAGTTTCTTCGGGAGCTTCGTAAAAGCCCATGTGCCCCGCGTGTTCAAGAACAAGGTTGTAGGAAGATTTTGGTAAACTGGTGAGCAGCAAAAGATTGTCCCAGGCAAGAAGCACATCTTTTTTTCCTATCATAAACAAAACTGGACAAGCGATATTCTTCAGAACCAATTCCCGCGAGGTTCTTTCCTTCATTCCTAATAACGCAGCCACAATTCCTTCTTTGGGAGTCAGCATTGCAATTTGTTTTGCTTTGGAGACTTCTTTTTTCAGCAGCGGAATATTTTCTTCAGCAAAAAGTTTTGGAATAAGTTCTGAAATATAATGCTGGCGGTCTTTCTTTACGATTTCGACAACGCGGTCCCTGTCTTTTTTCTTTGCTTCGGAATCGGGCAGCGCTGTGGAGTGAAAAATGCAAAACCCCGATACATTCTGCGGAAATTTTTCGGCAAATGCCAGCGCAACATATCCTCCCATGGAATGACCGACCACAACATATTTTCTCAAGCCGATGGAATCCATCACGGCTTTCACACATTCTGCCATGAGTTCCATACTGTGAATGTATCCGATGACCGGAGTTTGTCCATGACCCGGCAGATCAATTGCAATAACGCGAAATCGTTTTGAAAGTTTAGCGGATAGTTCTTCCCAGATTTCCAAACTTTCCAAAAATCCGTGAAGCAAAACAATTACTCTTCCTTTTCCTTTATCGGAGTATCGGACTTTTATTTTTCGGAATTCAGAAAAATTTATCATAGAAAAATGTCATTCCGAGTGAAACGAGGAATCTCCATCCTATTTGCAGTATCATCAGGAGATTCTCCCTGCGGTCGAAATGACAGCAGTTATTTTTTATTCATCAACTCTTCAATCTCATCCGCTTCAATGGGAATATTTTTCATCAAGTCAATATTTCCGTTCTTGGTGAGTAGAATATCGTTCTCCAGACGAATACCCAAATTTTCTTCCCGGATGTAAATGCCCGGCTCGCAAGTGAACACCATTCCTGCTTCAAATTTTCTATAACGGTCTCCGTAATCATGAACATCCAGTCCGAGGAAATGCGAAGTTCCGTGCATGAAATATTTTTTGTAGAGCGGATTTTTAGGATCCTGTTTTTTTACTGAGGATAAGCGCAACAGGCGAAGTTTAATCATTTCTTCTTCCATCATTTTTCCGACTGCTTCGTGATAATCCGTGATGTTGTTTCCGGGTTTTAAAAGAGCTGTAGCGCCTTTCATCACACGTAGCACGGCATTGTAAACATTTTTCTGGCGCTTGGTGAATTTTCCCGAAACTGGAAGGGAACGCGACAAATCAGAAGCGTAGTTTGCATATTCAGCAGCAACATCCAGCAAAATCACATCTCCTGCCTTGCATTGTTTGTTGTTGTCAACATAATGAAGCACACAGGCATTGAATCCGGAAGCGATGATGGGACTGTATGCAAATCCGCGTGAACGGTTGCAAATGAATTCATGAATAAGTTCAGCTTCAATTTCATATTCCCAAACTCCGGGTTTTACAAATCCAAGCAATCTGCGAAATCCTTTTTCGGTGATGTCGCAGGCAGTTTGCATCAATTCAACTTCTTCTTTTGATTTTATCGCGCGAAGTTTGTACATGAGCGGCTGAACGCGCATATAATCATGAAGCGGATATTGTTCTTTGCACCATTTAATGAAACGCGAATCGCGGGTTTCCACTTCCGGCACCGCACGAAGATGTTCGTTTGTATTCAAATAAACGTGCTGACATTCGCAAATTAGCGAACGGAAAATGGTTTTGAATTGCGAAAGCCAGTAAACAGTTTTGATTCCTGAAATTTCAGTTGCTTTTTGCTTGGTAAGTTTTTCTCCTTCCCAGATGGCAATGTTTTCATTTGTTTCTTTCAGGAAAAGAATTTCCTTATGCTCAGCAAGTTTTGAATCCGAAAATATCAGAAGGATGCTTTCTTCCTGGTCAATACCTGAAAGCCAGAAAATATCTGTCTGCTGAATAAAAGCCATAGAGCCATCCGCACTCGTTGGCATTATGTCGTTACTGTTAAATACCGCCAGCGAACCGAATTTAATTTCTTTGGAAAAACGGTTACGGTTGTCGGTAAAAAGTTTTGAGGGCAAAGTATGGTATCTCATAAAAATAAGTTTAAAGTTTTTGAAGGATGGCTTTTATGGTTTCTTCTTCCGCTACAATATTAATTCTTTTATGCGAACCTGTGAAGCAGGAAATGATCTGAATATTTTTCTTGGGCAGATCAAAAATCTCGGCAAGATACCCGATGAGGTATTCATTCGCTTTGCCGTCAACAGGAGGTGCTTTAATTTTTATGCGCAAAGAACCATCCGAATTGATGGTTATCTTATCTATTTTGCTGTTTGGTTTTATAAGGCAATAAAGCTGCATAATAGTGCTTGAAACCTGAAAATATAGTAGGTAAAGCTAAAAATACACATTATCAAATTGATTCTGCTCATAAAAATCTTTTTAAAAACGTTGTATTTGAATAAAATATTATATTTGTGGCACTAAAAAAACGGTATCCTAATCAAATGAAAAAGACAGCACTTCTGATTCAGGCACTTTTGAGTATTGCGCTAATCTCTTCAGCCGGAAATATTATTTTGGAAGGAAACTATCAAGGAAAGAATCTTTATATCCAAAATCCCTTTGCTGGCTCAGGTGTTGGTTTCTGTGTTCAGAAAGTAGAAGTGAACGGACAAGTTACTACCGATGAAATTAACTCCAGCGCATTTGAAATTGATTTTACCAATTACCAATTTAAAATTGGAGATAAAATTTCCGTAAAGATTACTCATAAAGATGATTGCAAACCCAAAGTCTTGAATCCCGAAGTGTTGAAACCTAAGAGTACGTTTGAGGTTACTACCATGAAACTTGAAAATGACGGAACATTGAAATGGAATACAAAAAATGAAACCGGAAAACTTCCTTTCATTATCGAACAATACCGTTGGAACAAATGGGTGAAAGTTGGAGAAGCTGAAGGAAAAGGAATTGGAGATAATAATGATTATACATTTAAAGTAAGCACACTTCATTCCGGCGAAAACCAATTGCGCATCAAGCAGGTTGATTATACAAGCCAACCCAGATATTCCAAACCAGTAAAATATTCGTCTCAAATTCCTGAAGTAACTTATGCACCGGTAAAAGTTTCAACCGACATTACATTTTCTGCTGAAACTTTGTTCGAGATTTACGACCAATTTGGAAATGTGGTTAAGAAAGGGTTTGGAAAAGTTGTTGATTGCCGTAATTTATCAAAAGGTATTTATTATCTGAACTACGATAATAAAACTGCTGAGTTCATTAAAAAGTAATTTCTTGCAGAAAAAATATTATTTTTCCCTTGACACGTTGTCGGGGGTTTTTTATTTAAAGAGCGATGAAAAAAGTTGAACATATAGGAATAGCGGTAAAAAGTTTGGAATCCGCCAACGAATTATTTACAAAACTTTTTGGAAAGAAATCGTACAAAGCAGAAAAAGTAGAACGCGAAGGAGTAACTACTTCATTTTTTCAGATGGGAGAAACTAAAATTGAATTGCTTGAAGCCACCAATTCCGATAGTGCTATTTCAAAATTTATTGAGAAACGTGGTGAAGGAATTCATCACATTGCTTTTGAAGTGGAAGACATTAAATCTGAAATGAAGCGATTGGAAAAGGAAGGATTCACACTTTTAAATAATGAACCTCAGAAAGGTGCCGACAACAAACTAATTTGTTTTTTACATCCTAAAAGTACAAATGGAATTTTGGTTGAACTCTGCCAGGAGATCAGGTAAATATATCCAGAATCGTTTTTTCTTTTTCAAGGAGCAATGCATTCAATCCTGTTTTTTTTGCACCTTCAATGTGCTGAATGGAATCGTCAATGAAAAGAGTTTCTTCTTTTCGCAATTTATTTTCTTGAACAACCAATTCAAAAATCTCTGCGTCGGGCTTGCGCATTTTTACTTTATGCGATACATAATATTTTTCAAATACTTCTGAAAATATATCTCGCTTGAATTTATTTTTCATGTAAGATGAAAAAGCGGTGAAATGAATTTCGTTGGTATTGCTCAGCAAAAAAATACGATAGTTTTTTTTTAGTTTGTCAAGAAGTTTAATTCTTTCTTCGGGAAGATCAAGCAACATGGCGTTCCAAGCTGTATCAATCTGTGCATCAGACACAACTTGTTTAATATATTTTTTTACTTCTCTTCTGAAATCGGCAGAAGGAATCAATCCTTTTTCAAATTCGTCAAATAATTCTTTTTGTGTTGCCTGAGAATAAATGCCGGCAAAATCTGTTAGCCCAAGCTTTGCAAATGCAATTTCGGTGAGTTTGTAATCAATGTTGAGGATGACTCCGCCAAAATCGAAAATGATATTCTTTATGGATGCTGGTATAGTCAAAGTATTAAATTTGCAGGCGCAAAGTTAATAATTAGGGCCTATAGCTCAGTTGGTTAGAGCACTTGACTCATAATCAAGTGGTCCCAGGTTCAAGTCCTGGTGGGCCCACCATGCGGGGGATGTCGTAGA
>PLUL01000051.1 GCA_003164895.1 Bacteroidota bacterium | reverse complement strand
ACGAATTATAAATTCTTTGCAGTCTCACTTTTTTTCTTCTACCCAATCACCGTTTTCTTTGATGAGATGGATGAGTTCATCCACTGCAGTTTCGGAAGTAATATTTTTTTTCACCACTTCTTTCCCTTTGTACAGAGTGATCTTGCCAACTCCGGTTCCCACGTAGCCGTAATCGGCATCCGCCATTTCACCCGGACCATTTACAATACAACCCATGATTCCAATCTTCACACCTTTGAGATGAGAAGTGCGTGAACGAATCTTTGCTGTTGTTTCTTGCAAATCAAAAAGCGTTCTTCCGCAAGATGGACAGGAAATATATTCTGTTTTTGAAATTCGTGTGCGCGTTGCCTGAAGAATTCCGAAAGAGGTGGAATTAATTTGTTGGCGCTTGACAGTTGACGGTTTGCAATTAATCCAAATCCCATCTCCGAAACCATCGATAAATAATGCTCCGCAATCGGTTGAAGAATGAAGTTGAAATTTTTTCTCTGACAAACCTTTGTAATTGCGTTTTATGATGACAGGGATTTTGGAACTCAGATTCATTAATTCTAAAAACATTCTTCGCTGCTCTGCCATTCCATGTTCGTTAGAAGTTTCAATAATAAAAACCACAGTTGAATCCAAATTGAGAATTGAGAATTGAGAATTGAGAATTGCTTTCAGGTCAATCACAACAAAATTCAATTCACTGGATTTTTCTTTGGCTGAAAAATATTCTTCCAAGTTAAAAAGAGGATATGCGCGATTTTTATTTTTTAGTTCTGAAAATGTTTTTGAATTGTAAATCAAACCAAGTGTCCCCGGAATTTCAAAATCAATTTCATTGTCGCCCAGAAAAATATAATCGCAAGCCTGATCGGATAGATTCCATTTGTCAAGCGTTTCAGAATAATTATACCCGACCGAGAAAAAGTTTGCAGTAGAGATTTTTTGTTTCTCCGAAAAATCTGCAACTACTCGCGGAACATTGTGTCCTCCAATATTTAAAACAGTATTTGTTTCTCTCCTTGAATATTCAAAAGGATTGTGCGAGATACCTGATACCTGATTCTTAATACTTGGAATTGCTTTGTGATTCTTTCTTTGAGAATATCGTTCAACCAGATTTTTTGCAACAGGAATTTCAAATTCAGGTTCTTCGGTGAGCGAAACGCGGATGGTATCACCGAGTCCATCTTCTAAAAGTGTTCCAATTCCTACAGCGGATTTTATTCTTCCGTCTTCTCCATCGCCGGCTTCGGTAACACCAAGATGCAAAGGATAATTTCTATCGGTCTCCATCATCTTATGAACGAGCAAACGATATGCTTGCACCATCACCTGCGTGTTGCTGGCTTTCATGGAGATAACGATGTCAAAATATTTCTCTTCCTCGCAGATTCGCAGAAAATCAAAAGCGCTTTCCACCATGCCGAGCGGAGTATCACCGTAGCGGCTGAGAATCCGATCGCTGAGCGAACCATGGTTCGTTCCGATCCGCATGGCAGTTCCATTCTCTTTGCAAATTTTTATCAACGGAAGAAATCGTTCTCGGATCCTTTCCAGTTCTTCATCGTATGTTTTATCGGTGTACTCGATGTGTTCAAATTTTTTCCGATCAGCATAGTTTCCGGGATTCACTCTTACCTTTTCTACGATGCGCGCGGCAAGTTCGGCTGCATTGGGAGTGAAATGAATGTCGGCACAAATGGGCGTTTTATATCCGCGTTTGTGTAATTCGTTTTTTATGTTTTCCAGATTTTTTGCTTCGTTCAAACTTGGCGCCGTAATTCGTACCAATTCGCATCCTGCTTTAATCATTCGAATAGATTGCTCAACGGTTTTGATAGTATCCATCGTATCCGTCGTTGTCATGGACTGAATACGAATGGGATTATTGCCGCCAATTCCCAGTTCACCGACTTTCACTTCGCGGGTTTTTAAACGCGAATATTCAAAAAGGGAATTGCAGTAAATATTTTTTTTCTGGAGCGTGATCATTCCTGCAAAGTTATGGAAAACCAGATATTATTTTATATAACGTTTCATAATTGTATCCGCAACAATAGTTGAAAGAATAATTGCTACTCCAATGTAAAATGTTGGCGACATCACTTCGCTGTTTTTGAAAATAAAAAATGCAAATAAAATTCCGTAAATAGTTTCAAGGTTTAAAGTGAGCGACATGGTGTAAGGACTGATGTTTCGCAGAATTGCCACGCCAATCACAAAAGGAACCGTGGTGCATAAAATGGCAAGTACTAAAAGATAAAACCAATCGTGTGTGCTGATGCCTGAAAAAGTTGCAGTGCCCGGTTCCAGCAAGAAAATAAAAATCGAAATACACGCCCAGCATCCGATCATTTCGTAAACAGAAATTACATCTGCTCCAATATTTTTTCGACTCATAATGCTGTTCACCACCGCCATGATGGAGGAAGTAAGCGCAGCTCCAATACCCAGAAGAATTCCCAGCGTATATTTTGTTTCGACATTAAAGATCATCAGCAATGCACCGATCACCACGAGTCCGAAAAAAATTTCATACCACAAAACTTTTCTTTTATAAAAAACAGGTTCTATTAAAGAGGTAAATAAAGTTCCGGTAGAAAAACATGCAAGCGTAACGGAAACATTGCTGACTTTCACGGCACTGTAAAAACAGATCCAATGCAACCCCACAATTATTCCGATCCCAAGAAGCTGTAAAATAATTTTTCGGGATGGGAGGAGAGAAGTTTTTTTGTACAAGGCGTAACCAAAAATTCCAATAAATGAGATCATCACTCGAAGCCAGATCATTTGCAGAGCCGGAAGCGTAATTATTTTCCCGAGCACAGCCGTCCATCCCCAAACGAAAACGATGAAATGCAGAAGAAATAAATTGCGGGTTTTTGGGTTCACAACAATGCAATAATTTGTTAAATGTACCATTAAGTTTTTTCGCCCGTCATAAATTTTATCTGCCATTTATTTTATATTTGCCACTAAATTTTTAGAATCCAAACTATGAATCAATCATTCGCAGCGCGACACATCGGACCCAGGGACAAGGATGTAAAATCAATGCTTCAGAAGATCGGAGCGTCATCGCTTGATGAACTCATTAACCAAACTGTTCCCTCAAACATTCGTTTGAAAAAACCGCTTAATATTCCTGAAGGAATGAGTGAATACGAATACTTGAAGGAATTAAAAAGTGTTGCTGCTAAAAACAAAGTCTTTAAATCTTATATCGGGCTCGGATATTATAACTGCATCGTTCCTCCTGTTGTTCAGCGGAATATTTTGGAAAACCCGGGTTGGTACACCGCCTACACACCTTATCAGGCAGAAATTTCACAGGGAAGATTGGAAGCGCTTCTGAATTTCCAAACGATGGTAATTGATCTTACAGGTTTGCCAATTGCAAACGCTTCTCTTTTGGATGAAGCAACTGCTGCAGCCGAAGCGATGATCCTGTTTCATAATTCCCGCCCGAAAACAAAATCTTCGGCAAATACTTTTTTCGTTTCTTCCACCTGTTTCCCTCAGACAATTGATGTGGTGAAAACACGTGCATTGCTTTTGGGAATCGAAGTTGTTGTTGGGGATCATTCAAAAATTTCCACAGCAGAAAATATTTTCGGAGCACTTGTTCAATATCCCGACACAAACGGAAATATTTCCGATTACAAAGAATTTGTAAATAAAATTCATTTTGCAAATGCGTTTGTAGCTGTTGCCGCTGATCTGATGAGTTTGACTTTACTCGTTCCTCCGGGAGAATGGGGCGCTGATGTGGTGCTCGGAAATTCTCAGCGCTTTGGTGTGCCGATGGGATATGGCGGACCACATGCAGCATTCTTTGCTGCGAAAGAAGATTTCAAACGTTTACTGCCCGGAAGAATCATTGGTGTGTCGGTAGATTCATCCGGAAATCCCGCACTTCGCATGGCGTTGCAAACTCGCGAGCAACACATCCGCAGGGAAAAAGCGACTTCAAATATTTGCACTGCACAGGCATTGCTCGCTATCATGGCAAGCATGTACGGAGTTTATCACGGTCCGCACGGAGTAAAAGCGATCGCTGAGAAGATTCATCATCTCGCCTGCGGAATGTCGGAGCAACTGGAAAAATTTGGCTTGAAGAACGAGAATAAAAATTTCTTCGACACTATTTCAGTTTCTGTTGCGGATAAAATTCTGATGCAGAAAATAAAAACAATCGCTGAAGGGAAACAAATCAATTTCTCCTATACCGAAAAAAACATTTCCATCAGCATTGACGAAACCACGTCAGGAAAAGATGCAAAAGAAATCGTGGAAGTTTTTGCTGAAGCCCTTGGAAAAAATAGTTCAGTTCCTGCATTGAATGGAGAAACAAATAAAAGTGTGATCAAGAATTCTTCTTTCAATCGTCAGTCAAAATACTTGACGCATCCTGTTTTTAATTCCTATCATTCGGAAACGGAAATGATGCGCTACATCAAGCGTTTGGAGAATAAAGATTTATCGCTTACACATTCCATGATCTCTCTGGGTTCCTGCACTATGAAATTAAATGCTGCCGCAGAATTATATCCGATCACTTGGAACGAATTTGCAAACATTCATCCGTTTGTTCCGATGGATCAGGCGGAAGGTTACAAGATTGTAATTTCCGAACTTGAAAAATTCCTTTGTGAGATCACCGGATTTTCTGCCATTTCATTTCAGCCGAACAGCGGAGCTTCTGGAGAATATGCAGGGCTACTTGTGATCCAGGCGTATCATCGTAGCAAAGGGGATACTCACAGAAAAGTGGTATTAATTCCTTCTTCCGCACACGGAACAAATCCTGCGAGCGCAGCAATGGCTGGAATGGATATCGTAATTGTGAAATGCGATGCGATGGGAAATGTGGATGTAAATGATCTGAAAGAGAAAGCAGAAAAACACAAAGCAAATCTTTCCTGCCTCATGGTCACATATCCTTCCACACACGGAGTGTTTGAAGAAGCAATTACCGAGATCACAAAAATAATTCACGCTAATGGCGGACAGGTTTACATGGACGGAGCAAACATGAATGCACAGGTCGGACTAACAAGTCCAGCCACTATCGGTGCCGATGTTTGCCATTTGAATCTTCATAAAACATTTGCAATTCCTCACGGAGGAGGTGGACCCGGAGTTGGACCAATTGGCGTGGCTTCGCATCTTGCACCATTTCTTCCATCGCATCCGTTTTTAAAATCTCATAACGCAAATCCAAACACGGTGGCAGCTGTTTCAGCAGCTCCATTTGGTAGCGCGCTTATTCTTCTTATTTCTTACGCGTATATAAAAATGCTTGGCGGAAAAGGAGTGACTGATGCAACCCGCTATGCGATCCTCAATGCAAATTACATGAAGGATATTTTGAAAAAACATTTTCCAATTTTATATGTTGGAAAGAGCGGCCACGTTGCGCACGAAATGATCTTGGATTGTGCAGAAATTAAACGCGCTTCGGGAGTAGAGGTGGGAGACATTGCAAAACGATTGATGGACTACGGCTTTCATGCACCAACGGTTTCGTTTCCGGTACACGATACATTAATGGTTGAACCTACTGAAAGCGAATCGAAAGAAGAACTTGACAAATTTTGCGATGCGCTCATTTCAATTAAAAAAGAAATTGATGAGATCGTTTCAGGAAAAACAGATAAAGCAGATAACGTTTTGAAAAATGCTCCGCACACGGCTAAAGTTTTGATTGCCGATGAATGGAAACATTCTTATTCAAGGGAAAAGGCAGCGTATCCATTAAAATGGGTGCGTGAAAATAAATTCTGGCCATCAGTAGGAAAAATAGACAATGCGCATGGCGACAGGAATTTAATTTGCGCTTGCCCGCCCATTGAGCAGTATGAAAAAGAAATGATATAGCCGTTTTAGAAAATGTTTTATATTTGCAGTCGTCAATAAATTTTTAGTTGGAAAAAATCGAAATTAAACCTTTTGATTTTTAATCCATCAAACCATTCAAAAAACAATAACTTAAAAACACACACTATGAAAAAAGTTTACTATTTAGTTGTAGCATCTTGTTTTCTTTTTGTGGCAAACGGCTTTGCCCAAAACAAGAGAGCTGCACAAAGTAATCCAATTAATTTATCTGCTTTGCAAGGAGCAGAAAAAAACCAATCATCTGTTCAGCCGATGTCAACCGTGAGCGACACCATCACTGCTCATTGGGGGAGGATTCTTCCATACCCATCGGTTGACACTGCTACTTTATATACTTGTTCTCCTACTAAACACAGTTATCTTGCCGGGCACAACCAGTACGGAGATATGGCAAAAGCACAAAAATTTGATTCACAATATGGTGTTGCAAACGCGAGTGGCACTATCACCAATTTGCTTATGTGGGTTGGAGACAAAAAATTAGGAACAACTCCTGGAAATGCATCGTGGATTCCTACTATTTGGGCTGATAATGCAGGTGTACCAGGAACGGTTCTTGGCACTGCAACTCCTGTTACTGTTGCACTTATGGATACTTCAATTGCTGCAAAACACCTCATAGGTCCATCATCTGGTCCTATGGGCATATATAATATAAACGCGACCTTCACTACCACCATTTCAATTCCTGTGAACCATACTTTTTGGGCGGGATTTACCATTACTTATGATGCTGCTGGTGATTCTGCTGGATTGATTACAACCAGAGGTGCAGAGTTTAAGGATTCTACTCATACTTTTGAATTGTATACTCCAGCACCGGGAACATGGGCTTCCTTTAAAGCAGACTGGGGTTTAAGTCTTGCTCTTGCGGTTTATCCAGTTTTAAATGTAACAAACGCTGGAGTAAATGAATTTAATTCAAACATTTCCGCGCTTCAAAATTATCCTAACCCTGCAAGCAATAACACAATGATTAGTTATTCATTGAAAGAGACAGCAAATGTTAACTTGACTGTATATGATATTGCCGGAAAAAAATTGTCAGACCTTAGCCAAGGCATACAATCTGCCGGAAATCATAACGTAAAACTTGATGTATCAAATCTTTCTTCAGGAATGTATTTCTATACTATTATTGCTGGAGATAATAAAATGACAAGCAAAATTACGGTTGTGAGATAATAAAATCTTTTTCTTTCATAAAAGCCCTTTCGGAATATTTCGGAAGGGCTTTTTTTATGACGAAATATTATACTGAAAAAATTTGCCTTTCGATATTTTATTTTACATTTGCTCTCTACCAAGCAATAGTTAATAAAAAAGACATAGTGAAAAAAGTTGTTTCGTCGGTATTTCTGCTCCTGATTTCAGCAGTATTGTTTGCGCAAACCAACGTTCCAGCACAACAGGAGAAACAAAGCAAAGCAAGTACAGCAACACCCAGCCAGATTGCGGTGAGTGATCCGGGTGCTCCAAGCAAACGAACTGCTGCTCCTGCCGCAGCTAATAATGGTTCAACTAAAACAGCAACAAAGGGCAAGAAAAAAAAGTTACCTCCTCCAAAAGCAAATATGAAATTATCTGGTAAATAAAAATTAACTACAATAACCACAAAAACAAAATCATTATGAAAAAAATTTACACTGCCATTGCATTGTTTGTCTCTTGTCTGTTTATGACAGCAAATGCGCAATTAACTCAATCAAAAACTGAATTAGGTTCGCTTTCTTATTCTACCGTTCAACTATTTCCGCTTTCAGGCAATATTCCTCAACCATTAACCACCACCACTCTGGTACCTACTTCTTACAGCTACACTTGTGCTTCAACTCAAGCGTTATATTCATTTAATATAGTAAGACCTATTGTTGTTGATTCAGGATATGTTTTTGGTAATAACGTGTATGGAGAAACCGGATGTGCCCAAAAATATTTAAACTACACCGGCAGTATCAGCCAATTATTAGTTAGAGTTGGTCATAAAGCGGGTACAACCGGAAATACCTATGGAGAAATTTATTCTATTAATCCTGCCACTAGAAAACCACAAGCATTATCGGGTACAACTTCAGCAGTAACTACTGGCAGCATCACCACGACAGGATTCACCGCATATACATTTACCACTTCTATAACTGTAACAAATGGATTTTTTGCAGCAGTTGTGTTGCCCACTACAGCTGGCGATACTATTGGTATTGTTTCTAATAAAATGGGTTGCTCTACAACCGATTCTCTTTCATGGTTAAATGTGCCAAGTTTTGGAGGGTGGATGAATGTTCCCACTGTCTTTGGCAGTAATACAGACATTAGTATTTTGGCAGTTGGAGATGTTAACGTTGGAGTAAACGAATATTCTTCAAACGGACTAAGTTTGTTGGGTGCTTATCCAAATCCTGCAAATGATTTTACAACTCTTCGCTACCGCTTGGAAGAACCTTCTACAGTTTCTATTGAAGTATTTGATTTAACAGGTCGCGTAATTGAAAAGTCATCTGAAAATCTTTCTTCAGGAAATCATGACATTAAAGTTTCTGCTAAAAATCTTTCTTCAGGAAATTATTATTATACAATTAAAACTGATAAATCTCAACTAACCAGTAAGTTTATTGTAACTAAGTAAATATTTATTTTATTAGAAATTCCCCTGAAGTGTAAATATTACGTGTAACTTCAGGGGAATTTTATTAACATTTATTATGAAACGCTTAAAATTTCGCAAAAAAAGGCACAAAAAAATTATATAAATAAATATTTGCACAGAATTTATTAAAGTCCTACCTTAGTGCCCTGATTCAATTGGTTGCATGAGGTTGTAAAAAAAGTTGTTAACAAAATTAGTCGTAATTAACAATATAATTATTCGTTACAAACTAAAGAGTTACTATGAGAAAAACGTTCATCCCCCTATTTTTAGTTTTTAATTTCTGCTTTTTAATAAATGGTATTGCACAACAAGACCCGCAGTTCAGTCAAAATATGTTTATTAAATTACCAATAAATCCAGGTTACGCTGGAATTAATGGTGCGATTTGCGCAACCGCTGTATATAGAACACAATGGGTTGGATTTCCGGGTGCTCCCAAAACTATTTTTTTCAGTGCAGATGCTCCTATACAAGCATTGCACGGAGGAGTTGGTCTTACGGTAATGAATGATCAGTTGGGTAATTTGTATAACACTTGGGTACGTGGTGCTTATTCGTATCATCTTTCTGTTGGACCAGAAGGAAAACTTGGTATTGGAATTGATGCTGGAATTTATCAAACACATTTTGCCGATAATTGGCTTGCTCCCGATGGAACAAACGGACACAATGGGAGTGCGCAAGACAATGCAATTCCTGCCGCTGGAATAACAAAAATGACTTATGATGTTGGATTAGGATTATACTATAGAACAAATCAATTATATGTTGGAATTTCTGCTTCACATCTTCCACAACAACAATTGAAAGCACAGGATTTGGATTACACAGCTGCGAGGCATTATTATATAATGGCGGGATATGATTTTTTTCTTTCGAGTGCTCTTACGCTAAGACCTTCAGTCCTCGTTAAAAGTGATGCATCGGTTACAACATTTGATGCAAATGTAAATATACTTTGGAACAATATGCTATGGGTGGGAGTTTCTTACCGATTACAGGATGCTATTGTTCCTATGCTGGGATTTGCGTGGAGTCCGAATGCAAAATCAACTTTAAAAATTGGTTATGCATATGACCTTGGAACATCCGATTTAAAATCATATCATAGTAATACGCATGAAATTTTGCTGAACTATTGTATTAAAATAACTCCGAAGTCAAAGACTCAAAGTCATATTAATCCTAGGTTTTTGAAGGGGTAAGATAATGTTTATTTAAAATTAATAGACTTGTAAATCAGGTCGTCTTTTGTATCGTATTTTTTAAAGAGTAGTTGTTAAATAAAATAAAGTTTAGAATCTTTCGTTAATATTAAATCGGAAATTGAAACATAAAATAAAAACTATGAAAAAGTTCCTTTTCTTTGGATTGTTGGCAAGCATGTTAAGTGCATGTAGCCAAGGTGATCACGGAGAACTTGTTGGTGTACAAGGTAGAGAGCCTTGGTTCTATGCGGATCCCTTTGGAATGCTTTATTGCCCTATGGGAAGTTATCACATGGGACAAAGTGATCAGGACATTCCTTATGCTTTTACACAAAAAGCAAGAATGGTTTCTGTTCAGGCATTTTACATGGATCAGACAGAAATTTCAAACAATGAATACCGTCAGTTTGTTTACTGGGTTCGCGATTCCATTGCCCGTGAATTGCTTGGAGCACAGGATGAGGAAAAGTGGTGGAATAAAATGGATCAATATGGTGTTGAGCGAGAAGATGGCGGACATAATTTGATCTGGCAGTCAAAACTTGACTACGATGATAAGGACGAAGCAGTAAGAGCTACACTAAGCGATTTGTATCTTCCTCAGCAGGAAAGATTTTATAATCAAAAACAATTTGATACACGGAAATTTAATTTCACTTATTATCGTATTGATTTGCACAAAGCGGCAAGAAAAACCAATCGTTTCAAACAGAATATGACTGCCGATGAACAAGGCAGATTGTTTCCTAACGGAACCGGTCATCCGGCAGCTGATAGCACAAAAGACGGATTGGGTTATTATATGATAGACAACAAAGCGCCTAAAAAAGACCGAAGCGTTTTTATTATAAAAGACATTATTAATGTATACCCTGACACTCTTGCATGGGTTCATGATTTTACATATTCATTTAATGAACCGATGACAAATAATTATTTCTGGCATCCAGCTTACGATGATTATCCAGTGGTTGGAGTGAATTGGAAACAGTGCCGTGCTTTTTGCGTATGGAGAACCCAATATTTAAATAGTTATCTTGCCGAAATAGGACATGCGAGCGTAAATGATTTTCGGTTGCCTACAGAAGCAGAATGGGAATATGGAGCTCGCGGTGGATTAGCAATGAGTCCATATCCATGGGGTGGTCCTTATATTCGTAATTCACGCGGTTGTTTTCTTGGAAACTTTAAACCGATGCGAGGAAGTTATATTGATGACGGAGGATTTCATACTGTACATATCTTCTCATATTCACCAAATGAATGGGGATTTTATAACATGGCTGGTAATGCTGCTGAATGGACAAGCAACACATTTGAAGAAGGAGCTTACGATTTCGCGCACGACTTGAATCCGGATTATACAACTGAGCCGGGAGAAGATGAAAAATATCAATCCGTTCGCCAACGAAAAGTTATTCGCGGAGGATCTTGGAAAGATGTAGGATTCTATTTGCAAACGAGCAGCAGAACATACGAATATCAGGATACCGCAAAATGTTACATTGGTTTCCGTTGTGCAATGACTTATTTGGGTCGCGCTAAAGGAGATGACCTAAATGCACAGGAGGGTTCAAAACTTGGAGTAAAATAAAATGAATAGAATTTAAATAAGCAAACAAACAAACAAACAATCTAAAAAACCCAATTTTATGACATTTGCAGAATTTGCCGAAACCAAAAAATTCAAAACCATCATGAACTATATTTATAGTTTAGGTGCCGCAGTAGTTATTGCGGGTGCACTTTTCAAAATTCAACACTGGCCTGGGGCTAATTTTATGCTTAACTTAGGTATGGGTACAGAAGTGTTTGTGTTCTGTATTTTTGCCATTGACCCTACACAGGTACACATGGATTTGGATTGGTCGCTTGTATATCCTGAATTAGCTGGAATGCATGACGAAGCAGGAGCAAGTGAGGACAAAAAATCTATCACAGAACAATTGGATAATATGCTTGAAGAAGCAAAGATAGGTCCTGATCTTATTGAAAGTTTAGGTTCAGGATTGAAAAGTCTTAGCGACAATACAGCAAAACTTACAAACTTGTCAGATGCAAGTGTTGCAGCGAATGATTTTACAGATAATATGAAATCAGCTTCTAAAAAAATTGGTACGCTGTCAGAAACCTATGATAAAGCTTCCAGTTCAATCAGCGGATCAATCAGTGATTTGGAAAAAGCTTCAAGCAAAACTTCTCAGGCACTTGATCTGATTACAAATTCAACAGAGCAGCAAGCGGGTACTTACAGCGAACAACTGCAAAAAGTTTCTAAAAATTTAGGTTCCTTAAATAGCGCTTATGAACTTCAATTGCAAAATTCAAACGAAAATATTAAAGCCGCAACACAAGCCAATGCAGGAATTCAAAAACTTCTTTCTGTTCTTGAGGCTTCTATGCAGGCATCTCAGCGCGATGCAGTTTCTTACGGAGAGCATTTGAAAAAATCATCCGGCAATGTTGAATCACTTAATGCTGCTTATGAATTGCAATTGCAAACTTTAGGCAAGGCAAATCAAGCGTATGCTAATTTTGAAAAATCGATGTCAAGTTTAGGTGACACAACAGAGGATGCTAAGAAATTTAAAGTGCAATTAGCGGCGATGTCAGAAAATCTTGGTGCATTGAATACAGTATATGGAAATATGCTGACAGCAATGAGCATTGGCAGAAAATAAATTCTGATTAGAAGAAAAAAGTAAATAATAATTTTTAAAACAAATTAATATATGGCAGGAGGTGGATCACCCAGGCAAAAGATGATTAACTTGATGTATCTCGTCTTGTTGGCTCTGCTTGCAATGAACGTATCAAAAGAAGTTCTTAATGCTTTTGCGATTATGAATAATGGTTTGGTAAAAACAAACATAAACTTTGCGATCAAAAATCAGGTTACTTATGACCAGTTTGATAAAGCATTGTCTGGCGACCCTAACAAGGTACGTCAATACTGGGATCGTGCACAGGCTGTAAAAAAACGCTCGCAGGAAATGTTTGAGTATATCGAAAGCATTAAAAAAGAGGTGATTCTTGCAGTGGACAAAAAGGATGAAGCAGAAGTTAAGGGGGCAAATGGCAAGGATAGTGTTGTTAAAACCATATCGGATATTATGCACCTCGAAAATAAAGATGATTATTCCACTCCTACTAATTATTTTTTTGGAACGGCAGAAAAAGCTGAGCCGGGAAACAAATCGTTCGATTTAAAGGATAAAATTAAAAAATTTAAAGATGATTTAATAGCACAGGTTCCTGAAAAAGACAGACCTAATATCCATTTGGGAATGGACACAAGGTCTGTTTACGATGCCCACGAAGAAAAGGAAGTACCATGGGAGTTTAGCAATTTTTATCATGTTCCTGCCGTGGCAGATATTGCAATTCTTACAAAGCTACAAAACGATGTAAAAAACAGCGAGTCGGATATTATCAATGCGCTTTACAGGAGAATTGACGTATCTTCATTTAAATTTGACACACTTTCTTCACGTGTAATTGCAAATTCAAATTATGTTCTTTTAGGCGAAGAGTATCGTGCAGAAATATTTTTAGCGGCATTCAGTTCAACTTCTAATCCTTCTGTTGCTTTGGGCGAAGTGGATACTGTTACCAACACGATTAAAGGACCTAAAGACACTTCATCCGTAAAAGTATCAAAAGGTGTGGGCTATTATTCGATTTCCCCTACAGCGGAAGGAACAGTTAAATATGGAGGATTAATAGGTATGAAAGATCCTCAGGATCCAAAGCATATGCTTTATTATCCTTTTCATTCGGAGTTTAAAGCTGCACGTCCTGCAATTGTTGTATCACCGGATAAGATGAATGTGTTTTATATTGGAGTTGATAATCCAGTTTCTATTTCTGTTCCTGGAATTGCGACAGAAGATATTCAACCTTCCATGTCTGGAGGAGGTAGCATTTCAGGTGCAAGAGGAAAGTATGTTGTAAAGGTAACTGCTGCGAGTGCTGGGAAAGAGGTTGCTGTAAATGTTTCTGCAAAAACGAAAAGCGGGGTTAAGTCAATGGGGCAAGGAGTGAAATTTCGTGTTAAATCTGTTCCCGATCCTGTGGCAGAATTTGCGGGAAAACGTGGTACAGATGTAATTCAACAAGTTGCTTTGAAAGGAGCCGGTGCAGTAATTGCAAAGTTGGATAATTTTGAATTTGACCTTAAGTTTCCTGTTGTTTCATTTTCTGTATCCATGAACGTAAATGGTCAGGAAGTTGAAGAGGTATCTACTAGTTCTGTTTTGACGGCTAAACAAAGTGCGATGCTTTCGAAAGCCAAAAAAGGAAATAAAGTATATATAGAAAATGTTAAAGTTAGAAAACCGGACGGAACAGTTAAAACGGTTGGAAGTGTTAACTTGAAAGTTATCTAAAAAAAACACTATGAAAAACCTAAAATTATTGGGCGTGTTTGTTGCAGCATCTTCTATTTGTGGATTTGCACAAACTATTACTCCTAACAATCCGCCTCCACATCAACAATCTTCTACAACACTTGGTCCATCGGTGAATAATGGAGTTTATATCCCCGAGCATTTGCCAAATCGTAAACCAATTCCTTATGTTCCACTTAGGGAAGCAGATGTAATATGGCAGCACAGAATTTGGAGAGTTATTGATCTTCGTGAAAAGATTAATCATCCACTTTATTATCCTACAGATGAGGTATCTGCTAAAAGGCCATCGTTGTTTTCTGTTATTAAACAAGGAATCATTAGTCATGAATTATCAGTTTACGATCCCAATCCTTCTGTTTACGACCCGGATGAAGAATTTAAAATTGAAGAACCATATAGTGAAGCTCAAAAAGCATTTTCTCGTGAAGTAACTTTTATGAAACAAGATACTGTTACTGGAGAAATGACTTCTGTAACTGCTCCTGATACAATAAAACCTTCTGACATCAAGCAATATTGGGTAAAAGAAGATTGGTTTTTTGATAAGCAACGTTCCATTATGGATGTTAGAATTCTTGGCATTGCTCCTGTAATTGAAGCCACGGATGACAAAGGTCAATTTAAAAGTTATAAAGTTCTTTTCTGGCTTTATTATCCTGGATGTAGAAATTTGTTTTCAAGATATCAATGTTATAATCCATACAATGATGCGGAATGGAGAACCTATGATGAAGTATTTCACAAACGCCAGTTCAGCAGTTACATAAAAGAAGAATCAAATGTATATAATCGTCCAATTGTTACTGAAGCGCAAGGTGTAGATGCTCTTCTGAAATCCGAGGAGATTAAGGATAATATATTTAAATTCGAACACGATATGTGGAATTACTAATGGAGAAAATTTAATTAAAGCCTCTGGAGAAATTCAGGGGCTTTTTTATTTTCCGATAAAATTATTTCATTAATGAAAATTACTTTTCTTGGCACAGGCACTTCACAAGGCGTTCCGGTAATAGGATGTATGTGCAGAGTTTGTAATTCGTTAAATCCAAAAGATAAACGTTTGCGTTCATCGGTAATGATTGAAACTGATGGAAAAAGATTTGTGATAGATACCAGTCCTGATTTTCGCCAACAAATGCTGCGGGAAAGAGTTGATCGCATTGACGCTGTGATTTACACACATGATCACCGCGACCATGTTGCCGGATTAGATGATATTCGTGCTTTTAATTTTATCATGAAAAAAAGTATGGATTTGTATGCCAGCGAACAAGTGCAGAAAGGAATTCACGATCAATTCAATTATATCTTTAAAGAAAAAAAATATCCTGGCATTCCTGAAATCACTCTTCATACGATTGAAAATAAACCGTTCATAATTGAAGGAGTGGAATTTATTCCAATTCTTGTAAAACATATGCATCTTTCTGTATTTGGGTTTCGTGTCGGTAATTTTACTTACATCACCGATGCAAATTTTATTTCCGAAGAAGAGAAGAAAAAAATTTATGGCTCTGAAATTCTTGTACTAAATGCTCTAAGAAAAGAAACGCATCTATCACATTTCACGCTTGACGAAGCCGTTGCCCTTATCAACGAATTGAAACCCAAAACGGCTTACCTCATTCACATGAGTCATCAAATTGGTTTGCACGAAGAAGTGCAAGAGGACTTACTGGAAAATATTAAGCTGGCATTTGATGGGTTACACTTGCTTCTGTAGAAAACAAAAGTGAGTTAGTTACTTATATTTTACAATCCTCAACATGGATTTAATGTTAAGCATTCGGCTCGCAAAAGCCCAAATGCCGGATGCTATAACCATGATTACAAAATTCATCTGCCAATTATGAAAAATATTTTTCGAGAAATAATTTATTAAAACGATACCAGCTATGAAAATAATTAAAATCAAAAGCAATCTGTAATTAATTTTGAATTTGAAAACACTTTGCGCTATAAGAACTTGTATGAGGGCAGTAAAAAATTGTGTTGTTAAACTCGAAACAGCAGAGCCGACTGCTTGGTATCTGGGAATCAAAAATAAATTCATGGTAACATTTATCAGAATGCCACTTACAGCCATCAAATTAAGTTCTCTTAGATTTCCATTTGCTGTTAGTAATGTTCCAAAAATATAGGTAGTGGAAGTTGCAACAAAACAGGACATCAATATTGGAAAAATGGCAGATGCCTGCTCGAGGTGTTCCTTACCGTACAACAACTGCATTAGTTCTGTGGAATAAAACCAGCATCCCACCGCAACAACAATACCTGGAGTTATAAGAAGTATGAATGCTGTTTTTAGTAGTGGTTCAATAGATTCTTTAAGCTTAAGCATTCGTGCAAAAATAGGAAGAAGCAGTCCGGCAAAAAGAACCGAAAGCATATTAGTCGCATCAAGAAGACGGAATCCTTGGGCATAAATTCCAGCTTGTTCCGCTCCATTGGGAAGCATTCGCTCTACCATTACTGTGTCTAAACGATTATAACATGCCATTAACATTCCGAGAATAGCAAATGGAAAACTTTTTTTGAAAATCATCATGGCAAATGCCCGGGATAGTTTGAATTTTGCAAACGTAGTTTTACTAAACACAATAAAAAATGCGATGATGGCTGTGGAACCGTATGCAATTGTTTGAGCATACACATAATCCATAATATCAGGTTTTCTTCCAAGCACGCTTCCGAAAAGTAAAAAACAACTGATGGTAATCAGGATGACGCGGTCTAATACTGACACAATACTATCCACCCAAAAAAGAAGCAGCCCCGCAATGTTTGAACGCAGGTAAGCGATAAACGAAATCAAAAACTGATTGAAGCCGAGCAGAAGCATCAGTTTCATCAAGCGGTAATCATACTTGATTATTAGCCCTATGATAAATGCAAGGACGATGTAAACTATCGCGAGGAGTAATTTCAGAACAACGAGAGAAGAAAAATGTTTTGTGAGCAGATGATTATTCTGCGCGATGTTTATATTATTAAAATTAGTGATGCCGAAATCGAGAATGGTATTCAACACGAAAGAAAAATTAAGAAGCGCAAAATAAAGTCCGAAATTTTCTGCCTGCACTTCTTTCTGCCAATGCACATCAATAAAAAGTACATGAAATGGCTTGATAAGTAGATTCAACAAAAGAAGAAATGCAAGGTTGTAAACGAATTTTTTTTGTATGACGCTCATCTTTTTTCTATCGCAATTTTAAAATTATCTTTTAGCAATAACATAATCAGCAAAACCGTAATAATCCCAATAAACCCCACCTCTCACATATCCTTTGGTGATGGACTGATAAATTATTTTGAATGGCATTAAAAAAATATTCATGATTTGTCTTCGGATTCCGGCAGATAAAATAATCAGGTGATTTTGTTTCAGAATATCTGAAACTTCTTTAACCGAAAAAATTCTACAATGCGTGGGATCGTCATAAAAATTCAAAGTTTCGCGTTTGGAAGGGAAATGAACGCTTCTTTCGGAAGGAAATTCCAAATAAATAATTCCACCTTTTTTTAATTTGGAGAGCAACCCTGAAATTACTTTATCTCCGTTGTGCAAATGTTCGATGACATGGCACATAACAATCATGTCGTATTTATTTTCAGGAATTTTTTCAAAATCAAGTTTCGTTAGATCCATTTCGATGAATTCGTCCATCATTTTAAAATCGCTTTCATCGTTATCATAAGTTTTTGAAATATCTATTCCGGTGTAATGGCATTTCGGCAACCATTGTTTTGTAATACTTGCTGAATGACTTCCGGCACCAACATCTAAAATATTCAGTTCAGCATCCAATAAATATTTTTGCGCTAATTTTATTTTGAAAGGTTTTATAATCATAATCCATTATAACTCCACAGATATTTAGTTGAAAAAAATTAGAGAATTACTGAATAATCAGAAACTCTACCCTGCGATTTTTCTGTTTGCCTTCCTCCGTATTATTTGAAGCAACAGGTTTCGTTGGTCCGTACCATTTGAGTACGATTCTGTCACCAGAAATCCCTTTGCTTACCAAATATTTTTTCACCGATTCTACACGTTTTTTAGAAAGTGTCATATTGAATTTCATGGAAGAAACATTATCTGTATGCCCTGAAAGTTTTAATCTCCATGTAGGATTTTTTATCATTAGGTTGGTAAGTTTATCGAGTCCTGAATTTGAAGTGGTGCGAATTCCTTCTTTTCCAAAATCGAATTCCAGATTTTCCATCGCATCTTTTACCGTTTGCGCTTCTTCAGCTTTTAATTTAATTTGTATATCGGGCGCATCCATTTTTCCGAGTTTGTTTTCATCGGCACTAAGTTTTTCAAAATGGAAAAAACCATCCACACTTCTTCGGGCAACATGTAGGTTGCTGCCAGATCCAACGGTAATTTCGTTCACCATAAGCACATCGTACGATTCTAATTTTAAAAGAACTTTTTCGTCAGGCGGTAGTTCAGTAAAATTAAATTTACCATCTTTTCCTATGGTAGCTGTTGCAATAATATTTCCTTTTTCATCAAGCAAGTGAAGTTTTGCAAGCGGACAGCCATCATTTTCTTTCGGACCAGGAACATCAGGACATCGGTCTTTTGCATCGGTAACACCATCGCCATCTTTATCCGGACATCCATTTAATTCGGGAACTCCGGGAACATCTGGACAAGAATCTTTTTTATCAATGATGCCATCGCCATCGCGATCGGGGCAGCCGTTGAATTGCGGCAAACCGGCAGCATCTGGACAAGAATCTTTTTTATCAATGATACCATCACCGTCACGATCGGGACAGCCGTTGAATTGCGGCAAGCCGGCAACATCGGGACAGGAATCTTTTTTGTCAATGATACCATCACCATCTTTGTCTGGGCAACCGTTAAATTGCGGCAAGCCAGCAGAATCTGGACAAGAATCTTTTTTATCAATGATTCCGTCGCCATCACGATCGGGACACCCGTTGAATTTTGGTAAGCCGGCTTGATCAGGACAGGAATCCAGATAATCAGGAATATGATCCCCATCTCTGTCAGGACAGCCATCAAACTCTTTTAATCCCGGAACATCAGGACAACGATCTTTTTTATCAGGAATTCCATCTTTATCTCGGTCAGGAAGTTTTCTGCCAAATGTTAAATTAATTCCAAAATGGACATGTATATTTTGTGCGTTTTGAGGATAGAATGCTGCCAAAAGATTATCACTCACAACATAAAATTGAACAGGACCTCCGTTAAGTGCCAATCCCAATCCAACATTTTCATAATTGCGATTAAAAATGGAATATGAAGCCGACGCACATAACCATCTACCAACTTTCTGATTAAATGAAAAAGAAATTCCCGGATGAATGGATTTATCAAATATCTCGCTATAAAATAAAAAACCTGCATTGCTTTTTTCTGTCACATTATAATTTGCTCCAAGATATATTTTGGAAGTAATCATAGTGGTGTAGCTATGATGAACGGTATCAATTTTTAATGCTTTGACTACAGAATCTTTCAAGGTATTCATGGCATCTTGAACCGATAATGTGGGATTGCCAATAAATTGCGCAGCATCAATGCCTTGATAAACAAATGTTCCTTGAGAATTTGCGCTTTGAAGATTTGTGGTTGAACTTTGCCAGTGAATAAATCCAAGATCAGTTATACTCGCAGAGAATGTAAATTTTTTGTTCAATTTATAAACGCCACCCAGATCAATTCCTGCACCATTGTTTTGTTTTTTAAAAAGATAATTAATAACATTGATATTTTTAAACTCGTTACTATCTATACCGGAAGTGTTAACGCTTACGTTTGATTTTGCTGTTAAAGCAAAATAATTTGGATCGGTGTTAAGCGTGATATTTGACAGATTAGTCGAAACATTTTCCATTCCATAAAGATATTTTAACTTAACGCCAATAGTAAGTTTATCATTTATTTCACGGGAAAATCCGAAACCATATTCACGGTAATGAGTGGCATTAATTGTAAAATTTAAATTTACATCCTGTCCCATCATAGCGCCATTTCCATTCCAAAGAAGATTCATAAAATCTTTTGGATAACGAAAGCGAACATCAATTTTTTCTGTAGCATTAAAGCTGAAATAATTTTTTTTCTTCACCTGAAATCCGAAGGAAAGAAGATCGGTGCGGTAGGCAACAGAAAGGTAATTATTCTTTGCTAATTTTTTTAACATGTTGGGAACATTAAGATGAAGAGAATCATCCGATCCATGTTTAATCAAGTCAGAATATTTAAAACCGGTATTGCTGAAATTAAAATATTGCGAGGAAATAAGCGGCAACCCGATGTTTACTGTGCTGTAAGATGGTTTAAATGCCGGATTATCATACATCCGCTGAGGAACTACATCCATATTATATAAAGTGAGATCTTGCTGAGCGAATAATGAATCTTCAGATGGAAAGGTAACAAGAACAAAAATAAAATAAATTATTTTTTTTATAAATGAAAATCTGAACATCACAGGTTGGTTCAATTCTTTGAGTCTTTAAATTTTTGTCTTGATCTGAACTTGCACGCCAAGTTTAACATCTAATTTATAATTAGCATAAATTTTAACATTTGTATTTCCGCCGTTGGTAGTGGCTGCCACCGCTTTTAGCAAAATATGTTTGGATGTTTTCAAATGTAAAAATCTGGCTTGGCTAACATTTGCGTCATACGTTTTTTGAGTGGGCGAAATTACCATTCCTGTCGTAGGGCTAACAATAGCAGATTGTAAAATTAACTGATTGGGAATTATTAATGAATCGAGTTTATGATAAAGACTGTCCGTGAAATATGCTTGCATATTAATATCAAAAGGAAATCCATTTGAATTGTAAATTCTAAATAACGCGGATACAACATTGCTGGAAATACTGGAATCCATTGTAAATGCCAAAGTATCCATTAGTGTAAAATCTTTAGCGGTTCCATAAAGGGGCAAATCAAGTTCCAAATCAACTTTAAAACGACTGGTGTCAATTACAAAATTTTTCTGAACTGGTAAGCTGGGTGGATTTGACAATGAATTTATTTTGTAAATAACAAACTTGGGAGTATTATTAATAACCTGTACAATGTTACTATTGGAGTTGGTTAGAGAAAATGAATCTTTGAGTATTTGTCCTATTTGAGAAAAAGTCGGACTTAAAATTGGAAGTGGGGTAGGATAACCGGTAATTGGATAAGTGGTTGCCGGTGGATTAAAGCCATTAAGTGCAGCAATGGTTGCATTTATAGGCACTCCATAAGAATTTGAAATCACAACTTTTGCAGATGGATTTACCAATGTGAAAGTGCCAAGCCCCAAGGAGTTTTTAAAAATAGAAAGTGCAACTGTATCTTGAGTTGGCGACAAAGCGAGTTGCCCGATATCTCCAAATAATTTATTAAAATTCAAATTACTGAAAGATTGGTTGAGCGTCATCATATCTGTAATTGACGGTGATGTTCCGTTACACGTAATCGTTAAAACATAATTTACTACAAATTGATTGTTTGTGGTTCCTCCTAATGTCATGTCCACATCGTACCCGGAAAGATCATAATTAGCATTGGTCATAACCGGAACAGTTCCGGAATATGTGAAAGGCAGCGTTTGAGAAAAAGGAACTCCGTTTTTTTTAGCAGAAGGAATATTAATTGCTATTTGTCCGCTGAATTTTAAACTGGAATTAAGAGAGATATTAAGCATTCCGCTTTTAAAGATCAAAGAATCAATTTTAACTGTTCCCGAATTAAAATTTACCGTTTGACTATAGGCAACAGTAAAAGTACCCGATGTAGGAAAGGATGCAATTTGTGCAGCCGTGAGAGAAGCCGAATAGGCAGGAGGAGTTTGGTTGGGGATTGTTATCAAATCAGATGCAAGAAGCGAAAATAAATTTCCTTTATATATTATAGTACAAAAATTATCGCTTCCCACAGAAACAATTCCGTTATGACCAGAGTTATTAAGAAGATCCTGAATAGTAATTGAAGAATAAATCAATGGCGCAGCAAGATTTGGGGTGTAATCCGTTTTTGCAAGTTTGTTTAGTTGAAAATTATCTTTTATACACGATTGAATAGAAAAAATAATGATTGCCATAAAAAGGAGCGAAGCAATCAGGATCATTGATTTTTTTGATATGCCTTTTTTCATGGTTCAATGTTTTTGTGATTGCTAAGATACAGAGATTTAGGAATTAAGCAGAAGTTTATTTTTTACCGAAGTCCAAGTTTAATTGAGATGGCAGAAGCGTGAAACTCTTGCGATGATGCTCGGTTGCGCCGTATTTTTTTATTGCTGCACGATGCAAGCGTGTTGCATACGCCTTGTTTTGATTCCAATTGTATTTCGGAAATTTTTCGTGAAGTTCATTCATGTAATCATCGCGGTAAGTTTTGGCGAGAATGGATGCGCAGGCGATGGCAAGAAATTTCCCGTCACCTTGAATAATACATTCGTGAGGAATAAATTTCCCTGATTTTGTAAAATACTTTTTAAAACGATTTCCGTCAATTAAAAGTAATTCCGGTTTTACTTTAAGTTTTGCAATGGCACGGTGCATGGCAAGAATGGATGCGTTTAGAATATTTAGTTTGTCAATTTCTTCCACACTTGCAATTCCGATTGCAAATGAGACGGAAATTTTCTCAATGAGCGGACGCAATTCTCTACGCACTTCATCTGAAAGCTTTTTGGAGTCGTTTACCTTTTCAAGAACTTTTAATTCTTTTTTTGATTGTTTCGGAAGAATTACTGCAGCCGCATAAACCGGACCGGCAAGACAACCTCTGCCTGCTTCATCACAGCCAGCTTCTAACAGAGATTTATCTAAATAAGGTTTGAGCATTTAAGATTCAACTATTTGCAAGAGTAGAAAAAATTTATCCTAAAGTTTTCTCTATTGACTTCCAAAGCTTATCTGCCGTCTTATCCCATGAAAATTTCTCTCTCTGTTTTCTTCCGTTTTCTATCAGTTGATTTCTCAACGCTTCATCTTTATAAATTTTCAGCATACCATCTTTGATGGAATCCACCGAGAAAGGATCAACCAGCAATCCTGCATTGCCTGCCACTTCGGGCATAGATGTTACATTAGAAGTTATCAACGGCACATCGCAATACATCGCTTCCACAATCGGAATTCCGAAACCTTCAAAGTAAGGAACAAAAACCAAAGATACAGCACCCGCCATCACATCTTTCAGATCATCGGTGCCTAATCTTCCGGTAAAAATCACATCGTTCTTAAATTGCATTTTATTGTACACATTTTCTATTTCGCTCGTCATGAACATTTTTCCACCTGCAACTACCAACTTTATTTTTGATGGCTCTGATTTTTTAAATTCATCAAATGCTTGAAGCAATCTTGTCACATTTTTTCGAGGAGAAAGCGCGCCAACGAAAAGAAAATATTTTTCGCCACTTGTATATTTCAACTGAATCTTTTTCCTTGCATCTTCCGAACTCGGTTTGAATAATTCATTTGCTCCGTCATATACCACATCAATTTTTTCAAGCGATATCTTATAAGTTTTTGAAATATCTTGTTTAGAATATTCCGAAACCGTTGCAATGCGATCTGCTTTTCTTGCATACTGCGGAAAATATTTTTGAAAATATTTTCGGGCAAGAAAAGGAATATCCTGTGGATAGTGCTCAAAATTTAGATCGTGAATAACTGCAAGTGATTTGAATTTTTTCATGCCCGCTGGATATGCAGCACTCAACGAAAGAAAACCGTCGGGTGAAAGGAAAAGATCAGGTTCGTGTTTATGAAAAACTTTTGGAAGCGATTGCTCGAACCACCAATACCAAAGAAATGGATGACGCGCCTGCGGACCAACAACTATCGGAGTTATATTATCCGAAAAAATAAATTCCTCGCTGAACGGTCGGTCGAACAAAAATAGAAACTGGTGTTCAGGATGATTTTTTGTTATCTGCTTCAGCGATTCGTAGGTGAACCAGCCGATTCCTTCGAGCTTGTCTTTTAATAAGAGGCGCGTGTTTACTGCAATAAGCATGCACGAAGATAGGGAAGAAAACTAAATCCAATTCTTCTCAAAAATATCTCTGGTGTGGTATGAAATAATTATATCCGCACCTGCGCGTGCGAATGCGTGCATATTTTCCATCACAATTTTTTGCTCGTCTATCCAGCCGTTCTTGGCTGCTGCTTTCACCATGGAATATTCACCAGAAACATTGTAACACGCAACGGGCAGCAACGTATTCGTGCGGAGATTCGATATCACATCCATGTAAGCAAGAGCAGGTTTCACCATTAAAATATCTGAGCCTTCCTGTTCATCCAGCATTGCTTCTTTCATTGCTTCTCTACCGTTTCTGAAATCCATCTGGTAAGATTTACGGTCTCCTTTTTGTGGAGCAGAATCTGCCGCCTCTCTAAACGGACCATAAAATGCCGAAGCAAATTTCACCGCGTAAGACATTATCGCTGTATTTTCAAATCCATCTCCATCCAAGATTTCTCTTATCGCGCCAACTCTTCCGTCCATCATATCCGAAGGCGCCACCATATCCGCGCCCGCCTGCGCGTGAGCAAGCGCCATTTTTGCCAGCACTTCCACCGAAGAATCGTTGTGCACATAATCATCGTGCAGAATTCCGCAATGCCCATGCGTGGTGTATGCGCACACGCACACATCCGTAATCACATAAATATCTTCGCCAAAATTTTTCTTTAACTCCTTAATTGCTTTCACCACCACCGAATTATTGCTGAACGATGAACTCGCATCCTTGGTTTTTTCTTCGTTAACCCCAAACAGCAAAAATTTATCCACTCCATGTTTCAATCCTTTCTCAGCATCTTTCAATAATTCATCCACCGAAAAATGATGAATTCCCGGCATCGCGGCAATAGAATGTTTTTCTTTTTTTCCGGGCACCACAAAATACGGATAGATGAACATATTTTTGCTCAATCTTGTTTCCGCTATCATCTCGCGGATGATGGGTTTTTTTCTAAGTCGTCTTGGTCGTTGTATCATATTTTTATTTTTTGTTTGGGCGTTCCCCTTCGGGTCGCGCTTTCCGCTTCAATCTTTTCCGCGAAGCGCGGAAAAGGATTTACGCTGCAATCCCCTCACGCGAATTATTTTTTCATTTTATTTCTCCTTCACTAAGTGAAACGGAAATAAGTTTATATCCATTTTCCGTTTTCAAAAATTCAAAATGGTCTTGCAACTCTTTTTTATTCTGATAGTTAATCGCAATAAGCATTACTGGATATTTCCAGTCTTTTGACTCACCGCAATTATTGAAAAAATCTCTATAATCATCCGTGTTAAAAATAAAAGGATTGAGTCCTTGATTAAAAATATTATAATCACAATTTTTATTATTTAATTGAATGAGTTTTACTTTAAATAGTTCGTAATTTCTTTCAATGAAAATATTTTTTATTTCACTTATCCAACCTTTATTCTTTTCCCAATAAGTTACTTTGTTGAAAGATACATTAAGGAAATTATCCTTTGAAAGATTTTTCAGTAGAGAATCTCTTAGCCATTTGCTAAATTCCTTTTTATAATTTGTGAACGAAATATATTGCCGATTTGTAGTTATAAAATTTTGTTTAGTTGTATCGGGATTTGGCAGTGAAGAAGTTTTCAATGAGAAAAAATTTATATCATTATCAAATTCAAAATTTTCTGCTATGATTTTATTAGTAGTATCAATAAGAAATTTCTTCCCTCCCAACCATCGATAGTGTTCACCACCTTCATAGTACTTTTTTTCAGCGCCCTTTAACGCCATCATTACTCCATTTGCCACTTCAGTCAACTCATTATATTCTGCCGGGATAGCTACTTCTCCTTTTCTATTAAACAATCCTACATTGTCAGTCTTTTTATTTCTGAAACGAATAAACCCTTCATTCTCGCAATCAGGTTTGTTGTCAAACATGTACAAACTGTCTCTGCCAATAATTTTCCCTGATTTAGTTACATAATAATTTTTGTCAAATGCAATCCAAATATTATTGCCTTGGGCAAGTAATGTGCTGGAGAGAAGCATTAATGGGATGATAAAAAAATTATTCTTCATTGTACATTATATAGACATCACCGCCTGCACCAATCCTAAATCATCAAACGATGCAGGTTGTTTGTTTGCTTTCACTCCGTGTTTTTTTACTGCATTTGCCGTGGCATCTCCCATTGCAATTACTTTTTGCTCAGCGCTTATTTTGTTTTTTTCGAAAAAGGTTTCCACATTTGAAGGGCTTGTAAAAATAAGAAGTTGGCAGTCGGCAATAGGCAGTTGGCAGTTCTTGATTTTTAATGTTTCGTAAACAATGAGGTCAACCACATTTTCTTTTCTCGGCAACTGGAACTGAATCGTTTTCATACTTTCTTTCGCCTGCGGGAACAAAACAGTTTTATTTCCTACCAGCGCGGAGAATTTTTTTCCGGTCATGCGCGTATCATCCGAATTGCCGATGAACTCAGCGCGTTTGCCAAACTTGCGAATTTCTTCCGCAGTAGATTTTCCTACCGCGCCAAATTTCACTCCTTCCACATCGGGTTTTTGCTCAAAGAAATGTTGCACCGCATTTTTGCTGGAGAAGAAAATCCAATCGCATTTTTTATATTTCCGGATGGGAATTTGTTTTATCGCAATTAACGATTGAGCAAAGACTTTGTAGCCGTTTGCTTCCAGACATCTTTTGAAGAAATCGTTTTTCTTTTCATCACGGGAAATAAAAACAGAATTTCCTTTTATGTTCTTTATTTTCTCAACAATTTTTTCTGCAAGACCATCAATTTTCTTCGATTCGAAATAAAAATATTTTGGAAAAGAGTTCGCGTTTTCCGCTTTTGCAACTCTTACTTTGAAAATAGTTTCGCCATTTTGATTCTCATCTTTCTCGCAGTAAACCCCAAGCGGAAGCTGGCAGCCGCCATCAAACAAATTCAGGATTTTTCTTTCCACGCCAATCGTTTCTGCAACTTCCTTGTGATTTAAAGGTTGAAGTTTTTCAAATAATTCTTTGTCGCTTTCGCGAATTTGCAGAGCGAGAACTCCTTGTGCAGGCGCGGCAATAAATTCTTTCACATCTAATTTCTCGCAATAAAATTCACTCAAATCAATTTCCAGACGTGAAACTCCGGCATTTGCAATTAATATGGCATCGTATTTTTTATCTCTGAGTTTTTGAATTCGTGTAGGGACATTTCCTCGCAGGTCTTCAATTTTCAAATCATTTCTCCAAGCCAAAAGTTGTGATTTTCTTCTGGCTGATGAAGTTCCGACAAGTGCATTTTGTTTTAATGAAAACTTTTGTTTTTCATCAACTGCATTTTTATTTATTAGCAAAAGTTCGCTCGGGTCTTCGCGCTCAGAAACAGCGGCAATCATTAATCCTTCGGGAGATTCGGTAGGCAAATCTTTATGCGAGTGAACGGCAAGGTCAATATCTTTTTTCAGCAAAGCATCTTCAATTTCTTTTGTGAAAAATCCTTTGCCTTCCAGTTTATCAAAACTTAAATTCTGAATTTGATCTCCTTGTGTTTTGATGATCTTCAGTTCAGCATCTATCTTTAGTTTTTTCAGTTCAGCCAAAACAAAATTTGCCTGCCAGAGTGCGAGGTCGCTTCCGCGGCTTCCGATTATAATTTTTCGATTTGTCATGGGGAAGAAAGAATTTTATGCTCCTTCTTCAATCAGTATCTCACGCGCCATTTTCATAGGTACGCTGATATATTTCTTTTCGAGGTAAGCAATTACTTTGTCGAGCGTTTCTTTCGATTGCTCATCCAGCTTTTGAATGTCTTTCGCGAAAACTTCGTTCACAGCAATTTCGCGAATTTCTTTTACTTTTTTCGGAACATTGCTCATTGCGCGTTCCAATTTTCTTTCTTTGAATTCCTGACGGAACTCTTCAATATTTTTTTCAATTATCTTTTCGCAGGCAGATAATTCCTTTTCGCGCTCCAATAAATTTTTCTTTGCTATCTCCTGTAAATTATTTACGGAAATCAAATTCACTTCGTAATTTTTCAATATAGCTTCGTCTAAATCATTCGGCACAGCCAAATCAATCACTACTTTTTTGCTCTTGTCATTTCCAACAAGTGAAGAATAAATTTCTTTTGTGATAATGTATTCGCTGGAGCCGGTGCAGGAAACAATCACATCAAAACCATTTTTATAATTTTTTAAATCGGAAAGAGGAAGCGCTTTTCCGTTAAGTTCATTTGCGAGAGGTTCTGCATTTGAAAGAGTGCGATTGAAGACAACAAAATTTGTAAAGCCATGTTTCTTCAGATATTTTGCCATGCTCGTATTTGTAACACCTGAACCGATAATGAGAAACTTTGCATCGAGTTTTACATTCAAATCTTTTAACTTTCTGTAGGCAAGCGAAACCACCGAAACAGGATTTCGGGAAATATTTGTGTGTGTATAAATTTCTTTTGCACACTCAATCGTTTTCTGAATCACGAGGCGAATCATATCTCCGGTCAGATTTAATTTTTTGCACAACTCGTAAGAATTGCGAACCTGTGTAATGATTTCGCGTTCGCCAACCACCAATGAATCGAGCGAAGATGCAACATGAAAAAGATGTTTGAACGCTTCTTCTCCTTCAAAAATCACAGCAGAAGAAACTGTTCTTTCGGCATCTTCATTTTTAATTTGTGGATAGATGGAAAGAATAAAATTTTTCAAAAAACTTTTATCAATTTGCTGCGAAGTGTTAAGGAGAAATTCAATTCGGTTGCAGGTGGAGAGAAACATCAGCTCATCAATTTGCATCATTGATTTCAAATCGGAAAGGCGATTTCCCCATTGACTTTCTTCAATGTGAAATTTTCCGATATGGCTAACATCGAAATGTTTGTGAGTTACCGCGATGATTTTGAAATGATTCATACTTTCTTTTCCTTCAATGCAAATCTCGAAAATGAATGAGGTTAAACTGTCATGGAATTGTCAAAAGGAGATTGAGCCGATATGATATTAATCAGTTTTATCTCTTTAAGAACGAAGACTTCACTCTTTTCCTGCTGGAAAAAACACTTGAAGGAACATCTTTTGCAGTTTCTCTTTGGATTTTTTTCTGTTCTTCAATTGGAAGGTGAATTATTTTCTGACATTCAACCGAACAGCAACCTTCATATTTTTCTTTACATGTTTCGCATTGTATGAAAAGCAGATGGCAGCCATCGTTGGCGCAATTGTAATGCGAGTCGCATAGGTTTCCGCATTGATGGCATTTGCTGATGACTTCATCAGTAATGCGTTCGCCCATTCTTTCGTCAAATACAAAATTTTTTCCTTTGAATTTTGATTCTAATCCTTTTAATTTCACCTGCCGAGCATATTCAATGATACCGCCATGCAATTGGTTCACATCTTTAAATCCGTGATGTTTCAAGAATGCGCTTGCTTTCTCACAGCGGATTCCTCCGGTACAATACAATAATATTTTTTCGTTTTCTTTTCCTTGCAGAATCTCTTTTACCATGGGAAGTTCCTGGCGAAAACTATGTGCTTCGGGACAGATTGCATTTTCAAATTTTCCCACTTCGCTTTCATAAAAGTTCCGCATGTCAACCACGATAGTATTTTTTTTCTGCATTTCTTTATTCCACTCTTTGGCAGATAAATGTTTGCCCACATTTGTTACGTCAAATGAATCATCTTTCAATCCATCGGCAACAATTTTATTTCTTGTCTTGATGATGAGTTTGTAAAATGATTTGCCGTTATCTTCAACTGCGATTTTGAAGGGCACATCTTTAAATCTTTTATCGGAATACAATTGGGTTTGAAATTTTTCAAAATTAGTTTCAGGAATGTTCATTTGTGCATTGATTCCTTCACGAGCAAGATAAATTCTGCCGAAAATATTTAATTCACTCCATTTGCGAAATAGCTCATTGCGAAGATTTTCGGGCTCATCAATTATTACATATCTATAAAATGAAAGTGTAATCCTTTTAAACGGTTCTTCGTGAAGGCGATTCAGCAATTCTTTTCGGGAAGGAAATTTTTGAACTTTCATCGGCTAAGAGAATGCTAATTATTATCTACGATTGGTTCTACTCAAAGTTAAGATTTTTATACTTTCGCGTTCCAAACAAATATGTCTTCATCAGAAAAAATACTCGTCATTGGTTCTTCCGGTCAGATTGGAACAGAACTTACGGCACAGCTTCAGAAAATTTATAACGAGAACAGTGTGGTTGCTTCTGATTTAAAAAAATCGAAAAACTTTTCGGGAGCATTTGAAGAACTTGATGTGCTGGACGAAAAGAGGTTAGGTGAAATAGTTTCAAAGCACAAAATATCCCAAGTTTATCTTTTGGCGGCTCTTCTTTCAGCGACTGCTGAAAAAAATCCGCAGTTTGCCTGGAAACTTAACATGAATAGTTTGTTCAATGTGCTGGATCTGGCAAAAGAAAAAAAAATAAATAAAATTTACTGGCCCAGTTCCATTGCCGTTTTCGGACCATCCACGCCAAAAGAAAATGTTCCTCAGTTTACAGTTATGGATCCGACAACAGTTTACGGAATCAGTAAACTTGCCGGCGAAAGATGGTGCGAATATTATTTTTTGAAACATGGAGTGGATGTAAGAAGTTTGAGATACCCTGGCTTAATTAGTTATACTTCGCCTCCTGGAGGTGGAACTACAGATTATGCAGTAGATATTTTTTATCAGGCGATTGAAAAAGAAAATTATCAATGTTTTTTAAAAGAAGATACAGTTCTTCCTATGATGTACATGCCCGATGCGTTAAGAGCCACTATTGAATTGATGGAAACTGATGCGAAGAATGTTAAAGTGCGATCTTCATATAATATTGCAGCAATGAGTTTTTCTCCAAAAGAAATTGCGGAAGAAATAAAAAAACATATTTCGAAATTCAAGATTGAATATAAACCCGATTTTCGCCAAAGTATTGCAAATTCATGGCCTAAAAGTATTGACGATTCTTTCGCAAATCGAGATTGGAATTGGAAAAATAAAGTAACATTAAGTGAAATGGTAAAAGATATGCTTGCGCATTTAACATTGTCAAAAAAGTAAAAAATATAGCATTTAACATGAAAATAACCATAATTTAAACGATGAAATATCATGAAACATCGTCTAAAAACCATCATTCGTCTAAAACCAAGTTTATGTCATTGTCTGAATGCAAAAAACCGCCTATATTTATGCCAAGAAATAAAAGAAAATTTATGAAAGGATTTTTACTTCTTATATTTACCTGCCGAATAGCTCTCGCTCAATCTTCTAATAGTGATACGCTTAACCAGATTGATCCAAACACGGGTTTAAAACAAGGTTACTGGATTGTAAAAAATGACATAAAAAAACTTCCTAATTACCCTGCTGAAGCCAAAGTAGAAGAAGGCAAGTTTGCCGACAACAAAAAAATTGGAGTTTGGAAAATGTATTTTCCAAACGGAAATATTAAAAGCGAAATCACCTATACTGATAACCGCCCCAAAGGATACGCAAAAATGTATTATGACAATGGAAAACTCCAGGAAGAAGGAATGTGGGAAAATAATCGGTGGGTAGGTGATTACAAATCCTACTATGAAAATGGACAGACTTTTTATAATTTTAAATACAATAATAGCGGAAAGCGCGAAGGGAATCAACAATATTTTTACGATAACGGGCAGAAAATGATGGAAGGCACCATGCACGATGGAAAAGAAGCAGGGGTTTGGGAAGAACATTATGAAAACGGAGATTTGCGTGCGAAAAAAGCATTCAACGATGGAACATTAGACCCGGCAAATACAGAAATTTATGCCAATAAACAACCACTCCCTCCGAAAAAAGAGGAACCAGTATCAACTGAACCTGCAAAAGTGATTGATACAAAAGCCGAGGCAGTTAATGTTGGACAGCCACCCTTTAACGGTGATGGGTATGCAAAACTCTTTAATATGAACAAACAACTTTCCAAAGATGGAGAGTTTCATAAATACCGTCTCATTAATGGAAAAGATTATATATATAATAAGGACGGTATTCTTGAAAAGATTTCAGTTTATAGAGATGGCAGATATGTAGGCGAAGCTCCAATAGAGCAAAAAGACAAATAAAAATTTTAAGATATATTTTTTGAATTAGTCCCGGTAAGTTTTTATCGGGACTAATTTTTTTATCTACTTTCGCTTTCATTTATGACACTGCAGCAAATAGAAATATTTAACACGCTCACTCGCAAGAAGGAAAAGTTTGTTCCCATCAATCCTCCTTTTGTTGGAATGTATGTTTGCGGTCCAACGGTTTACAGCGATGTGCATCTTGGAAATTGTCGCACATTTATTTCTTTTGATTTGATTTACCGTTATCTTGTTCACGCGGGATATAAAGTTCGCTATGTGCGCAACATCACCGATGCCGGACATCTGGAAGGCGACCGCGATGAAGGAGAAGATAAATTTGCCAAAAAAGCAAAACTCGAACAAGTTGAACCAATGGAGATCGTGCAGAAATATACTCTTGGCTTTCGTGATGTGATGCGAATGTTCAATACACTTTCACCAAGCATTGAACCCACTGCGACCGGACATATTTTAGAGCAGATTGAAATGACAAAACAAATCATTGCATCAGGTTTGGCTTATGAATCGAACGGCACCGTTTATTTTGATGTGGAAAAATATTCTCAAAAAAATAATTACGGGTTATTGTCGAACAGAAAACTAGAAGAACTTTTAGAAGGCACGCGCGAACTTGGCGGTCAGGATGAAAAGAAAGGCAGACTGGATTTTGCACTTTGGATAAAAGCAAAACCCGAACACATCATGCGCTGGCCCTCGCCTTGGGGCAGTGGATTTCCAGGATGGCACATTGAATGTTCTGCTATGAGTACCAAATATCTGGGAACTACTTTCGATATTCACGGAGGAGGGATGGATTTAATTGCAACGCATCATACAAACGAGATTGCACAGTCGCAGGCATGCAATCATTGCGAGCCGGTGAAATACTGGATGCACACCAACATGCTTACCGTGAATGGTGTCAGGATGTCAAAAAGTGCGGGGAATGGTTTTCTGCCGATGGAACTTTTTACGGGCAACCATAAACTTTTGGAGAAAGGATATTCTCCGATGTCTGTGCGTTTTTTTATGTTGCAAACACATTACAGGAGCACGCTGGATTTTTCCAATGAAGCATTGCAGGCATCTGAAAAAGGATTTGAACGATTGATGAATGCTGTAAATACATTGGAGAAATTAAAGACTTCGGAAAAATCCTCCTCAGATATTAAACCGCTTCATGCAAAATGCTATTCGGCAATGAACGATGATTTCAATAGCCCGATTTTGCTGGCTCATTTATTTGATGGAGTAAAAATTATCAATTCAACTCATGCAGGAACAGAGACCATTTCGAAAGAAGATTTGGATTTATTGAAAAAAACTTTTCATGATTTTGTTTTTGATGTTCTAGGGTTGAAAGAAGAAGAATCAGCATCAAACAATGATGAACTCGCCAATAATTTAATGAATCTAATTCTTGAAATAAGGAACGAAGCGAAAGCAAAAAAAGATTTTTCTACTTCTGACAAGATTCGCGACGGACTTGCAAAAACAAAAATTTCAATAAAAGATTCCAAAGAAGGCACAACTTGGGAGCTTCAAAAATAATTCCCGTGAAAAAATTTATCCGCTTTTCTGCCTACTGCCTACTGCCTACTGCCTACTGCTTTTTTTCTTCTTGTTCCAATGATAATAACAAGGATAAAACTGAAACTAAGATTCTGACTCATCAGGATAGCATTCCTACAGCTCCAAAATTTAATGAAGACTCCGCTTATTCTTTTGTAAAAGCGCAAGTGGATTTCGGTCCAAGAATTCCAGGAACACCTGCTCATGCAAAATGTTCAGATTATCTTTTTGCGAAATTAAAATCTTACGGATGGGAAGTTCAAATGCAGAACGGGAACATAGAAACATACGACGGAAAAAAATTCAACCTGAAAAATATCATTGCTTCTTACAAATCAGAAAATCCTAACCGTATTCTTTTATTCTCTCATTGGGATTCTAGACCATTTGCCGATCAGGATAAAATTGATCCCAATAAACCATTCGACAGCGCAGATGACGGTCCAAGCGGTGTGGGAGTGATCTTAGAAATTGCACGTCAGTTAAATCTTAAACAGCCAAATGTTGGAATAGATATTTTATTTGATGATTTGGAGGATTACGGAAAAGAACACGATAATGATGCAGACACGTGGGGACTTGGCGCGCAATATTGGGCAAAGAATCCTCACAAGCCAGGATATGCAGCGCAATACGGAATTTTGCTCGACATGGTTGGCGCGAGGGGAGCAACTTTTCCGCGCGAAGGAGAATCGAATGAATATGCATCTTACGTTGTAAAAAAAATCTGGAACAAAGCTGCGCATCTCGGCTATTCAAACTATTTCGTATTTCAAGATGCCGGCTCGATTACCGATGATCATGTTTATATTATCCGCGATGCAAATATTCCTTGCGTGGATATTGTAAATATGAATGCTCAAACAGGACAGTTTGGTGCACACCATCACGCTCACAGCGATAACATGAGTGTGATAGACAAAAACACATTGAAAGCTGTAGGGCAAACTATTCTGGAAGTAGTGTGGGATGAACAGAAACTGAAAATTTAATTACTTATTCATCTCCTTCAACGTTTCATTCGCCTGTTTCTGATATTTGCTTTTGGAATTATTTTGAATCTCAATTAAATTTCTTTTTGCGTTTTGAGAATCTTTCTTTTTTATGTAAGCGAGAGAAAGATACCATTGTGCATCATCAAAATAATTACTGTTTTTATTTTGTAAAACTTTATTGAAGTTGGTGATTGCTTTGTCGGGTTGTCCTAAACTTAAATAGGAAACCGCCGAATAGAATAAAGATTTTTCATCATTCGGATTTTGTTTCAGCGTTTGCTCAAACTCTGTGATTGCTCCTGTATAATCCTGTTTGTCATATTTTGCCATTGCATCATCGGATGGATTTGTTTGGTTTGAAGTAACATCATTTGATGTAAGTGCTGATGACACAGAAACAGAATCAAGCATCTTTCCGTTTATTTCCGATTGCTTAGTTATAGTTTGTGATTGGGGAACAGGAGCAGCAGTAGTAATAGTCTGTGTTTCATAATATCCTTCCGAAACTTTTTTAGGCGATGCTTCTTTTTCTTTTTTGAAATTTTTTATTTTTGATTTTTCTTCTGAAACAGATTTTGTTTCGCTCAATTTTTCTGTTTTAAGAGCCAGCGCATCGCCTTCCTGTTTTTGTGCGCGTTCTCGGTCGTCTGTTGATTTTTTATTTTCTTGTTTTGCAAGCGTAACTTTTTTGTCAACGGGCTGGTCATACGCACCTGCTGTCGCGCCGGTAGCTGTAATTGATGGAGCGGATTCAGGTTTTTTGGCTTCGTCTTTTTTATCTTTATCGCTCTGAGGAATTAATGCATTCTGATTTTTAGAAACTTCTTTGCGGCTCAACGCAATATCTTCACTGCGAAAATTCATATTCGCATTCTTAGCAGATACATCTGGAGTTGTAGTGGAATTTGAATTTTCTTTTGCAGCCGCATCAGTTTTATTGTAACGGTAATCTTCTTCCGCTTTTTCTCCTTTTGTAACTATTTGCTGTGATTTCTGAGATGGAGCAGCTTGAGTATTGTTAGAAGATGTTGTAGACCAGCCAAAACTTTCTCCTGATGAAACGTCTTTCCCTTTTTTCTCCTGCAAAGTAACTTTTGTTTTTTCATCTTGTTTGTCAGAAAGTAATCCTGTAGACGGTTCATGCTCTAAGTTGCGTTCAACGGTTGTAGCTGGAGCAGCAATATTATCTGTTTCCGTTTGTTCTTTCCCGGCAGCAACCTTTTCTTTTTCTTCCATCTGTTTTTCGGCAGGAGGAGGAACGAACTTGTCGGCAAATATTTTTTCAGAAGATACCGTATCCATTTCTTTCATATTGCTTCGGAAAAACCAAACTAATCCGACAATCAGTATGACAGAAGCAGCAACAGCAAGAGGAGTGCGGTATTGTTTAAGAAAAATTACTTTAACTTCTTTTTTTTCGACCCGCTGTTCAATTTTCTGATTTAACTCTGCAGTAATTCTGGTAATTTTTTTCTTATCCGAAATCATTTGCAGACCTTCCACCGCATCTGAACATAGTTCGCAATCAATCAAATGTTTTTCCACCTCGTGTTTTTCGGCAGGAGAAAGTGTATTAGAAATATATTTCAAAAGTTTTTCTTCTGAAATACAATCTGTATGTTCAAATATGTTATTTGCTTTTTTCACGCTGAGTGGTCATAATAATTTTCAAATTTCTTTTTCCATTTTGAATATAACTTTTCACTTCTTTCATGGAATATCCCGTCATCTTAGCTACTTCTTCATACGATTTCTCCTGCAAATAAAAGAGTTCTATGCATACCTTTTGCTCCGGATTCAATTCTTTAATTGAAGATTCCATCAAAGTAAGTTGTTTTTCTTTGTCATTCCCATTAAGATGCAAATTAGAAGTCAATTCCACAGGGATCCCAACTGCATCACTTCCACCCGATGAGGAAAAATCTTCATCCGAATGGGTATCGTCAAAATCTCTGGTGAGATTTCCCGGAAGTTCAACATGAATTTTTTTACTGCGGAAATACATCAGGCAGTGATTCTTCGCCACCATGTAAAGCCAGCCTTTAAAATTATCTATAGTATGTCTGTGTAAATCTGTCAGAATCTTTTCGAAGATCTGCATCACTCCGTCTTTCGCTTCATCTTCATCTTTTAAATATTTCATGCACACGCCAAACACCAAATGTGTGTAGCGCTGAAATAATTCACCGATTATCGCATTATCCCGCGATTGCTGAAACTTCAGAACGAGTTCTGTGTCGGAACAATCTTTTATGTTTATTGATGCAGTCAATTTGTAAAAGTAAATATCGGAAATTTTCCGGGTGCGCTATTGTAAGTTATCAGAGAGAAAAAGGTCATCAAATATTTTTTCTGCAAATTCTTAATTCACAATCATTCGTTCATAAGTACGTCCGATGCTTAGACCAATTGATTGTTTTTTTCGATTATCATTGTAGAAATTACGCCCAATGAGCAAACTTATTGGAGCGAATTTCGTTTAATTACTTATGAGAAATAGGATATATACTTTATCAGCATTTTTTTTGTTCTCTTTTGTTTTTCTTTTTGGAAAAAACTCTTTTGCATTAACGCATACAAAAACAAGCGATACTCTCGCAAAAGATACTACCGGAATATTTGCCGATGACCCAATTGCTTATATGCTGGATAGTTTATCTCGCTTGAAATTTTTTGACAAACTTACTTTGCAAATCACTCCGAACAAATATGGTTTTCCTCTTGATTCTATTCCTAATTATTCCGATTCAATTTACGCAATGCGTCTTGCAAAATTGGATGCCGAATCTCCGTTTGATTTAATTTACAACAGCGCGGTGCGGAGTTATATCGAATTATATGCAGTGCGAAAACGCGCCATGGTTTCCCGCGTGCTGGGAATGACACAACTTTATTTTCCGATTCTGGAAGAAATTTTAGATAAACATAAAATGCCTCTCGAACTGAAATATCTTGCCATTGTGGAATCTGCATTAAATCCAAGTGCACGTTCCCGCGCCGGTGCGATGGGTTTGTGGCAATTCATGTACGGCACTGGAAAAATGATGGGATTAAAAATTTCATCTTATGTGGATGAGCGTTGCGACCCGTATAAATCCACTGAATCAGCTTGCGAATATTTACAATTTCTTTACGATATGTTCGGAGACTGGCAAATGGTACTTGCCGCTTATAACAGCGGACCCGGGACGGTGAGCAAAGCTATCAGGCGTTCAGGCGGAAAAACAACTTACTGGGAAATCCGACCATATCTTCCAAAAGAAACGCAAGGATATGTTCCGGCTTTCATCGCTGTAAATTATGTGATGTCGCACGCCGAAGAACACAATTTATATCCTGCCGTTCCGCGAATTACATTTTCAGATGTGGATACTGTAATTATAAAAAAAGAACTTTCATTTCAACAGATTGCAAAAGTGTTGGGAATGCCCTTGGAAGAAATTCAATATCTGAATCCGTGTTATAAAAGATGCACGGTTCCTCATTCGGATGATTATTGCTACGCACTTTGTCTTCCTACATCCAAAATAGGAAGTTTCATTACGAATGAAGCGCAAATTTATGAATACGCTAAAAAAGATTCGTTGATGCAATCGCTCGCGGTGCAGGAAGTGCCAAAGACACATATCGTGAAGAAAGGCGAAATCATCAGCAAGGTTGCAAAAAAATACGGCTGCACCCCGGAAGACATTATTTCATGGAATCATTTAAAAAGCCCGAAACTGAAACCGGGACAAAAACTTACGGTTTATATTTCAGTAAAAAATTCTTCTTCGCAAACTCAAGCTTCAAAAGTAAATTCAGGAGTTTCAAATTCCGCTAATGCTTCAAAAACAAATTCCGCGACAAAAACATCGGTAGATTCTACAGCTGTTTCCACACCTTCAAATGGGAAACTAAAATATTACACAGTACAAAAAGGAGATTCACTTTGGAACATTGCGCAGATTAACGGAGTTACGATTGACCAAATCAAACAGTGGAATAATATTCCTGACGGAAAAATTGTCCCCGGACAAAAAATTAAAATCCTTATTGCGGGATAAATTCCTCATGGGGAAAGTCAAAATTAAATATTCAAAATAAATTTTTTCAAATTTTTTTGATTTTGAATTTATTTTCCATCCGTAAAGATTGAAAATTATTTTTTTAATTTCCTTGTGAGTGTGCCGAAGAATAAATATTTTTGCAAACTAATTTTTTTGAGAAATAAAATTTATCAAACATGAGTACAACTGCAAACACATCCGTTGAAACGCTGGTAACAAAACCAAGCAACACAAAAAAGCTTATCTCCACATTTATTGAAAAGCATTATCGCCATTTCAATGCGGCTACGGTGGTGGATGCTTCAAAAGCATACAAAGAACACATTGAGGGCGGCGGCAAAATGATGGTTACGCTTGCCGGCGCAATGAGCACTGCGGAACTCGGAGTTTCTTTGGCAGAAATGATTCGAAATGGAAAGGTTCAGATAATTTCCTGCACAGGAGCAAACTTGGAAGAAGACGTTTTCAATCTTGTTGCGCACGATCATTATCAACGCATTCCGGGTTATCGCGATTTAAGCCCGCAAGATGAGCAAGTTCTTTTTGAAAAAGGATTTAATCGTGTTACCGACACGTGTATTCCTGAAGAAGAAGCGATGCGAAGAATTGAACGCCACATTATCAAACTTTGGAAAGGTGCGATGGAAAAGGGCGAAAGCTATTTGCCGCACGAATTTTTTTACAAACTTCTTTTAGGCGGAGAGCTTAAACAATATTATCAAATTGATCCGAAAGATTCCTGGCTACTTGCCGCCGCAGAAAAAAATCTTCCACTCATTGTTCCGGGATGGGAAGATTCCACACTTGGAAATGTTTTTGCATCTTATTGTGTAACCGGAGATTTAAAAGCTACTATCATAAAATCCGGAATTGAATACATGACTTTTCTTGCGGATTGGTACACAAAAAATTGCAAAGGAAAAGGTGTTGGATTTTTTCAGATTGGAGGCGGAATTGCAGGTGATTTTCCTATTTGCGTTGTGCCGATGCTCATTCAGGATCTAAAAAGAAAAGATACTCCGTTCTGGGCATACTTCTGCCAGATTTCTGATTCCACTACAAGTTATGGTTCGTATTCAGGTGCTGTGCCGAATGAAAAAATTACATGGGGAAAACTAAATCCTGCAACTCCGCGTTTTGTCATTGAATCGGATGCAAGCATTGTGGCTCCGCTTATGTTTGCTTATATACTTGAATGGTAAACATTCGTTTCGTTTTCTGATTTTTTTGTTTCCTGTTTTTGTTATTTGTAAAATGTATTCCCGAATTAAATATTTTGTTATTTGCATTTTTCTGTTGCTTGGAATTTTTTCTTGCCATACACGAAAAGAACATATCGAACGCAATGGGCTTCATTCGGATGAAAAGCCCAGCGAAATAGCAAAAGAGTTTGCCAGTTCATCTAAAAAAGCGAAAAGACAATACAGAAGACAAATGTTTAAGCGATGGAAAAAATTTAATCCTGGCAAAAGGAGGAGAGAAAATCCTTATAGATAAGAAAATGGTAGTTAGCTGATTTTGTGTAGGCATTCTTTTTCATTTGAGCCCGATTTCCACATTTGATAGTTTAAAACTATATTTTTCGAATAATTTCAACTGCTAAATTTGTAACATATTTGCCTTTATAGCGTACAAGGTTCTAATTAACAATAACATTTATCGGGTTTGAAAAAAATACTCTTATACTTACTTTTTTCTTTTGCCTTTGTACAAGGTACTTTTGCACAGAAATATTTTTTTGGTGATTCGTTATTAAATGCTACTCAACCGCAGGCTCTTTCTTCAGCAACTGTTACTTGTGGTACTATGACTCTTGTTATTAGTGAAACTGATCTTAAATGCAAGGGTGATTTTAGTGGTACGGCAACTGTTGTTGCATCAAGTCCTTCAGGTAACTATACATATTATTGGTATGACCCAGCACATCAAACTACAGCTACAGCCACAGGATTAGCTGTCGGAAATATTAGCGTAGAAGTATGGGATACCGGAGGGAATGACTGTATTGCTAATATCAGTCTTAACGAACCTCCTTCTCTTATTATAAATGCAAGCCCTGCACCTATTCCACCTTCATGCTTTGGATTTGTCGATGGCACAGCAACAGCCAATCCCACAGGCACAGGAACATCTCCGTATACTTATTCGTGGAATACCATACCTGTACAGACGGCTGCTACTGCAACGGGGTTAGGCGGTGGGTTTCATACAGTAACAGTGACAGATGGCAACGGATGCGTTGCAACAAAGACAATTAATCTTGTACCACCAAATCCTTTAGCTGCAATGGGGAATTCTACTACAATTAATTGTGCTGGGAGTTGTAACGGAACAGCGTGGGTTGCTCCATCAGGAGGAACTTCTCCTTATATTTATTCATGGGCTCCTGGTGGAAAAACCACTTCTTCTATAACAGGATTATGTATCGGACCGTATACATGCACAGTTTCAGATTCACATAGCTGTGTTGCAACTTATACCACAACTATTACTTCTCCACCGGCACTTACCATAACAATAACAGGAAGTAATCTTCTATGTAATGGAGCACCTACCGGATCTGTAATAGCTATAGTTTCAGGAGGAACACCAGCCTATTCATATTTATGGGCTCCCGGAGGATATACAACATCTGCTTGTACTGGTCTCGGTGCAAATACTTATTCATTGACTGTTACGGATGCAAATGGATGTATTAAAACGGGTACAATATCCATCACTCAGCCAACTGCACTTTCTGTTGCTCCAACAGGAACAAATATTTCCTGTTTTGGTCAGCTAAACGGAACAGTGAATGCGTCTGTAGGGGGTGGAACAGCCCCATATATTTACGCTTGGTCTCCAAGTGGATGTACGACTTCAGCCTGTGCAGGATTGGGAACTGGAACATATACTGTAAATGTAAATGACATAAATGGTTGTATGGCTACCGGAACGGTTACACTTTCTCAACCAGCATTATTGACAGTTACTCCATCAGAAACCGATGTAAGTTGTGTCGGTTTACATGATGGAAGCGTAAGCGCAACGGTTGCAGGTGGAACTTCTCCATACTCGTTTAATTGGTCAAGTGGATGTACTACCTCTGCATGCGCAGGATTGGGTGTTGGAACTTATTCTATTACAGTTACTGATATGAATGGTTGTATTGCCACCTCAAGCGTTACTGTTTCTTCTCCTGGGGCACTATCACCAAATCTTTCCAGCGTAGCAGAATTGTGCCATGGCAGCAGTAATGGAAGTGTAACTTCTTTTGCTTCTGGAGGAACTTCGCCCTATGCATATAACTGGTCAAGTGGATGCACCACTTCCTCTTGCTCGAATCTTGCAGCTGGTACTTATACGCTCACATTGATTGATCAACACGGATGTTCTGCTACCGGGACAATAACTGTTGCGCAACCTCCTGTTTTCACAGTATCAATTTTATCAGCTACTCCTAATCCTTTAAATTGCAATGGTGATAATAATGGAACGGCAACATCTTCGCCTAATGGTGGAACTCCGGGTTATACATATTCATGGAGTAATGGTCAAACTACTCAAGCGATTACAGGTTTAAGTGTTGGCACCTATTCTCTTTTGGCTACAGATTTACATGGATGCACTACAACCACATCAGTTACTTTTTCACAACCAGCTGTTCTTACTGTTTCAATTTCTGCAACAAACCCAACATGTAACGGAGTTGGTGATGGTGTAATTTCACTATCAGTAGGTGGAGGAACACCCAATTACACATATTCGTGGCTACCGAGTAATCAAACTACTTCAAGTATTTCCGGTCTGTGGGCAGGTAGTGATATATTTACTGTTACTGACAGCAAGGGTTGCTCTAACATACAAACTGTAACGCTTACTGCACCATCAACACTTACTGTAAACGCATCAGTTGTAAAAAATGTTTCGTGTTCAGGACTACATGACGGTTCAGCAACTGTAAATCCGGCAGGTGGAACTTCTCCATATACTTATTTGTGGGCAGGTGGAAGTACTTCTCAAACTGTAACTGGATTAGGAGCAGGATTAATAAATGTTCAGGTAACAGATGCACACGGATGTTCTGCAATTAGTGGTGTTATTATTAATCAACCTTTCCCTCTTGGTTCTTTTATATCATCCATTACCCCTAACTGTTCTTTATGCAATGGTGCTGCTACTGTAACAACCGGTGGAGGAACACCGACCTATACTTATTTATGGACTGCGGGTGGACAAACCAATATTTCGGCTACTGGTTTATGTACCGGAACGTATTCTGTAACTGTGGCAGATGCAAATGGATGTACAAATTCTGTTCCCGTTACTATTTCTCCTGTGATTTCTTCTTCAATCACACAATCAGGAGCAAGTGTAAGTTGTCCAGGTTCGTGTGATGGAAGTGCAACTGCAAATCCATCCGGAGGAAGTGCTCCGTACACTTATTCTTGGAATACTTCGCCAGTTCAAACAACACAATCGGCAACCGGAATATGTGCCGGAACTTATACTGTTTCAATTAATGATCATGCAGGATGTGTGTTAACAAACACGGTTACATTTACAAATCCTCCTGTACTTTCCGCTGCAATGAGCAGTTCATCCGCATCTTGTGGATTATGCAATGGAACTGCAACAGTAATTCCTTCGGGTGGCACTGGAGCATATTCTTATTCTTGGTCAGGATTTCCTGTTCAAAATACTGCAACTGCAACTGGATTGTGTTCTGGCAATTATACTGTTACACTTAAAGATGCAAATAATTGTATGACAACAAATACAGTTACTGTAGGAAATATTTCTGTGATAAGCGATGGCGCATCAACTACTCTTACTGCGTGTGGTGGAAATAACGGAGCAATTTGTCTTTCGCCATCAGGTGGAACTCCTGGCTATACTTATTTGTGGTCGCCCGGGGCTTCAACATCTTCCTGCGTTACAGGTCTTACTGCCGGAATTTATACTGTAACAATTTCTGATGCGGGAGGATGCTCAAAGCCATTTATCATTCCTCTTAGCAACACAACGGGTCCAACGGTTACAGTTACCTTTTCCGTTAATCCAACTTGCAATGCAAGTTGTAATGGTTCTATTGCTGTTTCTGTTGCCGGAGTCAGTCCGCCATATAGCTATTTGTGGAATCCAGGTAATCAAACCACCACGTCAATTTCAGCACTTTGTGCAGGGACATACATAGTAAAAGTAACTGACAATGTTCTTTGTTCTACATTTTCATCTACCACCCTGACTAATCCAGTTCAGATGAGTGCCAACCCTACTATTACAAACGTTTCTTGTAATGGTGGTAGTAATGGGAATATTTGTTTATCTCCATCGGGGGGGAATTCACCATATACTTATAAATGGTTGCCTGTTGGGCAAACAACTTCTTGCTTATCAGGATTAACATCAGGAACTTATTCGGTTGTCATTACGGATAATGTTGGATGCGATGATACTGTTGCAATAGCAGTTACACAACCTGCAATACTTACTGTAAGCATTTCTGCGACAAATGTAACATGTAATGGAAATGGAGATGGAACCGCGACAGCGAATGTAGCAGGAGGAACATCTCCTTATACTTATGCTTGGAGTAATGGTTCCTTTTTACCTTCAATTGTAGGACTGTCTGCTTCACCTCCAACTTATAGTATTACCATTACAGATAGCCATGGATGTATTGCCACAGCAAGTGTTGTTATTACACAACCCGCAATATTGACTACAACTATTTCTTCAACCAATGATCTTTGCAATTTGATTTGTGATGGAACAGCAACAATAACAGCTTCCGGCGGATCCACGCCTTATTCATATTCATGGAATACTTCGCCTGCACAAATAACGGCTATCATTACAGGACTTTGTGCAGGTAATTACGATGGAACAGTAACAGATGTACACGGATGTATTTCCACACAATCTGTTGTTATTACACAACCAACTGCTCTCACTGTAACTGTTTCATCCACTAATGCAAGCTGTTTCGGAGGATGTAATGGTACTGCTTCAGCAAGTCCGAGCGGTGGTACTGCTCCTTATGCTTATTTGTGGACTCCAAGTGGACAAACTACTTCCACAGCAACAGGATTATGTACTGGCTCCTACACACTTTCTGTTTCGGATTTACATGGTTGTACTACCAATACTATTTTTGCTATTTCTTCTCCTGCACAATTAATGGCAAGCATTACTCCAGTTCCTCCTACATGTTCCGGAGGATGCAATGGAACTGCAACCTCTTCTCCTCAAGGCGGTATATCTCCTTACAATTATTTGTGGAGCAACGGACAAACAACTTCGACAGCAACAGGGCTTTGTGCAGGAACTTATACGCTTACTCTTTCTGATGTAAACGGTTGTTCTATTGTTCAGACAACAATAATTTCTTCGCCTATTCCTATTAGCACCGTTCCTGGTATTGCACAAGCAACTTGTTTGGTTTGTAATGGAAGTATTTCTGTAGTTGCATTTGGTGGAACATCACCTTATTTTTATTCCTGGAATACTACTCCAGTACAAACAACAAACCTCATTACCGGGCTTTGTGCAGGTATTTATATAGATACGATAAAAGATATAAATGGTTGTTTTACTGTTGATACCATTTCTATCAGCAATACAACGGGTCCAACTATCACGTTAAGTTCAACAAATGTTACTTGTAATAATGCTTGCAATGGAACTGCAACGGTTGCTTCTGCAACAGGTAATGGTCCTCCATGGAATTATTTATGGTTCCCTGGTGGGCAAACAACTGTAACAGCAACAGGTTTGTGTGCTAATCCTAATCCGGCACAATATATTGTTACCGTAACCGATGGTAACGGATGTAAAACTCTTTCACCTATTAATGTCTATCAACCAGGACCGCTTGCATCTAATCCTACAATAACAAACGCAACTTGTTTTGGTTTATGTACTGGAGGAATCACATTAAGTCCTTCCGGTGGAAATCCGCCTTATTCTTATAACTGGATGCCAGGAGGACAAACTACATCTTCAATTTCATTGCAATGTGCCGGAAATTATACTGTGGATATTATTGATTCAAAAGGTTGTACTCTTACAACAACAATGACCATAGGACAGAATACGATTCTTACTTCTACGGTAACATCCACAAATGATTCGTGCAATGCTTTGTGCGATGGAACTGCGGAAATAAATATTTTTGGAGGAACATTTCCTTATAATTATTCGTGGACTGGCGGGCAAACAACTTCTGCCGTAAATAGTTTATGCGCCGGTACATTTACCATAACTGTAACAGATGCCATTGGATGTTTGCGTATTGATTCTGCCATCATAAGTCAACCTACTGTTCTTACTTCAAGTGTTTCAGTAATAAATCCGATGTGTAATAATTCTTGCGATGGTTCTGCATCAGCTTTTCCAAGCGGAGGAACTTCTCCATATAGTTATTTATGGAATCCAGGCGGAGCAACTACTTCTGCAATTACAGGATTGTGTGCAAGCAACTACACGCTTACTGTTACAGACGCACATCATTGCTCTTCTACAAATACGTTTGTTCTCACTAATCCAATTGTATTGAGTTCCACTTATACCGTTACTAATTCTGCATGTTCAAATGTTTGTAATGGCGCTATTAATATTACTCCATCTGGCGGAACAGGAGCAGATACTTACCACTGGATGCTTGGAGGACAAACCACTCAAAATATTTCGGGACTTTGCACCGGAAATGATTCAGTTACCATCACCGATACACATGGATGTTCTGTTACTTATTCAATGACAGTTAGCGCGACAATTTCGGTAATTGCTCATGCAGGAAAAGATACTTCTTTCTGTTCAGGTGGAACCGTAATACTTTGCAACAGCAGTACGAACGCAACTTCTATTGCTTGGTATCAAATTCAAAACCCAACTTGGACAAACATTGGTTCAACAAACTGTGTCAATGAAAATCCATTTCTAAGTACAGATTATGCGCTCATAGCAACCAATGGAATGTGTAATGATACAGATACAATTGCTGTAACAATATTTCCTTCTCCTTCTGTAAGTGCGGGAAGTAATACCACAATTCTTGCCGGAGGCACAGCTCAATTGAACGGATCAGGAAGCGGAACTTTCTTATGGTCTCCTTCAACCGGACTCAGTTGCACTACCTGTGCAAATCCTTCGGCGAGTCCAACGGTATCTACTACTTATACACTTGTTGTGACGGATGGAAACGGTTGCACCTCTTCAGATTCAGTAAAAGTAATTCTTGTTCCTGTTATTATTCCGAATGATGGCATTTCTCCAAACGGAGACGGGAAAAATGATACATGGGTAATTCCGGGCATCGACCTTTACCCTGAATGTGTGGTGGATGTTTACAACCGATGGGGACAATTAATTTTCAGCCAAACAGGATATAAAAATTCAAGTGGATGGGATGGTAAATTCAAAGGAAAAGATTTATCGGTTGGGACATATTATTATACCATCAATTTGAATAGCGCATCATCTCCAACTCCTATTACCGGACCAATAACGATAATGAGATAAAATAATTAATAATGAAAAATGAAAAATTAAAAATTGTTGTTTCGCTTTTCATTTTGCAATTTCTAATCTGCAATCTGCAATCTGCAATCGCGCAGCAACTGCCCACTTTCAGCCAATATATGCTGAACGATTATTTTCAGAATCCTGCTGTTGCCGGAAGCAGAAATTATTTTGAAGCTGTTTCCATCAATCGTTTGCAATGGGTGGGCATTACCGATGCACCGCGCACGTATTGTTTCAGCATGGATGGATCGATTCCCAAAACAAATATGGGTGTTGGCGGATATATCTATTCGGACATTTCCGGTCCTACGAGAAGAACAGGAGCAAGTGGTTCGTACTCCTATCACATCAAACTTCAAGAAAAAATAAAATTATCGCTTTCAATTTCTGCCGGAGTAGAACAATTTGCAATTGATGGATCCAAACTTACGCTGAACGATCCTACTGATTATGCTTTGAATTTGTATCACTCGGTTATTGTTCCCGATCTTGGAACTTCCTTTTATCTCTACGGACTTCCAAAAGAAAATGGAGCTAGCAGCTGGTGGTTTGGCGGATATGTACCGCAATTGTTTCAGGCAAAGCTCAACCTTGATCAAACTCCTGTTCAGACAGGAACACTTGCCACGCATTTGTTTATTACAGGCGGATATAAATTATTTCTGACAGACGAATTTGCCGTTGAACCTTCTTTCCTTGTGCAAGATGTGAGCCCTACTCCGGTTCAAGTGGATATCGGTGCTCGAGTTATTTATATTAAAAAAGCATGGCTTGCTGTAACATATCGTTTGCAGGATGCCATATCTTTCATGACTGGATATATTTACAAAGACAATCTTTCTTTTGGTTACGCTTATGATCTCACCACATCCAGCTTGAAGCGATATGCTAATGGAACCCATGAGCTTTATATTGCTCTTCATTTCAAAACTGCTGGTGCGAAGGTTGCCCCCAAAGCGCAGTAAGTTTTCGTTTGTATTTTTGCAAATCACTTTTCAAAAAAAAATTACCTTTGCCGTCTAAAAATTCAATTATGAATATTGCAAAAAACTCAGTTGTAACGCTCGGCTATACGCTCAAAACCCGCACAGGTTTGTCGCTCGATGAAAAGCAAGTTGAAAAAACTACTGCCGAACACCCTTTTGTATTTATCTATGGTGCAGGAATGTTGCTGCCGGATTTTGAAACCAATATTCGCGGAAAAAAATCAGGAGACACCTTTGATTTTTTTATTTCAGCAGAGAAAGGTTATGGAATGAAGAATGAAAAATATGTAATGAACATTCCGATTGATTCCTTTAAAAGTCCCGACGGTACGCTGGATCTCAATGAAATTCGCATTGACAACGTGCTTACCATGAATGATGATCAGGGAAACCAGTTGCAGGGAAAAATTCTTGAAGTGACGGCCGTTCATGTGAGAATGGATTTTAATCATCCGCTTGCCGGACATGAATTGCATTTTACCGGGGAAGTAATTAATGTTCGCCCAGCCACAGAAGAAGAACTTTCACATGGACATGTACATGGACTAGGAGGACATCACCATCATTGATTTTTTCCTGACAGTTTTTTTAGTTCATTAATGGAATTCTCATCTACAGCAATTCCTTTTTTTCTTGCTGTCATCATATCCTGAAGTGCTTCAGAATATTTCCCCATGCCTTTATATGCAAGCGCACGATTGGTGTAAGCGCCATAGTTATCAGGTTTGAGTTGCAATGATTTTGTAAAATCATTTACAGCTTCCTGAAATTTTCCACTCATGCTGAAAATAATTCCACGATTATTATACGCTTGCCCGTTATCGGGAGCAAATGCAATTGCTTTGTTTATGTCTGCTAATGCTTCGGTCATTTTCCCGCTCTTGCCTTCGGCTTCCGCTCTTGCATAATATCCTTCGCCTGTATTAGGAGATAGTTCAATGATTTTTGAAAAATCTTTAATTGCATTTTCAAAATCATTTTTCCCTTCCAGAAGCGTGCCTCTGCTCAAATAATTTTTTGTGTCGTCAGGAAAATATTTTATTTCTTCAGTGTAAGATTTTATCGCTTCATCTTTTTTTTCGAGCCGTTCCTGAATGAGTGCTTTATGTCGCCAGCCGTTTGGATAGCGAGGTTTTAATTCCACCAGAGAAGAAAAATCTTTCAGTGCTTCTTCATTTCTGCTTGAATCAGATAAAACTTTTCCTCGGTTATTATAGATGATAGCTGCTTTATAACCATTGTCAATCGCATTCGTGTAAAGTGAAATACTGTCGTGCCAAACTTTTGTTCTTTGGAAAGAAGCAAAACAAAACCAAAGAATATATATGAAAGAAAATATCATTACCATTTTATTTTTCAAATGTGACACAAGAAAATGCGAAGCAATGAAAAATATTCCGATGGAGGGAATGTAAGTATATCTGTCCGCATAAAGTGCGTCTCCGATTGGAAGTAATTGCAGAACAAGGATAATTGAAATCAAGAAGAACGCAATTCCAAATAAAACAACTTTTGATGCCCTGAAATATTTCCAAATGAGAAATGCAATTACAAGCAGAACTGCCGGACTCAGATAAACCCAAACTGTATTTATTTTATCGTTTGTTTCGGGATATGGGTAAAAACAGGAAAGATTTATCGGTAGAATTAGTTTGTACAAATAAGTCATAAGTGCGTAACAAGAAAAAAGAATGCGTTCATAAAAAGGAAAATATTGAAACGTCTGCATGGCACCGGCTTTCCCCTGAACTTTTATGGCAATGAATCCAAATGCAATAGCAAGAACGAAAAAAGGAATTTTTTCCAAAATAGTTTTCTTGATTGGTTGTCTGTTCATGAAAAAATCAACTGCAAAGAAAATTACAGGCAGAACTACAGCTTGAGCTTTAGAAAGGAGAGACAGAACGAAAAGAATTAATGAGATTAAAAAGAACGCACTGAATAGTTTTTCTTGCTTTGAATGCAGAATATAGAAGTAAAGCGAGCTTAAAAAGAAAAATCCATACAAAACATCTTTTCTTTCAGCTATCCATGTAACTGATTCTACGTGTAAAGGATGAATGCCAAACAGAAAAGCAGTAATAAAAGCAACCAAATCATTGCCTGAAATTTTTTTGATTATTAGAAATACAAAAAGAGTTCCAAGCAAATGAAAAATTAAATTCACAAGATGATATCCAAACGGATTTAATCCGAAAAGTTTATAATCCAGCATATAACTGACCATGGTTGCTGGCTGATAGTTGCCGACAAATTGCTCCGAGAAAATAGTTTTTAAATTTTCGGAATTCAGGTTTTTTACAACAGAATTTTCAATAACATATTGCGGGTCGTCAAGGTTGACGAATTTATTTTGAAGGGAAGGAAATAGAACAATGAAAGTTACAGCGAGTACAATTAATGGGAAATACTTTTCATTTCCAGAAAGAAAATTTGCTGAATGTAAATTTTGTTTAGGAATTGCCTTGGCTTTTTGTTTCGGCTTTGACATGCACAAAAATACGCACTAAACTTTCTCCACGATAACTGCCGTGCCATAAGCAAGAACTTCGGTTATGCCTTGAGCCACTTCATTTGCATCGTAGCGCATTCCAATAATGGCATTTGCTCCAATTTTTTCTGCGTGAACCATCAATATTTCATAAGCTTCCTCCCTTGCTTTTTCGCACAGTTCGGTATAAATAGAAATATTTCCACCAACAAGTGCCTGGAATCCCGCGCCAATGTTTCCAAAAATGCTTCTTGAACGAACGGTAATTCCTCTAACGATGCCAAGATTTTTTGTGATTTTGTATCCGTCTAAGATAAATGCGGTGGTGATGTTATGTTTGTCCATGATAGTTTTTAGATAATTTTATTCTAGCACATTCGCCAGCAGATATTCTCGATTCAATCTTGCGATGTGAGTGAGAGAAATTCCTTTCGGACATTCTGCTTCGCAGGAACCGGTGTTGGTGCAATTGCCAAATCCTTCGGCATCCATTTGCGCAACCATATCCAGCGCACGTTGTTTTCGTTCAACCTGACCTTGCGGAAGAAGAGCGAGCTGAGAAACCTTGGCAGAAACAAAAAGCATAGCGGAAGAATTTTTGCATGATGCCACACACGCACCGCAGCCAATACATGCAGCCGCGCTGAATGATTCATCGGCATCAGGTTTTGGAATAGGAAGGCAATTTGCATCCTGAGCATTTCCGGTATTTACCGAAACAAATCCTCCGGCAGCAATGATGCGGTCAAAAGCAGAACGGTCAACCATCAAATCTTTTAGCACAGGAAATCCTTTTGCTCTCCATGGTTCGATGACAATCGTTTCCCCGTCTTTGAATGCGCGCATGTGCAGTTGACACACAGTGGTTCTGGTCCATGGTCCGTGAGCGCGACCGTTGATGAACATCGAACACATTCCGCAAATTCCTTCGCGGCAATCGTGGTCGAAAGCGATTGGCTCTTCGTTTTTTTGGATAAGGCGTTCGTTCAGTACATCGAACATTTCGAGGAACGACATCTCGTGAGAGATTCCATCAACTTGATATGTTGCGAAACCACCTTTGTCGTTTTTGTTTTTCTGTCTCCAGACTTTTAATGTCAAATTCATAATAATATTTTTTATTTGTAACTTCTTTGTGACGGATGAACAACCTGATAGTTCAGGTCTTCTTTATTCAATTCCCATTCGCCAACATTTTTAAATTCCCAAGCAGCAGCGTAGGTGAAATTATCATCATCGCGTTTTGCTTCGCCTTCTTCGGTTTGATATTCTTCACGGAAATGTCCTCCACATGATTCTTTTCTGTGAAGAGCATCTTTGCACATCAGTTCTCCGAGTTCGAGGAAATCGGCAACGCGCATTGCTTTTTCCAATTCAGGATTTAATTCATTTTGTGCTCCGGTAATGCGGACATCTTTCCAGAATTCTTCGCGAAGCGCACGGATTTCGGAAATCGCTTCGGTCAATCCTTTTTCGTTGCGACCCATTCCGCATTTATCCCACATTATTTTTCCGAGTCGTTTGTGGAAGTGGTCAACCGATTTTGTGCCTTTTATGTTCATCAGCTTATCTATTTGCTCCTGAACTTTTTTCTCTGTCTCTATAAAGGCTTCGTGATCGGTAGAAATTGCTTTGGTACGAATATCTTGTGACAAATAAGTTCCTATTGTATATGGAATGACAAAATATCCGTCAGCCAGTCCTTGCATCAGGGCCGAGGCGCCGAGGCGATTCGCTCCGTGGTCGGAAAAATTAGCTTCACCGAGTGTATATAAACCCGGAACGGTTGTCATCAAATCGTAATCCACCCACAAACCGCCCATGGTATAATGTGCAGCAGGATAAATGCGCATCGGTACTTCATACGGATTTTCTCCGGTAATTTTTTCATACATCTCGAAGAGGTTTCCGTATTTTTCTTTGATTACCTCTCTGCCGAGTTTCACCAATTCTTCCTTTGAAGGATTATGGATGTTATGTTTATTCGCTTCGATTCGCCCGTAACGCAATGTGTTAAATGCAAAGTCGAGATAGACTGCCATTTTTGAACCACCTACTCCGTAACCGGCATCGCAGCGTTCTTTTGAAGCGCGTGAAGCTACATCGCGCGGAACAAGATTTCCAAAAGCGGGATATCTTCTTTCAAGAAAATAATCTCTTTCTTCTTCCGGAATTTCGTTTGCCTTACGTGTTTCTCCTTTTGCTTTTGGAACCCATATCCGTCCGTCATTTCTCAACGACTCACTCATCAAAGTTAATTTAGATTGATGGTCGCCCGAAACAGGAATGCATGTAGGGTGAATTTGTGTGAAGCAAGGATTTCCAAAGAATGCTCCTTTCTTATGTGCTTTCCAAATAGCAGTAGTATTGCAGCCCATCGCGTTAGTAGAGAGATAAAAAACATTTCCGTAACCACCTGTGCAAAGTAAAACAGCATGTCCAAAATGCCGCTCAAGTTTTCCTGAAACTAAATCTCTTGCAATAATTCCTCGTGCTTTTCCGTCAACAAGAACCACATCTAACATCTCGTGGCGCGAATGCATTGTTACGGAACCTTTTCCGATTTGTCTTTCCAAAGCGGAATATGCTCCGAGCAAAAGCTGCTGACCGGTTTGTCCGGCAGCGTAAAAAGTTCGTTGAACTTGTGTTCCACCGAAAGAACGATTATCCAAATATCCTCCGTACTCACGCGCAAAAGGAACCCCTTGAGCTACACATTGGTCAATGATAGCAGAAGAAACTTCGGCAAGACGGTGAACGTTTCCTTCGCGTGAGCGATAGTCGCCACCTTTAATCGTATCGTAAAATAATCTGTAAACGCTGTCGCCATCGTTCTGATAATTTTTTGCCGCGTTAATTCCGCCTTGTGCTGCAATGGAGTGCGCTCTGCGCGGAGAATCTTGGAAACAAAAACATTTTACTTTGTAACCAAGTTCGGCAAGCGATGCAGCAGCAGATGCTCCTGCAAGTCCTGACCCGACAACAATAATTTCAATGTTGCGTTTGTTTGAAGGATTTACAAGCGGAACGGAGGATTTGTATTTCGTCCACTTGGTTTGAAGTTCTCCTTCGGGAATTTTTGAATTTAGTTTTGTCATATATCAAATAGTTGAACCGGCAATGCCGAAATAAAATAAAATTGGAAACGATGCGAATCCAACACCCACTATTATAAAAGCAAAGAAACTTCCAAAGAGAGAAAGTAACTGTGTATATTTTTTTGAGTTCAGCCCTAAGCTTCTGAATGCAGATTGAAATCCGTGATTGAGGTGAAAAGAAAGAACAACAACTGCTACAACATAAAGCGAAACATACCAACCGTTTTGAAAAGCTTCTTTCACTGCTTGTGCAACATTTGTCGAACTTTCACCGCCAACAGTTCCGGTAATTCTGTATGGAACGAAAAAATGCCAGAGATGAACTACGATGAAAAAGAAAATTAAACTTCCGGTGATTCCCATGTTGCGCGAAAACCAAGAAGATGTTTCGTTCACTTTGTAAACAGCATATTTTACCGGACGCGCAACGGAGTTTTGTCTGGTCAGATACGTTGCCTGAACCACATGCAACAAAATCGCAACAAATAGAAAAACTTCTATTGAGCGAATAATGATGCTGTGTACTGCATCGTGAGAATATGCCACGAATGCCGCTCCTCCGTCACTAAAAAAGAGAAGAAGATTTCCATAAAGGTGTTCCACCAGAAACACGCAGAGGAATAAGCCCGTTGCAGCCATTACCGTTTTTCTGCCGAGGGATGAGGTGATGAATTGTTCAATGGTCATAAAAAATAGGATAAGATTTTTGCTCCAACTTTTTTAAAGCAGGTGCAAATGTAATATTGCGAATCAATCGGAGAAATAAAAAACCCCCAAAGTTTTTCACCATGGGGGTAAAAATAACCTGATAAATATCATTGAAAACTTGCCGCGGATTTATATAAGAATGGGCTTGGGTTGCCGTAACGAAGTGAAATTTCAAAACCACCCATGCCAGAGGTAGCAGTTTTTAATCCTGAAATATTCATATCATAACTTACTCCAATCGTATATTCCGCCACCTCAAGTTGAATAGAAGGAACAAAAGCATCACTGTTTATTGTACTTGTTCGGAAATGTGTTCCAAACATAATGGAAGCACCTTTCACGTAACCCGTAAATTTTGATTGCTCCTTCAACATATAACGAAAAAAACATCCGGGATAAATTTCTGTTGAAGGACCTTGTTGCATATAAATAATACCTGGCATGAGTGCAAAATTGGTGTTTTTTATTCCTATGAGCACATCTGCATGACCTACAATTTTTGTGTATAATTTTTCGCTGGAATTGTAATACGAATATTTTGGATTATTCAAATGAAAAAGAGAAAGCCCTGCGTGAACCACTATCATATCATTTGCCGTGGAATACATTTGCCCTTTTGAATATTGGTAAAGTACTCCCATTCCAAAATCGGGATATCCAAATTTGTTATTGTTCTGAAGGAGCGTTTCTCCACTTGAATTGGAAGAACTGTAAATACCATTTTGATATTGTTCATCCCACGTTAAATTTGCATAATTAATACTTCGCTGAGCATATCCTCCAAACAAGCATCCGCCGAGGGTGTTTTTATTGTTAAGCATTGTGTGATATCCAATTGAAGCCAATGCTTCAGTAGTACCCATATTACCATCGCCTGCCTTGTCACTATAAATATTAAAACCTACTGCAAGCCATTTTGTTTTCCACTTTTGTTGCATCAGGCGACTATCATACGAAAACATCATTGTTTTATATGCATTAGGTGAAATACTTGTCCATTGAGTTTTATAATTAGCAATAAATTCAAAGTCCTTATACGCTCCGGCTTGTGCTGGATTAATCAACATAGGTGTAAGGTTGTATTGAGAAAAATGAATATCCTGAGCATTCAAAGAAAAACCAAGTGTCAAAACAAAAAATAGCAGGGAAAGAAAATATTTTTTCATTTCAAAGGTTGTTGTAAGATAATATAGACTGTAAAGATGCAAATATTTTTTGAAAAGGCAAAATGATTGAAATAATAATCGTTACATTTGTTTTCATAAATTAGTAGTGAAAGACAAAGGTATATATATATTTATTTTTTTCGTTTTTTTAGCAGTAATTATTTATTCCTGTGTGAAGAAGCCGGTTTATCCTTCTACACCATTAATAGCATTTAGTAATTTTATTCGGTATGGTGTTAATCCCTCTGATCCTGATTCAGTTGCACTTTCTATTACATTTGAAGATGAGGAAGGAGATATTGGATTTGCTCAGTCTGATACGAATGGAATATTTGCAAAAGGAAATTTTTTTGGAATTTTGTATTATGATTCTGTGCCTAATAGGAATCCTCATATTTGGAATTTATGGAATCTTAATGTTGGGGTAACGCAAGGTGGAATTCCATTCGATACCGCCGAGCTTCGTTACCGTGTTCCGGTTGTTCTGCCTCCAAACACAACCCAACCAATGAAAGGTATTATTTCGGTTTCAATACCTAGGGGATCATTCAAATATGGATGGTTGCTTCACCAAGCAATATATTATCAAGTTTATATATACGATGAAGCAAGGCACAAGAGTAATGTAATCTCAACTCCTGTTTTTGTTTTCTGAACAAGTATTTTTTCTGTGAATCATTCCGATATTTTTTCCATCACAACTAAAAAGGACTTTGAAAAAAAAGCCCTTGAAATTTTTCAATTTCAGGCAGCGAATAATTTAGTTTATAAAAATTATATCAGGCAGCTTGGAATTGCACCTGAAAAAGTAAAAGAGGTAAATCAAATTCCTTTTTTGCCGATAGAATTTTTCAAAACACAGAAAGTCGTTTGCAAATCTCAAATCTCAAATCTCAAATCTCAAATCTTTTTAAGCAGCGGAACCACCGGAATGGAGCGAAGTAAACATTTTGTTTCCGACCTCAGTTTGTATGAAAAAAGTTTCAGAAAATGTTTTGATATCTTTTACGGAGATACAAAACAATATTCCATTCTTTCTTTTCTTCCATCTTATTATGAAAACAAGAGTTCTTCGTTGCTTTTTATGATGAATGATTTGATGAAAAGTAGCAGAAAAAAAGAAAGTCGGTTTTATAAAAAGCAAGAGCAAGAAAAATTGTTAATTACACTGAAAAATCTTCTTTCGGAAAAGAAAAAAATAATTCTTTTTGGCGTATCTTATGCTTTATTGGATCTTACTGAAAAAACTTCCCTCTCCTTGAGGAGAGGGATGAAGGGTGAGGTTTTTATCATCGAAACAGGCGGCATGAAAGGAAGGCGCGAGGAAATTACGCGGGAAGAACTTCACAAAACTCTTTCTAAAAAATTTGGTGTGAAAAAAATTCATTCCGAATACGGAATGACGGAATTGCTCTCGCAGGCGTATTCAAAAGGAGATGGAATTTTTCAATGCCCGCCATGGATGAAAGTTTTTGTGCGCGATGCAAACGATCCGTTCTCTTTTTTACCACACGGACAAACCGGAGCGTTAAATATTATTGACCTTGCAAATATTAATTCCTGCTCATTCATTGCCACGCAGGATGTGGGAAGAACTCATAAAGATGGAAGTTTTGAAGTGCTTGGCAGGATGGACAACAGCGATTTGAGAGGTTGTAATTTGCTGGTATAATTGTAGTAGATTCAAATTCAGTAGTGTCATAATACCTTGTATACAGGGTTTTAATGGTCAGTAATAAACTAAGAAATGAGAAGATAATAATTATAGGTACTATTGGTTTGGAATGATTAAATTTTGAATTATAAAGTAAAATAAAAAGAAGTGGAAAAGCCGGAATAAAATACCTTCCTTGAATAGTGCCAATTATCATGCCTCCAACACAATCCCATGTTAAATGCTGGGATAAAAGCACCAGACAGATGACTGCAATTAAACTAATAGATATTATTTTTTTATGATATGACTTCAAACTAATGGAATTACCTCTATCTGCAATTGCGACAAATACAAGTATTGCATATGAAAAGTAGATAAACCATATCGGCAATTCTGTATCGAGCCAACCGAAAGTGCCAATATAGCTCTGAAAATACATGTTAAAAGTATGGAGCATCGAAATAACAAAAACAATCAATATATATAATCCATGATTTAATATATATTGCATTTGCTCGTGCATATCTGCACATTGCATCAAATTTGCATTATCCCGAAATGCAATATTATATTCAGCGTAAGGCGTATATAGACTATTTAATATTGTTGACCAAAATAAAACAGTTCCCAAAGAAATAATTAAAAGCAATATTAGTTTAATGTAATAAGTTTTTTTATTAATAAATTTTTCTTTGGGAATCAATAGAAACAAAAGTATTAGAGGAGTATAAACGAGTTTGGAAGATGCCAGTACGAATAGTAATAAAGAAGTAATAATGAAATTTTTTATAGAGATAGTTTGTTCTAAAAAAGATAATTTGAAGGTATATGCTATTAAGATAAACGATAATAAATTAGTTACTACATCCGCGCTTAATGACATGTTTATAAACAGAGACATAGGCAGCAAAGCAATAAGCGCAAATAGCCATTTTAAAAAAGGCATTAATCTTATAGTATAAAATATGCTGCAAATCCAAAAAATTAATGTGAAAATCCTTGCTCCATAGAATAAATATATTGGTGGGGCATGAAGTTTTCTTAAAGTAAAAATAGATATTGCTTGAGGAAAATATGCGATAGGAGAATACATAGCAGTATTTGGAAAATCGGCAAAACATTTTTCTTCCGGGTTTAATGGTATTTTGAATTGTTCAAGAATAGTTTTGTAATTTGTTTTTACATTCTTATTCCAACGCAAGTACAAAAAGGGTTCTGTTATTTTTATAAGACTTGTTGGTATGAATCCTCCTACACGATTGTCTTGTTTAATCGAAATTAAAGTGCCTTCTGAAATCTGATAAGCTCTATAGAAATGGTTGATTTCATCAGGTATTTGAAAAGGAGGTGTTAATAGTAATATGATTAAACCAAAAAAAGATGCAAAAACAACAAAGAACAAATCCGGGCTGAGTTTGTAAAAAATGAATTTAAAATTTTTCATTGTGGCAATTTAAAGGTCGTGATTTGCCGTCAATACAATTCATTTCAATCCGTACTTCTTCATGTACTTTCCGTACAGTGCTTTCTGTTCGTTGGAGAGGTCAAGTTTTTTTCCGCGTATAAATGCCAGTTCCACATTGTTCGATTTCATATCCAGTGCATCACCGGTGGAAATAAAAAGCGTGGCATCTTTGCCGGCTTCGAGCGAACCAACGCGGTTATCAATTCCTAAAATCTTTGCCGCGTTCAGCGTAATGGAAGCAAGCGCTTCTTCTTTTGTAAGTCCGTAAGCAGCGGCAGTTCCGGCATTGAAAGGCAGATTGCGCTCCTGCATTTCTTCCATGTCGCCCGAATTTTCGAGGCAAAATAAAACCCCGGCTTTCTGCAAAAGTGTAGGCAGTTTATACGGAAGATCTATATCGTCATCGGTTCTGTTTGGCAGATCGTGAATGCGGTTCACCATCACCGGAATATTATTTTCTTTGAGCAAATCGGCAACCATCCACGAATCTGTTCCGCCCACGATCACCATTTTTTTTACGCCAGCGTCTTTTAAAAAATGAACGGCATCTTCAATTTCTTTTGCATAATTGACATGAACGTAAAGAATTTTTGCACTTGAAAAAATTCCTTTCATCGCTTCGAGACGAAGATTTTTTTCAGCGGCAGGAATTTCGTTGTATGCTTTTGCATCCGAAAAAAACTTTTTAAGTTCATTTTTCTGTTTTTCGTAATCTTCATTTTTTTTCAGCGGAGGCATTTCATTAAAGTCCTCATCTTTTTCCCTTTCGCGTTTGAACATTCTGGGCCAGTTGAGGTGAATGCCGTCATCGGTTTTTAGCGCCATGTCTTCCCAGTTCCATCCGTCCAATTCAATAATGGAAGAAGTTCCTGAAATAGTTCCGCTGCGCGGAGTAATTTGTGCAAGTAAAATACCGTTCGTTCTCACCGTTGGCGGAATTTTTGAATCGCTGTTGTAAGCAACGATGCTTCGAACATGTGGATTGTAACTTCCTGTTTCGGAAAAATCACGAGTAGCGCGCACGGCTTCAATTTCATTTAATCCAAGCGTAGAATTTGGTGCGATAAATCCGGGATAAACATGTTTGCCCGAAATATTTATAGTTGTATCATACGCACCTTTCATGAGGCGGATGGTAGTGGCATCTGCAATAAGTTCTATTTTTCCATTCTTGAATCCGATGGCAGAATTCTCAATTACTTTCCCGTTGCCGATGTGCGCAATGCCATTCATCAGCAAAATACTTTTTGTTTGCGGAGGAGCGGGAATTGGAGTTTGGCAGATTGCAGATTGCAAATTGCAGATTGCAAATTGTAAAATCAAAAATACATTCAGAAAATGAAACGATTTCAACCTGTAACCTGTAACTTGTAACTTGTAACCCATTTATTACTTATTCAACCACTGGTAATATGGTTTTTTAGAATCGGGAGCAGGCACATCGGTTTTTTTCTTTGAAGACTGCATTCTCCAACCGATAGTAATTTCGTGCGTGCCGGAAGATTGTGCAAGCATTCCGGTTGAAGAAAATTCATACGAATATTGTGCGATGAAATTTCCGTAAGGCATTCCTCCGAAGCCAACTCCAAACGCAGTATTTTTGTAGATGGGAACGAGCCAAACTTTTTGTTTGTACATAATGGGAACCGCGAGTTCGAAAGATGTGTTAGAATTAATTGCCTTTGTTACTTTCACAATCGGATCAATTGTCCAATCGGAATTGAACGCATATTTGTATCCAACATTAATGGATGGCTGCATGGCAAGAGCGTAAATAGTATTTCCGTCAGCATTTTTTATTTTGCTGCCGAGCATTTGCGGCAATGAAAATGCAGCATGAAAATTTTTGCAGCGATACAACATTCCGAAGCCGCCATCAAGCACCAGAGAATTAAAATTCTGTGCATTTGCAACAACCGGATCTGTCTGTGCACCGGCACTTGTTACATCCACGTGACTTTCGAGTAAACCAATACTAAGTCCGAAACTTAAGGTTTGTGTTGCGCCAAGCTTTGCATGATAAGCGTAAGTAAAAGAAGCAGATTGATTTCTGAAAATTCCGGCTTCAATACTGCTGATACTTCCTCCAATCCCCATGTTTTTACAAACCAATCCGTCAGCCGTAATAATTTTAGTATCAGGTGCACCTGAAATTCCAACCCATTCATTTCTGTAGGTGCCGAAAATTTCAAATGCCTCGCTTGTTCCGGCATACGCAGGCGACAAAACAAATTTGTTTACTGTGTATTGATCGGTAAGTGGAAGCTGTTGAGCAAACAAGCCATTAGCCATCAGCCAAAAGCCATTAGCAAGAAGTAGAATTTTATTTTTCATCTTTAAACTTTGAATATAAACTATAAATTAATGAAGTACGTTTATGTTTCCTTTCAAGATTGGTTTATCATCGCATTTGATGATGTAATAATAGGGTCCCGAAGGGACTATATTTCCGCTTCCATTTAATCTGCCATCCCAATTATTATTATAGTGATCAGTATGAAATACTTTATCATTCCACATATTGTAAATAGTAAGTTGACAATTTTGATAAGCGGAAATATTAAAAATCATCAGCACATCGTTTATGGCATCTCCATTCGGAGTAAGAATATTGCTGGTAACAGCAACTGTATCTGAACTTTCATTTACAATGCTGATACTGTCTTTTGCCATGCAGGAGTTCATATCTGTTCCAGTTACAGAATAAATTCCACTCGAATCAACTTTGATGTTGTCGTTAATTGCTCCGGTAATTGAAATATGATTTTTATACCATTGATAACTTGTTGCTCCGTTTGCAACGAGAATTACATTGCTGTTGGGGTACAAAACTCGACCTACTGGAGAAGTAATTGAAACCATCGGTAACGGATTTACAGTTACTAATGCATTTGCCGTATTTGAACATCCATTGGGATTTGTAGCAGTAACGGAATAAGTAGTAGTAGCAGTTGGAACATCTGTAATACTTCCAGTAGTTGCGCCGTTGTTCCAAGAATAAGTAGTTCCGCCGGAAGCATTGAGTATAACTGCATTTCCCATACAGGTTGGTGTATTCCCTGAAATGGATACTACAGGAAGTGGGAAAATAGTAGTAGGTAATGATGTAGTGTCACGACAACCGCTTTGTGTAACAGCAATCAATGTAACGGAATAATTTCCGGTAGTAGCATAAATATGAGTTCCATTGGTAGAGGTAGTGCCTTGACTTCCATCTCCAAAATTCCAAAGGTAATGATCAAGATTAGTTACAATACTGGTGTTCGTAAAAGTAGCTATGTTGTTCAAACAAAAATTAGTAGTATTAAATGAAACAGTCGGAGTTGGATAGACTTGAGTTGTCTTAACAGCAAACGCTTGGCATCCTTTGTTGGAAGTGCAAGTGAGTTTGGTTTGATAAATGCCGGGAGTGCCATTATTATAAATAGCCGTGTCTCCAGTACCAAAACCCGATCCGTCATTATGAAAATCCCAAGTATAATTTGTGATGCTACCTGAAGAAATTGTAGACTGACTGATGTAGCTTGCATTTTTCCCTTGACAAAGATTATTTACAAAAAAATTCACCTGTGGGATCGGATCAATAATTACATTTTTTGTAATCGAATCAGGTGTTCCAACATTAGGAGTGATTTTCAATTTTACTGCATTGGTGTCTTTTGTAGAAAAAAGATAAATAATCATTTTTCCATATTGAATCGTGTCGTGTGTGCCGTTATCGGGCAAATGCCACACCCAACTTTTAATAGATGTGTCAAGCAATGCGGAAGAAGCGAGCAACGTAGTTTGATTGCCATAACAAGTTTGTGTGTAATTAAAGTTTGGATTAATCTGTGCGAAAATGCCGGAAGCCAGAAGCAAAAAGCCAGAAGCCAGAAGCAATTTTTTATTCTTCATCTTAATAATTTTGATTAGCTCGTTAACGAGCGCAGTTATATTGAATGCGAAAGTAATAATATTTTTTAGTAACTTCGCCTCCATAAAAAATCATTTTTCATGACCAAGAAAATTACGCTTTCTGCCGCCCTGATTGCTGTATTTGCATCTGCCGTTTTCTCTCAGGATTTATTAAAAAATAAAGATGCCGCGCATACTTCCGAAATACTTTCGGTTGCCATTAATAACGATGCCACGACCATCGTTACCGGAGGAGCCGACAAGCGAGCGCAAATGTGGGATGTGAAATCGGGAGATAAGACAAAAGTGTTTGGTCATTCTGCCGGAGTAACCGCAGTTGCTTACAGCTCGAACGGAAAACTTTTTGCTACCGGAACTGCCGATGGAAAAATTCTTGTATTTGATGCAAAAGAATCCAAGATTAAAAAAATTCTTTCCAAAGAGCATACGCTTGATATTACTTCACTTTCGTTCAATCCGATTAATGATTACATTGTAAGTTCTTCGAAAGACGGCTCTGCAAAAGTTTGGGACGGAGTTACTGGCGGTTCACAATTTTCTTTGAAAGGACATACCAAGACGGTGAATGCCGCGGTGTTCAGTCCAGATGGAAAAATGATTGCAACTGGTTCAGCAGACAACACAATTAAACTATGGGATGCAACCACTGGCGAAATGAAAAAATCCATTGATGCCGATTCAAAAGAAGTAACAGCGCTTGCATGGAGTGCGGATGGAAAATATTTAGCAAGTGGTGGCGTGAGTGGAACAGTAATTATCTGGGACATTGCTGCGGTAACAAAATATGCTGAAACAAATTTCAAAGCACAGGTGAATTCACTTTCTATCAGCCCCGATGTTCAATATCTTGCCTGCGGCGGTGCTGATAAAAAAATTATCATCTGGAACATTGAAACAAAAGCGGTGGCGAAAGAATTTCCTGCACACGATGGTGATGTTACCGGAATTGCTTTTGCAGATAATGGAAAATTATTTGTTTCTGTCAGTAAAGATATGAGCATGAATATTTGGGATGTTTCTAATCTGAAAATAGGAAAGAAAAAATACATGAAAGATGCCGGCGAGCCAAAACTTTCTACTTTGAATGTTACGATGAACGAAGACAATCACAACGGCATCATTGAAAATCCTGAAAAGCCAACAATTACTTTCATTCTTAAAAATTCAGGCAAAGGACAGGCGTATAATATAGTAGCAAAAGTTTCGGTTGACCAAACGATTGTAGGATTGAAATTCGATAAGGAAGTTGCCATAGGAAACCTGGAAGCGGATAAATATACTTCCGTTTCTCTTCCTATTTATACCGACTCCACGCTCGAAACTTCCGTTGCAACTTTTACGGTTAGCATAACGGATGGAAATGGATTTTCTGTACCTCAGTTTACCGTTCCTTTTCAAACTCGCGGTGGAGTGAGCTACAGTTATGTAATGGTTACGAGTTCGGCTTACAGTTCTGCAACAGGAAAAGCCGAAGTAGGCGCGCCCATCACACTTAAATTGAAATTAAAAAATACTTCCAGCGGACCTGCAAAAAATGTAAAATTGAATTATGTATTTCCGCCAAATGTGATGGCGGTGAATAAACTTTCGGAATTTATTCCTTCCATTCCTCCGGGAGAAGAAAAAGAAATCAGCGTAGAATTCTATGCCAGCAAGGAATTTACCAAACCGAAAATTAGAATCGGATTAAATCTGGAAGGCGCTTATACAAATGCAAATGACCATGTGCTCGAAGTGAAAATGAATGAAGCGCTTCCAACCACTGATATTGCCATTGCGCAGGTTACAGCACCGGTGGAACTTCCTGAAAAACCATTAATGCGCGGCAGCGGTGACCCGCTCAAAGGATTGAATGTTACCAAATCGAAAGATATGGTGATAGGAAAATATTATGCGCTCATCATCGGAGTAAATAAATATTCCGGAACCTGGCCCGCGCTTAAAACCGCAGTGGCTGATGCAAAGGCGATTGAAACTATGTTGAAATCAAAATATAAGTTTGATGATTTCAAATCCATGTACGATGAGCAAGCAACGCGTGTAGGCATTATTGATGCGTTTGACTGGCTGGCAAAAAATGCAAAGCCGGAAGACAATGTTTTCATTTACTATTCTGGTCACGGAGAATTCAAACAAGAATTGAATAAAGGTTTCTGGGTTCCGGTTGATGCCAAGACCAATTCGGTTGCTAATTATATTTCCAATGCCGACCTTCAGGCGTTTTTAGGCGGAATAAAATCGAAGCATACTTTGCTGGTTGCCGATGCCTGCTTCAGCGGAGATATTTTCAGAGGAAGCACGGTTTCCGTTCCGTTTGAAGAATCAGAAAAATATTACAAAGAAGTTCACGGACTTCCATCAAGACAGGCGATGACATCAGGCGGGCTTGAGCCGGTGATGGATGGCGGAAAAGACGGGCACTCAATATTTGCTTATTACTTTTTGAAAAGTCTTGGCGACAACGAAAACAGATATTTTGACGTAGGGCAGATATACAACAAAATAAAAATTCCTGTCATCAATAATTCCGACCAAACTCCAAAACTTGCTCCTGTTAAAAATACAGGTGATGAAGGCGGTCAGTTTATTTTTATTAAAAAATAAAAATGAAAAAAATATTTTTAATTTTTTCTGCTGCAATCGTATTGTTTTTTCAATGTGGATGTGCTACTCTTTTTGGAGGTAAGGTAACTCAATGTCAGAAAACTAAACCAGCAAAAGGAGAAGCGCATAGAAAAATAAAACCCGGTGCATTTATAGTTGATGTGATTGTTGGACTTGGTATATTTCAGATTCCACTTGCGATAGATTTTTTAACGCGGGCAATTTACCAGCCATGTGATAACTCTGCAACTCCTCCAAAACCAGAACCACCGAAAAAGGACAATGCACAGAAACCAAATCCTGAACAACCTCAATATCGCGGCAGCGGAGATCCATTAAAAGGACTTAATGTTGCCAAGTCAAAAGAAATGGTAGTTGGAAATTATTACGCACTCATCATCGGCATTGATAAATACAAAGGCAATTGGGCGCCATTGCAGAATGCAGTGAACGATGCAAAAGCCATTGAAACTACTTTGAAATCAAAATATAAATTTGACAACTTCCATACACTTTATAATGAACAGGCATCGCGCAAAGCAATTATCGCACAATTGGAATGGTTAGTGCAGAATGCGCAACCCGAAGACAATGTGTTTATTTATTATTCCGGTCATGGAGATTTTAAAAAAGATTTGAATAAAGGATTTTGGGTGCCGATTGACGCTGCTTCAAATTCTACTGCTGATTTTATTTCCAATAACGATCTGCAAACTTATCTTGGAGGAATAAAATCCAAACATACCTTACTGGTAGCCGATGCTTGCTTCAGCGGAGATCTTTTCAGAGGCAGCACCGTATCTGTTCCGTTTGAGAATTCTGAAAAATATTATACCGAAGTTCATGGTCGCGCTTCCCGTCAGGCATTTACTTCGGGCGGAATTGAACCAGTGATGGACGGAGGCAAAAACGGACACTCGGTATTTGCTTATTACCTTTTAA
>PLUL01000066.1 GCA_003164895.1 Bacteroidota bacterium | reverse complement strand
ACCGTATTTTAAAAGATAAAAAACTCCGCTTTGATATTGCTCCTCCTTTTTCTTTTGTCTCGAAAAATAAGGGCATGGCGGGAGAGAGGAAGAATAAAAATAAAAAAGGAGAAAGTGTTCTTGAAACACAATCTCCAATGTGGTGGCACCTACTGGAGTTGAACCAGTGACACACGGATTTTCAGTCCGTTGCTCTACCAACTGAGCTAAGATGCCATTTTAAAAAACGATGGCAAATGTATTAATTTTTTTGCAAGCCATTTCTTCAAAATTTGAATGGGGTGATTTGGGGAAAAGTATCATTTGCAAGATGTTAAAAAATGTTAAGAATATTTTTTCATCTGAATTAATCTTAATTTTGTTATGTATGAATTTTATCAGGAAAAATATTATTCTAAAAGTGCTTTCTTTTTTATTTGCATTGCATATTTTTAATATCAGCGTTGATCCTCCCGATGCACAACCTGAATGGATTCCCAAAGATTTATCCATTAACGAAATGAATAGCATTACTGAAATTTTCTTTGAAGAAGTTTTACATATTGATAATGCTTTTCCCGAATTTGATCAGCATGATAATCGTGATCACGGTGTGCCAATTGGAATGCATCTCGATATGATGTTTTATTATCACCCGATTACTCAAATTGTTCTGTTGGAAAACCCGAAACCGCTGCATATCAAGCAAAGCGAGAATTTCATAGAGCAATTTTCGGCAGACATATTAATCCCTCCACCTAAGGCATAAATTATTTTTCAATTTTTAATGTTGAAATTATTTTCAACATAACTTGACTGATCCTTTTTTAACTTTTACTTTTGCCAAATAATTTATTTCTGAGTATAAAATTTTATAGAACCAGTTTGTACAATATCAATAGCATGAAACTAATCGGATACATATTAATAGTTATTTCGTTTTTCTCTGCAAACAAAACTATTTCTGCTCAATCATTTAATCAGGATACTGTTTTAATTAATATCCCTGATGCGGAACAACGGTTTGTAAATAAGAACCTGACCTTGCTGATAAACAAATACAATATTGATATTGCCAAAGCAAATTATTTACAGGCGAAGTTGTGGTATAACCCCAATCTATCATATTGGCAGGAAATGTATAGCCCGATAACAAAAAAAGTTTTCAGCGCTTCTGATGAAAGCGGAGGTCAGATTCAGCAACTTTTCTCTCTGGCAGGAAAACACAATGCTACCTGGAAACTTGCGGAAGTAGGAGTAAAGCTGGCAGAGTATCAACTTGCAGATTTACTTAGAAATCTCAAATACGAACTGCATACTGATATTTCAGATTTGTATTACAATCAGCAGCTTATAAAAATGTATCGCGATGAAGAAGTCAAAATAAAACATTTGTTGGAAAGCACACAAGAATTATTTAAACATGGCGATGTGGCAAAAGGCGATGTCATTCAATTGCAAGCACAACTACAAGATCTGATTGCACAAGAAATGACCAGTCAGCAAGCAACTAATAATGACGAACAGGATTTGAAAATACTTTTACTTTATCCTGAGAAAACATATTTTGTAGTGAAAGAACTTCCTACTGTAAAAAATGATTTGCCAACTTATCATGCTGTATTAGATAGTGCCGAGAAAAATCGTCCCGACCTTTTGCTTTCTTATGCCGGAAGCGAATACGCACAAAAAAATCTGAAGTTGCAAAGAGTTACGGCAGTTCCTGATTTGAGTTTGAGCACAACTTATGAATCGGCAAATGATTATGCGCCTTACTTCTGGGGAATTCAGGCATCGATGGATTTGCCGGTCTGGAATCGCAATCAATGGAATATTAAAGCGGCGAAATATGGAACAATGCAAGCTGAATTAACTGACAGTTTAACTTTTAATACAGTAAAAAATCAAGTTACAAATGCTTACTGCACACTACTTTTAACAAACAAACAATTAAATCAAATTGACCCTCAGTATGGCAACGACTTGAATGAGATGATGAATAACGCGGTAAAAAACTTTGAGAACCATAATATTAATCTTTTAACTCTTCTAAGTTATATCAACACCTACAATGACGGAAAAACAAATCTCATTAATTTACAAGTTCAGTATTATAATGCGATTCACAATATAAATTTAAATACCGGAATTGAATTAATAAAATAAATAAGACCTATCATGCAAACGCTTATAAAAAATATAACTGCCGCCCTTTTCTTAATGATTGGATTGTTGCAGTTGCAATCTTGTAAGAACGAAAATAGTGCCGACGAAGCAAGAGTGTCCTATATTATTCCTGATTCTCTTTTAGAAACTATTCGTATTGATACTGTAAAACAAGGTCAATTGATTAATTCGTTAACACTTACCGGTCAGGTGGATTTTAATCAGGATAATGTGATAAATATTTTTCCTATGATCAGCGGAAAAATTCAGGATATAAAAGTAATGCTTGGAGATTATGTGAAAGAAGGAGAAGTGTTGGGTGTAATCAAAAGCGGCGACATGGCGCAATTCAGCAGCGCTCTTTTAAATGCCGAAACAAATTTGCAACTTGCAAAAAGAACGATGGAAAAAACAAACGATATGTACCGAACCGGATTGGCATCGCAAGTTGATTCTATCACCGCAGCAGTTACTTTGGATCAGGCAAAAGCCGAATTAATCCGCGCACAAAAAGTTATAAAGATAAATGGCGGAAACACACAAGGCGAATATGAAGTTAAAGCGCCCATCAGCGGATTTATCGTGCAAAAATTAGTTACTAACGATCAGGTAATCCGTTCTGATAATGGTAACGCTCTGTTTACGATTTCAGATTTAAAAAATGTTTGGATATGGGCAAATGTGTATGAATCGAATGTGGATAATATCCATTTGGGTGATGATATAATTGTCAGCACGCTTTCATATCCCGGCAGAACTTTTAAAGGAAAAGTTGACAAAATCATGCAGATGTTGGACCCAACAACCAAAGCGATGAAGGTGAGAGTTTCGATAAACAATGATGACTACGCATTAAAACCACAAATGTTTGCCAGCGTTACTGTTACCAATACAGAAAACAAACAAGCGCTCTATATTCCTTCGAGTGCGTTAATATTTGATCACAGCCAATATTATGTTTTGGTTTATCGAGGCAAAGGTAAAGCGGAGATTACTCCCGTACAAAAATTAAATTCGTTAGGACAAAAAACATATTTAACATCAGGAGTTAAAATTGGGGATAGAATTATTTCTTCCGAGACGTTGCAAATTTATGGTGAATTAAACAATTAATAATTCAGAGAGAACTAACAAAAGATGATCAAGTTTTTAAGAAATGTTATAGGATTTTCGCTGAAGAATAAATATTTTATTTTATTCGCGGCATTTATTCTTGTTGTAAGCGGTGTTATCACGTTTCATCAAATGCCGATTGAAGCATTCCCCGATGTTACCAATACGGAAATAGATATTATTACTCAATGGCCAGGACGCAGCGCAGAAGAGGTAGAAAAGTTTGTAACTATTCCTATCGAAATCGCTATGAATCCGGTGCAGGGGAAAATAAGTCTTCGCTCCACAACAATTTTTGGTTTGTCTTATGTAAAATTAATTTTTGATGATGATGTAGTGGACCGAGATGCCCGCCAGCAGGTAATGAATCTGTTGCCAAATGCAACTTTACCAAGTAATGTTCTGCCTGCCGTGCAACCGCCTGTTGGACCCACAGGTGAAGTTTATCGTTATACTCTCAAAAGTACTTTTCGAGATGTAAGAGAATTAAAAACCATGCAGGATTGGGTAATAGATCGCCAACTCAGAAGCGTTTCGGGCATAGGAGATATAAATAGTTTTGGAGGCAAGACCAAAACATTTGAAATAAAAGTAAACCCCGGTAAACTGGCTAATCTTGGATTAACTCCCTTAGATGTATTTACTGCCGTTCAAAAAACCAATATCAATGTTGGTGGAGATATGATCATTCAAAACAATCAGGCGTTTGTAGTTAGAGGAATTGGTTTACTGAATGATATTGAAGAAATAAAAAATATAATTATTGAAAATAATAATGGAGTGCCGCTGCTTGTGAAAGATATTGCCACAGTTGAAATCTCCAACATGCCGCGTTTAGGATGGGTCGCAAAAAGCGCACGAGTCAAAGATCAAAAAGGAAAGGATACAATCACGGATGAAACTGATGTGGTAGAAGCAATTATTGTGATGCGAAAGGGTGAAAATCCTTCGCGTGTAGTGAAAGCAATAGAAGAAAAAGTTGACTATCTGAATCAATATGTTCTTCCTGCTGATACTAAAATAATACCCTATTATGACCGCTCCGATCTTATAGAATATGCTACGCATACCGTTATGCATAATCTTATAGAAGGAATTCTATTTGTAACTCTATTGGTATCGCTCTTTATGTTTAATTGGCGTACTACACTTATTGTTTCTATCATTATTCCTTTGGCACTTTTATTTGCATTTATATGTCTTCACTTAATGCACATGAGTGCAAACTTACTTTCATTGGGAGCTGTGGATTTTGGAATAATCATAGATGGAGCAGTGGTGATGGTAGAAGGCATTTTTGTTGTCATGGATCAAAAGGCGAAAGAAATGGGAATGGAGCGTTTTAATAAGTTGGCAAAGATGAAAATGATAAAACTTAAGGGCGCAGAACTTGGGAAATCAATTTTCTTCGCTAAGCTCATCATCATTGCTGCTTTGTTGCCCATTTTTGCTTTTCAAAAAGTGGAAGGAAAAATGTTCTCACCACTTGCTTTTACATTGGGTTTTGCATTATTGGGAGCATTAATCACAACCCTAACTCTTGTACCTGTACTTATCAGCATGTTGTTGAGAAAAAATGTGCGTGAAAAACATAATCCTGTTGTACACTTTTTAACACATTTCATGCTTGTTGGTTTTGAAAAAGCGCATAAAAACAAAAAGACCGTTTTAATATCTGCTTTTATCATTATGGTTGTTGGTATTGGTTCTTTCAGATTTTTAGGGGGAGAATTTTTACCTGAATTGGACGAAGGTTCTATTTGGTTGCGCGTTCAAACGCCCTATAGTATTTCGTTGGATAAGTCAGTTGAAATATCTACACGAATAAGAAGTTTGTTAATGACTTTTCCTCAGGTGAAATATGCTGTTTCTCAAACAGGAAGACCGGATGATGGAACAGATGTTGCAGGTTTTTACAACAATGAATTTTCTGTAATCCTATATCCGAGCGATGATTGGAAACCTAAGATTTCCAAAGAGGAATTAGTTAGTCAGATGAATAAAAAATTATCTGTCATTCCGGGTGTGAATTTAAATTTTTCTCAACCCATTATGGATAATGTGGAAGAAGCGGTATCAGGTGTTAAAGGTTCTATCTGTGTAAAAGTGTATGGAGATTCTTTGAATTATATGGAAAAGAACATCACTAAAGTTTATAATATATTAAAAAATATAAAAGGTGTTGAAGATCTGGGTGTGATTTACAATATTGGTCAACCCGAATTTGATATCAACCTTGACCAGCGTAAAATGGCAATGTATGGTGTTGCTACTGCAGATGCCAATGCGGTTATCAGTATGGCAATTGGAGGACTTGGACCCGGAGGATCTGCAGCAAGCACTTTATACGAAGGAATTAAAACCTTTGACATTCGAATAAGGCTTCCTGAAGAGTTCAGAAAAACTCCTGAACAGATCGGGGAATTATTAGTTCCTACACAAAGTGGCAGTAAGGTCCCAATAAAGGAGATTGCTGAGATCAACCAAAAAACCGGACCCTGCTTAATATTTAGAGATGATAATAAACGTTATTCTGCGCTCAAGTTTTCTATCAGAGACAGGGATATGGGAAGCACCATTGCGGAGGCACAGGAAAAAGTAAATGCTGCCATTACTTTAAAGCGAGGATTCAGCATGGCTTGGCAGGGTGATTTTGAAAATCAGCAAAGAGCTACCAGGCGGTTAACTCAAGTTGTTCCAATAAGTTTGTTATTAATATTTCTTTTGTTGTTCAGCATGTTCGGAAATTTTAAGGATGCAGGACTAGTTTTCCTTAATGTACCGTTTGCGATCGTGGGTGGTATTGCGGCTTTATTTATAACAGGAACAAATTTTAGCATCTCAGCAGGAATTGGTTTTATTGCACTTTTTGGAATTTGTATTTTATTTGGAGTACTGCTCATTGATGAAATAAAGCATAATATGCTCATTAATAGAATGAAAAGACATTCATTGTACGAAGATATTAAACTTGGTGTTAGGTCAAAAATACGACCCGTTATGATGACGGCATTAATGGCTGCAATAGGATTATTGCCTGCTGCGATTTCGCACGGCATTGGTTCTGAAAGTTCAAGACCATTGGCACGAGTTGTTATAGGTGGAATTCTTTGTGCAATGATTTTTTCTCTATGGGTTTTTCCGTTGGTGTTTGAATGGTCGTATAGAAGAAAAAATTCCGAGTCGGAATAGAAAATAAGAAATGAAAACTTAAATAAAAGTTGAAGAATTTAATTGAATATGAATTTCATTAGGAATAGTTTTATAGTTAAATTGCTCTCCTTTATATTTGCATTGCATATTTTTAATATCAGTGTAGATCCGCCGGATGCTAACCCAGAATGGGTGCCGGAAGATTTATCCATCAACGAGATGGAAAGCATTACGGAAATTATTTTTGAGCAAGTATTGCACGTTGATAATGCATTCCCCGAATTTGATGACCATGATAATGATGATCATGGTGCGCCAATGGGTGTTCATCATGATATGGTTTTTTATTTTCAACCCATTACTCCAATCATTCATTTGGGAATACCGCAATCGCTTTATATAAAACAAACTGAAAACTTCGTTGAGCAATTTTCACAAGATGTGTTAGTGCCTCCACCTAAAGCATAAATTGCTCCCCCTTTTTTTTGCACGCTTCATTATTTCTGTATTCATAATTGTTTTTGATTTTTTTTTCATAAAACAATTTGTGCAAAATCCATTGTAATTACATCGCCACGTTCTTTTGTGTTGTGGTTTTTCCTCCAAATCGTTTTCCCCATAGGACGATTTGAAGGATATAATTAAAAACTAAGGGATATTAATAAACTAAAAGTATGAACAAGTTTCTTAGAAATATTATCGGCTTTTCGCTGAAAAATAAATATTTTATTTTATTTACTGCCGCACTGCTAATCATTGCAGGCGTTATTACATTCCATCAGATGCCAATTGAAGCATTTCCCGATGTTACCAATACTGAAATAGATATCATTACTCAATGGCCAGGGCGCAGTGCTGAGGAGGTAGAAAAGTTTGTAACTATTCCAATAGAGGTTTCTATGAATGCCGTGCAGCAAAAAATCAGCCTTCGTTCTACCAGTATTTTTGGTTTGTCTTACGTGAAATTAATTTTCGATGATGATATAATAGATAAAGATGCACGCCAGCAGGTAATGAACCTGTTGCCAAATACAACACTACCAACCAATGTTCAGCCAACAGTAATGCCACCTGTTGGACCCACAGGTGAAATTTATCGTTATACACTCAAAAGCACATTCAGAGATGTAAGAGAATTAAAAACCATGCAGGACTGGATTATTTCCCGCAAACTAAGAAGCGTGCAAGGCATTGGCGATATAAACAGCTTTGGAGGAAAAACTAAAACAATCGAAATAAAAGTAAACCCTAGTAAACTGACAAATCTTGGACTGACTCCATTGGATGTATTTACTGCAGTTCAGAAAACCAATATCAATGTAGGAGGTGACATGATAATAAAAAATAATCAAGCATTTGTAGTTCGAGGAATTGGATTACTGAATGATATTGAGGAAATAAAAAATATCATTATTGAAAATAACAATGGTGTGCCACTTTTGGTCAAGGATATTGCCACTGTAGAGATTTCTAACATGCCGCGTTTAGGATGGGTTGCAAAAAGTGCAAGAGAAAAAGGACAAAACGGTAAAGACACAATAGCAGATGAAACAGATGTGGTGGAAGCAATAATTGTAATGCGTAAAGGCGAAAACCCATCGCGTGTAGTTAAGGCAATTGAAGAAAAAGTAAAATATCTTAATCAATATGTTCTTCCTGCCGACACTAAAATAGTTCCTTATTACGACCGCACCGACTTGATTGATTTTGCTACTGACACTGTATTGCACAATTTAATTGAAGGGATTTTACTTGTTACATTATTGGTTTCGCTTTTTATGTTCAATTGGAGAACTACTCTTATAGTAGCGATCATTATTCCAATGGCATTGTTGTTTGCATTTATATGTCTGCACTTAATGCACATGAGTGCAAACTTACTTTCGTTAGGCGCGGTAGATTTCGGGATAATAATAGATGGTGCAGTAGTGATGGTAGAAGGGATGTTCGTCATTTTGGATCATGAGGCAGTTAAGTTGGGCATGGACAGGTTTAATAAGAAAATAAAATTAAGTCTGATAAGAAATAACGGAGCTAAACTGGGTAAGGCAATATTTTTCGCCAAACTAATTATTATTTCAGGGTTGCTTCCGATTTTTGCTTTCCAAAAAGTAGAAGGCAAAATGTTCTCGCCTCTTGCTTTCACTTTAGGTTTCGCATTGCTTGGTGCGTTGATTACAACGTTAACGCTCGTGCCGGTTCTTATAAGTATTCTCTTAAAAAAGAATGTTCATGAAAAACACAATCCCTTTGTTCATCACATTACAGGTTTCATGTTAAAGGGTTTTGAAAAGGCACATAAGAATAAAAAGCTTGTGATGATTGGTGCTTTTGTTGCAGTAGCAATAGGTATTTTTTCATTCAAATATTTGGGCTCTGAATTTTTACCACAATTAAATGAAGGAAGTATATGGCTTCGTGTTCAAACCGATTACAGTATGTCGTTAGAAAAATCTGTTCAAATATCAACTCAGGCAAGGAACATGGTTATGAAATTTCCTCAGGTAAAATATTGTGTATCACAAACCGGACGACCGGATGATGGTACAGACGTTGCTGGTTTTTACAACAATGAATTTGATATTATTTTGTATCCGGAATCAGAATGGAAACCAAAAATATCAAAGGCAGAGTTGATAGATCAAATGAATAAACGGTTATCAGTTATTCCTGGAGTGAATCTGAATTTTTCCCAACCAATTATGGACAATGTGGAAGAAGCTGTTTCTGGAGTAAAAGGAAGTATCTGTTTAAAAGTGTATGGTGATTCACTTGGGTATATGGAGAAAAAGGTAGGACAAATGTTTAAGATTTTACAAACCGTTAAAGGCATTGAAGATTTGGGAGTGATTCATAATAACGGGCAACCTGAACTTGATATTAATCTTAATCAGCAAAAAATGGCACTGTACGGTGTAGCTACTGCCGATGCCAACGCAGTTATCAGCATGGCAATTGGAGGGCTTGGTGCTGGAGGTGCTGCAGCGACAACTTTTTACGAGGGAGTTAAAACATTTGATGTGCGAATACGATTACTTGAAGAGTTTAGAAATACCTCGGAGCAAATAGGAGAATTATTAGTTCCTACTCAAATCGGCAGTAAGGTTCCTTTAAAAGAAATTGCAAATATTTCTGAAGTTACTGGGTCTTGTTTGATTTTCAGAGATGATAATGAACGTTATTCTGCTCTAAAGTTTTCCATAAGGGGAAGAGATATGGGAAGTACAATTGCAGAAGCACAGGAAAAAGTTAATTCCGTTGTTAAATTGAAGAGGGGATATCGCATGGAATTTCAAGGTGATTTTGAGAATCAACAAAGAGCTGAAAAGCGTTTGGCAATGGTAGTACCCATAAGTCTGGTGTTGATATTTATTTTACTGTTTAGCATGTTCGGAAATTTCAGAGACTCGCTTTTAGTATTTACTAACGTACCATTTGCAATTGCAGGCGGAATATTGGCATTACATATTACCAATACTAACTTCAGTATTTCAGCAGGCATTGGTTTTATTGCCTTGTTTGGAATATGCATTCAGGATGGAGTCTTGCTGATCACCATGTTTAAACAGAATTTAGAAAGTATGAAGGGGCAAGACCGTTCGCTGTTCACCGCTGTTAAATTAGGAGTGAATTCAAGAATTCGCCCTGTAATGATGACGGCTCTGATGGCAGCGATTGGTTTATTGCCTGCGGCAATCTCGCATGGCATTGGTTCTGAAAGTTCAAGACCACTGGCGCGAGTTGTTATTGGTGGTATTCTTTGTGCCATGATTTTTTCTCTGTGGGTTTTCCCTTTGGTGTTTGAATGGGCTTACAGAAGAAAAGTCAATAAATCTCAGGAAGAATAAATTGAGCTGATAATTGGTCGTTTCATTTGTGTTAATTACCATCACATCGGGTATCCCAATCGTGGGATACCCGCAATGTGAAATTACAGGTTTTTAAGGGTTAATTTATGGTTGTTACATTTTGGTTGCATTCTGAGTCTCAATCGTTCCATCGCCAGCAAGTTTGGTTACATTCTTCTTCACTATCGTTCCATCGCGAGTAAGTTTGGTTACATTCTTCTTCGCTATCGTTCCATTGCGAGCAAGTTTGGTTACATTCTTCTTCGCTATCGTTCCATTGCGAACAAGTTTGATTCCATTCTTCTTCACTATCGTTCCATCGCGAACAAGTTTGGTTACATTCTTCTTCGCTATCGTTCCATCGCGAACAGGTTTGTTTACATTATTCTTCGCTATCGTTCCATTGTGAACAAGTTTGGTCTTACTGGAAGGAATTTACTAAAAACATAGCGTTATTTATTAAATTTTCATTGAGGTTGTAATTAGGTATTTTAAGTTGGTTTAACCATTCATCGAGTGCCCTGTTCGCCGGATACCCATAATGTGATTATTCAATAGACCTCTTTCATAATTC
>PLUL01000061.1 GCA_003164895.1 Bacteroidota bacterium | reverse complement strand
TAGTAGTTTTCTTAAAACTCAAAGTGAAACGAAAGGTTGATCCTTGATCCACTTTGCTTTTCACCCTCACGCTTCCTCCTTGGCGTTCTACCAATTGCTTAACGATGGCAAGTCCTAAACCCGTTCCTCCGAATAATTTTGAATCCTCATAGGCAACTTGTCCAAAATCTTCAAAAATATGTTCCAGTTTATTTTCAGGAATACCAATACCTGTATCCGTTACAGCAAATTCTATGGTTGCTTTTTCTACATCTTCTTTCAGCATAAGAATACTAAAAGTTATTTTCCCTTTTTCTGTAAACTTTACAGCATTACTTACCAGATTTAAAATTATCTGACGCAAACGCATCGGGTCACCCTCTAAAACTTCAGGTATACCATGACTATATTCCTTAACTAGTTCTAAATTTTTTTCCAGAATTTTGTTCTCAAACACATGAAGCATATCTGAAATGGATTCAACTAAATTAAACGGAATTTGCTCAAAGGTCATCTTTCCTGCATCCACTTTGGCAAGATCAAGTATATCATTTATTAAAACGAGCAAAGCATCTCCCGATACTTTAATTGCGCTTATGAATTCTTTTTGTTCTTTGTTTAAATCTGTTTTTAATATCACATTTGTAAATCCAATAATCGAATTCATCGGAGTGCGGATTTCATGACTCATGTTTGATAAAAACTGTTGTTTTGCTTTCACTACTCCTTCTGCTATTTTAGTCTTTTCTTCTGCATTATCTTTTGCTTCTGTCAATTCCTTATTACTCTCTTCAATCTTCTTCATCGTTTTTTTCTCCACTTCACGCTGTTCTTGTAATGCTTTCTTTTCTATTGCCTGAAGTTCAGTTGCTTTAGCCCTTATTTCAGTAACGTCTGTAATAGCGAGGATAATTAATTCTTCGTTTTTATTTTGCTGAATAATACGATGTGCGTTAAGCAACATTACCTTATGACCTATAATTGGAAATGTGTGTTCAACTTCAAAATCATGAAAGTGGATATTTTTTGGAATGATGTCTTCAAGCAGTTCACGCAGGCGAGGAATGTTCCATTGATTATTGCCCAATTTATACAATGATATTCCTATGCTTTCGTCTTCCGTTACCTGAAATTTTTTACAGAAGGATTTGTTGGCAGATTTAATTCGTATGTCTTTGTCGAGAATGAGCATCGGCTCGTGAATGGTGGCAAGAATGGTTTCGGAATAATTATATAATTCTTCTACTTGCTGTATGCGGGCGTTCAATTCCTGATTGCTTGTAGTAAGTTCTTCGTTGGTCGATTCAATTTCTTCTTTTGATGTTTCCAGTTCTTCGTTTAAGCTCTGCATTTCTTCATTGCTGGAAACAATTTCCTCATTGGCGCTTTGTAATTCTTCATTAGCTGCTTCTTGGTCATGGGTGATTGAAACCATATCAGTGTGGGCAGCAGCAAGTTCTTCTTCCAGTTTTTTTATTCTACGGTCTTTTGCGGTGGAATTATTTTTTCCTCCTTTGCCTGAATTCTCTGTCATTTCAAACTGCTGCTGTTCGGTAAACACAACGAGCAGCAATGGCTCCTCTACTTCTATCGCAACAGGCGACACTTCCAAATTAACTATTCGTAGGGTGGAATCAATTTTTATTTCAATGCCCGTTTTGCACACGGTTTTTTTTGTTTTAATCGCATGATGAATTGCATTACGCAGTTCAAAAGCAATTTCGGTGCGTGCCATCCTCAAAATATTAAAACTGGCTTTGCCTGACGAGTGTTTTAGATACAATTCGGTTGAACCCCGGAACTCTACCACTTCCATATCGTGACTAATCACAACACTGGCAGGCATATAACGCGCGAGCAGAACAGAATCGATCTCGTTACCAAGATTACTATTGGTTGCAGGAGATACTTTTTTAAGGTTTGTAGTTGTCTCGATTGATTTAGGGGTCTTTTTTTCAGGCAAAGTCGTGTGTGAAAATCGAGGTGTTATATTAGGTATTGTGCGAAAGCCAGAATTTTTTTTGCGCGTATAAATTTTATACTTTTTATTAAGCGGTGAAAAGAGATGTGCAGCTGTTCCAATGGTTTCTGATTTGCCGAGTAATAGACATCCCTCGTCATTTAGGGCATAGTGAAAAGTTGTAATGGCTTTTTTCTGTGCAGAGGTATCAAGATATATAAGCAGATTGCGGCAACTGATGAAATCCATACGTGAAAAAGGAGGATCGTGCAAAATATTGTGATGGGCGAACACACATACATCTCGCAGGGATTTAGAAATGCGGTACTTGTCCTTAGATTTTATGAAAAAACGCTGAATGCGTTTGGGTGAAACATTTTTAAGTTGAGCAATCGTATATTCTCCAACGCGGGCTTCTCTAATTGCCTCTTCGCTTAGGTCAGAAGCAAAAATCTGAAAAGGAATATTATTGGTTTTAGTGTCTTGTATTTCGAGCAGAAGCATCGCAATGGAATACACTTCTTCGCCTGTGGCACAGGCAGCAACCCAAATGCGTAATTTCTCGTTTTGAGTTTTGCTTTTTAGCAATCGGGGAAGCAAGGTTATCTTTAAAAACTGGAAGGCTTCGGCATCTCTGAAAAAATCGGTGACATTAATGAGCAAATCCTGATAAAGCAACTCCGCCTCATTATTTTTTTGCGCGAGAAACTCCGCATATTGCTTTAATGTTTCAATTTTATGTATCAGCATCCTACGGAGCATCCGTCTCTTAATGGTATTCATTTTATAGTGACTGAAATCAACACTCTTTCTTTTAGATAAAAGTTGAAGGATGATTTTTAAGTGCGGATCACTATTTTCAATTTCATCTTCCGGTGTGCGTTTTGCTACTTTTCGTTTTAGCATGGGATGTTTACTCATCCATGTTAACTCCTTTGCAATTTCTTTAGGCGATAAAACAAAATCAACCGCACCGGAGGCAATAGCCGATTGAGGCATACTTGTGAATTTTGCCGAATCATCCTGTGCAAAAGTTATTCCTCCTGCCTCCTTTATATCTTTTAACCCATGCGTGCCGTCACTGGCACTCCCGGATAGCACAATCCCGACTACATTTTCTTTATGGGTCTCAGCTAACGAGGAGAAAAGAACATCAATGGAATTAGCTGAAGCATTATTTGAGCGCGGAACTAATTGTATGTGTCCGTCTGTCACCTCAATTCCCTTATTGTAGGGCATCACATACACATTATCGGGTTCCATCTTGTCCATCTCTTCTATCTCCTGCACTTTCATTTTAGTTGTCTTTGCTAAAAGCTGCGTGAGAATGCTTTTATGATCGGGGCTGAGGTGCTGCACATAAATAAATGCCATGCCCGTGTCAGGAGAAAGATTTTGGAAAAATTGTGTTACTGCTTCCAGTCCACCCGCAGAAGCACCAATGGCAACCACAGGAAAAGAATTCTCCTTGCCTTCTTTTTGAAAGGATAAATTTTTGTTCTCAATGATGGGAATTGGTTTCATTGTGATGTAATACAATTTGTCCGACAAATATAGGAATTAATGGGAGTATAATTGAAGACAGAACAATCGTTTTTATGGGAATAAAAGGGGGACAAATTCAGAAATTTTAATTCGTGAGACCGAAGAGTAGTTCCTCTTCATTTTTTACAATAATAGGTGTGAATCATGCAATCTATTGCCAAAATTATGTAACACCTTTCCTCTAATGGGTACTCATCTTTACATGGTAACTATCAATTCACAATTTAAATAAAAATAAAAATGGAAAAAAATCAAAACGACAAGCGTAACCAGGTTAAATCCGGTAACCAGTCAAATCAAAAATCAACAAAGGATGGCAACAAAAAAGAAACCAATCCTAACAATCCAACCGCAAAACAAGGCAAACAGAATGATTCTCAACCCAAAAACCAAACAGGTCGAGGTTCGGCTACAACTAAGGGTAAATAGAATTCTTCTGTTCAAGGTACCCAAGAAAAGGGAAACAGAACAGAAACAAACCTAAATAGGAATTAGGTAAATTAATTTTGCAAATCCCTGCATGATTGGGGATTTGTTTTTTTTAAACTAACTCTAAAACTTAGAATGTGAAAAAACAAATATTAAAAGTTGTATTTATCCTTCTGTTTTTAACATCGTGCATCATACAATCTCCCAAGTATACTACTCTTGATTAGATGGAATAGGGTTCAAAATATCTGGCGATAAGAAAAGAAAGGGAGGAAACTATCATTAGAGGAACAAATAAAGCATACCCACCTGTTATTTCTGCTATGAGGAATATTGCTGTGAGCGGTGCGTGCATAATTCCGCTGAGTGCTCCCGCCATTCCCGCAACGATGAAGTTGGCTTCGGTCAATTCTATTAATCCCAAAAGATTCAATACATGAACAAAAGCAAATCCTGCCACTGCTCCGATAAAAAGTGAGGGCGCGAATACTCCTCCATTTCCACCTGCCCCTATCGTTACCGAAGTGGCAACCATTTTTATAAGAACAATAATTACTGCGAAAAAAATAATAAACCATTGATTTCCTGCGAACCATGTAAATATGCTGTTGTTGAGCAATCGTTCGTAGTGTCCTCCCAAAAGATTTTCTATCGAATAATATCCCTCACTAAATGTGCCGAATGCGGAGGACAAATTACTGCACAATTTGCCAAAGGGAAATATCGCTACTACCGTTGCAGTAAAAAATTCGGCACTTGCAAACAAGGATATTTGAGTGAAGACTTGCTCGTACAACAACTCAAAGAACAGTTTCAAAAGATTGCGATTCCAAATGATTGGGCTGAAAATATGATGAAAGAAATTGATCTCTGGCAAAGGAATGAAAAAATGGAAACAAGGTCTTCTTCCCAAAACTTGGATATGCAAATCAAACAAATAGAAATACGCATGGATAAACTTGTCGGTAATTTCTTGGAAGGAGTGATTGAAAAGGAAAATTATTTAAAAAAGAAAGATGAATTATTAAAAGAAAAATCGGATTTAAAACTCAAGCATTCAGGTTTTGGACAGAAAGGTAAAAGTTGGGTCGAACCATTACGCGACTGGGTAAAAACGGCACTTTACGCAGGGAAAATGGCAAACTCCTGTTCGGATTTATCGGAGTTTAGGTCATTTTCCGAAAAAGTTGGGTCGAACCGCCTTTTGAAGGATAAAAAAATAGTATTTGATTGGTTGCCGCCTTATGATATGTTGGCGAAAGACAGTGAGTTACAAAGAAAAATTCCTTCTTCATCGGAACTTAAAAAAGTAGGGAAAAAGAAGGAACTTCTCAGATGGTGGAGCCGGGGAGATTTGAACTCCCGTCCAAACAAGGGACAAAAATGCTTTCTACACGCTTAGCTGCTTATTGTTTTTCGGAATGAAGCAGGCAAAACAGCAGCCAACTTCAAACTTAGCTTCTTTAGTTTCGCTGTGAACCAAAGCTTTTCACAACTATCTTTTCATTTGCGATGCTTGTTCCGGAGCGCTGAAAAGAAAAAGCTTTCCGGGAAGCAGGCACTTATATTGACTTAGTCAATTAAGCAGCCATAGCGAAGTTATAGTCGCCATTTGGAATTTGAGAATTATTATTAACGTGATACTTTCCCAACTCACGGCATGCTTACAAATCCATCCTCCTCGCTGTCAAAACCTGTCGGCCCCAATATAAAGAGTGATACGATGTAAGTAAAAAATATAAAAAGAACTATGCGAATTTACAAAGAAAACAGCTACTGAAAAATAATAACTTTGCCACAAATAAATTTTATGCCCAAGATTGGAATTATTAGAGAAGGAAAAGTACCACCCGACCATCGCGTTCCATTTACTCCTGAGCAATGCAAACAAATAATGGAACAATTTCCGAAGACGGAAGTTGCAGTTCAAACGAGTGCTGTCAGAATTATTAAAGACGATGAATACAAAAAGTCGGGAATATCTGTTGTTAATGATTTATCTGACTGCGATATAATTCTTGGGATTAAAGAAGTTCCTTTGAAAGAATTAATTCCGAATAAAACTTATTTTTTCTTTTCTCACACTATAAAAAAGCAGCCGTACAACAAACAGTTATTGCAGACTGTTTTAAAAAATAATATCACCCTTGTTGATTACGAATGTTTAACGGATGAAGAACATAACCGCATTATCGGCTTTGGTCATTATGCCGGAATTGTCGGCGCGTATAATGGAATTTACGGCTACGGAAAAAAATATAATCTCTTTTCTTTGAAGCGTGCCTGCGATTGCCATGACAAAAAAGAATTGTGGAATGAGTTAACAAAAATTAATCTGCCGAACTTTAAAATAATTGTAACCGGAAATGGTCGCGTTGCCAACGGAGCGATTGAATTGCTTGGCGCTCTTAACATTCGCAGGATTACACCTTATGAATTTACGCATTACACTTTTCGAGAACCTACTTATACTCAATTGCATTCATATAATTATTACGAAACAAAAGATGGTTCTCAGTGGAGTACGCAGGAATTTTATAATCATCCTGAAAAATTCCGTTCTACATTTATGAAATATACACGCTGGTGTGATTTGCTGATGCACTGCGCATTCTGGGATCCGCGTGCACCTAAAATGTTTTCTGCCGAACAAATGCGCTCTCACGAATTTGGTATCAGCGTAATTGCCGACATCTCGTGTGATATTAACGGTTCGATTCCATCCACCACACGTCCATCTTCCATTAAGGATCCATTTTATGGATACAATCCGGTTACAGAAAAAGAAGGAGATGCATTTTCTAAAGAAACCATTACAGTGATGGCAGTGGACAATCTTCCTTGTGAACTTCCGCGCGATGCTTCCGAAAATTTTGGAAAAGAATTGATTGATAAAATTCTTCCATCGCTGTTAATGAATGATGAAACCAAACTAATTGAACGCGGAACTATTGCAAAAGATGGAAAGTTGATGGAGAGATTTAATTATCTCAGTGATTATGTTTCCTGAAAAACTATTTTGATTCTTTTAAATGCAGTATTGTTTCGTTCGGATTCTTTGAACCAAACACTGTATTTCCTGCAACTAAAACATCTGCACCGTTTTTTACGAGTAAAGAAATGTTTTTCAAATCAACGCCACCATCCACTTCGATCAACGCTTTTGATTTTTTTGTTTTGATGAGTTGCTTGAGATATTTTACTTTCTGGTGAGTTGCTTCAATAAATTTTTGTCCGCCAAAACCGGGATTTACACTCATGAGAATTACCAGATCAATTTCGGAAATAATATCCTGCAAAACATTTACTGGCGTGTGAGGATTAATTGCTACGCCGGCTTTCATTCCTAAATCGCGTATTGCATGAACGGTACGGTGAAGATGAGGGCATGCTTCGTAATGAACAGAAAGATTATCTGCTCCTGCATCTTTAAACATTTGCAAATAATTATCCGAATTCATTATCATCAGATGAACATCTAACGGTTTTTTAGTGTGTTTTTTTATCGCTTTGATTACGGGAAATCCTAAAGAAATATTCGGAACAAAAACTCCATCCATCACATCCACATGAATCCAATCCGCTTCGCTTTTATTCAGCATCTCCACATCACGCTGGAGGTTTGCAAAATCTGCCGATAAAATGGAAGGTGCAACTAAATGTTTCATACTAACCTAAGTATGCTTTCAGTAATTTACTCCGTGAAGAGTGTTTTAATCTGCGAATAGCTTTTTCTTTTATCTGACGAACGCGTTCGCGTGTAAGCGCAAATTTTTCTCCAATCTCTTCTAATGTTTGTGCTGGTCCTCCGTGCAATCCGAAATAAAGACGCAATACATCCGCTTCGCGCGAAGAAAGTGTGGAAAGTGCGCGTTCAATTTCTTTTCGGAGAGATTCGCTTAGTAAACTTCCGTCAGGTTTCGGGCTGTCTTCGCTGGAAAGAACTTCATACATATTTCCCGCATCATCTTCGCTTGAAAGAAGTGGTGCATCCATAGAAATATGTTTTCCGGTATTGCGAACGGAATCTTTCACATCATCAGGGAGAACACCAAGCACTTCAGCAATTTCATCGTGAGTTGGTTCACGCTCAAATTTTTGCTCCAACTTTGAAAATGCTTTGTTGACTTTATTAATAGAACCGATTTTGTTCAAAGGCAAGCGCACAATCCGCGCCTGTTCCGCCAATGCCTGAAGAATGGATTGGCGAATCCACCACACCGCGTAAGAAATAAATTTGAACCCGCGCGTTTCATCAAAACGCTGAGCTGCTTTTATCAAACCAAGATTTCCTTCGTTGATGAGATCGGGCAAACTTAATCCTTGATTTTGATATTGTTTTGAAACGGAAACTACAAAACGTAAATTTGCTCGAACCATTTTATCAAGGGCGGCAACATCACCAACTTTTATTTTTTTTGCGAGTTCTACTTCGTCCTCGGCAGTGATCAAACTTTCGCGGCTGATCTCATGCAAATATTTTTCCAGCGAAGCAGTTTCGCGGTTGGTGATCTGTTTGACTATCTTTAACTGGCGCATGGATTGAGGGTTTGAATATACCTTTTATTGATTCACTCACAATAAAAAATATTTTCTAGATTCGTTAACGATAATACAAAGTTTATAAATATTTCCAGATGAACAAATATTTTTACAAAAAACCCTTCACTGCATAAAATTTATACTGTGAAGGGTTGAATTTATTTGTTTTACACTAAACCTGTTGTGCTTTCTCCTCTTTTGGAATCAAAACTTTCCTCGAAAGTTTCATTTTACCCGAACGCGGATCAATGTCAAGAAGCTGAACTTTCACCTGATCGCCTTGTTTCAAAATACCTTCCAATGAATCCAGCCGTTTGTGATCCACTTCTGAAATATGAAGAAGGCCTTCTTTGCCCGGATAAATTTCAACAAAAGCTCCGTAAGGCATAATGCTTGTTACTTTTCCCATGTAAATTTCTCCCACTTCGGGAACTGAAGTGATTCCTTTAATTCTTGCAACCGCTTTTTCAATTCCTTCTTTGTTATCGGAGAAAATATCAATCACACCTTTTCCGTTCACTTCTTCAATTGCAATAGTAGTTCCGGTTTCACGTTGAAGTTCCTGAATAATTTTTCCACCGGGTCCGATAACAGCACCAATAAATTCTTTTGCAATAGTAAGCTGAACAATTCTTGGAGCGTGAGATTTATAATCTTCTCTCGGCTTGGAAATTGTTTTTTCCATTTCACCGAGAATATGTAAACGACCTTGTCTTGCCTGATCGAGCGCTTTCGCCATCACTTCATAAGGAAGTCCGTCCACTTTCAGATCCATTTGTGTAGCGGTAATTCCGTCTTTTGTTCCGGTAACTTTAAAATCCATATCACCTAAATGATCTTCATCGCCCAGGATATCTGATAGAACTGCAAACTTTTTATTATCGGTTATCAATCCCATAGCAATTCCAGAAACTGCTTTCTTCACCTGAACACCGGCATCCATCAGTGCCAAACTTCCTGCGCAAACTGTTGCCATTGAAGATGAACCATTCGATTCAAGAATATCAGAAACAATACGAATAGTGTATGGATTGTCCGCAGGCATCACTTGCAGGAGCGAACGCTGTGCAAGATTTCCGTGACCAACTTCTCTGCGACTTGTTCCACGCATCATTTTCACTTCTCCTGTAGAGAATGGCGGGAAATTATAATGAAGCATGAAATTCCTTTCTCCTTGAATTACGGCTCCGTCAATGGTGAGCGTATCCATTTTTGTTCCGAGCGTTACGGTGGTGAGCGATTGAGTTTCTCCACGTGTGAAAACTGCTGAGCCATGCGCCATTGGAAGATATCCAACTTCTGTTGTGATCTGGCGGATGTCGGTGGTTTTTCTTCCATCCAAACGAATCCCTTCGTTTAGAATTACTGCACGGCATGCTTCGTTTTCTAAAGCATGATAATATCTTTTTGCCAATTTTTCTTTTGCTTTCTTTTCGGTTTCAGGAAAAGTTTGAGCAGCCAAAAATTCTTCAATGATGGCGCCAAAAAGTTTTTTGCGTTCGTGTTTATTTCCGTTTCCTGATTTTGCAACAGAATAAATTTTATCGTAAGTCGCTTTGCGGATAGTTGCTTTCAGCTCTTCATCTTCAACCGGACCTGTAAATGCTCTCTTAGTTTTTGGTCCAACTTTTTTCACGAGTTCGTTAATAGCTTCAATTTGTTTTTTGATGGCTTCATGCGCAAATTTTATTGCTTCGAGCATATCCGCTTCAGAAACTTCTTTCATTTCACCTTCCACCATTCCGATATCTTTGAATGTAGCACCCACCAACAAATTAAGAGTAGCGCGTTCCAATTCTGAAATGTTTGGATTGATAACAAGTTTGCCATCAATTTTTGCAACACGAACTTCTGAAATTGGTCCGTTAAAAGGAATATCAGAAAGTGCGATTGCCGTTGAAGCAGCAAGTCCTGCATAAGCATCCGGCATAATATTTCTATCGGCAGAAATAAGATAGACTAGCACTTGCGTTTCGTTTCGGTATCCATCAGGAAAAAGCGGACGAAGCACGCGATCTACCAAACGGCTGATGAGAATTTCTGAATCAGAAGGTCTTGCTTCACGTTTAAAAAACCCGCCGGGGATTCTTCCTGCTGATGCAAACTTTTCCTGATAATCAACTGATAAAGGGAAAAAATCAATATCCTCTTTTGGTGTTGTGTTGGAAACTACGGATGCAAGAAGCATGGTGTCTCCTATTTTTACTACGACAGAGCCATCTGCCTGACGAGCAAGTTTTCCGGTTTCGAGTGTTACTGTTCTGCCATCTCCAAGATCGAAGGAGTGGTTAATTGCTTTTGGTATCATGAGAAAGGAAATTAAAGATTATGAATGATAAATTATAAATGAAAGACAAAATAAAAATAAATTAGTAAATTTGAAAATGTGCTGATTAGCTAATTAACACATTGGCACATTGACTAATCGGCTAATTATTTTCGGATGTCTAATGTCTTGAGAAGTGTGCGATACTTTTCCAAGTTGGTTCGCTTCATGTAATCCAAAAGATGTTTTCTTTTAGCTACAAGATTCAAAAGAGAACGTTGTGTTGCCACATCTTTTTTCAGACGTTGAAGATGACCGGTGAGGTGATTGATGCGGTGAGTGAAAAGTGCAATTTGCACTTCAGCAGAGCCAGTATCTTTGTCGGACTTGCCGTGCGTTTTTGCGAAACCTTTTTTTACTTCGGATGTTAAATACATTGTTTGTGTGTTTTACCAAAGACCATTTCTTTGGTGGTTATTTATGATTGTTTTTTAGGATGGCAAAGATAATAGATATTTTTAAATGAAAGATGTGAAAATTCGGAAGTAAAATGGATGTATTTTCCTTTAGGAATTACTCCTTCACGATCTTTTTCATAGCAGTTCCATAGGGGGTTTTTATTTGCAGGAAATAAATGCCTCTCGCTCCGCTCAGGTTTATGGTTTCTTGTTTACTGTTTAAGGTCTTCTTGGAAATAGTTTCCCCTACTAAATTTGTAACCTTTATTTCGCAACCAACTGAAGACTGTAAACTGTAAACTGTAAACTCACCAGTGGTAGGATTTGGATAAACCAAAAAATCGGATTGCGCGTCTGCAAAAGATTGAACGCTGGTGAAAGTAACAGGAAAATGCGAATAGTAATATTCCTGAATAATTTTATTTGAATAATGATTGGCAGTATCAATAAAATAATGCACCGAAAATATCTGCTGATTGCTTTGCGTATCAATCCACAAATAGGTAGAATCAAGCGTATGTGATAGTACCAATTGATTTGCTTGACAGAAACTGGTATCTAATGTGCGTTCAACAATTTTTAATCGGGCAGTTGAATAACTATTGTGCGGCAGACTAATTGTTCCGTTTCCATCGTAAGTAATTTTTCTTTTCGTATAAGTATGGTGGTATGGGCATTGTCCGAAATTATATCTGCTGAAACGATCGGTATAACTATTTCCAAAACTTAACGGACACATCATCAACACTTCCGGGTCCCATGAAGAATGAAAACTAACGGAATCATGATAATCGCCCAGAAAAGTTACGCTGTCAGCACTATAATTATAATATGAATAAACCATACCCGAACCTAAATCGGTAAGATTGGCATTTGGAAATTTATAAAAACCTATTGTAGTGGCAGGATCATAATAATTATTATTGATAGAATAGGTGTAAGTATTTACAATAGAACTATAATTCCAAGTGATGTTTGTTCCCGCATTTTCCGGTGTAACTCCGGTAGAATCGTATTGATATAAAATTCCGGTCAAGCTATCGCCAAAAACAGGACGAGTGTTGCAGCTATTAAAAACATATTGTGCATGAACATTAATAATGCAGGAGACAAAGCACAGAAAAGCGAAATGAATTTTCTTCATTTGATGGGGGATTTACAGTAAAGGTAAAAATCTATTTCAACTTTGCAAAAAAATAAATTCCTGTCAAGAAAAATTAATTCTTGAAATAGTTCAGCAACTTTGCAAGTTCGGTTTTCATTTCCTTTCGATTGATAATCATATCGAGGAAACCGTGTTCCAATAAAAATTCGGAAGTTTGAAATCCTTTGGGTAAATCTTTTTTTATTGTTTCTTTTATCACACGAGGTCCGGCAAAACCAATGAGTGCACCGGGTTCGGCAATATTCAAATCGCCCAGCATGGCATACGATGCCGTAACGCCGCCTGTTGTGGGGTCGGTCATTAAAGAAATATACGGAATGCCGGCTTCGTCAAGCAAAGTAAGTTTTGCAGATGTTTTTGCCAACTGCATCAGCGAAAAAGCCGCTTCCATCATGCGCGCTCCGCCCGA
>PLUL01000074.1 GCA_003164895.1 Bacteroidota bacterium | reverse complement strand
TTGCAATCCGGAAATATGATTAGGAGAAATTGAACTTTGACCAAAAGAAGGAAAAAAAGCATACATTGCAAATAGTATAATACAACATATTCTTATAAAGTAATTATTCATTTTAAATATTTCGCTTCTATTGTTATTGCAAATTTACGATTAAAAACTTGTTTGACAAAAAGATACTACTTTAAATACTCTCATTCGTTTTGGACACATAAACTTAGTGATTGAGAATTATTTTTATTCATTCTGCCGATTTTCTAAAACACTTCATCGAAAATTATTTTTCACTCGTCTAAAATGAGGCGATATTCAAAGTTATCACGCATAATATTATTTTACGAAAGCGTTATAGTAAAAAAAGTTGCTCATGAAAAAACATGTACGCGTTGCGCGATTCTAAACTAAAACAAACAAAAGACCTGTGATAAAGTAAGCAGGCGAACGTACAGTGAAAAACTCAATTAAAGCGATCATCAGGCATCTCATAGTAGTGCTGATGTTCCCAACCAAGATCAACGATTTCCTCACCTATGCCAAGGGCATTTATGAGGCGATGAACGGAAACAGCAACTTTCTAAATTCGGCAGCAAAAGTTACTTCGCTGAAAACGGATATTGACACGCTTGATTCCTCCGAATCAGGATTGTTAACCAATCCGCCTACTTCCACTGTGGAAGCACGGAATGCGGTAATGGAACAAGTCAAAGCCGACATTCGCTCGTTGCGAAACGATGTGCAAGTGGTGGCAGATGCAACTCCGGCACAAGCCGAAGTGCTTGCTAAAAGCGCGGGTATGAATGTGAAAGCAATTTCCATTCGACAAAAAAGAGTGAACGATGCATATAACGGCGATGTATCGGGTATTATTATTGTAACTGCCGAAGGAGGCGGACCTCACGAATGGCAGATGAGCAAAGACCAGGTTGCCATTACCAACCTGCCAGCCACCAGCAAGGCAAAAACCAAAGTGAGTAATTTAACCGAGGGCGACATTTGGTTTTTCCGTAACCGCCCGATACTCAAGAACGATGTTGAAGGCGACTGGTGCGAATGGATAAAAGTAAAAGTTCAATAAACTCAAACTAAGAATCCGCAACGATAAAGAGGGATTCGGGAGATAAAACTCCCGGATCCTTTTTTATTTCTTTTCCGCATAAGCATAATTACTCGCAACCGAACCAAACTTGTTCACAATGGAACGGTAGCGATTAAGAATGGAACCAAACTTGCTCGCAATGAAACGATAGTGAATAAGAATAGAACCAAACTTGTTCGCAATGGAACGATAGCGATTAAGAATGGAACCAAACTTGCTTGCAATGGAACGATAGCGGATAAGAATATAACCAAACTTGTTCGCTATGGAACAGTAGCGATTAAGAATGGAACCAAACTCGTTCGCAATGGAACGGTAGCGATTAAGAATGGAACCAAACTTGTTCGCAAGGGAACCGTAGTGAATAAGAATGTAACCAAACTTGTTCGCAATGGAACCATAGCGATTAAGAATGCAACCGTTGTGCTAAACAATGTAATAATAGCGTGAAAGAATGTAACGATAGTGAACAAGAATCTTTAATATCTTTATAATGTATTTATGGAATACGAGATCAAACCAGTCAGCAAACTTTCTCTTGGATTAAAAGAACTCTGGGAATTCAGGGAGTTGTTCTATTTCTTTACGTGGAGAGATATTAAGGTAAAATACAAGCAAACGGTATTGGGCGTGCTTTGGGCGATACTTCAGCCATTTATGATGATGATAGTTTTCACACTCTTCTTCGGACAGGCGCTTGGAGTTCCTACAGATAATAACATCCCCTACCCTGTTTTTGTATATTCCGGATTATTGCTTTGGAATATTTTTTCTTCCGGATTATCCAATGCCTCCGGCAGCATGGTATCAAATGCAGGCATTATAAAAAAAATATATTTCCCCCGTTTGATAATCCCAATGTCTTCCATTTTGGTTGCCTTATTTGATTTCCTTATGGCTTTTATCATTTACATAGGCATACTTATTTATTATAAACAGCCGGTAAGTTTCAACATCATCATTTACCTTCCTGCCGGCATTCTAATTACTGTATTATCCACTTTCGGGCTTGGTACAGGGCTTGCCGCGTTAAATATAAAGTACCGCGACTTCAGGTATGTAATTCCATTTCTTATTCAAATACTTTTATTTCTCACTCCGGTCATTTACCCTGTCTCTATTATTAAATACAAATGGGCACAAATTATTCTTTCTCTTAATCCCATTGCAGGTGCCATTGATCTGCTTCGCTCCTCAGTGACACAGGCACCTCTTGATCTGCAATTGGTGATAACAAGCGCAGTATCTTCAATCCTGTTATTTTTTGCAGGCTTATTTTATTTCAGAAAAACAGAATATTATTTTGCTGACCTTGCCTGATGAAACCGATATTAGAAATAAAAAATATTTCCAAAAAATTTCGTATTCAGCACGAACAACATCCTTATTTAAGTTTGCGCGATAGCATAAGCGGTTTTTTGTCCTCCCCATGGGGAGATAAGGAGGGGGACGAAGATTTCTGGGCTCTCAAAGATGTTTCCTTTGATGTATATCCCGGTGAATCCATCGGCATCATTGGCAAGAACGGAGCAGGAAAATCAACTCTTTTAAAGATACTTTCAAAGATAACCCCCCCTACTTCTGGCAAAATAATTTCACGTGGAAGAATTGCAAGCTTATTGGAAGTGGGCACTGGTTTTCACCCAGAACTCACAGGCAGAGAAAATATTTTTTTGAATGGATCTATTCTTGGCATGAAAAGAAAAGAAATTCAAAATAAGTTTGATGAGATTGTTGACTTTAGCGGAGTGGAAAAATTCTTAGACACACCTCTCAAACATTATTCCAGCGGAATGCAATTGCGCCTGGCATTCGCGGTAGCAGCCTTTCTTGAACCAGAAATATTATTGATTGATGAAGTGTTGGCAGTAGGAGATGCTGAGTTTCAAAATAAATGTATGGGAAAAATGAATGAGGTCGCAAAAAGCGGCAGGACTATCATTTTTGTCAGCCATAATATGTCCGCAGTTGAAACATTATGTTCAAAAGCAGTTTTTCTAAACAAGGGTAATGTAAATAATATAGGAACAACATCTCAGATCATTGACAAGTATAGAGAATTGCTTGATCATACCTCTCAAAAAAATTCAGGAACAATTGAATGGGATTCTCAAAAAAATAAAAGCATTATAAAACGAATTGAAATATTATGTGACGATAAAATCTCCCCCATAACTTATATGGGGTGCAAACTTGAGATAAGAGTCTACTTTGATTCTCCCTCACCTATTAACTTTCCTGTACTTGGATTAGTTTTCAAAGATCACACCAATACACCATTGATCGGCATTAACAACAGGCATTACGCTAATAACCTAACAAATAAAGCTGTTACGAAAAGTTATATTTCTATGACAATACCACATCTTACATTTTTTGAAGGTATTTATCATATTGATATTTATTTAGGGGATGGTATTAAAGACTTTGAAACTCATCGGGAGTGCTTCCAAATCATTGTTGAGCCATTAAAACAAAATACGTTTAGGGACATACCTGACAAACGCATTAATAAGTTCTTTATACCTAATATTACTTGGAAAGTTTCAGAATAAATAAATGTCGAGAATTTACTGACTTGACGTATAGAAAATATGAGAACACTAAAAAGTCCACTTACAAACAAAGACAACGTTGTTTGCGAACGTTCAATTAAAACCTCTGATATAATTGAACTATATAAAAAGGAATATAATATTGATTTAAATTCAACTTTTAATGGTATTACATATATCTCGTTATATAAATGCTTGGACACTAACTATCGATTTTATTATCCATTTCATCTACAGGGTGATGATAGGTTTTATTCGGCACTTTCTAAGGAAAACTGGTATTATAGGCCATGGAAATGGGAACATGAACAATGTAAAAAATTTATTAAAGATGATTTTAAACTATTAGAAGTTGGAGCAGGAAGTGGTAGTTTTATAAATAAAATATCTCAATATTTTAAAAATATTGAGTGTGTAGGATTAGAGTTTAATACTTCAGCAATTGAAATTGCAAGAAACAGTGGAATAAATCTTCTTAATGAATCAATTGAAATACATAGTAATAATAAGCAAGAATATTACGATTTAGTTTGCTCCTTTCAAGTGCTTGAACATATCTCCGAAGTTTATCCATTTATTGAAGCTCAACTAAAGTGCCTAAAAAAAGGAGGTAAATTGTTAATTAGTGTACCGAATAATGACAGTTTTTTAAAGGAGAACACATTAAATTCAAAAATATTGAATATGCCTCCGCACCACATGGGATTATGGAATGAAAAATCATTAACTAGCTTAACTTCTATTTTCAATATTAAACTTGAAAAAATACTGTTTGAGCCTTTGCAAGTAGAACATTATGACACCTACCAATATACGATAATTAAAAAAATATTCTTAAATATCGATTGGATAGCACAGATATATTGGCGTTTACATTGGAAATTAGGATTGCATAAAATATTTAGAATACATATTAAAAACAATAGTCATAAAATCATTGGGCATACTATTATAGCAGTTTATCAAAAATAGAAGATAAATAATTTATTAGTTTTTGAAATCAATTAAGGCAAAAAATAAAATTAAAATTGTATATCTGCTGAATTCTTTGGAAATCGGAGGTACTCAAAAGGTTGTTTTAGATTTGTGCATAAATGTAGATTTAGAGAAATTTGACATTACAATAGTGGTTCTTTCTCGAAATTACGATATACTTTCACAATATCAATTACCACTATGGATAAAAATTATTTATACTGATTATTTGTTTGAGAACAATTATTCTTTGCGAAGCCATTTAAAATTAGCATTATTTAAAAAAATAACACAAAAACGAGCCAAGCAAGTACTGAAAATTATTTCAGATATTAAACCGGATATTTTGCATTTACATACAACACCAAGAGAACTACTGATTGGCATATTGGCTCAAAATCAAATACATTGCGAATTAGTTTATACTGACCACCTTGTGCGATTGAAGCAAAATGAATATAAATGGTACATACAATTTTTATTAATCAGAATTTTTCGTAGATTATACAAATACTATAATTTGATTGCAGTATCAAAAACTGTTGAATTTACTATAAAACAATTTGACTGGTTTAATAATAATAAAACGTTTAAATTGATTGAAAATACTATTGATCTAAAAACATTTACACCAAAGAATAAAAAACAAAAAAATTACATTAGTGTTGTGTATGTTGCACGTCTTGAATCTATTAAAGGCCACTTTGATCTACTAGAAGCATGGAAAAAAATTGATTCACCTGTAAATAAAAAACTTTTTATAGTTGGTGATGGGGTATTAAGAGAAAGAATTGAACATTTTATTGCCGAGAGTAAATTAGAGAACTCAGTCGTATTACTAGGAAAAAGAAATGATATATATGAAATTTTAAATGAAGCAGACATTGCAGTTTTTCCTTCACATAACGAAGGGCTTCCACTTTCTTTACTTGAAAAAATGGCAATGGAATTACCTATTGTAGCATCCGATACTAATGAACTATCTTCTATTATTATTAATAATTTCAATGGATTGTTATTCAAATGCGGCAATTCTGATGATTTAGCAAAAAAACTTTCTATATTTCTTGCAGATGAACCATTAAGAAAACAATTAGGAAAAAACGCAAGAGAAACTGTGATAAAAGATTTTAGTATAAATACGGCTGAACAAAATGAAAAGTTTTATTTATCTGTTCTTGACAAAAATAAAAATGATGTCAATTAAAAAGATTGTTATAAATTAAATATTCTAAATATGAGAATTATTCTTTTCTCTATATAACAACTTTCACAAACAAGCAAAAATGAAAATACTCATCACAGGTGCTACGGGATTTATCGGACAGCACCTACTTGAGGAATTGAAAGAAGATGATTTTTCCATTAGAATAATTATGCGGAACGATTCTCCTAAATTTTGGTGCTCAAATAGAAATTTTGAGACATTTATTGCAGATATATCAGATAAAACTTCCTTAGGGAAAGCATTTCAAGATGTCGATGTCGTAGTTAATCTTGCAGCAGAATTACATGATAAAAATAAATTCTATTCAACAAATATTATAGGAGTTCAGAACATTATCAACTTATCTGCGATACATAATATTAAAAAAATCATTCATCTAAGCAGTACAGGGGTTGTTGGAATGCAATATAGCAACAAAAAAGTAATAGTTGATGAGAATTCCCCTTGCAATCCTAAAAACGAATATGAACTAACAAAACTACAATCAGAATTATTACTAAAAGAATTTTGGGAAAAGAGTGACAAGAAAATTATTATTCTGCGTCCCACTCATGTGTTTGGCGACCATCATCCGCAAAAGTACTTATTGGAATTTTTTCAAAGAGTAAAAAGTGAAATTGCCATTCCGAGATGTAAGAACACAACAGAGAATTATGTTTATGTAAAGGATGTAGCAAATGCTATCAGATTTTTTATAAAAAATGATACAAGCAGTATGGTAGTTACAATTGGGGAAACAATTTCATTTCAAAGTTTTCTTGATATTGTATCCGGCGCGTTTGGTGTTTCATGCAAAATAATTAATGTTTCATCTTTCTTAAATGACTTTATGAAAACTATTGGTTATTTTGGAATTAATGAATTAAAAGCAAAATTTCAAGCAATTTCCAATCGCATTAAATATGACGATGCATATATGAAAAATAATGTATTATATAAATACGGGATTTCTAAAGGAATTAAAAAGACAATAGAATTTTATAACATATAATGCTTTAATGCCATGTGCTAAAATGAATAAACAAAATAACAATAAAACAAAAATTGCATTCATACATGGGCGCCCTGGTCCTCACCCTATGCACGGAAAATTCGCTAAAAGTATTAATGCTGATTTTTATTTTGCCGACTTCAGAATGAGATGGTTGGATAAAAGCTCATCTTCACTTTACAGATTAGTTAGTTGGATTGTTTGTGCTTTTACTTTCCCCAATAAAAAAAAATATGATATTTTTTTTGTAGATGGACTTTTTTTCTTTCCAATCATAATGAAAATGCTTTTCTTATTAAACAAAAAGCAAAAAATTGTTGTTAATCTTGGGAGTCATACCCTGTATTTCCTTTACGCTCATCGTTTTTCAAAATTCACTGAATGGATTCACATACAAGCAATGAAACGATGTGATGCTTTTATTTGTGAAGGGAATATGGCAAATGAATTAGTAAAGAGTATTCTTAAAGAAAAACATCCAAAACTTTATACTGTTTTCATGGGCATCCCCAATGAGCATTATCCCGATGAAAAGGACGCTTCAATAAACATTAAAGGCAAAAATATTTTGTTTATGGGAAATGTACCTGAAGAAAATCGTTTATGGTACAAAGGAGTGGATGTAATGATTGATGCTTTTCGGCTTGCTTTCAAGAAAGACCCATATATCACTTTTACAATCGTAGGTGAGTTTGAAAAAAGATTAACAGATAAGTTAGTAGCAAATCTAGATGAAAACACTAAAAAAGCAATTTGTTTTACTGGCGCAACAGATGATTTAGGACAATATACCAAAACATCTTCCCTTTATCTCCACACAGCAAGAGGTGAAGCATTTGGCATTACGATACTGATTGCAATGGCATCAGGAATACCCCCTATAATTTCTGAGTGGACAGGCGCAAAAGAAGTTGTGGAGCAAGTTGACAAACGATTTATTGTTCCATTGGACACTAATTCAATTGCAGAAAAAATACTTTGGTATTTTAATCTTCCAATAACGGAAAAAGAAAAATTATCAGAGTCATGTAAAACCATTGCAACTAATTATACAGAAGAAAAAGCGATTCAAAATTTCAAAAACGTCTTTACCCAGTTAGAAAACGATTTTGGTTTTTAATATATTAGTAGTCATGCTCATAAAAAAAATAAATTCCATATTGTGAAAAAAATATTTTACCTCTTAGTAGATTTTGTTACTCTTGGAAAAGGGATCAGGAAACATGTTTCTGGTTTTTCAGTTATACTACCTGTTAGATTCTCAAGATATTTTAAAACGAATTACGAATTGCATATCATTAATTTTATTAATGACTATTTAAAGAAAGATATGACTGCTATTGACATAGGATCTCATATTGGGTTAATGTCTGTAATCATGTCAAAACTAATAGGAAACAACGGTAGATGTTATTCTTTTGAACCAACAAAAGCTACTTTTAAAATTTTAAAAAAAACAATTAACCTAAACAACTGTTTAAATATAATTGCATACGAAAAAGCGATTTCAGATTTTACAGGAAAGACTTGTTTTTTTATTGCAAATTTAGAAGCCCACAACGCTAACAGTTTAGTAAATAATCATAGAAATATTAACGAACATTCTGTTGAAGTCCAAGTTATTACCATTGATGAATTTGTAACTCAAAATAATATACCAAGAATTGATTTTATTAAAATCAATGCGGAAGGAGCTGAAAACTCTATATTAAAAGGAGGATTAAGAACAATTGAAAGGTTTCATCCGTATATTGTTTTGTCTTTACACCCACAAGCGATAAATAATTTTAATAGTAGCTTATCCGATACGTGGAATTTTATAATTGAAAATAATTATAAGGTTACATATAAAAGTGAAGAAATTGATAAAGACTTTTTCATACGCCAAGTTGAGTTATTTGATGTTTTTGTAATCCCGCATGTAGAAAATGGAATATGATAGAATACATTTTGAAAGGAAGGACTTAAAGAGCTAAATAACTATGAAAACAGGATTTGATTATAATAAAATAAAACTAAAAATTATATCCAAAATAATTTGGTGGATAAATATTTTAATGTATCCAAGCCATACTTATGCATATTTTAAATTTAAAAAATATACACTAACTAATTGGAGAACCTTTGTAGCTAATACTACATTGGCAATAAAATATAAAAATATCGAAGGCGCAGTTGTGGAATGCGGTGCGTGGAAAGGCGGCATGATTGCTGGCATTGCTTATTTATTTTGTGATAAAAGAGAATATTTTTTATTTGATAGTTTTGAAGGACTTCCTCCTGCAAAAAAAAATGAAGATGGATCAGATGCTATTCTTTTTCATAAAAATAATAATTTAAGTGTTGATATTTCATTTGCACAAATAGCCATGATTAAGTCCGGCACCAGTAATTACAATATCACAAAAGGATGGTTTAAAGATACTTTGCCTTCATTCAGCAATAGCACAAAAATTGCAATCTTACGCTTAGATGGAGATTGGTATGAATCTACCTTAGAGTGTTTAAATATTCTATATGAAAAAGTTGTTGGTGGTGGTATAATAATTATTGATGACTATTATGCATGGATAGGATGCTCAAAAGCTGTTCATGACTTTTTATCGAGTAATAAACTTTCTGATAAGATTTTTCAATGGGATAACAATGTTTGCTATATCATAAAAGGGAATATATGTGATTAGAAATGTTAAAATACTTTCAAACTAAATTTAGAATAATGGCTTCAGAACGACAAGAGTATTCAGAGGAAAGTCCTTGGTGGGGGGAGCACCTACATCGTTATAATGAAGCGGCTAATCATGTTCGTTCCAATGATTGCATTCTTGATATTGCATGTGGTAACGGGTTTGGTTCCTATTTTTTGAGTAATAAAACAAAAAATAATGTTGTTGGCGCTGATATTTCAGAAGAAGCCATTAACTTTTGTAAAAAAGAATTTCAAAATGCCAATCTCAAATATATTGCAGCTGACGGTACAAAACTGCCATTTCCAGATGAATATTTTGATATTATTGTTTCTTTTGAAACCATTGAGCATACAAAACTTTATAAAGAAATGCTCAAGGAACTTACTCGCTTGTTAAAATCCACAGGAATATTGATACTATCTACGCCTAACAAATTAATTTCAAGTCCAACAGGAATAATCAAAAATCCATTTCACACACAAGAATTCATATATGATGAACTACATGAAATTCTAAAAGAACATTTTGGTAATATTCAAATTTTAGGTCAAAAATATATCCGATATAAAGAAAAATCAATAAAAAATACTATTGCAAAATTATTTGAAACTTTTTTTTACATGCGAGGGTTTAGAAAATTGCCACTCCTATTTCAAAACAAAGTAATTCGGTTAATTATTGGAAAAGATCAATATCCTTCTTCCATAGACTATGAGATGGTATGCAACAAGTCTGATATATTAAAATGTAAAACATTTTATACAATCTGCAGTAATAGAAAAAACACTTTATAAAGAATTATTGCAGAATACTCATAATCATGAACATTCTTTTTTATTATCCGGGCAAGGAAAGATCAATCGCATTCTCTTCCTTAATGATTGCTTTCCAGCAGCAAGGGCACAATGTTTTTCTGCTCACACACATGCCAGAAGGAGATTTGCATCATGATGTAAAGAAATACGGAGTACAGACATTCACTCATCAAATCAAAAAACACATTTCATCTCTTTTTTACTTGAAGCATATTTTATTTCTTATTTCATTCACAAACAAAAATAAAATAGATATAGTATATTCTCATACTCAGCAAGCCAATATCATTTCTGTTTTTGCTCAATTCTTTTCACTTTCTCGTTTTATTATCTGCCGCCATCATGCTAAAAGAACCGGAGGATATAAAAATTTCAATCAGGATGTATTTGACATTATCATTAATAAATTAGGAAAATCATTTATTGTTCCCTCTAAAAAAGTATATGAGCAAATAATAGCCGAAAAGGTAAATCCTGCAAAAGTTAAGTTAATCTACTACGGCTATGATTTTTCAAAATATACCGAACCTGATATCAATGAAGTTAAAATAATAAAAAGTAAATATTCAACTCAATTGCTCCTTGCCAGTGTTTTTCGGCTTGTGCCTGGGAAAAGATATGAAATTCTTTTTGAAACAATACATGAATTAATAATAGATCACAATCTTGACATTAAACTCATGGTAGTCGGAGATGGAGACCAAATGAAAAAACTGGAACAATTTGTCACTCACAATAAATTAGAAAAATACATTTATCTGGTTGGGTATAAATTAAATGTTATAGATTATATGGCAGCATCAGACGCTGTTGTTTTATTGTCGGAATCCGAAGCAAGTAATAATGTGATTAAAGAAGCGGGGCTGTTAAAAAAATGTGTACTGGTTTGTAATGATGTCGGCGATTTTAACGATTATATAATAAATAATTTCAGTGGATTATTTTTAGACAGAGAAAAACCAAAAGATGATTTGAAAAAATATTTGCTAATGTTATATGAAAATAAAATTAACAAATCAATGCTTGGAGAAAATCTTTATAAAAGCGTATTAGATACGTTTTCTATTGAACAAGTGATTTCAAAATATGATGAAATAAATCAGAAATAAAGATTTTAATATATATGTTTAAATTGCTTATAAATACCTTTGCGAACTGTAAAATCAAATGATTGTTCCTCATAACCTCCAAATGATTTTTTGAAAGCCGCTACTCCGGGGTAACCTTCTTCATTAACACCTCCAAAATCATAAATACTTAAACCTTTTGACTTAAAAAAAAGTATATCCATCCAATGTAAATACTTATTGCTATATCCCCTCAACTTATTATCGGTAAATGCTATGTCATGGTATGAATTTATAAGTCTGACTCTTTCATTATCCATAATATATGTATGTGTAACAATTTCTTTTCCGGCATATTTAACTTTTGTAAACATAAAATTATTACTCTCAAATAAAGCTTTCATTCTATATCTATCAGGAGGAAATAGCTTTTTTACTTTACTAAATTTTTCATATAAATACATATACTTTAAAAAATCCGCATGTATAAGGTGTTCAATGTATTCAAAAGCACATCCCTCCCTTTCTGCCCTTCTAATTTCTGTCCTAAATCTATCTTTTATATTTTTAAAAAGTGTATCTTCATTCAATGTCAGGTCAATACAAGAAGTGTAAAAATTATTTTTATCTTGAATTATAAAATTATCAGGCAAAGATTTAGCTTGATAAAAAAGATTATTACTATATAAAGGAATTTTTTCGCCATTATAAAACCAAATTTCCTGTCGCTTATAAAATAAACTGTTTTTAGTAATAAAACGAATCATAACGTTATACGTTTTTTAAAACTATCAAATATACCAGTTGTAATTCTAAATCGATTCATTAACTTTTCAGATATTTTTTCATACTCTTTAATTTTATTCAAAATTCATTATATCTTTATCCGATGAGATTTATTTGAAAGATGCTTATTCATACCCACTATCATCAAATAAAAATAAGAGTGAATTTACTTTTTGCAAGTATAAATATCTCTTATATTATAAAAAATAATTGAAATATGATTTATCCATTTTTATGATAAAACATTTACTTAAAAATATTCTATACCATATTAATTCCTATCCTTTAGAAAGTAATCATGAATATCGTTTTTGTTATGTGTTCCACACAGAATCAATTTACAATGAACATGACTTTGCATTATTGAAATCCTTTTGTTATGATTTTTTTAAAATAACCTCCAAGAAAGCAATTTGTACTGTTATGCCGGCAAATAATCCTCAGATAAAAATAATCATGTTACAGAAAAATATAAAAGAAGAATTGTATGTAACCCGTTTAAAGGAATTATCTGCTATTTCCCAAATAGGTTATCATGGGCATTTTTACAAAGATGGAAAAGAAATAAAACCACCTGTAAAAGAAAAGGAAACAGTTACCAAGCAATTTAATGATGAAATCCAATGGTTCAAAAAAAACGAAATAGATACAAATAACTGTTATTCGGGCGGATGGTGGTATATGAATGAGGATTTAATTGAATTGTTAATTAGCAATAACTTTAACATTGATTTCACTTTCACTTACAATCCTAATTTTAAAAATATATTTTCAAAAGAATTTCTAAAAACAAATGATATTTCCTTTGGTCAGCCATTTTATCTCAATAAAATTAAATACATACAAACTCTCATAGGATGCCATAATACGAATTTCACTGATGATTTCAGAAGAAACTTAAACAAACTAATTAAAAATATTCCTTCTAACAAAAAAATAATTGGAGCATTATGTACGCATGATTATAATTTAAAAGATACAATAAAGATGACCATTGATTGTATAAATAATTTAGCCCTAAATCCTAATGTCTCATTTTTTGATTTGAATGACATTAATAAGTATGATTATAAAACTTTATAATTTATAATAATCATGCTGCTAATATTAGGTGCGAGTTTTTTAGATAAAGTTATTTGTCAAGAAAAAAAATAAAATATTTTTTATTTTATGCCTGAAAAATTAAACATGAAATATTTTGTTTCTGTTATTATACCGTGTTACAATGCTGAAAAATATATCGAACAGACGATAGAATCAGCTCTAAATCAAACACATAAATATCTCGAATTAATTATTATTAATGATGGATCAACAGATGTCTCTGAAGAACTAATTATAAAATACTGCAATTTAGATTCAAGGGTTAAATATTTCTCCCAACAAAACAAAGGTGTATCTTTTGCACGCAATGAAGGCATCAAAAAAGCCGTTGGGGAATTCATCGCTTTCCTTGATGCCGATGATGTTTGGGAGCCGGAAAATGTAGAAAAAAAAATTAAAGTTTTAAATGAATATAAAACTATTGATTGGGTTTTCAGCGACATGTATCTTGCTGATGAAATGCTGAATAAAACAGGGATAAGAGAGGGGCGGGATAATGGTAACTTACTAAATTCACTCCTTTTACGAAAAGGAGAAATAATAGGCGTTCCAAGTAATATTATTGTTAGAAGTAGTTGTTTTGAGGTAATAGATATTTCTTTTGATACCAATCTCTCAACCTCTGCCGATTGGGATTTCTGTCTTCAACTTTTATCAAAAGGTTTCTCTTGCAAAAGAGTTCCCCTTCCTCTTTGGTCTTACCGCGTTCATGAAGACAGCATGAGTCACAATGTGCAAACGCTTCAGAGTGATAATTTATATGTTCTTAGAAAAGCTCAGTCTCAAATTTTTTTTAAGTCTTTCTGGTTTAAACAACAATGTTTTTCAAACACCTATCTTATTCTTGCCGGATGCTGGTGGGTAAATGGTCATAACAAAACAAAGGGTTTTTATTTTATTATTAAATCCATTTTATTTTATCCTCCCAACATATTGAAGTTGCTCAAGAAAATGCGACCTTTCAAATTAACGCGGGTTATTTAACTAAATTTGGATATGGGAATTAAACTTTCAAGAAAAAAAACAAGAAACTTACTTTTAACTATTATTTATAGGATTCAAAAACTACTTCCATTAAGTCATAAAGCAAAATTTAAACTCTATTTGAATTTAGAATGGATATTTGATAGGTTATCTCACGAAGCTTCATTTAAAAATTACTCTTCTGATAATCATCCCGTAAGAACATTTTCAAAAGAATTTATTCTACCAAATATTAGCAAAAACGATATTATTTTAGACCTCGGATGCCATGAAGGAGATATGAGTTTCATTATTTCAGAACAAGCCAAAGAAGTGATTGGAATTGACTATAACAAAAATGCTATTGAAATTGCCAAACAAAAATATAAAAAGAACAATCTGACATTTATTCATGGTGAAGCATTAGAATTCCTTAAAACAAATAAGAAGAAATTTGATATTTTAATTCTTTCTCATATACTTGAACATCTTGACAATCCAAAAGGATTCCTTATGAGTTTCAAGGATTATTTTCATTATATATATATCGAATTACCTGATTTTGAAAGACACTATTTAAATCATTATAGAAAAGATTTAGAACTTAAACTTATATACTCTGACGATGACCACATTACTGAATTCGACAGAAATGAACTAAATGCTTTATTAATAGAATGCAATATTGAGGTAATAAAAGAAGAATATAAATATGGGGTTCAAAAATTATGGTGCAATATAATTGCAGATTGATGCAAATGACCAAATCCCAATATTGTATAATTTGGCAAGTTCCGTTAAATTTAATGTAAAGCATCATTGACATTAAAGTATTTGAGAAAATTTAAACAGTTACATATCCATGAAGATTTTTTTAAAAAAAAGTATTGCATTACTCCCCTTTTTTAAATATTCAAAAAACAATAGATTCATTTTTTTATATCATAATATTTCCGATAAGAACTCCATTTTATATTCCCCTATATATACTACAGAAATTAATAATTTTAAAACATATATTGTATTTCTTAAAAAATATTTTGAATTTATTTCATTGGATCAAATAGTTAATGATGACTTAACAAAAAACAAAAATTATGCAAGCATTGTTTTTGACGATGGGTTTTATTCTACGAAAGAAATTGCTTATCCTCTATTAAGTACTCAAAATATTCCATTTACGGTCTTTATAAATAAAAATGCAGTAGAACATAATAGATTATGGGTCTCTGATATTAAGTTAAATTTAACCAACTCTGCATTTAAAAATGCAATATTCCCCATTGTTAAAGAAATGAGTAATAATTTAATTAATTACGAATCTTTTATTACCTCTCCCTATGAGTATATATCTACGTTCTTTTCGTCCTATTTAATTTCGCAGATAGAGCATTATGTTCCAATAAATAAAAATAAAATATATCTTGATATTAATGATATAAATTTCTTGTTATCAAAAGGAGTTAAAATAGAAAATCATAGTGTAAATCATTTTATACTTTCTAAATGCAATCATAATGAAATTAAAAATGAGATATGTGAAAATGTAAGTTTTATAAAAAATAATTTTGGAATAGATTCAAAACATTTTTCAATTCCTTTTGGAAAGAAAGTGCATTACAATAAAGAAACTATTGAAATAGCTTTTAAATCAGGCATTAATTACGTTTACACCAATAATCCAATGCCTTTACCTTCACAACAGGACTATTTAAAAACCAAGCAAAAAATAATACCCAGAATTAGTATACTTAATCAATCTGTACAGGAATTATCATTTCTTATCAATCGTACCTTTTTTAAAAATTACAATTTGTGAAATAGGATATACATCTTTTGAAAAAAATACTATACATATCCTACGATGGAATGACTGACCCTCTGGGACAGTCGCAGGTAATTCCCTACTTAGTAGGGCTTTCAAAAAAAGGTTTTAAAATTCACATTCTCAGCTGCGAAAAGAAGAAAAACTATTCTGAAAATAAAGTTCATATCTCAGAATTATTAAAGAAAAATAATATTGATTGGCATCCGGTCATCTACACTAAAAGCCCCCCTGTACTTTCCACTCTTTGGGATATTTGGCGCATGAGAAGAAAAGCTATAAGGTTGCATAAAAAAGAAAACTTCTCCATAGTACATTGCCGCAGTTATATTCCTTCTATTATCGGATTGCATCTTAAGAAGGCATATCAGGTGAAATTTATTTTTGATATGCGAGGATTTTGGGCAGATGAAAGATTGGATGGTAATATTTGGAATATTAAAAATCCTTTTTATAATTTCATCTACAAATACTTTAAAAAAAAGGAAAATTTATTTCTCTCAAATGCTGATTACACGATTTCTTTGACTGAAAAAGCAAAAAATATAATTCAACAATGGAACACAATACCCAATCAGCCAATCCCAATTCAAGTTATTCCTTGTTGCACAGATACAGATCATTTTTCCAGAGCAAAAATTAATCCCAAAACAGTTAATTTACTCCGAAATGAAATAGGTATTTCGCATGATGATTTTATTATCTCCTACTTAGGTTCATTAGGAACATGGTACTTATTGGACGAAATGCTTTTATTTTTTAAACTACTTCTTAAAAGCAAACCAAGAAGTAAGTTTTTTTTCATCACTCACGAAGACTCTCAAAAAATTGTAAATGCTGCTTTAAAACAAAACATACCGATAGAAAAAATCATAGTGAAACATGCAAATAGGGAAGAATTACCTTCTTTCCTATCATTGAGCAATCTTTCAATATTTTTTATCAAACCTACTTTTTCCAAATACGCTTCATCACCAACAAAATTAGGTGAACTCTTATCGATGGGAGTACCTATAATATGCAATGGAAACATAGGAGATATTGATGTGCTATTAAAAAAAACAAATTGCGGGTTAGTAGTGGAAAATTTCAGCGAAAAATCTATACTAAATGTAATTAACAACATTGATTCTCTATTATTAAAAGACAAGAGCAAGTTAAGAGAAGTCGCAATTAGTTATTTTTCAATTGAACTCGGTTTAATTTATTATAGACAAGTTTATAATAAATTATGCTCCTCATAGAAATGTATTTTTCAAGAAACAGGATACACAGATTTAGTTTTTTTTAATTCTACATTTTCTTTCTGACTGTTAAAATGAATCATAAACAGCCCGGAAAGAAAAAATGGGAGCAGGGGGATTCTTAACCTGACTAACGCTCCAAAATTGGAAGTTGAAATTGCAACGGAAAAAGCAAAAATTATTGCAAAGGACAAGCAAAATAAAACCAAAGGATCAGAAAATGCAAATGTAAAAAATCGAACAGGTTTTTTTAGAATGCAATAAATTGCAAATAAAAGAAGCATTAAGTTTTCAATTCCAGACAAGATCATTACAATATTTTTTGCTTCCCACAAAAAAGGTCTGAACAATCCGGCAATAGTTGCTTCAGGAAATTTTGATAACATACCCTGTAGTGTAGGATCATAACTCCCTATATCAAAAGAGTTGCCATGATAATGTTCTTGCTTTAAATCCTCAGATGAAATATGCGCTTTCATTACAATTTTATCAATAGAAGAATATTCTCCAAATCCTGAACTCAAGCTTATCCATGCGAATACCCCTATAGATACTCCAAAACTTACAATTACAGGTCCGGCAAGAATCCTTAGAAATAAATTTGTTATTTTGGTGATTCTGCCCCAGACCAACCACAACAAACATCCGGGAAAAATGCCAATAAAAATGTATGGCTTTATGGAAGTGAGTATCAATACTGAAATTATCATTGAAATTACGTAATAAATAATATTTTCTCTCCGAATGAAAACTTTGTAAAAAGAAACACAAAACCAACAAGCCGCACTTAATGTCCATGAATCTTTCAGCATGCCAGAACCCCAAAAAACAAGAGATGGAATAAAAAGAACTGAAAGTGCAAGCTGTCGATATATTACAGGATATAATTCACAAAATAATAAATATAATTTCCAAACTCCTGTAAAACTAATCACTGAAACAATTATAGATGTTACCAAATAACTTTTACATGCAAATAACTCGAAAAAAGTACACAATCTCACTACATTAAATGTCTGAGTATCTATCCAAAATTCTGGATAACCAGTGTTAGAATTAAAGTAAGAATAATTTTCAGGAGTTGTATCTCCAAAGAAAACCTTAAAAAAATTTAACGGCGAATCAAAAAGCAAATTAACAAGTACCTTTGCAGAAGATTGATATGCCAGAGTATCTCCTCCCTCTTTGTAATAATAAACATAAATCAAACATAAGCATATTGCACCAAAAATCTTAGCAAATAAACCCCATAAAAAATACTTGTATGTAGAATTTTTTTTTATGTTGTTATTTTTAATTCTGGAAGCAACAATATAAATAACTATAATATAAAAAGGCGCAAGTAACCAGTCCCAATAAGTAATAATTTCATTATTCATAAAACAAACCTACATAAATTTTTTAACATCTTTTGCTTATCTCATTTAAAGTAAATGTTATCCTGTATCTTTGCTATAATTATGAAAATAGAATAAGATTCAAAAAAAAATGCTTTTATATACTGAGACTCCTATAAAAATAATTTCTTTTCAGAATAAAGAAATTGCATCTTTCCTGAAAGAAAAGGAGAATCATGTACATGCAGATACAATAAATTCTTTCGGCGAGGAATGGAATAAGTTTAATTTTTTTTCTGAAAATGAAATACAATATATCGGGAATGAATATTTTGATGTGGTGCAACCCTCTGATTTAACAAAAGAAATGGTGGCTCTCGATCTTGGATGCGGCTCTGGAAGATGGTCTCATTTTCTTGCAGATAAAGTTGGCTTCGTTGAAGCCATTGACCCAAGCGATGCAGTTTACAGTGCTGCAAAGTTAACGCAAGAGAAAAATAATATAAGAATTACTCGGGCGGGTGTTGATACAATTCCTTTCGCTGATCAAAGTTTTGATTTTATCATTTGCCTTGGCGTATTGCATCACCTTCCGGATACTGCTAATGCCCTGGCAAAGGCAGTGAAGAAATTAAAAAAGAATGGATTGTTTTTACTTTATTTGTATTACAATTTAGAAAACAAGGGTTTTATGTTTCGTTTTATTTTTACTCTTGCCAACTTAGTAAGAAATATCATTTCAAAAATGCCAACATCTGTCAAGTTTTTTTTATGTGAAGTAATAGCCCTTTTTGTTTACATTCCATTTATTGCTGTAGGGAGATTTATAAAAGTTATTTTTCCAAATAAAAATTATTACAAAAAAATTCCGCTATCCTATTATATAGGAAAAAGTATCAAGATTATTCGCAACGATGCATTGGATAGATTTGGGACTCCATTGGAACAACGTTTTAGCAAAGAAGAAATTAAAGTAATGATGGAAAATGCAGGATTAGGAGAACTCAGATTTTCTCCCAACGAACCTTTTTGGCATGTGATTGGCAAACGCATTCATCTTTAAATGAAAAGAAAAATTCTATTCATAGCATCGCACCGCAAAGACCGCGCTCCGGGTCAGCGATTCAGATTCGAGCAATATTTCGATTACTTAGACCAACACGGATTTACATGTGAGTTAAGTTCTTTACTAAACGAAAAAAGTGATAAGATACTATATAAAACAGGACATTATTTTTCTAAACTTACCATATTTATTCAAAGTTATCTTATCCGCTTTAAGAATTTGCTTCGTAAAAACGAATACGATATTATTTTTATTTACAGAGAAGCATTAATGACACGTTCAATTTATTTTGAAAAACAATTCAGAAAAAGTAAAGCAAAAATTGTTTTTGATTTTGATGATGCTATCTGGCATTTTGATATTTCGGATGCAAATAAAAAACTCGGATGGCTTAAAGACCCAAGTAAAACAGCAAAAATAATTTCATTATCTGATTTAGTAATAGCAGGAAATAACTATTTGGCTGATTATGCAAGAAAGTATTCTCAAAATGTTGTTGTAATCCCAACTACCATAGATACTGATTATCATAAAGAAGCAATCCTATATTCTGATAGAAGAACGATATGCATTGGCTGGACTGGCAGTCATACTACTATAAAACATTTCGAGTTTGCTGTTCCATTTTTAAAAAAACTGAAACAGAAATACGGGGATAAGATTTATTTCAAAGTTATCGGAGACAGTTCATACAAAAATACAGAACTTGGAATCACAGGAATTACTTGGAATAAAGAGAACGAAATAAAAGAACTTTCCACTTTCGACATTGGCATCATGCCTTTGCCGGATGACGAATGGGCAAAAGGAAAATGCGGATTAAAAGGATTGCAATATATGGCACTTGAAATTCCCTGCATCATGTCTCCGGTAGGAGTGAATTGCGAAATAATTTCTGATGGAATTAATGGTTATCTTGCAAAAAATAACAAAGAATGGGTTGAGAAAATTTCACTATTGATTGAAAACAATGAACTGAGAAAACAAATTGGCGTTCATGCCCGAAAAACAGTGGAAGAAAAATATTCGGTAGAATCACAAAAAGAAAAATACCTAAACTTATTTAAACAATTATTAAAATAAATCATGAAAATCCTCATTACAGGCGGTGCTGGTTATATTGGCTCACATACCATATTAGAAGTGATTGAGAAAACGTCATGGGAGGTAATTTCTGCGGATAATTTTCTGCGTTCATCTCCCGCAACATTTGAAAGAATTAAAAATATTTCAAATAGACAGATAAAAAATTACGATGTTGATTTATGCAATTTAGAGAATACAAAAAATATTTTTTCGGAGAATACAGACATTCAAGGTGTAATCCACTTTGCCGCGCTCAAATCAGTTCCCGAATCGGTTGCAAATCCTGAATTATATTACCACAACAACAACGAATCGCTTAAAAATATTCTTGCCTGCATAAAAGAATTCGGAATAAAAAATTTCATTTTCTCTTCTTCCTGCTCCGTTTATGGAAACATTGAGACACTTCCGGTTAATGAAGAATCTCCTTTACAAAAAGCTCAATCACCTTATGCACAAACAAAACGTGAAGGAGAAGAAATGATAGCTACGTTTGCAAAGGAGAATGCAAATATATTTTCCATAGCACTAAGATATTTTAATCCTGTTGGTGCCCACATAAGCGGCTTGATTGGTGAAGCTCCTATTGGCAAACCCGATAACATTGTTCCAGCTATTACACAATTTGCAATTGGAAAAATTGAACAATTCAACGTGTTCGGCAATGATTATAAAACAAGGGATGGAAGCTGCATTCGCGATTATATTCACGTATCGGATATTGCATATGCGCATGTGCTTGCTCTTCAGGTGTTGTGTGATAGAAAAATTAAAAACAATTTCGAGATTATCAACTTAGGAACAGGAAATGGGGTTACCGTACTTGAAGCAATAAAAGCGTTTGAAAAAGTCAGCAATAAAAAACTGAATTACAAAATAGCTCCTCAAAGAGCAGGCGATGTGGAAGCAATTTATTCAGACAGTACAAAAGCTCTTAATCTTTTGGGATGGAAACCAAAATTCAACATTGAACAGATGATGGAAAGTGCGTGGAAATGGCAGTTGAATCAGTCGGCAAAGAATCAATGATGATATTTTTCGCCTTTTAAAATCGTCATTGCCCGATAAAGTTGTTCAATAAATATTACTCTTACCAATTGATGAGGGAAAGTCATTTTTGATAATGCAATTTTAAGATTTGCTCTTTTGTAAACCTCTTCCGAAAATCCATACGCACCCCCAATCACAAAAACAAGATTTCGGGTAGAAATATTCTGATGATGTTTTATCAAATCGGAAAAACCTACAGAATCCAACTCCTTTCCCTTTTCATCCAGCAGAATTAAAAAAACCTTTTCTCCTGCCCTTTTCAGAATATTTTCCGATTCCTTTTTCCGAATTTGTATTTCATTTCCGTTGCCTGATTCAATTTCAATCATTTCAAATTTGCAATAGTGCTTGATCCGCTCCAGATAAAGTTTGATTCCTTCAATAATATATTTTTCAGAGGTCTTTCCGGTACAGATCAGGGTGATGGTCATATTCAAAATCTAAATTTATATAAAGTGAGAGATAGAATAAAAAAGTATAATTTTGCTGATGAATTACAAAGTTAAGAGTTAAAAATTAATAAATGGCGTGATATTTGCTATAGAAGATAAAGTTTCATGAATATTTTACTCACCATATTATTTTGCTTTACACTCAATTATCCTTCCTCAGAATCTTTTTTGGATATTAATGATGACGTTTCTGCAGCTATAAAAACAGGAAATGCATCCAATGTTGCAAAATTTTTTCCCGCTAATATTGACCTGAAAGTTCCACCGAACAAAGAAAATCTGTACAGCAAAGCTCAGGCAGAATTGATCCTTAAAGATTTTTTCGGAAAGAACCCTGTAAAATTATTTTCTATCATTCATAAAAGTGTTTCCAAAAACGGAGATGTTTCTGTAATTGGTTCGTATGAAACGACATCGGGAAAAAAATTCAGGACATATTCCCTGTTCAAAAAAGAAGGCAATAAATTAACCTTCCAGCAACTGCGTTTTGATGTTGAATAAAAATATTTTCCTCCATCATCTTCATAAAGATTTTGATCTTGACCATTTCATTCGTCAGGCGTTAAAAGAAGACATCGGCAATGGCGATCACACTTCCATTTCTACCATCCCTTCAAATGCAAAAAACAAAGCTAACCTTATAGTAAAGGAAAATGGGATCATTGCCGGCATTGAACTTGCAAAAAAAATATTCCATGTAGTTGACAAAAATCTAAAAGTAACTACAAATAAAAAAGATGGTTCGCAAATTAAAAAAGGAGACATAGCTTTTACAGTTGAGGGAAACGCTCGTTCAATTTTAACTGCTGAAAGACTTGTATTGAATTGCATGCAACGAATGAGCGGCATTGCAACCATGACCAACAAACTTATTCAACTCTGCAAACCATATAAGATAAAATTATTGGATACACGCAAAACTACTCCGCTCGTTCGTGGATTAGAAAAATGGGCGGTAAAGATTGGTGGAGGACACAATCACCGTTTTGGTTTGTACGATATGATTCTCATCAAAAATAACCACATTGATTTCGCAGGAGGAATTCAGAATGCGATCGAATCCGCAAACGAGTATCTGAAAATGAAAAAACTAAAATTTCAAATCGAAATTGAAGCGAGAAACCTTAAAGAAGTGAATGAAATTCTTGCAATCGGAAAAATTGACAGAATTCTTTTAGATAACTTTTCCACTTCGGAAATTACAAAAGCCGTTCAACTCATCAATGGAAGATTTGAAACCGAAATTTCCGGCGGCGTGAATGAAAAGAACATCCGCAAATATGCTTCCTGCGGAACAGATTATATTTCTGTTGGCGCGCTTACTCATAGCGTAAAATCACTTGATATGTCGCTGACTGCCGTTCCAACGTAGTAGAAAGTATAAGTTTTTCAGAAAAAATATTATCAGACGAAGGATTTATTCGAACGGATAAATTATGCAGTTGAAAACAGATGTTTTGAGTACGCTCAATACAACAAAATCACTCATGAAAATAAATCCGCTTCACTCTTCGTGAAATTCCGGTAAAAACTTCGTAGGAAATTGTATCCATATCTTTTGCGAGCAAATGAATGGAATACTGCTCGCCAAACACAATCACTTCATCGCCTTCCGCGCAGGGTATGTATGTAACATCCAACATGCACATATCCATGCAAACATTTCCAACAATGGGTGCTTGCGCGCTCTTCACAATCATTTTTCCTTTTCCGTTGCTGAGCCGCCTGCTTAATCCGTCTGCATAACCGATAGGAACGGTGGCGATGCGCATATCTTTTTGCGCGACAAATTTTCGGCTGTAACCGATTGAATCTCCAGCGGAAATATTTTTTATCTGCGAGATAGTTGTCTTTAAGGTACTCACGTTTTTAAAATATTGCTGTTCTGTTTCATTCGCTCCGATTCCGTACAAACCGATACCGAGCCGAACCATTTCAAACTGCGCTCCGGGAAAACGCACAATGCCTGCTGAGTTAAGAATGTGGCGTAGAATGGGATAATTAAACCGCGAACGAATGACTTCGCTCATCTCACCAAACTTTTTTATTTGCAATCGCGTGAACTCATCGTGCTGTTCTTCATCGCTTCCTGCCAGATGTGAAAACACAGAACGTATCTGCAAATATTTTGTATTGGCAATTCTCACAGCAAGTTCGTTGACATCTTTTTCTTCAAAACCCAAGCGGTGCATTCCGGTATCAAGTTTTATGTGGATTGGAAAAGGTTCTGTCTTACCGCTGCGCTTCACCGCATCATCAAATAATTTCAGCACGCGAAAACTGAAAATCTCAGGTTCAAGATTGTGTTTTATCATCGCATCATAACTCGGCTCTTCGGGATTCATTACCATAATCGGCAAAGTGATTCCGGATTTTCGCAATTCAATTCCTTCATCCGAATAAGCAACTGCGAGATAATCTACGTGATGATATTGCAGCACATTTGCAATTTCAAATCCACCGCTTCCATACGAAAACGCTTTGACCATCGCCATAATTTTTGTGCCGGGTGCAAGTTTGGAGCGGTAATAATTCAGGTTGTGAACGAGAGAATCAAAATTAATTTCCAACACTGTTTCATGCGCTTTTTGCTGGAGAAGCTGGGAAATTTTTTCGAACTGAAAAGCGCGCGCGCCTTTAAGAAGAATTGTTTCGTTGTTGAACAAGTTCCCGTTATAGGTAGAAAGAAATTCATCTGTTGTTTTGAAAAAATATTTCTCTCCAACAAATTGTTTTTCCTGTCGTGAAATTGCTTCACCAATTCCAATAATTCTGCTAACACCTTTTTCTCTAACAAGATTCGCCACTTCAGCATACAGTTCATTTTCATTCTTGCCGCTCTGAAGAATATCTGACAACACCAAAGTTCTTTTTGAATGTTGTTTTTGCTGATTCAGAAAATCAAGCGCAATAGCAAGCGAGCCCAAATCAGAATTATAACTGTCGTTTATCACAGAGCAATTATTAATTCCTTCTTTCAATTCCAAACGCATTGCAACCGGACTAAGTCGAGGCATCTGCTCGGCAATCATTTTATTCTGATAACCGAGAAAAAGCATCACCGACCAGCAGTGAATGGCGTTCTCTATGCTCGCTTCATCAATAAAAGAAATTTTTATCCGAATGAATTCATTATTATAAATTCCCTGAAGTTCGGTTTCGTTTCCGTCCTTCGTTATTTTTCCTATCTGAAGATTTGCTTTTGATTTTTTCGACCAAGTAAAAAGATTCAATCGCTTCATCACAGAATTAGAAACAATCTCATCGTTCAGTTCAAGGTTGTCGCGATTAAAAATTAAAGTAGTCGCATGAACAAAAAGTTTCAGCTTCTCCCGTATCTTTTGTTTTGAGTTCAAAAAATTTTCATCGTGTGCCTGACCGATATTTGTAATCAGTCCTATCGTTGGCGAAATAATCGGCTCCAGTTTTTCCATTTCATCGGGGCGGGAAATGCCTGCTTCGAAAATCGCCAGCTCGTTCTCTTCATTTATCTGCCAGACAGAAAGCGGAACACCAACTTGTGAATTATAACTCTTAGGGCTGCGAACAATATTCTTGTCTTCCTGCATCAGCTGATAAAGCCATTCTTTCACTATCGTCTTTCCATTACTTCCGGTAATACCGATGACCGGAATATTAAATTTCCTGCGGTGGTTTGCGCATACATGCTGAAGCGCTGCAAGTGTATCTTTTACAAAGATGAAATTTGCTCCTGCGTAGTCCTTTTCCACAGAAGAAGGAAGTTCTGACACTACAAAATTACGAACTCTCTTTTGATACGCATCGGATAGATATTTATGTCCATCATGCCTCTCGCCTTTCAGCGCAAAGAACAAAGATGTTTCAGCAGAAGCCAAACTTCGGCTATCAATCATCAAATGACGAATGATTGCATCGGGATTTTCATTTCCATGAATGGTTCCGTTAAGAATGCGCGCAATATCTTTGGCGAAGTAGTACACTTATTTATCCGATTTCAATTCTGTATTAAAACAATCTCTGCAAAGCGGCTCATAATTATTTTTTTCACCCAGCACGATCAACGAATCATCGTGCGTGATGCGATGAGAAAAATTCGCCAGAGAACCGCAGCGCATGCATACCGCATGGATCTTGGTGACATATTCAGCAGAAGCCATTAGTGCGGGCATAGGACCAAATGGTTTCCCCAAGTAATCTTTATCCAGCCCGGCAACAACCACTCGAATTCCTTTATTGGCAAGCTCGGTACAGACATCCACCAAACCCATGTCAAAAAATTGGGCTTCGTCAATTCCAACAATTTCCGGTTCGTTCACCCGTTTTAAAATATCTTTTGAAGAGGCAACAGGGATGGAGTGCATCTCGTTCGCATCGTGAGAAACAACTTTCTCTTCCGAGTAACGATTGTCGATGATCGGTTTGTAAATTTCAAATTTCTGTTTGGCAATTTGCGCACGCCTGATCCTGCGGATGAGTTCAACTGTTTTTCCGGAAAACATGCTTCCGCTGATCACTTCGATCCATCCTCGGTGTTTGCCTGTGTGTATGGGATATTCGGGGAACATTTCGTTTGTTATTGCAATGACGTTTTTATTTATACATTTATCACAACAAATCTACTTAATTTTCAATTGCGTTTTCATGAAGAACAAAGAGGAAATAAAACAAGAGATATACAAGTTAGCGAAGAAATTTTCTGAAACAAATTCAGAAGATGCTTTACTTGAATTAGCAAGAGAACTTCATGAAAAATCTATTCTTCTGAAACATACTGACAATATATTTCAAACTTCTCCAGAGATTGAATCTACGAAGGAAGAAAAAATAATCATTGAGGAAAAATCTATTAAACCAGAACCTCCAAAAAAGGAAATACTTTCCAAGGAATCATCTATTGATCTTTTCTCTTCCGAATCAATATCTGCTGAAGTTTCTCATGAAGCTATTTCTGAAAAACCTCTTCAGAAGGAAACTAAAGCATCAAAAAAGAAATCAGAAGAAGAAAGCGTTGGAGAAAAACTCTTCAACAAAAAAATTACTAATCTCAAAGCTTCCATTGGCATCAATGAAAAGTTTCAGTTCATTAACGAGCTTTTTGAAGGGAACATGAAGGAATATAATGTTGCCGTTGATCAGATAAACAATTTCTCCGAATACGCAGATGCCGAAAATTATATCGCTGATCTAAAAGATATGTACAAATGGAACGAGAACGAGGAAAATCCTATCGCAAAGAATTTTATTGACTTGGTTCAAAGGCGATTTGTTTAATCTTCGAAAAACGAAATGATACGAAAAATACGAATCACAAATCGGATATTCATTCGTTATTCATTATTTATTTTTGCCAACTGCCAACTGCTGACTGCCAACTGCCAGAATGATGTTCTCAAATACGCTCACCAAATTGTTGACACTCTTGCTTCTCCGAGCATGTATGGTCGTGGCTATATAATGAAAGGGGATAGTATCGCGGCTGATTACATTAAAAAGCAATTTGAAAAAATTGGTCTAAAGCCCATCGAGAAGGAATTCTATCAAAGATTTTCCTTTCCAGTAAATACTTTTCCCGGGGGCTTCGGTTGGGGATTCAGAGGAATTGACAAATATTTTGAAACCGACTCTTTTATTTTAGTAAATCCAAATTCCCCACATACAGAATACGGTAACTATAAAGTTATATGGTTTGATAGTTCCGTTGTGTCATCTAAAAAAAATCTTAATGAATTTGAAAAAAATAATTTTTCCGATAAAGTAATTGTTATTGACAGTAAAGGGGTAAGCGAATCAAGTCAAATGAAATTAATTGAAAATGCAAAACAAAATCCTTATCACTCAAAAGCAATTGTCATTTTCAATAATAAAAAACTTACTTGGGATGCCTCGCAAACTCTTGCTTCATTTCCCACATTCGAGTTACTAGTGCCTGATTGTGAAAATAAAATTTGGCATGAGCAACTTGAGCATTTTTATTTTTTTGTGGAAAGTAAATTCATCCCCAACTACCAATCCCAAAATGTAATCGGCTACATCAGAGGCACACAATATCCCGATTCATTTATTGTCTTCACCGCACATTACGATCACCTTGGAATGATGGACGAAGAGGCAGAATTTCCAGGAGCTAACGACAACGCCAGTGGCTGCGCGATGCTCTTGAATCTTGCCAGATATTATTCACAACATCCTCTCAAATATTCCGTTGCTTTTATGGCTTTCGGTGCAGAAGAAGTTGGATTAATTGGTTCAAAGTATTATGTTGAACACCAGCTATTTAATATAAATCAAATAAAGTTTTTAATCAACTTTGATATTGTCGGCACAGGTGATGAAGGAATCAAGGTAGTTAACGCCACGCAACACAAAAAAGAATTTGACGAACTGGTTAAAATCAATGAAGAAAAAAAGTATCTGCCAAGCGTTCAGCCGCGAGGCAAGGCAAGTATCAGCGATCATTATTTTTTTGAAGAAGCGGGCGTGAAAACTTTTTACATCTACACGCTCGGAGGCATCAAAGCATATCACGATATCTACGACCGTCCCGAAACATTACCTTTGACTAAATTTGAAGAATTATATAAATTGGTAATTGATTTTTCGGATACTTTGCAGAAGTAAATTAAAATGTCAAAACTTTACATCATCCCCACCCCGATCGGAAATCTCGAAGACATCACGCTTCGCGCACTTCGCATTTTAAAAGAGGTGAACGTAATTCTTGCCGAAGACACACGCACAACCGGACATTTACTGAAACATTTTTTCATAGAAAATAAATTACAATCACATCACCTGCACAATGAACACAAAACAGTTACTGAAATTGCTGAGCGAATTAAAAACGGAGAAACTGTTGCCTTAGTAAGCGATGCAGGCACTCCAGCAATTTCCGACCCTGGATTTTTGCTTGTGCGTGAATGCATTAAAAATGGAATTGAGGTGGAATGTCTGCCCGGTGCAACTGCTTTTGTTCCTGCATTAGTCAACTCAGGTCTTCCCTGCGAATCATTTGTGTTTTACGGATTCCTTCCACAGAAAAAAGGCAGACAGACAAAACTGAAAGAACTTGCCGAAGAAACACGTACGATGATTTTTTATGAATCGCCTTTCCGTTTGGTAAAAGCTCTCGAAGAATTTGCACAATATTTAGGAAGCGGCAGAAGAGCAAGCATATCACGCGAAATCTCGAAGATATTTGAAGAAACCAAGCGAGGAACTCTTCAAGAGTTGATTGCCTATTTTTCTCAAAAGACAGTTAAAGGTGAAATAGTAATCGTGGTTGAAGGAAAACAAGATTGAGATATTTTTTCCACATAGGATATTACGGCTTCAATTACCACGGTTGGCAAAAACACGCGCCTCATTTAACCGTTCAGGAAGTGCTGGAAATAAATATCGGCAAACTGTTAAACACTTCTGTAACTATTTTGGGCTGCGGAAGAACCGATGCGCAAGTTCATGCAAGTCAATATTTTTTCCATTTGGATTCAGAACAAGAATTGAATGATGAGATTGTATTCAGATTAAATAAAATACTGCCGGAAGATATTTCCGTATTTGATATTATTCCGGTTGAAAATAATTCTCACGCAAGGTTTGATGCAATACAAAGAACTTATGATTATTTCATTCATACCTTCAAAGATCCTTTCCTGAATCACTTTAGCTGTCTTTATTTGGACAAAGGACTTAATATAGTTAAAATGCAACAAGCTCTTTCCTTATTGACCAAACACAAAGACTACCGAGCGTTTTGCAAATCTCCCGACAAAAATGAAAGTACAATTTGTAATATTAGTTCAGCAGGATTATTTTCTGACAGCAAAGGCGATAAACTGCGCATTCAAATTTCTTCCAATCGGTTCTTGCGCGGAATGATTCGGGCAATTATCGCCAAGCTTCTCAAAATCGGAACAGGAGAAATAAGTGTGGATGAATTCGAGAATTATCTCATCTCGAAGAAATCTCTGCCGAACATTGAATTTGCTGCTCCACAAGGACTTTATCTTTCCAAAGTTATTTACCCGTTTCTTGACATACCTCCAAGAACCAATTTCTCTCCTTCATTATTATAAAAAAATAAGTTTCACTTCCTGTTTCTTTTTACTTTTGACTTTATAACCGAACACTATGAATATTCTGTTGTTAGGAAGCGGCGGTCGCGAACATGCACTTGCATGGAAAATGGCTCTAAGCGAAAAACTAGGTTCACTTTTCATTGCACCCGGAAATGCCGGCACACTTGAATATGGGGAAAACATAAATATTTCTCCAACCGATTTTGAAGCGGTGAAAAAATTTGTTCTGGAAAATGAAATCAATATGGTAGTGGTTGGTCCGGAAGAACCGCTGGTGAAAGGCATTCATGATTTTTTTCTTGCAGATGAAAAGCTGAAAAATATTTCTGTCATCGGTCCGAAAAAAGATGGCGCACAACTGGAAGGAAGCAAGGATTTTTCCAAGCAATTCATGATGAAGTATTATATTCCCACTGCGAAATATAAAACTTTCACCAAAGAAACCATTTCAGATGCATTTGCATTTCTTCAAACACTTTCTCCTCCTTATGTTCTGAAAGCTGACGGACTTGCCTCAGGAAAAGGTGTTGTAATTCCACATACAATTGAAGAAGCAAAAAAAGAGCTGGAAGAAATGTTGCTGAACGAACGGTTCGGAAACGCAAGTGAAAAAGTTGTCATAGAAGAATTCCTCACCGGCATTGAAGTTTCTGTGTTTGTTCTGACGGATGGAAAGAATTACAAAATTCTTCCTGCGGCAAAAGATTACAAGCGCATCGGCGAAGGCGACACTGGTTTGAACACAGGCGGTATGGGAGCAGTTTCTCCTGTTCCATTTGCCGATTCAACTTTTATGATAAAAGTGGAAGAAGAAATTATCAAACCGACAATTATAGGATTACAAACGGAAAATATCACCTATAAAGGATTTATTTTTTTCGGAATAATAAATGTGGGTGGCGAACCATTCCTGATAGAATATAATTGTCGAATGGGCGATCCAGAATCGGAAGTTGTTTTTCCAAGGATAAAATCTGATATACTGGATTTGTTTGAAGGAGTCGCCACACAAACTCTCGGCAAGAAAAAAATTGATATTGACAAACAAACTGCTGTAACAGTCATGCTGGTTTCAGGTGGTTATCCGGGCGATTACGAAAAAGGAAAAATAATTTCAGGTTTGGATCTGATAGAAGATTCTATTCCTTTTCATGCAGGAACAACCGAAAAAGATGAAAAGATAATCACCAATGGAGGAAGAGTAATTGCTGTTACTTCTTACGGAAAAACAATTGAAGAAGCATTAAAGAAAAGTTTTGCAAACGCTGAAAAAATTAATTACGAAGGAAAATATTACAGAAAAGATATTGGAAAAGACCTTATTTAATAGTTCCGTTCTGATCAGCTTCGGAATTATATTTATTTTGTCTCGTAAGCCAATAAATAGCCCCAATAGCTCCAATGACAATGAACATAATATTTACGTTTCGGTTGGGTCCTTCCATCAAACGGAAAGACCATTCAAAACAATGTTGGAGTTTTGTCATCAGTCCGGTCCAGGTAAATAATAACATAGGGGTAAAATTTTGATTGAACAAATGTAAAAATATTTTTGAATCATGTTAGTAGGATTTATAAAACATAATCGCGCAGTATCAATTGTACTCCTTCCGGTTACGTTGATATGTTTATGGGCTTATGGATTTATTCATCCTGTAGTTCCGCTTTCTGAACATGCTGCACCGCTTTATAAATTATTGATTGCAGGAATTGCACGTTATCCATTTTTACTTACACTTATTTCTTTCCTGCTGATTTTTTGCGAAGCCATATTGATATATCACATCGTAGAAAAAAATGAAATTACTGAAACAAAATCCTATCTCTCAGCAATAGTTTATATTGTGTTGATGAGTTTACAGCCCGAAATGCTTTCGCTTCACCCGATCGTAATTGCAAATCTTTTCATGCTTTTAGCTCTCCATAAATTAATGCAGACCTACCGGAAAGAAACTGCTTATTCCGAAGCTTTTGACAGCGGATTTTTCATTTCTCTCGCTGCGCTATTTTACATTCCCTCTCTCATTTTTATTTTCATTCTTTGGATTGGATTGCTCATTATTCGTCCATTCATCTGGCGGGAATGGGTGATTTCTTTTATCGGAATATTACTGCCCTGGGTGTTTTTGGTTTTTTATTATTTCTGGAATGACAAACTTGATTCGCTTCAGTACGATGCAATTTATTACACGCTCATCACCCCAAGAAAATCTTTCAATTCGCTTGCATTCTCTTTTTCCGAGTATCTGCAAATAGTGTTATTATTTATAGCGGCTTTTTTTTCCACAGGAAGATTCCTCACCGATCTGAACAAAAGCACTGTTCAGTCACGTAGTAATCTTTTACTGTTGCTTTATTTTTTTATTCTTGCATTCATTTCCATTTTCATTGCACCATCGTATGCCATTTCTTATCTTTCTTTTCTTGCAATTCCTTTTTCTGTTTTCTTCTCAAATTTTCTGCTTTTTGCAAAAAAAGAATGGATAGCCGAAATATTATTTTTACTGTTGATTATTTCAGTATTTATCAACCAATTTATTCAGTAGATTTGATTTGAAATAATAATTCAACTATGAAATTTGGCGTTGTAATTTTTCCCGGCTCAAACTGCGATCACGATATGATCTATGTTCTCAGAAAAATTATGGGACAAGAGGTAGTTGAACTTTGGCATAAAGAAACAAGCTTGCAAAAATGCGACATGATTATTCTTCCCGGAGGATTTTCATACGGAGATTACTTACGCTCAGGAGCCATTGCCCGCTTCTCTCCTATCATGGAAAAAATTAGCGAGTTTGCAGATAAAGGCGGATATGTTTTTGGAGTTTGCAACGGATTTCAAATTGCTTGCGAAGCAGGTTTACTTCCCGGTGCATTACTTCACAACAGCGACAGAAAATTTCACTGCAAAAATGTTTTTATCAAAACGCAGAACAACCATACGCTGATTACTTCAGGCATTCCAAAAGACAAAGCGCTGAAAATTCCAATCGCCCACGGAGAGGGAAATTATTTTAACGATGCCGAATCGCTAAAACAGATGAACGAAAACGGACAAATACTTTTCCGCTACTGCGATGAAAAAGGAAATATTACTCCCGAAGCTAATCCCAATGGCTCCATAGAAAACATTGCCGGAGTTTGCAACGCAAAGAAAAATGTTTTTGGCATGATGCCTCACCCCGAGCGTGCTTCTGATACTGAACTTGGAAATACAGATGGAAAATTTTTGTTTGAATCTATTTTAAGTTTGGTGCAGGCTTAATCAGGGTATTAAATACCTCACATCCTTCCCCTTCTTCATCTGCTCACGGATAAACGTGGAGGAAATATTCATCAAAGGCGCGTTAAAAAATGTAATGTTGGGATGGTTTAACAAAACCCTATTTCCCCCTTTATTAAGGGGGACTTTTCTGGGATAAACATACAGTTCCATCATTTTCAAAATCTTTTTATAATCTTTCCATTTATGAAATGAAACCAGATTATCCAAACCCATAATAAGAACAAATTTATGCTGAGGATATTTTTTATTCAGAACTTCAAGCGTGTTGATTGTGTAAGATGGCTGCGGCAATAAAAATTCAACATCGCTCACTTTTACTTTTCTGCTTTTTCCAATTACTTTTTTTACTTGCATCAACCTTTTCTTTTCATCAGCAAGTGATTTTTTTTCTTTCAACGGATTATGAGGAGAAACCACCAGCCATATTTGCTGTAAATCGGTAAACTCAGCCATGTAATTAGCAACCGCTAAATGACCGATGTGAATGGGATTGAATGAACCGAATAAAAGTCCGATTTTCATTTTTTCAAAAAGGATTCAACCAATTTTTCCGCTTCGGAGCAAGCTTTCTCTAAGTTTTCATTCACTAAGATTTTATCAAACTGGTCGGCAACCAAAATTTCTTCCTTTGCTTTTGCAACTCTTTTCGCCAAACTTTCTTCTGTTTCGGTTTTGCGCTGGCGTAATCGAAGTTCCAGCACTTCAATGGATGGTGGCATCACGAATATTGCATACGATTGTCTGCCATATTTCATTTTCAAATTCAATCCTCCCTGAACGTCCAAATCAAAAATTACCTGCTTGCCGGAACTCCATATTCTTTCCAATTCCGATTTCAGTGTGCCATAAAATTGTCCCTGATAAACTTCTTCCCATTCTGCAAATTCATTCTTCTTAATTTTTTCCTTAAATTCATCTGTAGAAATAAAATGATAATCTTTTCCGTCAACTTCATTCGCTCGCATAGCTCTGGTACAAACAGAAATAGAAAACTCCAACTGACCAGAAAACTTCCGCAGAATGTGCTGAACAATTGTTGTCTTCCCTGAACCTGAAGGCGCTGAAAATATGATGAGTTTATTCGGCATATTAACTACAGTACATTATTCAATTGCTCTTTAATTTTTTCCAATTCATCTTTCATCTGCACTACTATTTTCTGAATGCTCGCATCATTTGCCTTAGAACCGATGGTATTTATCTCCCTACCTATTTCCTGTGAAATAAATCCGAGTTTTTTTCCGCTTGCGGCTTCACTCATTGTCTTTAGAAAATAATCACAATGAGTTTTCAGTCGGACTTTTTCTTCCGTGATGTCTAATTTCTCTATATAATAAATTAATTCCTGTTCAAAACGATTGTTGTCAACTTTATCCTTTGCCACCAACTCCTCAATTCCTTTTCTGATTTTTTCGCGAATAGCAGTGATGCGTTCATTGTCGTTTTCTTCAATAACCAAAAGCGATTTCAGAATAAGTTCAATCCGCTTGCGTAAATCATTTTCCAAAACCTTTCCTTCTCTCGCCCGAAATATGTCTAATTTTTTTATCGCCAATTCGGTTAATCTCAAAATCTGTTTCCACTCCGCTTCATTGAATTCTTCCTTTTCAGATTTCATTACATCCGGCAACCTCATAATTATTTCCATCAAATCATTGTGTTCGGCTTTTAAGTCTTTTGCAATTGATTTTAACTGCGCATGATAATTTTTCACAACCGATTTATTTATTTGAGTTCCTCTTGCACCTTCCGGTGATTCAACATTAATGGAAAAATCTATTTTGCCTCTTTCTAATTTTTCGGAAAGTAAATTGCGCAGAAAAAGTTCTTTCTCGCGATACAAATTCGGCATGCGGGTGTTCACGTCGAGTCCTTTGCTGTTCAGCGAACGAATTTCAACTGACACACGTTTGTTTTTCAGGGTCGCTTCTTCTTTTCCAAAGCCGGTCATTGATTTTGTCATAGTGCAGATAACTTATTTATGCAAATATACGAATGGATTTCCATGTGAATGTAATTTGTAAATTCGGCAATCAATCACAATTTGTAACCTATGCAAAAATTTATTGACCTCCGCAGCGATACAGTAACTCGCCCAAGTAAAGGAATGCTCAAAGCCATGATGTCTGCAACAGTTGGAGACGATGTTTTCGGCGAAGACACTTCTGTAAATAATCTAGAAGAACGAACCGCAAAATTATTTGGCAAGGAAGCCGGATTATTTTGTCCATCGGGGACGATGACCAACCAGGTTGCCATTAAAACTCACACGCAACCCAGTGATGAACTTATCTGCGATACGCACGCACATATTTATATCAATGAAGGTGGTGGAATTGCGTTCAACTCGGGAGTGCAGGTAAAACTTTTACCTGGAGATAGAGGAAGAATTTCTGCGCAACAAGTTTCAGAAAATATCAATCCTGCATTTGATTGGCTACCGCGCACTTCTCTCGTCTGCCTTGAAAATACAGTGAACCGTGCCGGTGGAAGTTATTACAAGTTGAATGACATTAAAGAAATCTCGGAGGTTTGTAAAAAAAATAATCTCAAACTTCATTTAGATGGCGCGAGAATTTTCAATGCGCTTGCTGAAACAGGAGATTCACCAGTGGAAACAGCAAACTATTTCGATTCGATTTCAATTTGTTTTTCAAAAGGATTGGGATGTCCGGTAGGTTCTGTTTTGGTTGGCGACAAAGAATTCATCAAGAGAGCCAGAAGAGTTAGAAAAGTTTTTGGAGGAGGAATGCGTCAGGCAGGATTTCTTGCAGCGGCAGGAATTTACGCCTTGGATAATAACATCAAACGATTGAAAGACGACCATCTTCGTGCAAAAAAAATAGCGGAGGTTTTGAAGAATTGTTCATTTATCGAAGAACTTCTTCCTGTCGAAACAAACATTATAATTTTTTCTTTAAAAGAAATGACGAGCGAAGAATTTCTAAAAAAATTATCCGACAAAGGTGTGAAAGGTATCGGTTTTGGGAAAAAGATGGTTCGATTTGTAACTCACCTTGATTTTGACGATACGATGCTGGAAAAAACTTTGAAAGTTCTGAAGGAATTAAACTAAAACAGATGCAATGTGTTCTTGTTTTATTTTTTTCAGCCACTTAACTGCATCTGCTTCCTTATTAAAAAGTTTTGTAGGAGTTTTGGGTTTGAAAAAAAATTAAATAAAAATTTGTACCGAACTGAAGTGCAAGTGAATCCACCACAACTGCCGCTGCCTTGGTATATTTTATATTCTTTTCTTCGGAAGCATACTTCATGGTTTCTTCGTTGGGAGAATTATAAGAAGTAAAAGTTACCATTACAGGAAACTTTTTACTGTTCCCAAATTCATATAACACTTTCGTTTGCGCATCCACAATTTCTATAGTGTAATCTGCAATATCTTTCATTTCAAAATGCACTATGTCATCACTTCGTAAAGAAGCAACAAAAGAAGGATGTACTTTTTTTTCGAGAATGGTAATTGCTGCCGACATATTGGTTCACGAAAATAGTTGAAACAAAGATAATTTCTTTTCAGAAACTGTCATATTATTTTTGTCTTCTCTGCCAATACACTTCGCCTGCTTTTTCAGTTTCCTGATTCCAATAGGCAATCGAGACAACTTTTCCATCGGGAGTTAATAAAGAACGTTCGTAAACTGCAAGCATAGGATGGAAAGCGATATTTGTTACGCCAATTGTAAAGGTTGAAGGTGCAGGAGGTGGCGGTGGTGGTAACGGTGGTAGCGGTGCAGGTTGTCCTTCTGTTCCGGCAGGAAGAACAACAGCTTTTGGCGCAGGTTTCGCCGGAGGCGGAGGAGTTGGAGCAGTTATTACAGTGAATCCATTGTGCTCAAGAAGTTTTTTTAAGAATTCTACTCTTTCAGGAGAAACATTTTTCTCAACGATGGAACAGCGCACCGCATTTATTTCTTCCACCACGTGTGCTTCGCTTGACAGTCGGTTCATAGTCCAAAACTTAATGAATGAATGTATTCAAAAACAAAACTGATAAATCCAACTGCCAAAATACCAACAAAGCAAATTATTAAAACAGTTTTCGCAGAAATATCTATCGAGATTTTTTCAATCGGACTTTCATTTTTATCTACAAACATCGCTTTCACAATTTTCAAATAATAGTATAATGAAACAATCATATTCAGCGATGCGATAATAATCAACGCAATCAATCCTGATGAAGCACCGGAAGTAAGCAGAAAAAGTTTACCGAAAAATCCGGCAGTTGGAGGAATTCCAGCGAGTGAAAAAACTGCCAGCATCATCGCAATGCTGAGCAAAGGATTAGTTTTATAAAGACCTTTATAATCGTCAATATCTTCTTTGCCGTTTCTATCTGAAATAATTGAAACCACTGTGAAGGCGCAAATGTTTGAGAAAGTATAAATCAGAATAAAATAAATAACCGATGCCATTGACAAGGAAGATGTAGCAGCAACACCAATCAAAATATATCCTGCTTGCGTGATGGAAGAAAATGCAAGGAAGCGTTTGATATTGGTCTGGCGCATTGCAAAAAGATTTCCGATTGTCATGGTAATTGCAGAAAGCAGAACCAGAATGTGAACCCAGGTTTCCTGAGCCATCGGGAAAACTCTGTAGAGAACCGTCATAAAAATAAATAACGATGCTCCTTTCGACACAACTGATAGAAATGAAGTTACAGCAACTGGCGAACCTTCGTACACATCGGCAGTCCAGAGATGGAAAGGAACGATTGAAATCTTAAACGCAAACCCCACAAAAACAAATGCAAGAGTGAACAGCTGTAATGCTGAAGAAGAATAAGCATCTCTCACTTCATTGAAATCAAGCGAACCAGTTGTTCCATAGATAAGTGACAGGCCAAAAAGTAAAATTGCAGAAGAGAATGCAGAGGACAATATCATTTTACCTGCACCTTCTGCCGAACGCATCCTGCCGAAATCAAATGCAGCAAGCGCAGCAAGAGGAATAGTTGCCATTTCCAATCCGAGATAGAACATTAAAAAATTTCCGGAAGAGACCAAGAAATACATTCCAATCAGCACGGAGAAAAGCAACAAACAAAATTCAAGACAATTCTCCTGTTTCTTGAGCCAGAAATTTGCTTGAAGGAAAATAAGCAGTGTAGCGAATGTGATAATCTGTTTCTCTAACATAATTGTTCCGTCATTCAGGAACATTCTTCCGAAAATATTTCCGTGCGGATGTCCGATGAAACCGGCTACTAGTAAACCAACAAGTGCAACATTTATAAATCCAAGAATAAAAGAAGTATTTAATTTCTCAGAGAAAATCTTAACCAGTAAAAGCAATACAATTATTCCAAGTGCAAACACTTCAAAACGCATCATGGATATATAATTCAGCAATGACATATTATTTTATTACCGCACTAAATAATGTTTCAGTTGTTTTAGCAATCAAATCTGAAATCCAAAATGGCATTGAACCAATCAGGATTATTGAAGCAATCAATATAATGGATGCAAGTTTTTCATTCCATGTAGCATCCGGCAAAAGCTCAAACTCCTTGTTCTTAATCGGTCCCCATAGTGAAATTCCAACCGCGCGTAAAATATAAACTGCTGTTACCACCAGCGACATCGTTGCAATGATGGTTGCTGAACGGTGAAACAAATCTTGTACTTGGAACGAACCGACAAATACGGTCATCTCAGCAACGAAACCGCTGAATCCTGGAAGTCCAAGTGAAGTAAGTCCCGCGATAATAAAAACAGTTCCAATGAATGGCATCACTTTCAAAAGTCCGCCCATCTGATCGCCCATGCGAGTGTGTGTACGTTCGTACATCATACCGATCACAGCGAAGAAAAGAGCCGTCATAACACCATGAGAAACCATTTGCAGCACCGCTCCGACAATCGCGGTCTTTGTCAGCATCGCCATTCCAAGCAGAACAAATCCGCAGTGGCTCACCGATGAATACGCGTTCATCATTTTAATATCGCGCTGCTTCACTGTTACCAATGCGCCATATAAAATTCCGATGCAGGCAAGAATAATTATGTAAGGAGAGTAAGCATGAGCCGCTTCGGGGAAAAGAACCATTGCAACACGCAGACATCCGTAACCGCCAAGTTTCATCGAGATTCCTGCAAGGAACATGGACGCAGCAGTTGGTGCCGAAGAATGTCCGTCAGGTGCCCAGGTATGAAATGGGAATAATGCGCTCAACACTCCAAATCCGACGAACATCATCGGGAACAAGAACATTTGAATCTCATGTGAGAATCCGATCGTACCCAGTTTCTTAAGATCAAAAGTCCCAACTCCACCTACTGCCGAATAATAATATACTCCGAGAATACTGATCAACACCAAAGAGGAGCCACCCATCAGCATCAGCACAAGTTTCATAGCAGCATATTCTTTCTTTCCGCTTCCCCAGATGGAAATGAGAAGATATTTTGGAACTACTGCCAATTCAAAAAAGAAAAACTGCGTGAACAGATCCAATGAAATAAAGAATCCGAAAGCACCGGTCGCAAGTAATACTAAAAGAAAGAAAAATTCTTTTGACTGATATTCCATCTTCCAGGAAACAAGCACGCCACCGACCAACACAACGGAAGTAAGAAGGATCATCGCAATCGAAATTCCATCCACGCCAATATGATAATTTATGTTCCACTGAGAAAACCAAGGATGGGTCTCTTCAAACAAAACAGATGATACATTGCCCGCACCTCTTTCATGCATATAAGCGAATAAAAGGAAGATAGCAAGTCCCAACTGTAAAAGCGAGCCAACAAACGCAACTACACGCGCAGTTTTACCATTGACAAGCATAATGCCTATCAGTGTCAGCAGAGGAATCAATATAAGAAACGACAAGTTCATTTTAAAAAGCAAAAACTATTAATAATGAAATTAATATTACACCTGCAAAAAACCATAATACATAATCAGCAATTTTCCCTGACTGGAAAGATTTTATTCCATCAGAAGTATTTTCAGTAACAACCGAAATAAAATTCATCATTCCGTCAACAATATTTTTATCGAACCAAGCAGCAGGAGCTGAAACCAGATTGAAAATTATTTTTTTAGTTACAAACAAATATATCTCATCAATAAAGAATTTCTGGTGAATAGAATTATAAATACTTCCAATAGAAGCTGAAATTTTAGCTGGCATTTCGCTCGGCTTCATGTAAAATGCTGTCGCAATGGTAATACCGAGCAATCCGGCAGCAACAGCAATAATGGCAAGGTTCAGATGGAATTCAGATTCAAGGATAGAACCATCGGCAGAAATATATTTTCCAAAAGGAATAAATCCAACTACAATTGTTGCAAGACCAAGAATTATCAGAGGAAGTTTCATAGTAAATGGTGCTTCGCCATGGTGTCCCTCACCTTCGTGATGAGAAACCGAAGACTTATTCCAGAAGATCATAAAATATAGACGGAACATATAGAATGCAGTCAGACATGCAGTAAGAATTCCAACAGCATAAATTATTTTATTGTGATTGAATGCCGCTGTAAGAATTTCTTCCTTGCTGAAAAATCCTGAGAGTGGCGGCACACCTGAGATCGCAAGACAGGCAATGAAGAAAACAATATTTGTGATCGGCATTTTCTTTCTCAATCCTCCCATATCCCCCATTTCGTTCGAATGCACATAGTGAATTACCGCACCTGCTCCGAGAAACAACAGCGCTTTGAACATTGCGTGAGTAAACAAATGAAACATGGAAGCAGAATATCCAAGTCCTTTTTCTCCCCAGTATCCACCGGCAACTCCGAGAGAAAACATCATATAGCCAATCTGCGACATAGTTGAAAATGCAAGCACTCGTTTAATATCCGTTTGTGTGCAAGCGATGATAGCAGCAAAAAATGCAGAAAATATTCCTACATACGCAACCACATCCAGCGCAATCGGAACCTGCGAGTAAACGGGGAACAATCTTGCGACAAGAAATACTCCCGCAACAACCATCGTAGCCGCGTGAATGAGTGCAGACACCGGTGTTGGTCCTTCCATTGCATCCGGCAACCAAATGTGAAGAGGGAACATTGCCGATTTACCTGCACCACCAATAAATATTAAACACAACGCCCACGTTAGCGCTGACAATCCCATGAAGGAAGCCGTGTTTGCATTATGGAAGATCGGAGAATTGTAATCCATCATTCTGTGAATGATAGTTTGAAAATCCAGCGACTCGCTGTAGAAAGAAAGAACTAAAATCCCTGCAAGGAAACCAAGATCGGCAAAGCGGGTAACGATGAAAGCTTTTTTAGCTGCGGCAACTGCCGATGGTTTTTCAAAATAATATCCGATAAGAAGGAAAGAAGAAACACCTACCAGTTCCCAGAACATATACATCTGGAAAATATTTGTAGCAACAACTAATCCAAGCATAGAGAAGCTAAAAAGAGAAAGGAATGCATAATAAGTTGCATATCTTTCTTCTCCGTGCAAGTAGCCGATGCTGTAAAAATGAACCATCAATGAAACGGTGGTTACCACCACGAGCATCATCACAGAAATTGGATCCAACATGATTCCAATATCTATACTCAGATTAGGTGAGAATTGAAGCCATGTTTGTTTGAACGCGATTATGGTTGGATAAACTCCGTCTGCTCTGCCGCCAACAATGAAATACTGGTACGCTGCGAAATAAGAAAGACAAGCAGCCACCAACATTCCAACTGTTCCGAGTATTCCGGAAAAGGCTGAGAACTTTTTGCCGAACAAACCGGTAATGGCAAATACCACAATTGGAATGATCAGCACAAGTGATATGTAAGAAAAATTCTGCATTACCATTTCAATGTATCGGCATCTTCTGAATCAATCGATTTGAATTTGCGGTAAATATTTATAATTATTGCGATTGCCACAGCCGCTTCAGCAGCAGCAATGGTGATAATAAAGATCGTAAAGAAAACTCCGTCTCCTTTTTCAGGGAACAGATATTTGTTGAATGCCACAAAATTTATGTTCACTGCATTCAACATCAACTCAACTGCCATCAACATCGTGATCATATTTCTGCGTGTGAGAAATCCGTACGCTCCTATAAAGAAGAGAGCGAAACTCACAAACAGCACGTATGTCATTGGTATTTCAGACATTCTTTTTTGTTTTAAAAGCAATTGCAATACTTCCGATCAATGCAGCAAGCAAAAGGATACTCACCACTTCAAAAGGAAGAACATATCCGCCACTTCCGTAATTCAACATTTGTCTTCCTATATAATGCACCGAAATTTCAATCGGAGTATTTGTAACTTCAGGGAAGTTATGCACTATCACCAGAAAAAAAGCAAATCCAAAACCGAACACACACAACAACATTGCAAAAACCATTCTGTACCATGGCGGTGTGAGCATGTCATCAGAAACACGATGTGTTAAGAACAAGGAAAACAAGATCAACACCACTATTCCACCGACGTACACTACAATCTGTACCGCTGCCAGGAACTCATAATTCAGACAAAAATAAAGTGCAGCCACATTGATAAGAGTGAACAGCAGATAAACAGCCGCATGGAATATTTTCTTGGTCGTAACAGCAAGAATACCGAAGACGATGATCATCGCAGAGAACAAGTAGAAGAAAAATTCTGATACGCTCATATTATTCAACTCCTTTCATCAGTTTAGAACCTGGTTTATTTAAAATCTTTGTCAAACTCTTTCTATCAAACGTGCTGTGTTCAAAATCGTGCGACATCTTAATGGCATCGGTCGGACATGCAATGATACATAAGTTGCAAAACGTGCACATTCCCAAATGATATACAAATTCGTCTATGGCTTTTTTCTTTTTCCCCGTTGTTTCGTCAACTACATTTTTATAAAGTATTTTTATTGTTCCGTTCGGGCAAGCCAATTCACAGGAAGTGCATCCAGTACATTTGTGCTCGTTATTTTCATCGTGTGGCATTACCACTTCTCCGCGAAAACGTTCTCCCAAAGTCAGCGTATCACGATTATCAGGATACTGCTGAGTATGAATTTCTTTTGGATGAAAAAAATAATATAAAGTCAATCTCATTCCATTCCACAATGAACCAAGTGATTTAAAAATCGTCCCTATGTATTCAATCAAGAATTTCATATTATATCAAAAGTGCCATTTCATTATTACAACAAATGCAACAATTATCATATTTACTAAACTTATCGGCATTAAATATTTCCACTCAAGTGTTAAAAGCTGATCGATGCGCAGGCGCGGGAAAGTCCAGCGAAACCACATAATTACCCACACTAAGAAAAAAGTTTTTCCAAAGAACCAAACAAAAGGCGGAACATAATCCATGATGTGATTGAATCCGGAAAGATTTCCGAAATGCAGCGGCATCCATCCTCCTAAAAATAAAGTTGCACCGATGGCGCATACAACAAACATGTTCACATATTCCGCGAGGAAAAACATCGCGAAACGCATTCCGGTATATTCAGTATGAAATCCTCCCGTAAGTTCTGATTCTGCTTCTGCCATATCAAAAGGTGCGCGATTTAATTCTGCAGTTCCTGCGATAATAAATATTACAAAAGCAATTACAGCAGGAATATGTCCTTTAAATATCCACCATCCTGTTCTTTGACTTTCAACGATGTCTGACAAGCTCATGCTTCCTGCAAATGCAACAATTGCAATCACAGATAATCCGGCAGACAATTCATAACTTACAATTTGTGCTCCGCTTCTCATCGCACCTAGCAAAGAATATTTATTGTTGCTCGCCCATCCTGCAATTAAAATTCCAATTACGGAAATTGAAGAAACTGCCGAGATGTAAAACACTCCTATATTAATGTCATATATCTGCAAACCTTTCGCAAACGGTAACGGAGCAAGAGCAAGCATGGAAACCGATAGCACAATAAAAGGAGCGAGATTAAATAAAAACATATCTGCTGCCTGAGGAGTGAATCCTTCTTTCATTAAAAGTTTGACGGTATCAGCAACTGCCTGAAGCGTTCCTTTCGGGCCTACACGATTCGGACCCAAACGAAATTGCATGAACGCAGCAACTTTCCGTTCCATGTAAACGAAGATCAATCCAAGAACTACAAAAAGCGTGATAGCGCAAAGCCCAACGATCACCATTTCCCATAAAATAGTCCATCCAGAACTGCAATGAGCCAGGAACCAGTTATGGATCTTTGAGGTTAGAAATGAGAAATCGTATATATACTTCATAATCTATCTGTCAATATCAGGAATTACTAAGTCAAGCATTGCCATGTTTGCAACCAAATCACCGATCTTCCCTCCTACTGCGATCTCTCGCAAAGCAGAAAGGTTAGAAAAATTCGGTGAACGGAATTTCATGCGATACGGTTTTGATGTTCCATCACTCACCAAATAAACCCCAAGTTCTCCGCGCGCTGTTTCAACACGCGAATAAAATTCGCCTTTAGGAAGTTTAAGCACAGCTTTTGTCTTCGCCTGAAAATCTCCTTCGGGAATATTATCTATCAGTTGCTCAATTATTTTCACAGACTCTTCCATTTCTCTCATGCGAACAAGATAACGCGCGTAACAATCCCCGGCAGTTTCCAACACTTCATTAAACTGAACATCTTCATAACCATCATAAGGTTGCCATTTACGAATATCACAACTCACTCCTGAACCACGCGCTGTTGGACCTGAGCAGCCAAACGAAATCGTATCTTCAGGAGAAAGGTAACCTACTCCTTTTGTACGATTTTGAAAAATCACATTGCCGGTAAGAAGCTGATGGTACTCGGGAAGATTTTTTTTGAAACCTTTCAGAAAAGCGTGAACATTTTTCTGAAAATTAGGATGAATATCAAACATAATTCCGCCCGGAACATTGTAATCCATCGTTAGCCGTGAACCGCAAGTCTCGTCAAAAATATCCAATATCACTTCGCGATCTCTGAAGCCAACAAAGAAAGGCGTAGTTGCGCCAAGGTCGAGTCCGGTGCATGCCCACCATAATTGATGCGAAGCAAGACGAGTTAGTTCCGACATCAGAATGCGAATCACTTTTGCTCGCTTAGGAATTTCCAACTGCAAACCTTTTTCCACCACCATTGCACACGCCTGATTATTCATATGCGCGGAGAGATAATCCATTCGGCTGGTGAGGTAAATAAAATTTCGGTACGAAGACGCTTCGCACATTTTTTCTATAGAGCGATGAATGTAACCCAGATGCGGTTCAATATGTGTCACCGTTTCGCCCTGCAATTTTATTTTCAGGCGCAGAACTCCGTGTGTGGACGGATGCTGAGGACCCACGTTGAGAATAAAATCCTCTTCGTGCGCCTGAGTCAGATCTTCTATTTCTTCTTTGTCAATCACAATTGAACTATAGTTACATCGTCTTTATAATCTTTTCTCAGCGGAAAACCCCAGGTATCATCCAAAAATAATCTTCTCAGATCAGGATGTTCCGTAAATTTTATTCCAAACAGATCATATACTTCACGCTCGTGCAACTCTGCCGTTTTCCAAATGTCGCACACGGTATGAACTTCAGGATTCACTCTGTCGGTGATCTTTGCTTTCAACACAACATTGTGTTTATGTTTTCGTGAAGTGAGGTGATAAACTACCAGCATGTGATCTTTCCAATCCACTCCGCTCAGACAGAATAAATAATCAAAATCAGCATCAGGATTTGTGCGCAGATGTTTTGCGAGCGAATAAAGTTTATCGAAACTAATAGTAGTGTTTAGAAATTGCGATTCTTCAAATACAACTTCAGGCGTATGAGCGGAAATAAATATTTTGAGTTCTTCGTTGGTCACAAATTTCTATCTATATATTACTAACAACTTGTTTTGTATCTCCGCTTTTTCTATTCTTAATTTTCAATTGCAATTCAATAAGCGCATGAAGCAAAGCTTCCGGGCGTGGAGGACAACCCGGAATGTAAACATCAACCGGCACAATATGATCAACTCCACGCACTACCGAATATGAATTGTAAAAAAATGGTCCGCCGGAAATTGTACAAGCTCCCATGGCAATTACATATTTAGGATCCGCCATTTGATCGTACAAACGCTTGAGCACAGGAGCCATTTTATAAACAATAGTTCCTGCACATATAATAAGGTCAGCTTGCCTTGGTGTGGCACGGGCAACTTCAAATCCAAAACGCGACCAATCATATTTTGCCGATGCAGCCGACATCATTTCAATGGCGCAGCAGCTCGTTCCAAAAACAAGCGGCCACAAAGAATTAGCACGAGACCAATTGACAACATCGGTCAGCGAAGTAACCACCATACCGCCACCGGGCCAATTTTGTACCGCTCCGGGAAATTCTTTTTTGTCCATTTTAATAATTACTTTTTGTTATTGCCATTTCAACGCGCCTTTTTTCCATGCGTATAATAAACCAAGAAATAATATGAAAACAAAAATTAATACTTCAACAAAAGCTACCATGCCAACTTCGCGTAGCACAACCGCCCAAGGAAAAAGAAAAACTATTTCCACATCGAACACCAAAAAAATAAGCGCGAATAAATAATATCCTACATTATATTGCACCCAGGTTCCGCCCTCGGTGGGAATACCGCATTCGTATGCTTCAAGCTTTTGAGAGTTTTTGGATGATGGGGCAATGAGTTTGGAAATTCCAATTCCCAATCCGCAGAAAGCAACACCGCATAAGATTAGAAGAATTAGTGAACCGACTCCCATAAATAATTATTTATTGATGGGCGTAAACATAAACAAATTTTAAAACATAAAGCATGAGATATTAACAACAGTAAATTAAAAAAATGTGTGTTATGCGTTTTATTCTTGTACAGCAATAGTAAAGGTTATCCAAGAAAAATAAAGTAAATTTGTTGGATGAAATCTATTATCCTTATTCCAATATCCATTTTATTGGTTTTGATTTTACCTTTTGTTTCCTACTCACAATCAATGGATTTTTCAATTACAAACGCAGATATTGAAAACATTATTATAATTAAGAAAGTTTTTAATGAGCAAGACTCTGTTAAAGAAGTTATCTACACAATGAACGGAGGAGAACTTTCGGATTCCGAATTAAGAACTCGATTGTGTATGTTCCCTTCATCAAGGAATGAATATTTGAAATTTGAAAACACATCAAATTTTGTTGACTTTGGTTCAGGTGCTATGATGAATCTTAATTATCCGCGTCGTATAACTATACTTAAATATTTTGTAGCTATTCCATTGGCAATTCCATTGATAATTTCAGAAAATCATCATTTCAATAAAGCAATTAAATTATACAACGAAGAAATTATGAAATTACATAATTAAAATCGCTGCCTGAACTTTACTTCCACCATATCAATACTTTTGTTATCTTCGTACAGAAATTAGATTGGTACATCAGTTAATCTGCCCCTCTCCGACAAAAGTCGGAGTCCGAAAATCGGACAAAGTCACGAGACATCATACGGCAGGCATCACAACACTGCCGTAGCATTCTAAAAATTTAAAAAGGTTTAGGATTACACCGATTTTCGGGAAGATTACACCGATTTCGTTATGATTCTTTATCGGTGTAATCTCTTAACAATCTGTGTAATCAAAAAAAAAATATGAAAGAAGTAAAAAAATTAAAATTCAATGAGCTTTCGCTTAGTGAAGAAATGCAACACGCCATCACCGACATGGGATTTATCGAGGCATCGCCCATTCAATCGCAAACTATTCCTCACCTGTTAGACAGGAAAGATGTGATCGGTCAGGCACAAACCGGCACAGGAAAAACAGCCGCATTCGGAATTCCCCTACTGGAATTAATTCAGCCGGAAGATAAATTTGTTTCCTCGCTCGTTATGTGTCCTACACGCGAACTTGCACAACAAGTTGCATTGGAACTGAAGAAGCTTGCCAAATACAAAAAACATATTCATGTCCTTGCGATTTACGGAGGAGCTTCTATGTCAGAACAGATCATGCAACTGAGAAGAGGCATGAACGTAATTGTTGGAACTCCCGGTAGGATCATGGATCATCTTGAACGTAAAACATTATCGTTCGAGAAAGTAAAAATGGCGGTGCTCGATGAAGCAGATACCATGCTTGATATGGGATTCAGGGAAGACATTGAAAACATTCTTAAAAAAATGTCTCCTGAAAGACAAACCGTTCTCTTTTCTGCGACAATGCCAAAACCAATTTTAGATATTGCACACCGTTTCCAAAAACATCCGGTTCACGTAAAAGTTACAACCGAAAATCTTACAGCAACTTCTATTGAACAAATTTATTTTGAAGTAGGACATGCTTCACGTGCTAAAATAGTTTCTTCACTGATGGATCTGCATAACCTGAAATTAACTTTGCTGTTCTGCAATACAAAACGCAGAGTGGACGAAGTGGTTGCCACCATGCGCACGATGGGACATAAAGCAGATGCAATTCACGGAGACCTTAGTCAGGCACAACGCAATTCGGTTCTGTCAAGTTTCAAATTAGGCAGAATAAATATTTTGGTTGCTTCGGATGTTGCCGCACGCGGAATTGACGTTAGTAACGTGGATGCAGTTTTCAATTACGACATTCCGATGGATGCAGAATATTATGTGCATCGCATTGGTCGTACCGGCAGAGCCGGAAAAACAGGAAAAGCGTTCAGCTTTGTTACAGGAAGAAATGATTCCTTTAAACTGAGAGACATTGAGCGCTACGCAAAAGTGAAGATCGCAAGAGGAAATGTTCCTACAGAAAAAGAAATTCTCGAACTCAGCAATGTAAAACTTCTTACTCAGCTGAAATCAATCGTCACTGCCGGTCATCTCGAAAAATTCGATGCCATGGTAGCGGATTATTGCAAAGAAGGTTTCACTGCAGAACAACTTGCTGCTGTATTATTGAAACTTACTCTGAAAGGTAACGCACCTTCAACTCCCGAACCACGACAAACAGAATCAAGACCTTCCTTCGAAAGAGAAAGACCATCTTACAATAGAGAACGACCTTCCTACAACCGGGAAAGATCTTCTCATGACCGACCTTCACATTCTTCGGATCGTCCAAGCTTTACTCCAAGAGAAAGATACGAGCGTCCAAGAAGTCATTCAGGTTCCGCCACCGGCGAACCAAGACGATCAGATAACCGTTTCTCAAGAGAACGATCTTCTGAAAGTACGCCTCCGGAGAAACCATCCGGAGACAGGAGCAATGTTCGTTTCAGAAAACGCAAAAGCTCCGATGGCAATCGGGATCATCAGGATTAATTCTGAATAGTTTCTTAAAGAATCTGAATAGTATTTTCTTCTCATCCGAGTTTCCTTTTGGGGGCTCGGATGTTTTATTTTAAGGAAGACAAACTCGTATTTATTTTTCTACTTTTACCGCTCTAAAAACTTTCCATGAAAAAACTTTTTCTCATTCTAATGATCACCCTGAGCGTAATCGAAGGAGTGATTGCACAAACCAAAACTGCAGCAAAAGACACCACCAAAAAGAAAGACAATAAGAAATGGGATGTCAACAATCCTCCCGGCACATTTAAAGATGTGGAATTCACTACCACAGAAGGAACCTGGATGAGTCTGGATGTTTCCCCCGATGGAAAAGAAATTATTTTCGATCTGCTCGGGGATATTTACTCCATGCCGATCACGGGTGGGGAAGCAAAACTTTTGCGTGGAGGACATTCGCTGGAGGTGCAGCCGCGATTTTCTCCCGATGGAAAAAAGATATCTTTCACCAGCGATGCAGGTGGCGGAGATAATATCTGGATGATGAACCGCGATGGTTCGGATGCAAAACAAATCACGAAAGAAAATTTCCGATTGCTCAACAATGCTGTGTGGATGCCCGATGGAAATTATTTGATTGCAAAAAAACATTTCACTTCTACCCGCTCGCTCGGTGCCGGAGAATTATGGATGTATCATTTCACAGGCGGAGAAGGCATTCAAATTACAAAAAGAAAAAATGATCAGCAGGATCTGGGCGAACCCAGTGTTTCTCCCGATGGAAAATATGTTTACTACAGCGAGGATATGTATCCGGGAGGACATTTTGAATACAACAAGGATCCCAACAACCAGATTTATGTCATCAAGCGATATGAATTTGCAACCGGAGAAACTGAAACGGTAACCGGCGGCTCAGGCGGTGCAATGCGTCCGCAGATTTCCAAGGATGGAAAAACACTTGCGTTTGTAAGAAGAGTTCGTGAAAAATCAGTTTTGTATCTGAGGAATTTAGAAACAGGCGAAGAATATCCTGTGTACGACAAACTCAGCAAAGACCAATCTGAAGCTTGGGCAATATTTGGACCTTACACCGGATTTCAATGGCTGGATGCGAAGGACATTATCATCTGGGCGCAAGGAAAAATTTGGAAAATAGATATTACAACTTCTAAAGCAGCAGAGATTCCTTTCACAGCAAAAGTGAAACAAAAAATTTATGACGCGCTTCATTTTCAAAATCCGGTTGCTCCTGATAAATTCGCAGTAAAAACAATTCGCAATGTGGTAACTTCTCCTGATGAAAAATATATTCTATTCAATGCCGTTGGTTATCTCTGGAAAAAAGAATTACCGAATGGAACTCCTGCAAGATTAACTTCTTCCGTTGATTTTGAATTCGAGCCTTCATTTTCTCCCGATGGAAAAGAAATCATTTATGTAACTTGGAGCGATGAAGGAAGCGGATCAATAATGAAAATGAATTTAGCAGATAAAAAATTAATAAAAAATTCTACCGAAAAAGGAATTTACCGAACACCAAGATTTTCTCCCGATGGAAAATGGATCGTCTATCAAAAAGAAGAAGGCAACAACCAACAGGGAAATGCGTTTTGCGTGAATCCGGGTTTGTACATCATGCCTGCTTCTGGCGGAAAACCAACGCTTGTAATAAAAGATGGCAGCGACCCATATTTTTCAAAAGATGGAAAACGGATTTTCTTCCAGACCGGAGATGGAGATAATTTCGCTATGAAAAGCTGCGACCTCAATGGAAAAGATGTTCGCACACACTTCACTTCCAAATACACAAACAGTTTTGTACCGAGTCCTGATAATAATTGGATCGCTTACCGAGAACTTTTCAAAGTATACATCGCACCGATGCCACTGGTAGGAAAGACAGAAGATATTTCTGCGAAGATGGAAAGCGTTCCTGTTGCACAAGTAGCAAAAGATGCAGGGATAAATATTCACTGGAGCGCAGATGGTAAGAAAATTCATTGGACACTGGGAGAAGAATATTTCACGACAGAACTTGGAAACCGATTCGGTTTCATTAATGGAAAAGCAGACAGTCTTTTAAAGATGGATACGGTTGGAATAAAAATAAATCTCATTCTCGATTCTGACAAACCAAAAGGAACAATCGCATTTAAAGGCGCGAGAATCATCACGATGAAAGGCGATGAAGTAATTGAGAACGGAACCATCGTTGTTACAGAAAATAAAATTACAGACATCGGCGCTTCGGATAAAGTTCAGATTCCCGCAGGAGCAAAAGTAATGGACATGAGCGGAAAAACAATTATGCCCGGAATGATTGATGTTCACGCGCATCTCTGGACTTTCCGCCAAGGACTTTCTCCTCAGAAAGAATGGACTTACTTTGCAAATCTTGCTTACGGTGTAACTACAACGCACGATCCGTCTTCCAACACCGAAATGGTTTTCTCGCAGAGCGAAATGGTGAAAGCAGGGATCATGACCGGACCAAGAATTTTTTCTACCGGAACAATCCTTTATGGCGCAGATGGGGATTTCAAGGCGGTGATAAATTCTCTGGACGATGCAAAGTCTGCGATCGTGCGAACAAAAGCGTTCGGTGCGTTCTCGGTGAAAAGCTATAATCAGCCGCGCAGAGAACAACGCCAGCAGGTAATCACAGCCGCGCGTCAGCTCGGAATACAAGTTGTTCCCGAAGGCGGCTCCACTTATTTTTACAATCTCACGCACATTCTTGACGGGCACACAGGCGTTGAACACAATCTTCCAGTCGTGCCATTATATAATGATATGGTGCAACTCTGGAGCAAAAGCAAAACGCAATACACGCCCACGCTCATCGTTTGCTATGGCGCCATGAGCGGAGAAACCTATTGGTATCAGCACACCAACGTGTGGGAAAAGCAACGCCTGCTCAATTTCACTCCGCGAAATGTGGTTGACACCAAAGCGCGGCACCGCACCATGATTCCAGAAGAAGAATACACCAACGGATATATTTTAGTTTCGCAGAGCTGCAAAAAACTGGCGGATGCAGGCGTGAAAGTAAATCTCGGACAGCACGGACAGATGAACGGCATTGGCGCGCACTGGGAATTGTGGATGCTGCAGCAAGGCGGAATGACCAATATGCAGGCGCTGCGCTGTGCCACCATGAACGGTGCGGAATACATCGGCATGGAAAAAGAAATTGGCTCGCTCGAAAAAGGAAAACTTGCCGACCTTATTATCATGGATAAAAATCCGCTCGATGATATTAAGAACTCCGAAACCGTGCATTACACCATGGTGAACGGCAGATTATACGACTGCGACACCATGAACGAAATTGGCAATTACGATAAGAAGCGCGGAAAATTCTTCTGGGAAATACCGGGATATAATTCAAACTTTCCTTGGCATGAAGTAACGGATGGGGATTGAAAATAAATTTCTGTGCGTGGAAATAAATAAAACACAAACTTCTTACCGCCCCATCATCATCTGGCTCCTTACCGGATGCTTTTTAATCTATTTAATGGTAGTGATTGGCGGCATCACACGGCTCACCGGCTCCGGCTTATCCATCACCCAGTGGAAAGTGGTTACCGGCACGCTTCCTCCGCTTTCCGAAGATTCCTGGCAGAAAGAATTTGATTCGTACAAACAAACTCCGCAGTTCAAACTCATCAACTCCGATTTTACTTTATCCGATTTCAAAGGAATATTCTGGTGGGAATACATTCACCGTCTCATTGGAAGAATTATCGGGTTTGTTTTCCTCGTCCCGTTCGTTTGGTTCTGGATGAAGAAAAAATTCCCTGAAGGATTTATGAAAAAAGCCATCGTGCTTTTTGCGTTGGGCGGATTTCAGGGTGCGCTTGGCTGGTTTATGGTAAAAAGTGGCCTCTCTGAAAATGTTCACGTGAGCCATTACCGTCTTGCCTCGCATCTCATCAGCGCATTGATGGTTTTTGGTTTTACGTTTTGGTATGCGCTGGATTTAACCTCAACCCCGTCCCTTCTCCTTAAGGAGAAGGGAGAAAGGGATGAGGTCGGACTCAAAAAACTTTCCATCCTTCTTTTCTCATTCGTCATCCTCCAGATAATTTATGGAGCTTTTGTCGCAGGCATGAAAGCAGGCTACGGTTATCCCACATGGCCCAAGATGGGCGATCAATGGTTTCCGGACGATATTGTTTCTCTTAAACCCGTATGGAAAAATTTCCTGGAAGGATTTGCCGGAGTGCAATTTATTCATCGCTACATCGCCTACGTTGTGGTAATTATTGTCGGAATTATTTTTTACCGCGCACAAAAAATGCAACTCACTCCGCAGCAACGGAAAATAATCAATGCGCTTGGAATAATTGTGCTTGCACAATTCATGTTAGGAGTGCTTACGCTTCTTTACGGAGTTCCGATCGTAATCGCAGTGCTTCACCAGACGGGAGCGTTTTTTCTTTTCGCCACTACCCTACTCCTGATTCATCGCACAAAATAATTCCCTCTCCTGTGGGAGAGGATTAGGGAGAGGGCTAAACATCATAATCCACCTTCACCACTGGCGTGATGGGATGGCTCTGGCAAGTGAGAATAAATCCTTCGGCAACTTCAGCATCGGTGAGCGCAAAGTTTTTATCCATGTGAACTTTTCCCTCGATCACTTTTCCTCTGCACGTAGCGCACACCGCTCCTTTGCAGGCGAAGGGCGCATCCACTCCATGTTCAATTGCTGCATCGAGAATCGCTTTTTTATCCGAAGCAAGATCAAAAGTGGTTTCCATTCCGTATTGCACAACCGTAACTTTGCTGATAATTTTTTCTATTGAAGATTTTTTTTCTTCCTTATCTATAGATGAAGAAGTAAAATACTCTACGTGAATTCTTGATTTGTCTATTTTATTTTCTTCCAGCGTTTCGCGCACATTGTCCATCATCGGTTTTGGTCCGCAAATGAAGAATTCATTGTCAGATGAAAGAACAATGTGTTTATCGATATGCGTTTTTACTTTTTCTTTCACCAACATTCCTTTATACAGTTCCTCAATTTGAGAAGTAGGTTTCTCAAAAATATAATGCAATTTGAATCGAGAAGAGTTTTTCTCCGCGAGTTCGTCTAATTGTTTTTTAAAGATGGTGCTCTCTTCATTCAGGTTGCCATAGAACAATATCAAAGAAGAATTTTGCTCTGATTGTAAAACAGTCTTAACGATAGAAAGCATAGGCGTGATTCCACTTCCTCCTGCAAACAGTACATAATTTTTTTTATGCGATGGATCCATTTGAGAATGGAAACTTCCCATGGGAGTCATCACTTCCACTTCCTGTCCTGCTTTGAAATTATCATAAACAAAATTGGAACCTTTTCCGTCCTTCACTCTTTTGATAGCAACACGAAGTTCACCTTCATTCACACCGCTGCAAACAGAATACGACCTGCGCAGTTCTTCCCCCTTCACAAAAAGTTTCAGAGTAAGGTATTGTCCCTGGATGAATTTATATTCTTCCTTCAATAAAGATGGAACATCAAACGCAACAGAAACGCAATCTGCAGTTTCCTTGCTCACATCGGCTATTTTGAGTGAATGGAATTTTGCCATAAGAAAGAACAAAAATAAAATTTTCAACCAACGTAGGTGCATTATTCTCTTCAACAGAAAATTTATTACTCGCTTCTCTTTTCTATATTTGCCCAGTTTATGTTTGTTCCGAAATTATTTGTTACGCTAAGAAGTTACACGAGAGCACAATTTTACAAGGACTTTATCTCCGGAATTGTTGTAGGCGTTGTTGCGCTTCCGCTTTGCATTGCATTCGCCATCGCATCGGGCGTTTCCCCCGAAAAAGGTTTGGTAACCGGAGTGATCGGCGGATTTTTAATTTCATTTCTTGGCGGAAGCCGCGTTCAGATCGGAGGACCCACAGGTGCATTCATCGTTATTGTTTACGGAGTCGTTCAGCAATTCGGAATTGACGGATTGATCTACGCCACTTTCATGGCAGGAATCATGCTGGTGATAATGGGATTCGCTCGGATGGGTTCCATGATAAAATTCATTCCTCATCCTTTAATTGTAGGTTTTACCAGTGGAATTGCCTTGATTATTTTTTCTTCACAGATAAAAGATTTTTGTGGTTTGCACATGGGAACCGTCCCCGCAGATTTCGTTGACAAGTGGAAAGAATATTTTTTGAATTTCGGTTCGATAAATATTTTAGCAATTTCAATTGCAGCAGGAACAGTTCTGGTGGCAGCTTTCTTGCCAAGAATCACGCGAAAAATTCCCGGCTCGCTGGTGGCAATTTTACTTTCCACTTTTGCCGTTCAGTATTTTCATTTGGATGTAGAAACCATCGGAAGTAAGTTCGGTGAAATTCCATCTTCATTCCCGATGCCTCATGTTCCGGGATTTGATTTTTCCATGATACAAAAATTAATTCGCCCTGCATTCACCATCGCCTTGCTTGGAGGAATTGAATCTCTTCTTTCCGCTGTGGTTGCCGATGGAATGATTGGCGGAAACCATAAATCGAATGTCGAGTTGGTGGGACAAGGAATTGCAAATATCGCTTCGGCATTCTTCGGTGGAATTCCTGCTACAGGCGCGCTTGCACGCACTGCAACAAATGTAAAAAGCGGAGGAAGAACTCCCATCGCAGGAATTGTTCATGCAATTACACTTCTCATCATCATGCTGGTCATTGGAAAATGGGCAACGCTGATTCCGCTTTCTTGTCTTGCCGGAATTCTTGTAGTAGTTGCCTACAACATGAGCGAATGGCGTTCTTTCATTGGAGTTTTACGCACTTCAAAAAGCGATGCTGCTGTGATGCTTGCCACTTTTTTTCTTACTGTGTTTGTTGATCTTACTGTTGCCATCGAAATAGGAATGGTGCTTGCCGTTTTTCTTTTCATGAGAAGGATGACGCAAATTTCGAACGTAAATATTATCACCAAAGAAATGAACGAAGCCGATGATGAGAAAGCTATCAGCCGATATAAAGTTCCTGCGGGTGTGGAAGTATTTGAAGTTTCAGGACCGATGTTTTTTGGAGCTGCCTATAAATTTAAGGAGTCAATGAAAATAATGGAAAGTCCTCCGAAAATTCTGATCATCCGCATGCGTTCTGTTCCTGTTATTGACGCAACAGGACTGCACACGCTCGAAGAAGTTTTCAAACAGGCAAAAAATCAGGGGACAAAATTTATTCTTTCAGGAGTGCAGAAAGGAGTTTACAATGAATTAGAAAAATCCCGTCTTATTTTCAACATCGGCAAAGCAAATGTTTGCGTTGATATTGATGCCGCGCTGGCAAGAGCAGAAAAGATTCTACATAGCAACGATTAATTTCTGTTAACGCTCGGGTATTTTTGTTCAATGCCGAGCAAATTCTGTTCAAGCTCCAGCATTTTTTGCTCAACGTTGAGTAAAATCTACCCAACGTCCTGTCATTTTTACAGGATGCCAAGCATTTTTTGCTCAGCGTTCACCATTTTATGCCCAGCGTCCTGCCGTTTTTACAGGACGGAGGGCATTTTTTGAGGAACGTTGCGTAAATTTACGCAATTTGTGGGTTTTGGCTAATAGCTGATAGCTAATGGCTATTGGCTATTTTGTTGGAGGCGCTGCTGCCGGAGGCGGAGTTGGTTTGGTGCGCGATGGAAAACGTGCGCCCAGTTCATCATAAATGGTTTTTGCACCGGGCACGCCCTGCTCTGCCGCTTTTCCTACCGAACTGTAATAAGCCAGATATTGCACATACGCATCGCTGCCTGCGGCAATGCTGATATCGTTTGCATCTTTTCTAATGGAATCAAGCTTTTGAATTACGGGATGAATCTTTTGAAAGTTTTTAAAATCCTTGTGCGTTTCTGTTACATCCACATAAGGCGGATTGTACTTGGGTGCGCTGTCCATAAACGCATCGGTTTTTTCGGCAAACGGAATTGTTCCATCTCCAATGGTGGGCAAATGTTTTTTTTGCGCTTCGGTAAGTGCCACTTTGTAAGGAGCAAGCGCTGCATCTGCTGCTGCAAGTGAACTGAGAACCTGAGCAATTACTGCATCAGGAATGTCGGTGTTGAAATTGTTAGCTGCCATAGCTTTGTTTTGGTTTTGCGATGTGAAAACCTAAGGCGGGGGTAAGATGTTGGGGGGCTATCTTCTATATACTTATATTTTCATATCTGGTTTGTGTGTTTTGGTTTATGATTTAGTTTTTTTGCCCTCATCCTCACTCCTTCTCCCGCAGGAGAAGGAAGCTGTTTCCCTCTCCCATTGGGAGAGGGTGCAGGGTGAGGGCGTTTGTTATTTATTTATCACTAATTTTTTTGTTGCCATCCCCTGCTCTGTTTTTAATTGAATGAAATAAATTCCGCTTGGGTGAGAAGAAATATCAATGGTGAATTGTCCTCCCCCTGTCGCGCTGTTTGCGCTCTGTCCCCCTCCTGAGGGGGATAAAGGGGGAGGCATGGCTTGCACATACACTTTCTCTCCCATCACATTATAAATTTCAATTTGGCTATTAGCTAAAAGCTGTTGGCTATTGGCTTGTATTGTGAAACTTCCATTGCTTGGATTAGGATAAATAGAAAACTCATTTTGCAAATCATAATTTGAAATGCCTGTGCACGTTTGAACAGTAATGGTAGATGTACTCACTCCAGTGCATCCATTTACATCTGTGCATAAAACAGAATAAATAGTTGTAGTTGTTGGAGCAACTGAAATAGAAGTTGTAGATGCACCAGTACTCCAATAATAACTTGAGCAAGGTGAAGAAGAAAGTGTTTCAGAAACCCCACTACATATAGTTGCAGAAGTTGGCGATATATTTACAGTTGGTAAAGAATTTACTGTAACATTTATAGGGGGAGAATTACTGCTGCCACAAGCATTTGTTGCAACCACAGAATAATTTCCAGAACTTGTAACTACAATACTTTGTGTAATTGCATTATTAGACCATAAATAACTATTGCCAGTGCCCGATGTAAGCGTTACTGATTTTCCCTGACAAAAAGTAGTAGCACCGCTTGGGGTAATTGTTGCAGTTGGCGGAGAATTAAATACTGTAACAGTAGTTGTTGCTGTAGCAACACAAGTGCCGGATGTTGCTGTAACAGTATAGATGGTAGTTGTTGTAGGCGAAACTATAATTGACGTTGTTGTTTGCCCTGTATTCCATGAATAGGTTGCACCACCCGTTGCGGTGAGTGTATCGGTTTGTCCTAACCCTGAGCAAATATTTGATTTACCAGTTATATATACATTTTGATATTTAAATATTGTAGCTTGATAACCTGTCATTCCATAGAGAAATATTCCATCAGAAATAAGGGAGCCGTAAGGTCTCATACCCTCTGATGGCTGACCTAAAAAACTATGCAGTTGAAAATATCCTGTTCCATCCGGTTTAATTCTAAAGACAACCCCTCTTCCTAATCCACCACCACCTTGAGTCATTCCATAAAGAAAAACTCCATCTGAAATAAGAGAGCCCAAAGGTTCAAGTCCGTCAAATCCGAAATTGTGCAGGTTTGCATATCCTGTTCCGTCCGTCTTTATTTTAAAGAGAACTCCACATCCATACGCACTGCAATATGTACTTGTGCCGCCAAACTGTGTCATTCCATAGAGAAAAGTCCCGTCAAAATAAAGGTTGCCACTAGGTGCACTTCCGTTTGTTGCGCCTGCAAAATCAAGCAGGTCAGAATACCCTGTTCCATCCGGTTTTATTTTAAATACTGTTCCGCTATCCTTTATGCCTCCATTAGTTGTCATTCCATAAAGAAAAGTGCCGTCAGAAATGAGAGAGCCAATAGGACGCCTTCCGTTTGTTGCGCCTGCAAAATNNGTTCCATCCGGTTTTATTTTAAATATTGTCCCAATATTGTTTGTACCACCTACCCGTGTCATTCCATATAGAAAAGTTCCATCTGAAAAAAGAGAGCCATCTGGATTCATTCCGTTTGCATTATTGAAATCGAGGAGTTTTGCATAATTTGTTCCGTCCGGCTTTATTTTGAAGACGACACCATCAGTGTTTGTACCACCAGCCGCTGTCATTCCATAGAAAAAAGTTCCATCGTAAATAAGGGATCCAAAAGGGGTAGCTCCATTTGTGCTATTGAAATTAAGTAACACACTATCTCTGGTTCCATCCGGCTTTATCCTAAAGATCACCCCGCAACCGTTACCACCACAACCATTTGTAGGTGTACCACCAATCTGTGTCATCCCATAGAGAAAAGTACCATCGTAAATAAGATCACCATAAGGATTACTACCATTAGTACCATTGAAAACAAGGATAGTGTGAAATTGTGCGTTTGCAATTGTGTAAACAAAAGCGAACAAAATAATTGTGTAAAGTTTTTTCATTATTCTTGGTTTTAGGAAATATAATTAATTCATACCCATAACAACTCGTTTCAATTCTTTTTGGCTACGAGGTTTTGTTTTATTAAATGCAGCAGGAACATCTATATATCTAAGCTTAGGTTTTTTAGCAGCACCTGTTACCAAGTCAATAATTGTTCCTACACCCAGAGTATAAAAGGTTTCAAAAATAAGACCACCAATCATGTAGTTATACATTACTGGAACTGATGCAGTTTGACCTCCGGATATTAATTTTAAAGAAAGATCGTTTGTCAATTTTACTCTTACTCCAGGATACATATATAGTGTGGAATGACCATTACCGTTATTAGCTGAAGCGGCTCTCCTATCTTTTATTTCTAATACTTCACTGCCTTTTTTCACCTCTAAATCTTTAGGTAATTCAACAAGAATAACATTTTTCTTTGTTCCAGACATAATTGTTGCACAACTTGGTAAAAGAAAAATTGAAACAATTGCAAATAGTAATAGTTTTTTCATGATAAATTGTTTTTAAAAGTGATTGTAAAAATGCAATTAATGTAAGCTGCTTTTCTGCTAATAAAAAAATTTCGGGGGGGGTAAATGCAAATGAATAATTGATAATGATGTATTGTGGGCGCTGTATGAGTGTGTAGTGAGCATTAAAAAAACAAGTGTATGCAAATGTAAATAAATATTTAATAATGGATAATTGAAAATGGAGAATGAAATTATGCCTATCGGTAAATATCTTTTCGGTGCCCTATTTTTCTTACGTCAATAATCAGAATGGAATCGTCAATAAGATATATAACTCGGTAATCGCCTATGCGTATTCTCCAAAGATTCTCAGCAGATGCTTTTAGTTTCTTGCTTCCGACAGGGCGCGGGTTGTATTATGGCAATTATATTTCCGAAGGGGATTTGCCGCAGTGTAGCCGGAGGCGAGTTACTTATTTATGTGAATGACACGATAGCTCTAAATGCATTTTCATTTACCTATTCTGAATGGAACCCGAATGCAGCAACTCCTCAGTATCAAAATTATCTTGATTGGGTAAAACAATTTCTAAATAAAAAACAACCTGTTATCATTTCAGTTTATGTAAGTGGAATGACGGATCCGGATTACGATCATATTATTCCGGCTATTGGATTCAGTGCAACCAGCGTGAATTCATATTCAGCCACAGATTCACTTTTCTTTAATACAAATTTTGATACCGTTCCTTTCAAACGAATATTCTCATCTCTTTATGGTACTCGTGCAGTTGCTAATAACTCCGCTCCTTTTGCCTACTACGTTCCGCAAAACGTTGATTACGGAGCTGCAGTAACAGGAAACAAAGATCCGGGGCATGTTACTAAACCCATACATATTGTTCTTGATTCAAATGACGAACCCAATGTGAGCTTAAGCGCTCAGGCTTGTATCTTAAAAGCAACACTTACAATTGACTCTCTTACATCAGGTCAATCTTACGCTTTATTGCGGTATAATAATTACCTTAATGTTCCATCTACAGGTTTCAGTCCATCAGGTGCGAACTCAGTTGTTTACTTTACTGCAACTGCTACTACAAAAATAATATTTGATTCTTTCATGTCTGATTCAGCAGTATTTTACAGATGCATACCTTATACATTTTCATCTGCAAATGAAATCCATAACACTGTTTATGAAAGCGCTCTTGCATTTCCTAATCCTACTAGCGGAAGATTTACTTTAATACTACCTGATGATACCAAACAAATTGAGATTGTAGATGTAGTTGGGCAAACTATTCAAAAAGTTACTGTGTCTAATAAAGAACCACTTGATATGTATTTAGAAAACAAAGGAGTTTATTTTGTTCGGCTTTCCGGTGGTACTTCAATCCGCTTTGCAAAAATAGTGGTGACCAATTAGCATCCCGAGAATTACAAATCTTAGAGTCAGAATGAATCAATCTAAAATTAGTTCCAAATGAGGTTCAAGAAGTTCGCATTGCCCTCAAGTTCAAAATGGGGTAGTGTTCAGAAATCGGTGTAATCAAGGTGAAACCCTAAAACACCTCGCAGATATTAAAGAAAATTCCGTTGGAGCCATCGGTTCCAAAAGCATAATCGGCAGCAAAGTTCACATTGGAATATTTATTTAATTTAAATCGGATTCCCGTACCAAAGGCAGGTAAAATAGTTTCAAACTTGTTTGACGGATATTCCGACACCGCCTGAGCATTTGTAAATACAACGCAACCCAACAATCCGTTGCGCGTTAAAGAAATGCGATATTCCGCTTCCATATAAAGTAAATTTGGTGCGCGCAATCTCCCCTGAATATATCCGCGCGCCAGATTGGAATAAGTATCCCACGCGGTGCTTGGCAAATCCAGATACGGCGCTTTGCCAAACGTGAGCCAGTCGTAACTCCAAATCGCAAAAATGTTTTTAGAGTCGGCAGGAAACTTAAAATACTTTCTGAAATCAAATTGCAGCATCTGCCAGTTTTGATCACTTCCTAAAAAAGTAAAATTGGGGCGATAGGTTACGCTTGCAAAAATCCCACCCTGCGGATTATTATTATTGTGCCGACTATCGTATGCAATATTCAATAATATTCCCGATGAAACTGTTTTAGTTGCGCTGTCGTTATAACTTTGGAAATCGGTTTTGTTTCCGCTGTCAGTAATTTTATAATGATAGTCCAGCGCGTAACCAACTCCGGCATAAAAATTAGGAAATAGTTCTTTCACCACCTGCTGATAAATCCGATAGTAAGAATAATTAATCGAATCTCGGTCTGCCAACGAAGTGTGTCCGCCCAAACCATAGGTGTAAGATGGATATTGGTAAAAACGCCAGTCGCCCTGAAAATTATATTTATTTGCTTTCGTCCAGATACTAAATACTACGGGCAAAATTATCTGATGATCGAAAATTGAATATTCAGGCGAAGCATTAATGGTGGATAGATTGGTAGTATTAAATGGACCGGCAAAAAAAGAAATGTTTTCTGTCCACAGCGCAGTTATTCCGGTTTGAATAGTATATCCGGTTGCGGGATTGCCGGAGATGAGCAGCTTGCCCGGTTTCATTTTTATGCTATCCGGCTTGCGAACAAAAACTTTCATCTTCGTTATCTTGAAAGCAATATCAATAATATCTTTTTGTTTGGAAATACTATCAAGGGTTTTTTGTAAAGAATGCGTCGCCACCGTGTCGGCTCCGGTATGTGTAGGCGAGTTAGTTGATTGCGCGAAAGAATTAAAACAGAATAAAATAAAATTGCAGAAAACAAAACAAGACAAAATTATGTTCTTTAATTTCATTGGGGGATTTAAGAAATTTTATAAAGAAATTATTTCTTCATCAGGTTAAATAAACTTTCCTGCTTCATTAATGCTTCAATCTCATCAACGGTTTTAGGAACGCAGGCAGAAAGCACTTCGGGTTCAGTTTCGGTGATGAGAACATCGTCTTCAATCCGAATTCCGATTCCCCACCATTTTTCATCGCAATCGGATCCAAATGGAATATAAATTCCCGGCTCAACGGTAATAACGCTGTTGGGTTGCAACCGACCGTGAGTTCCTTCATCGTGTACATCCAACCCAAGATAATGCGAAGTGCCATGAAAAAAATATTTCATTGACTCGCTGGGAGTTTTAATAATCCCGAGTTCCATCAATCTTTTTTGCACTACTTCTGTAGCAGCTTTATGCGGTGCGCGAAAATCTTCTCCCGGTTTGCATTTTGCAATTCCTGCCGCCTGCGCATCATAAACAATATTATAAATTAACTTTTGCTCCTCCGAAAATTTTCCGTTCACCGGATAAGTACGCGTAACATCCGCACTGTAACCGTGATATTCCGCGCCCACATCACTTACTAACATATCCATCTCAACCAATTTTTTCCGGTTTGATTCATAATGAAGGATGCAGGAATTTTCTCCTCCGCCAACAATACTCGGATAACCCACATCTTCAGCGCCTTTACTTTTGAAAACATATTCAACAATTGCTTCGGCATCGTACTCGTGCATTCCGGGTTCAATTGCTTTCATCGCTTCTTTGATTCCATCGCAAGTAATGCTGATTGCTTTGCGCACCAAATCTAATTCCTCTTTTAATTTTATTTCGCGGAGCTTCGCCATATATTCCTTCAACGAATAAGTATCGGCATTTATTTTTGCGTTCGATAATTTTGATTGGAATTGCTCATAGTATAAATTATATCCTGCATGTTTTTGTTCTATGTAATTAACTTTCTTGAAAGAATTGAATTGAATTTTAAAATCATCAAACGCATCGGAAGTAGCTGCATTCTGAATTCCTAAAATACTTTTTGTGCCATCCACACCAAGCAACTTTCCAGTCCATCTTTCCATTTTAGGATTTCTGTCTTGTAAAAAAAGAATTTCGTTCGTTGGCGAACCATCGCTTAAAATAAATTCATTTTTAAAAATCAGGAGAATCGCATTAGATTCATTTAATCCTGTGAGATAATAGAAATTTGGATCCTGATGAAATTCATAATCCACATCGTTGGATCGGGTTTTTATTATTCCTGAAAAAAAAACAGCAACCGAACTATCATCCATCAGTTTGCGCAATGCTTCTCTTCTGCCGGAATGAAATTCTTTTGTCAGTAAATCATTATCGTAAAGAGATTGTGAAAATCCAGAAAGTGAAAAAAAGTAAACCAATAAAAAAACCCCGAAAATTTTCGGGGTCTTATTTGAAATAAAAATCATTCTGATAATTATCTTTTTACCAAACCTTTTGCTCTTGAAGTTTTAAGGCATGCGCTCAATCCTTTTTTATTTATCACTTTCATTCCGTGAGCTGAAACTTTTAAAGTAATCCATTTATTTTCTTCTACAAGGAAGAAACGTTTAACCTTGAGGTTAGGAAGAAAAACGCGTTTGCGCTTATTGTTGGCATGGGAAACGTTGTTTCCAACCATTACTCTTTTTCCTGTTATCTGGCAAATCTGTGACATGTTTTTAAATTTTGGATTGCGAATATACAAGAATTTCGAATACAATGAAAAGTGAAATAAAGATTTATCACTAAAAATTTATCGTTTGTGTACATTCGCCAGCTATAATATTGATTTTGTGAAAAAGAAAATCCCTTTTGAGTTTGTATTTGACTATTTGCATCCGTTGGAAATTACCATCAAACCGATGTTTGGCTGCCATGCAATTTATGCGAATGGGAAAATATTTTTCATTTTAAGAAAACGCGATGATCATTTAGAAGCAAACGGAATTTGGATGGCAACCTCGAAAGAACATCATCAAAGTTTGAAAAAAGAATTTCCAAATATGAAATCCGTTTATATCTTAAGCGATGGAAAAAAAGAAACCGACTGGCAGATGATTCATGAAGATGATGATGATTTTGAAGAATCAGCAATAAAAATTTGCGAAATGGTTTTACGCAGAGATTCCAGAATCGGAAAAATCCCTAAATCAAAAAAGAAAAAAGTTCGCGCATGACTTACGAAAAAGATGCCATATTGCATTTATCTGAACTCATCAAGGGCAATGACGAATCGCGTCTCTGGCTCATTAAAAATAATTTCCCTGAATTGGTTTTACTTCACTACTCTATTAATAAGCGCGATGATGCTTTAAAAGAGTTAATGAAAAAGAATTATGTAGAAGTTACTGCATTTGCCCAATCCATTCGAGGAAATGCAAGAGCATTTAACTGGCTGGCAGAAAATAAAAAATTTATTTTGGCTGCAACTGTTCAGGTGATTTACAAAAAGAGAGAAGCAGGAATATGGCTGAAGAAAAATAAATTAGACCATTATTTAATTCTTGCCGAAACGATCAGAAAACGATTGGACGAAGAAGAAAGCGGAGATGTTTTTTCAATTCTCAATAAAATATTTAAACGTAAATAAAATGAATGCTGAAATAATTTCAATAGGCGATGAAATTCTAATCGGGCAAATTACAAATACCAATGCTCAATGGATGGCGCAGCAACTTAATCTGATCGGAATTTCAGTAAAACAAATCAGTACTGTTGGCGATAATCGAGATGACATCATCAGAATATTTTCCGAAGCTAAGAATCGTGCTGACATTATTCTGATTACGGGTGGTTTAGGTCCCACAAATGATGACATCACCAAACAATGCCTCTGCGAATTTTTCAACACGAAACTTATTTTCAACGAACAATGTTTTGAAGATGTAACAAGAATATTTGCCGAACGAAATCTTGAGATGCCTGCCATTAACCGTGGACAAGCTGAAATTCCGGAGAATTGTATTCCCATCCGAAATAAAAACGGAACGGCTCCAGGAATGTGGTTTGAATCAAATCCTAACGGAATAATTTTCGTTTCACTTCCCGGTGTTCCTTATGAAATGAAAGCGATGATGTCTGATTTTGTTATTCCGGAATTGCAAAAAAAGTTTAATAAAAATTTCATCGTACACAAAACGGTTCATACTCAAGGCATCGGAGAATCATCACTTGCGGAAAAAATTAAAGAGTGGGAAGATTCTCTTGCTAAACATGAAATCAAACTTGCTTATCTTCCTGCACCCGGACAAGTAAAACTTCGTTTATCTGCTGAAGGTATTAATCAAGAAAAGATTATTCAATCTATTGACAAAAAAATAACGGAACTAAGGCAAATTATTCCCGGCTATATTTTTGCAATTGAAGAATTCGGCAAAGAACCTGAAACTTTAGAAAAAGTAATAGGAGAAATACTGAGGCAAAAAAAGAAAACGCTTGCGGTTGCAGAAAGTTGTACAGGAGGATATATTGCACATCTCATCACAAGCATTGCCGGAAGTTCGGATTATTTTAATGGAGGAATTATTGCTTATTCAAATGAAATAAAAATAAATGTATTAAAGGTAGATGCAAAAACTTTGGATGATAATGGCGCAGTAAGCAAAGAAGTAGCGGAACAAATGTCGGATGGAGTAAGAAAAAGATTGAAAGCTGACTTTGGAATTTCAACAACAGGAATTGCAGGGCCAACAGGCGGAAGCACTGAAAAACCAGTTGGCACAGTTTGGGTTTCGGTTGCTTCTGAAGATAAAATCATATCCGAGAAATTTAATTTTGGAAATAACAGAGAAAGAAATATCAGGCGTGCTTCCTTATCGGCACTCAACCTGTTAAGAACCCTGTTAGAAACTAACTCCTGATTTCAACAAAAAATTGTAACTTTGATGAAGAAATTCTCGTTAACACGAGGGTATGAATACAAAAAGATTTTTTCTCGCTTGGATACTGAGTTCATTGGTAATGTTTTCCATTTCTTACCTGTGGCACGGTATTTTTTTAAATGATTTGCAGCGCCTCTCCTATCCAAAAGGAATTTTCCTGACAGGATGCATCATTACTTACTTAATACTCGGTTTTCTTGTTACAAAAATTTATTTAATGAAATTCCCAAAATCAATTGCAAAGAAACCACTTGTAAGAGGATTGATTTCAGGTGCAATTCTTGGTATATGCACTTATATTGTTTCGCTTGTTGTTGGAGTTTCGTTCAATTACTCACTCTCGATGCGCAACATAATTTTTGACATGTCATGGCAAACTATAGAACAAACATTTGGAGGAATTGCCGTTTCGTTTATTTATATTTGGATTTATGACGGCAATCCTGTTGAAGTCATCGGCAGAAAAATTATTGGCGATTAGTATCCGTATTTTTCTTTCCAATTCTTTTTCAAAAATTCTCTGAATCTTTTTTCCACATCATTATCTCCCGGTTCATATAATTTTGTTCCGCTTAATTCTTCGGGAAGAAATTCTGCATTGATAAAATTTCCTTCATAGCTGTGAGCATACTGATATTCTTTTCCGTAATTAAGTTCCTTCATCAGTTTTGTTGGAGCGTTTCGAATAGAGAGCGGAACAGATAAGTCGCCAGTTTTTTTTACTTGTTCCTGCGCACTTCCAATCGCTTTGTAGGAAGCATTGCTCTTGGGAGAACAGGCAAGATAAACAACCAACTGCGAAAGAATAATTCTTGATTCAGGAAAACCAATCACATTCACCGCTTGAAAACAATTATTGGCAAGCACCAGCGCCATCGGATTTGCATTACCAATATCTTCCGAAGAAAGTATCAGCAATCTTCTTGCTATAAAAAGCGGATCTTCTCCGCCTTCAATCATTCTTGCCAGGTAATAAACTCCTGCATTCGGATCGCTGCCACGGATTGATTTAATGAACGCTGAAATAATATCATAATGCTGTTCACCCGTTTTATCATACAAAGCCATTTTTTGCTGAACCACATTTAAAAGTTTTTCATCCGAAATTTCTATAACATCTTCCGAAACAGAATTCACGTAAAGTTCCAAGGCATTATAAAGTTTCCTTACATCTCCGCCTGAAAGACGAAGAAGCGCATCGCTTTCTTTCACAATTATTTTTTTCTTCTTCAGAATTTCATCTGCATGAATTGCATAATCAATAAGAGAAATTAAATCCTGCTTATCCAGATGATTCAAAACATAAACCTGGCAGCGAGAAAGCAAAGCAGAAATAACTTCGAACGAAGGATTTTCTGTAGTAGCACCAATCAACGTAATCGTTCCTTTCTCAACCGCGCCAAGCAATGAATCTTGTTGCGCTTTGCTGAAACGATGAATTTCATCTATAAAAAGTATAGGATAATTTGTTCCGAAAAAAGAATCGGAAGATGCTTTGTCAATCACTTCACGAATATCTTTCACACCTGAATTAATTGCGCTTAGCTGATAGTAGGGTCGTTTCAAGTGAGTTGCAATAATTCTCGCAAGTGTTGTTTTGCCTACGCCAGGTGGTCCCCATAAAATCATAGAAGGAATTGTTCCGGCTTCAATTGCTCGCCTGAGAATAGCACCTTCACCTACTAAATGTTTCTGTCCGATGAAATCATCCAGCGTTTTTGGACGAAGTCGTTCTGCTAAAGGAATACTCATGATGCAAAAGTAACAATTAGGAAATGTTCTTTTCGCTAATAAAATAAAAGGAATGAGTAATTTTTTACTTTTGCATCCCTTACGGTGGTTGTAGCTCAGTTGGTTAGAGCACTAGATTGTGGTTCTAGGGGTCGCGGGTTCAAATCCCGTCATCCACCCTTCTTAAAATAACATCGCGGCTTAGGCGCATCGATGTTCATTCGTTAGTGATTGTGATTCTGGCACTTTATGAAAAGAAAAAGCTCCCCGAGTAATCAGAGAGCTTTTTCTTTTCAAGATACATCCTTCGTTTTCTATCCCACATTAATACTTAGCTGAGAGGTAAAGTCAAAAAAAGATTTGGCAAAATTTGGTGAAATTATTTTTTTTGGTGGTTAAAAGGATTATTCTACATTCGCAAAATTAATTTTAACAATTCCATAACATGAAAATTAAAACTACACTATTCGTTGCATTGTTTATGCTCCTTCAAGTTGTTCTGTTCGCACAGAGCAGTAAGGTAATTAAGGGAGTAGTTACTGATTCTAAAACAAAAGAAACACTTCCGGGTGTAACCGTATTGGTTGAAGGCACTACAATCGGTGCTACCACCAATGAAAAAGGAGAATTTAGTATTAAGGTAGAAGGCGAAGGCAAATCATTAGTCTTCTCCTACCTTGGATACACTCTTCAAAAAGTATCGGCAGATAAAGATGTCATTAACATTGCTTTAGAAGATAACTCAAAAGTATTAAATGATGTGGTGGTAACTGCATTAGGAGTTTCTAAAGAAAAAAAATCGCTTGGATATTCTGTATCAGAGGTGAGTGGTGATGATATTCGTAAATCAGGAGAATCAAACATTATTGAAGCTCTTGCCGCAAAAGCGCCAGGAACAGAAGTTGTTGGCTCAGGCGGTACACCAGGTGCATCCACTAAAATTACTCTTCGTGGACCTACAGATTTTTCTGGTACAAATCAACCCATCATCGTTATTGATGGTGTTATTATGGATAACTCTACAAATGTTCCTACTCCTGGAGATGCTGCATTCAATGTAAACTTATCTGGAATAAATGAATCGAACAGAGCACTTGATATTAATCCTGATGATATTGAATCGGTAAGTATTTTAAAAGGACCGGCGGCGGCGGCTTTATATGGTTCATCTGCGGCAAATGGCGCTATTGTTTACACAACAAAAAGAGGCAAAGGAAAACAATTTGGAGTTTCTTTCAGCTCTTCTGTTGCTATTGACAAAGTAAGCAATTTACCTGCATTACAAAGCACCTATGCTCAAGGTTCAAATGGAGTTTATTCCAAAACTTCTTCCAACAGTTGGGGACCTGCCATTTCGACCCTTCCAGGGATGACTTCACACGACCTCTATAAAGATTTTTTTCAAACAGGTTATACCTATAATAATAATGTGTCCGTGTATGGAGGCAGTGACAATTCCTCTTTGCGTTTATCTGCAGGAAACACAAGCCAATCAGGTATTGTACCTAATTCAAGTCTGAAAAGATCAAATATCAGATTAACAGATGATACCAAATTGACGGATAAATTAACTGCAGGAGGTACTATTAACTACACAAATACTGCAGGAACCAGAGTTCAAAATGGATCTAATCTTGCGGGTACTATGCTAACACTGACACGTACTCCAGCAGAATTTAATATTAAAAATTATATAAATCCGGATGGAACGCAAATAAAATATTTTCCTAATTATGATAATCCTTTATATACTGCCTATCAAAATCCTTATACCGATCAAACCAATAGAATGGTTGGTAATGCCTTTTTAGATTATAAACCATTAGATTATTTAGACTTTAATTGGAAAGTAGGTACAGATGTTTACAGTACTAATACGCAACAGGTTTATGCTATTTCATCTATGGGAAATGATAACGTAGATGGTACAGGTCAGGTTAATATGAGTTCTCTTTTATTCAGAGACGTAAGTTCTAACTTATTTGCAAAAATAACCAAGCAGGTATCAAAAGATTTTGGTTTGGATGCATTGATTGGACACAACTTTATATACGATGAATCACAATTTATTTTTGCAAGAGGTCGCACACTTACCGTACCCAATTATTACAACTTGAATAATGCTGCTGAATTGTATAGCAGTAATGGACAAACGTTTCAAGAACAAAATGCAGCATTGTTGGACGCGACTGTTAATTACAAAAGAATGCTCTACCTTAATTTAACAGGCAGAAACGAATGGAATACAGCATTTGGTAAAAACGGGAAAAGTTTTTTCTATCCTAAAGCTGATATGTCTTGGGTATTTACCGAAGCATTTAAAATGCCTAAATGGTTTAGTTTAGGAAAAATAAGAGCTGCTTATGCCAATACAGGTATTGCTCCATCGCCTTACTCAGACAGAACGTACTATACAGTTCCTATTTTCACAGATGGTTACACAAATGGAAACACTCTTCCCTATTTAGGACAAGCAGGTTTAGCGCAATCAACCGCTATGGGCAATCCAAATATTAAACCGGAAAGAGTTGCAGATCAGGAAGGCGGAATAAATTTAAGTTTTTTTAATAATCGCCTAACTGTTGATGCTACATACTATAATGAAACATCCAGTGATTTGTTAATTTCTGTTCCTATACCTGCTTCTACAGGATATTTATCTCATCAAGTTAATGCCGGAACAATGACTAACAAAGGAATTGAATTAGCAGTAGGTGGTGATCCTATTAAGACAAAAAACTTTGATTGGAATATTTCAGCCGGATGGTCGCAAAATCACAACAAGGTTACTTTTTTAGCAAATGGTTTAACTCAATTTACTTATGAACCGGGATTTGGCGGATTAAGTTCTGAAGCAGTTCTTGGTCAACCATACGGAGTGTTTTATGGTTCTACATGGAAACAAAATTCAGCTGGACAATTATTGTTAGATGCAAACGGACTTCCACAGGTAAGTCAAACTGCATCTGTAGTTGGAAATCCAAATCCAAAATGGTTAATGAATATCAACAATTCTTTTAAATATAAAGCATGGAATTTTAGTTTCTTATGGGATATACGTCACGGTGGCGATATGTGGAATGGTACTCAGCAAAGTTTGAATACCAAAGGAAAATCAGCAGCTACGATTGATAGAAACTCAACGTATGCTATATCTGGTGTATATGATGCAGGAACACCTAATGCCGGACAAGCACACACTACAATGCTACCGGGTTATAACGGAACAGGCAATGATTATTTCACATACTACATGGGACAAAATGGTGCTGACATAAGCGCAATTCAAGATGGTGGTTGGGTGCGCTTACGCTCTGTTAGTATCAGCTACCGTTTTGATTTTACTTCCAATAAAGAGAAAAAACATACATTCAAATATCTCGAATTAGGCGCAAGCGGAAGAAATCTTTATTTAAAAACAAAATATACCGGTGTTGATCCTGAAACAAGTTTGACTGGTGCTGCATCTAATATAAAAGGTTTTGATTATTTTAACAACCCTGGCACAAAATCAGTAATGTTTAGTCTCAAGGCAGGAATTTAATTATAAACTATTAATAAAAAAACTATAAGTAACATGAAAAACATAATATACAAAACAATAGCAATAGCATTCTTTTTTATAGGATTAGATTCTTGTAAAAAGAAAGATAACCTGTATGTTAGTCCCAATGCTCCTTTAACAGCAACACCTGCATCCATGTTGTCAAGCTGTGAAGTAGGAACCTTTAATTGTTTGGAAAGCGGAGCTGTAAGAATAGCTTCCATCTTTATGCAAAATAATTCTGGAGTTTATGGACAAGCAGTTCAACCGGAACAATATCAGCCAATAGAAAGTGATATGGATAATTATTGGAATACAATTTATCCAACCATGCTTAACTGTAAATTAATTGGCGATAATTATGGCGCAGCAGACCCTAACTACAGAGGTATTGCACGAGTATTATTTGCTATGAATCTTGGATTAGCAACTGATATGTGGGGAGATGTTCCATATTCAGACGCGTTTCAAGGCGCTACAGGAAATCTTGCTCCGCACTATGATGCGCAACAAAGTATTTTGAATGATATTCAAACTTTACTGGACGGAGCAATTGTAGATCTTGCAAACACAACTAATAATGTAACGCCGGGAAATGATGATTTTATTTTTAAGGGAAACACTGCTGCTTGGACGAAAGTAGCACACACTTTAAAAGCAAGGTATTTAATGCGTTTAAGCAAAAAATCGACTTTTAACGCTGCTACTATACTCACTGAATTAGGTTTGGGTATTGCAAGCAATGCTGATAACTGCTATGCAGTTCATGGAACAGCAGCCGGTGCAACCAATCAGTGGACTTCATTTTTAAATAACAGATATGGTTATGTGGTGGCATGTCAAACATTGATTGATTCTATGGGCAATATGACCGACCCACGTACTCCTTATTATTTCGACACTACCGGGCAAGGTAATGTAGCCGTTGGAAATGTGTTAGGCAATTTGAATCCAAATGTTTCTAATTGGGGACCTTACCTTGGAGGATTAGATAATACAGGTAATACAAATCAGTCAAAAAGTATTCCTTTGGTTACTTATGCTGAAGCAATGTTTTTACAGGCAGAAGCTGAGTCTCGTTTGTCAAATCCGGCTGCTGTTGCCGATTTAAAAGCCGCAATAACTGCATCCATTTCCGAAGTTACCGGAACACCATTTTCAGGCACGCTTCCTGTTAATTACACAGCTGCCAATACTACAGTTCATACTATTATTTTGGAAAAATGGAAAGCAATGTTTGCTGATCCGGTTGAATCGTATTCGGATTATAGAAGAACAGGTTTTCCTGTTTTAATGATGAATCCCATTGGTTTAATACCATATATTCCTAAACGCTTACCAACTCCTGAACAAGAGCGCACCACTAATCCTAATGCTCCAACACCCGCATTAAGTGTGCCTGTTTGGTATGCTCAATAATAGGAGAAGGAAAGAAAAAAAATAAACCCCGAAAGAGAAATCAATCGGGGTTTTTTATTTGTCCGTCATTGCAATGACGGGAAATAGAAAAAGCTCTCCGCTCATCCTTTTTATTATTTTTGCCGTCTAAAAAAAACTTATGACCAACCGTACCTTTACCATGATAAAACCCGATGCGTTTGCAAACGGGCATACCGGAGCTATACTTGATAAAATTATCAAAGCAGGTTTCAAGCTCATTGCAATGAAAACCGTACATCTCACACGCGAAAAAGCAGGAGCATTTTATGAAGTGCATAAGGCGCGTCCTTTTTATGGCGAGCTGGTGCAGTTCATGAGCTCGGGTCCCATTGTGGCTGCCATTCTTGAAAAAGATAATGCCATTGCCGATTTCCGCACGCTCATTGGCAACACCGATCCTAAAAAAGCCGATGCAGGCACCATACGCTCGCTGTTTGCAAAATCAATTGATGCCAACGCCATTCACGGTTCCGACAGCGATGAGAATGCAAAGATTGAAGGAGATTTTTTCTTCTCGATGATGGAGAGGGTTTAAATTTTGATTACACAGATTTAAAAAAGATTCCACCGATGGTAACGCAACAACGTAATCGGTGTAATCTGTGTTTTATAAAATCGGTGTAATCTCAGCGAAACTTTTTATCATCTGTTGGAGCAGGTGTAGCAGATGTAGGGATAGCTTCGGTTTGTTTCTTGCCGAGTTTTATGGCAATTCCTGTACCGATATAAAATCCGCTTTCTTTGAGCGTATAAGTATAAGCCAAACTGTAACCGAATTTCTTAAACGTGTAACTTGGCACACCCATGTTGAATAAAATTCCTACGCGGCGCGAAACATAAAATCTGCCGCCCAGATGCAAATCAAACGCGCTACCCATAGAACCATAAATTGCTTTAGAGCCGTCATTAGGATTATAGCGAAATCCGGCAAGCCCAAGTCGAAGCCCGAGAAACAAATCCACGCTTTTGCTTTTCACAAAATGAAAGTTGAAAATAAAATTTCCGTCCAATCCTTTAGCTGACGGCTTGTATCCTGACGAATCTTTTTTAGATAAATAACTGCTATACACAAGAGAAGTTCCAATGCTGATGCGTTTGCCTACCGCCCACTCCATTGCAGGAGCAAGAACAGTGCAGGCAGCTTTCCCTTTTGAAGCTGTGTCGCCGGTTTTCTGATTATCTTTTACCGTTAAATTAGAAACAGTAAGCCCAAGGTTAACATCAAAAATGCGATCGCCTTTTTCAAAAGATTGAGCATGAATAAAATTTGCTGCGAAGAAAAGAATAATTAATGGGGTAATCTTTTTCATCATTATATTTTATTAAACGCAAAAATAATCTTCTTTTTAATTGAAAGAATATTAATTCCATTTGTTATCTCTTTTCTTTTGTAGAAAAAAAAGTGAATGTGGCAAAAGCTAAATGTTATTTTTGCATCCTTAATTATGAAAAAGAATTTTCTTTTGCTCGCTGCAATTCTTGTTTTTCTATCGGGGAATATTTTTTCTCAAACTGTGTATACTACATCTACCGGACAACATTATCATACTGCAAACTGTAAAAATGTAGGCAAAACTTCCACGAAGATGCAGGTGTCGGATGCTCTTCAGCGCGGATATACTCCTTGTCCAACTTGTCATCCTCCACATGAAAAAAGCAAATCTTCTTCAAACAGTAAAACAAAAAAAGTTCCTGCAAAAACTTCCACAGCTAAAACTGCAAAATCGGTTCAGTGTTCTGCAAAAACAAAATCAGGAGCAAGATGCACGCAAATGACCAAGAGTCCGAATGGTTTGTGCTCTCAGCACGGCGGAAATTAAAATCATAACAAACAAAACAAATATATCATGGCAAAACAAGAACATTTAGATGCACATTATACAAGAATGGATAAAATATTCCGCTTAAGCTTAGGCGAAAAAGGCGCATATAGTTGCGCGCGGTTTGACGGTGATTTTTCTATGACCACAGAAGCGGCTCAATTAAAAAAACATCAGTTCATTGTAAATGGATGTAACATAAAAAAAGGTTCAAAAGTTCTTGACATTGGTTGCGGCTGGGGTGCCTTTGTAAATTATTTAACTGAACAGGGAGTTGATGCGTATGGCGTGGTGTTAGCAAAAGGGCAAGCGGATGCCTGCATAAAAAACGGGTTGAAAGTTAAACACATGGATTCTAAACAAATCACTCCCGAAACTTTTGGAAAGTTTGACGCGGTAGCTGCCATGGGAAGTCCTGAACATTTGTGTTCAGTGGAGGAATACAAAGCCGGCAAGCAGGATGAAATTTATAAAACATATTTTAAACAAGTAGCAAGTTTACTTCCGGTTGGCGGACGTTTCTATTGTCAGGCGATGGTGTTTGGTCCCAACATGGTGAAGTTTGAAGACATTCCGTTTGACAAAACCGATTTATCGAAAAAGAATTTTACGGATGAAGAATTGATGGATATTATTTGTCGCGTATTTCCCGGCTCATGGCTTCCTTATGGAAAAGAAGGTTTGATTAACCCTGCAGGAGAACACTTTAAAGTAATTTCTGTTGACAGCGGCAGATTAGATTACATTGAAACGATCAAAAGATGGACAGCCGCATTTACTGCATTTAATTTTCAGAAATATTTACTTTTCGCTTCGTACATTCCAGAATATTTAGCAAGCAGATCTTTCAGAGAATGGATGCGCAGATTTAAAATACAAGCCAATCTTTTAGTGTTCGAGAGAGAAATTTTCGAGCACTACAGAATTGTATTCGAGAAAATAAAAGATTGAAATTAAGTTTACGATTTTTCTTTTTCCATGCTCGCTAAGTAAACTCCGATAAAAATCAAGAGTGCGGAAGTAGCTTTTTCCCAAGTGAGTTCATCGTTTCTGAAAATATAAATGGTGATAAGTGCAGTCAGCAACGGCTGAAAATAAATATACGCACTTACAATTGGCGGGCTTAATTCTTTCAACGCAAGTGTGTTTAGCAAATAAGCAACAAACGTGGTGAACACAACCACGTAACCCGCATAAAGTAATATCGTCATAGACAAACTTGTCCAATCAACCGTGATTGCATCGCTTATTCCAAACGGCAGAATCATTGGCAAGGCGAAAAGAAAAGTCCATTTCAGAATTGTAACCGTGTGATATTTTTTCATCAACGGTTTTACAAGCACCAAATAAGTTCCCCATGAAATTGCATTTATAAATACAAATAAATCTCCCAGGAAAGAAGCTTCTTTGTGAACACCGTTAAGATTTTTATAAATCAAAAATGCCGCTCCTGAAAATCCGATGATGATTCCGGAAAATTTCAGCATGGTAATTCTTTCTTTTATTATCAGGCTTGCAATAATGAGAACAAGAATTGGTGTGGTGATCATCATAATGGCTGCATCAATGGGCGAAGTAAGATGAAGTCCTTTCAGAAAGAGTGACTGATTGACTGCCACTCCAAATATTCCGAGTAAAAACAAACGGAAAAAATCTTTTCGCTCAACTTTCTCATTTATAAAAAGCGAAGAAGCCCAGAATAAAATCACAGCGCCTGCAACTCGAAGAATCACCAGCGCAGAATAAGGAATTGTTTCCATCACGATTTTCGCTATAGGAAAACTTGCTGCGTACAAAACCTGCGCAATGAAAAGAGCAAGATGGGCTTTTAAAGTTTTATTCATCGGGTACGAATATCGAATAAGTTTTAAACGTAGGAATGGAAAAAATTTATCTTTGCCCAATCACACATCAAACAAAACTCAATTATGAAATTCGCAACCAAAGCCATTCACGCAGGGCAAGAACCTGATCCAACCACAGGAGCAATCATGACTCCCATTTATCAAACTTCAACCTACGTTCAGGAATCACCCGGCAAACACAAAGGATATGCGTACGCTCGTGGAAAAAACCCAACAAGAGTTGCTCTCGAAAAATGTATTGCTTCGATAGAAAATGCCAAGCACGGTTTATGTTTTTCAAGCGGAATGGGTGCATGTGATGCGATAATAAAATTAATGAAGCCAGGCGATGAGGTAATTGCCACCGATGATTTATATGGCGGAAGCTACCGCATGTTTGAAAAAATTTATTCTCCGTTCGGGATCAAATTCCATTATGTGGATATGATGGATGTAAATAATATTTCGAAGTTCATCAATTCAAAAACAAAAATGCTTTGGGTGGAAACTCCAACCAACCCGATGATGAAAATTATTGATATTGCGGCTTGTGCAAAAATTGCGAAAGAGAAAAACTTAATTCTTGTTGTGGATAATACTTTTGCTTCACCTTACCTGCAAAATCCTCTTGATCTTGGTGCGAACATCGTAATGCATTCTGCTACAAAATATCTTGGCGGTCATTCGGATGTTGTGATGGGTGCTGCTTGTACTAATGATGATAAACTTTACGAGCAACTGGCGTTCATTCTCAACTCCAGTGGTGCAAATCCCGGACCGATGGACAGTTTTTTAGTTTTGCGCGGAATAAAAACTTTGCATGTAAGAATGGACCGTCATTGCGAAAATGGAAAAAAGGTTGCCGAATTTTTAAAATCGCATCCAAAGGTTGACAAAGTAAACTGGCCAGGATTTCCAGATTCTCCAAATCATGCCATCGCAAAAAAACAAATGAAAAATTTTGGTGGAATGATTTCCTTCACCTTAAAAGGAAATTCTATGGAAGAAGCATTTCGAATTGCATCTAGCGTAAAAGTATTTTCTCTGGCAGAATCGCTTGGTGGAGTAGAATCGCTTCTTGGGCATCCAGCAAGTATGACGCATGCCTCGATCCCAAAAGCTGAGCGCGAAAAATCAGGTGTAGTGGATTCCCTTTTGCGCTTAAGCGTGGGTATTGAAGATGGGGAAGATCTGATTAGAGATTTAAAGCAGGCATTAGGTTAAATGTTTGAAAATATATTTGGCGATTATATTTATTTATTGTACCTTTGGATTGCTTATTTAAAAGAAGAAATAACCTCTGTTAAATATTTTGGAATAATTAACAGAAAAAATCAAAGAACTATGAAAAAATTAATTTACTCTTTGGCTGCGTTTATGATTGGGATCAGCATGGTCAATGCAAATCAAATTGCTTCCGGTACAGCGCAAACCGTTGCGTCTAATTATTACAAGCAAAATGCTCACAAACAGGTTGCAGACGCTACCTTGGCGTATACTGAAAAATCTGCAACGGGTGACCCAATCTTTTATGTTTTCAATATGAATAACAAAGAGGGATTTGTGATTGTTTCAGCAGAAGACGCTGGACGTCCGATAATCGGATATTCCACCGAAGGAACTTATATTGTTCCCTCTGCAACTTCCAATACTGAATTTAATTTTTGGATGGAAAAACGTAAATCCGAAATTATAGCAATGAGAACACAAAATGTACAAGCAACTTCTGAAATATCTTCTGAGTGGAATAATTACGCAAGTAGTAAATATATTCCTATTCAAACTTTAAGTACACCAGTTGGTCCTCTTGTACAAACAACTTGGGATCAATCAGGTGGAGGGAATCCCGCATATAATACACTTTGTCCTGGAGGCTCAGTAACAGGCTGTGTTGCTACCGCTATGGCTCAGATAATGAGATACTGGTGTTATCCTTCTCAAGGTTCAGGTGCAAGTCAATATTCTGCTGGTTCTTATGGAACATTATCTGCAAATTATGCTAGCTCCACATATAACTGGGCAAATATGCCGTTAGCTGGTTCCAATGGTGATGTTGCTCTGATTATGTATCAAGCCGGAGTAAGTGTTAACATGAATTATGCACCCAGTGGAAGTGGCGCACAAGTAAATGGTGGTAATCCAAGTGCTCAATATTCTTTTAAAACTTATTTCAAATATGATCCAATAATAAGTTATTTTGCACAGGCGAGTTATACGACAGCAAATTGGAATACACTTTTAGAAACTGAGTTTGCCGCTGGAAGACCAGTGAACTATGAAGGTTCTGATCCTACTTTACACGAAGGACACTCATGGGTTTGTGATGGGAATGACGCAAGTGACAACATGCACATGAACTGGGGATGGTCGGGTGTAGATAATGGTTATTATGCTGTTACCAATCTTGTTCCTCCGGGTCAAGGAATTGATTTTTCTTCTCAACTTGGAGGATTATTTCACATTCAACCTTTGGCACCTACTACATCATTGGATGCAGGAGTTTTTTCTATTTCTCCTCCAAGCACAGCTTGCAATCCTGCTGTATTTACTCCTCAGGTTTCAATCAGAAACTTTGGCTCTACTCCACTCACTTCTTGCACAATTCTTTACCATTTAGATAATAATACTGACTCAACTTTTATTTGGACTGGTTCCTTAAGTGCATTTCAATCAACCGCCATTACTCTTTCAACTTTCACTGTTAGTACTATCGGTGCACACATTTTAACAATCACTACAAGTAGTCCAAACGGTGGTGTTGATGGTAATTCGAGTAATGATAAAATGCAAACTACACTAAATGTTATTTCAAATACTGCAACTCAAACAGCTCCATATGTACAAGGGTTTGAAACTGGAGGATTCCCTGGTGCAGATTGCTATACCACTTCTTCCACTTCAACACAGTGGAATGCAACCACCACTGCGGCTTATACAGGTATTGTATCAATGCAACTCAACAACTTTTTTTCTACTTCAGGATACGTTGCTACATACATTACACCTTCTGTGGATATGAGTGCTACAACTCCAACATTGACATTCGAACTCGCTCATGCACAACTTAATTCTTCTGATGCTGATCAATTATCGGTTTACACTTCCTTTGATTGTGGAAATACATGGTCTCAACGTTATTCAAAAGCAGGTGCTACACTTGCAAATGATGGGATTCTTTCTACTGCTTTCACTCCTACATCGCAAAGCCAATGGAGAAAAGAAACCGTAAATATCGGCAATGTAGCAGGGCAAACAGATGTTCGGTTTATGTTCCAATTTACTAATGTTTATGGTGCTGGCAATAATATTTACATTGATGACATTAATCTATCAAGCGCAACCGGTGCCGGCGTTGCAGAAGAATTTGCTAATGGATTTAATCTTTCAGTTTTTCCAAATCCATTGAATGACAACACTACAATTTCATTCAACCTCCTTGAAAAAAATAATGTTGCTATCAATCTATGTGATGTTATTGGCAGAGAAGTAATGCAAGTTGCTCCTACCACAGAATTAAATGCCGGTTCATATACATTACCTTTAAACCGAAATACTCTTAAATCCGGTGTTTACTTTGTAAAACTGAATGTAAATGGCTACGCGGTAACAAAGAAAATAATTGTAGAATAACTTTTTCTATGGACTTTATAAAAAGCTACCTCAACAGCTGAGGTAGCTTTTCCTTTTTTAGAACGTTTTGTTTTGACAAGGATGTTTTTGGATAAGAAAAAACAAATGATTTTTACAAATGTAAATATTAGTTAAAGTTCATTACTGCATCCACTTCCTGTTTTATTTTTTTTGCAAACTCCTCTGCATTTACGCTTCCTAAATCTCCTTCTCCGTGTTTTCTCACGCCAACTGCATTTGCCAAAACTTCTTTTTCTCCTATTATCAGCATATAAGGAATTTTCATCATCTCTGCATCGCGTATTTTTTTTCCAATCTTTTCGCTGCGGTCGTCAAAAGAAGCGCGGATGTGATATTTTTTCAGCAATGCAAGTATATTTTTTGCGTAGTCATTAAACTTGTCGCTAATAGGGAGAATGGTTACTTGTTCGGGTGCCAGCCATACAGGGAAATTGCCTGCGTAATGTTCGGTCAAAAATCCGATAAAGCGTTCGTGTGTTCCCAAAGGTGCGCGGTGAATGCAAATGGGGGTTTCGGATTTATTTTCATTGCTTACGTAGGTCAATCCAAATCTTTTTGGCTGCGCGAAATCAACCTGATTGGTAGCAAGAGTAAATTCTCTTCCAATGGTGCTCCAGATTTGAACGTCAATTTTTGGTCCATAGAAAGCACCTTCATCAGGAACTTCTTTGTAAGGAATTTTTGAATCAATCAAAACTTTTCTCACCATATCTTCCGTTTCAAGCCAGAGTTCTGGTTCGTTCACATATTTTTTTCCGAGTTTTTCTTTTGAATGTGTGGAAAAACGCATCACGTATTTATCTATCCCGAAGATTTTAAAATACTTCAGGTACAAATCATTTACGGCAATAAATTCCTCTGCAAATTGTTCTTTGGTACAATAGATATGTGCATCGTTCATTTGCATGGAACGGACACGCATCAACCCAAACAATTCACCGCTTTGTTCGTAACGATAAACGGTACCATATTCTGCAAGGCGCAAAGGTAAATCTCTATAACTTGGATTTAGCGCTTCAAATATTTTATGATGATGGGGACAGTTCATTGACTTGAGATAATATTTTTCTCCATCCATATCCATTGGCGGAAACATACTTTCAGCATAATAAGGAAGATGTCCGCTGGTTTTGTACATATTCTCTTTTGCCAAATGCGGAGTTCGAACTCTTTTGTATCCGCCTTTTTCTTCTGCAGTTTTTGCAAGGGTTTCTAATTGCTCAATTATCACAGCACCATTCGGAAGCCAAAGCGGAAGTCCGGGACCGACATCATCATTGAATGTGAAAATCTTCAGTTCTTTTCCGAGTTTGCGATGGTCGCGCTTCTTGGCTTCTTCGAGCATCGCCAGATATTCATCTAGTTCTTTTTGCGCGGGGAAAGTAATTCCGTAAATACGGGTCAATTGTTTTTTGCTTTCATCCCCGCGCCAGTAGGCACCTGCAATGTTCATCAACTTCACTGCTTTGATAAAACCTGTATTGGGAATATGCGGGCCACGGCAGAGGTCGGTAAAATTTCCTTGCTGATAAAAAGTAATTTGTCCGTCCTGAAGTTCATTGAGCAATTCCAATTTGTATTCATCACCTTTCTTGGTAAAATAATCTATCGCGTCTTTTTTTGAAACTTCTTTTCTGATATAAGAATTTTTCTGCCTTGCCAGTTCAAGAATTTTATCCTCGATCTTTTTGAAATCTTCGGAAGAAATGGTTTTATCGCCTAAATCAATATCGTAATAAAATCCATTTTCCACCGGAGGACCGATTCCGAATTTCACTCCGGGATAAAAACATTCCAACGCTTCTGCCATAAGATGAGCGGAAGAATGCCACATAGAGGATTTTCCTTCTTCATCTTTCCAAGTGAGAAAGAGAATTTTTGCATCTTCTTTTATCGGGCGAGTTGCGTCAACGACAACTCCGTTCACTTTTGCGGAAAGCACATTGCGTGCCAATCCTTCGCTGATGCTTTTTGCAACATCCAATGCAGAAACTCCGGCTTCGTATTGTTTTGTGTTTCCGTCAGGAAAAGTAATTGTAATCATAATTTTAAAATGGGAAACAAAGATAGAAAATTAGAGGAAAGGTATTAATGGTTACTGCTCAAAGAAGAAATCAATGAGTCGGTGAATTTGTTCGGCAGAAAAGTTTATACTACCGTCAAAAAAAGCGTCAATGGTTTTTGCAATTTCATCTGAAGTGATAAAGCCATCTTTGTTCCAATCGGCAATACGCAAATCATAAGGGATTGGAACGGTTGCTTTTTTAGCATCTTGTTTTTTTCTCTTATCAATTTCCATTGCTTCTACTTCTTTCATAAATGCCGCGCTGGGTTTTTTGTTAAACTGCTCGCTCATTACATCTTTATGCGATGCAGCATCTTTTCCAAAAGCAGATTCTTTTTGCAGTTGCGCCAGCCGTTCTCTTGTAAGTTCTACGCCATCGGGTCCCACAGGTAATCCTCCTCTCGAGTGAGGTTCTTTATCCAAGTAATCTGGAACTCCGTCAGCATCGCTGTCAATCGGGCAACCCTTTGCATCCACCTTAACGCCTTTTGGAGTATTAGGACACATATCATCCATATCCGGAACTCCATCGCCGTCTGAATCCATTTTATCAAGAGTGGCAAAATCAATATTGGAATATTCTTTTTCCTTTTTAGTTGGCTTCAAGAAATGCCAGTCGCAGGAAGCAAAAGTGTAGAGATATTTATTGTTGGTGCTTGATTTTACATTATCAATGTAACTTGTGGTAGAAAAATTATACGAGAACCCAAGCTTTACATCGAAGTGAGGAGTTATTTTTAATTTCACTCCTAATGAAACCGGCACTGAAAAAGCTGTACGAGAATACCCAATGTCTTTTCCTAATTGCGTTTCATAAGTATAATCGCGACTTATTACTTTTGCATAAAAAACATCCTGAGAATTTTCAGGCATATTTCGGATGCTTCCATCGTTCCAGTAATAATATGTGTTTCCATATTTATCTTTTAAATCTCCGTGCGGGTCAAAGGAAAAAAAAGAAATTCCTGTTGACACAAACGGAATGACAACCTGTTCCGGTTTTATATTCAGATAAAATGTTCCGTTGATTCCGATTTGAGTAATGGGAGATTCAAAATTCAGCTTTTGAATATTGTCGGATGCTTTATCATCGGCAGCAACTTTTCCTTTCAAAAAATTCAGCGATAAAGAAAAATATTTATTAAGATTTTTTTCTGCAGAAATCGAATAGGCACTGCGAATATCAGTATAAGCTCCCACCAACGATTTCTCACCTACAGCTCCATGGAAAGTTAGCACTCCGGCTCCGGCTCCGATTGCAATAATTTCTTTCGGCTGATCTTTGCTATCCTGCGAAAAGGAATAGAAAACCGACATCAGAAAAAAAACAAAAAGAGTAGTAAGTTTTTGCATTTGAAATCAACAAATGATTATTGCTCGAAAAAATAATCAATCAGCGCATGAATTCTTTCTACTGTGTAATCGTTGGTGCCGTCAAAGAAACCATCAAGTACGGCAGTGATTTCTGTAGAAGAAATTATTCCGTCATGATTTGTATCTGCGGATTGAAACTCTTTTGGGATTTTAGATGTAATAGATCCTTTTTGTTGCGATTTATTTTTAATCTCTTTATCTAATTTTGAGAGCTCAGATGTAGAAGGATTTGCCATGAAATTATTACTTCTTGAAACCGCAAGCTCATCTTGTTTTGCTTTTGCCAATATCATTGCATCGGTAACAGTTTTTCCTTGAGCATCAACAATAGCTCCTTTGGGAGTGTTTGGTTCTTTATCTAAATAATCTGGAACTCCATCACCATCCGAATCAAGCGGACAACCTTTGGCATCAACTTTTACTCCTTTAGGTGTACCTGGGCATTCGTCATCTGCATCTTTCACTCCATCACCGTCTGCATCAAGTTTATCAAGTTTTGCAAAATCAATATTGGGCGCAGATTTCTTATCTTTCTTTTCTTTTTCTCTTGTTGCTTTCGATTTTACATAAATATTATAGGTAAGGGAACAATACGAATAAAGGTATTTGTCATTTATACCTCCTGACACTCCGTCAATTGCTTTGGTGAACGTAAGATGATAGGTGGCTCCAATATTTGCTTCAACTTGTTTACAAATGATCATCTTAACGCCAATACCAACCGGAATTCCAATAGCACTTTTCGCAGCACCTGCAAGCGGTGTTTCATAAATATAATCACGATTTACATAACGCGCTTTTACTTCGTTTTGAGGTAATTGAGGAAGATTCCGAATACTGCCATCAGTCCAATAATAATATAGTGAATCGCCATTGAATTTGATGTCAGTTTTCGCATTAAGCATCGCGTAAGAAAATCCGGTTGTTAAATATGGAATAAGAGGAATACCTTTTTTATTTTGCAAATAAAAGTTGAGATTCAAACCAAATTGCATCAAAGAGCTTTGGAAATTTTTATTTTTAGAAGTATCCGTTGATCGTTCTCCCATGGCAAGTTGACCGGTCATAATATTCAGGGAAGCACCCATCCAATCTTTCAAAAATTTCTTTTCAACATTTAAAACATATCCACCTCTTATGTATGTATATGCACTTACATCTTTTCCTTTACCAATATTTCCATTGAAAGTAAGAACTCCTCCTCCTCCGGTAACAGAAAGCAAATTAATAGGTTCGTCTTGCGAGAAAGACTTACCGACAAATCCTAAAATCACAATTGGAATGATTAAAACCGATAAAATGTGAATAGCAGATTTTTTCATTGCATACGATTGATAATAAGAATAATACAAAGATAGAAAAAAAATTATCAGTACAAAAAAGGTTAACCGAAACTACCTAATAAGCATTTTGTACGGAAAGTGTCTTATAATAGTTGCAAACAGAATGATGTTAAATACTTCATTGTTCTAAATACATCATATTCACCACGCTGCAAGCTACCACTCCGGCTGTTTCAACCCTCAGGCGCGAGTTTCCCAAACTGATGGATGTAAAACCATTTTGGATCGCGAGTGCTACCTCATCTTCAGAAAATCCTCCTTCGGGACCGATACAAATCAAAATTTGGGATTTAGGATTAAGGATTAAGGATTTTGAAAGTGGTTTTCCATTTGGATTCTGTGGCGGAAATTTAGATTCTGAAACTTCAGGAATATGTCCAATAAATTTTTGTCCGGAAAATTGTTTTGTTGATTCAATAAAGATTTTAAAATCCTTTAGTTCATTTAATTTAGGAAGTTGGGATTTTAAACATTGTTTCATTGCAGATACAATCACTTTATTCAAGCGCTCAGCTTTTATACTGGTTCTTTCGGAATGTTTACAGGAAATAGGAATAATTTCATCACATCCAATCTCCGTTGCTTTTTCAAGAAACCATTCAAAGCGGTCAATGCTTTTTGTTGGAGCAATGGCAATGATCAGATGAAAATTTCTTTTCGACTTATCAGCAACAGATTTTACAATTTTTACAAGACATTTTTTTGAATTGTCGTAAATAATCTCCGCTTCATAAAACATTCCTTTTCCGTCAGTCATAAAAATTGCATCGCCTGCCTTCATTCTCAGCACACGAATTGCATGAGTAGATTCTTCTTCTGAAAGAATGATGGTTTGTAAATTGTTTATTTCCGGATGATAAAAAAGATTCATAAATCAGCGAAAATCGAAATTATACGAAAAATACGAAAACATAAGTATTGCAAAGGTGTGTAAAAAATATGAACTACTTTTGATTTCTTATGAAGACAAATGATTTTTTTTCGCAGGAACTTGAAAAAGGCATAGATAAAAAAGTAATTATCATTTGTATTCTTTCGGCACTTTGCCTAACACTAAACAAGTATCTGCCGGAAATGCAGACGTGGATTCATTTTTCCGATAACGCTCAATTATCCGGTTTAGCAAATTGGGTTTTTATTCTCTGCACTTTTTATTTTGTGGTTCCGGTTTTAACTATCAAACTTATCTTCAGAGAAAATCTTTGCGATTACGGTTTGAAATTTCAGGGAGCTTTCAAAGATTATTATTTATATCTCATCATGCTTGCGGTGATGATTCCGTTGGTTTATTTTTTTTCTAAAACTTCTTCTTTTCAGGCAAGGTATCCATTTTACGAATTAAGTAAAGGAGAAAAACTCTATCCTAATTTCTGGATGTGGGAAGCATTGTATTTACTGCAATTCATCTCGCTGGAATTTTTCTTTCGCGGATTTATGGTGCATGGAATGAAACATCGCTTTGGGATTTATTCCGTATTGGTGATGACGATTCCGTATTGCATGATTCACTTCGGCAAACCACTGCCCGAAACCATAGCTGCAATCGTTGCCGGAATTGTACTTGGCACATTAAGTTTAAAAAGTCGTTCTATTCTTCTTGGAGTATGCATTCATTACAGCGTAGGTTTGATGATGGATCTGGCAGCATTGTGGCAAAAAGGATTGCTTTGAAAACTATAAATTTATTATTCTATCTCTGCAATTGCAATCATCAGCTCCTCTAATTTTTCTTTCATCTGCTGCGGAGAGCAATCGTAATTATTTATGATGATGGCAAAGCAAAGCAGATTGCCTTTTTTACTGGTGGCATATCCTGCATAACTGCGAACTCGCGTCATGTACCCGCTCTTGGCATGAATATTATTTTCGGCAAGTGTACCTTTACATAATTTTCCGAGCGAGCCGCTTTTTCCCGCAACAGGAAGCGAATTGTAAAATTTATTGAACACAACGGTATCCTGTGTAATGACTCTGAGAATTTCTGAAAGCTGTTTTGTTGTGATGGCATTAAAGCGCGAAAGTCCGCAGCCATCCGCCATGTAAGAACCTTTAAGGTCAATTCCTTTTTGCTTCCAATAATTTTGAACAATATCAATTCCGGTTTGCTCGCTGCCAATACTTGTTTTTTTCCAGGCAATAGTTTTTAAAAGCGTTTCTGCAAATAAATTATTGCTCTGCATATTTGTCTGATATATAATTTTATCGAGCGTGTGTGAGGTTTGAGTGAAGAAGCGTGTCCGCTTCTCAGTTTCAGGTTTAGAATTTAAGGTTTCAAGTTTAACAGCCCTGATGGTGGTTGCGGGTTTACTAATCACCACTCCTATTTTTTTCAACGAACTGTCAAGCGACTGCGCACAAAAAAGTGAAGGATCAGGAATGCTTCCTTCTACTTGGTAATTATTTTTACCGGCAGGTATTGTGCCTTTCACATAGCGAAGATTATTGTATGGAGCACCATAAATAAAAGCATTATCAAGATATAATCCGGTATGAACATAACTTGTAATTTTCATTCCCGGAATTTGAGGAGAAATTTTTGTGACGATGGCAGAATCACCTTTCTTGCTACCGGATTTATAATAGATAGAAAATTTATTGTCTGAAAAATTCAATCCGTTTGCTCCTGCACCATAATAGTTTCCCATATCGCCCCAAATCCATGTGGAAGGAATTGTTTCATCGTCAAACGCACTTGCATCGGCAATCACAGCGCCTTCTATTTTCTTTATCCCTTTCGCCAAAATTAGTTGAGCCCATTGATCGGTGAGCGGAACAGTATCGCTTTTCTTTTTAAAAGTTTCCGAATTGAGTGTTGGGTCTCCGCTTCCTTTGATGTAAATATTCCCATGAAGAATTCCTGCAATGGAATCAAACTTTCCATCGTATTCAAGACGCGTTTCATATTTAAAATCCCATCCCAGCAAATCAAGTGCGGCAGCGGTGGTAAGAATTTTATGCGTACTTGCCGGAACTAATGATAAATTGCTGTTGTATGAAGTAATGACGGAATCTTTCTTCACATCCAGCACGCAAATGCTCCATGAAGCATGAGCAATATCGGAATCGGATTTAAGAGAATTGATCTTTGCAATGAGTTTGATTTGTGAAAAGGAAGTTCCAAAAACAAAAAAGGATAAAATAAGAAATTCAATTCTCAATGTTTTCATCCGTCAAAGTTATGAAAAGAGTTGGGCATAGTTAAAACGAATATTTTTATCTTCGTAAATCATGAATCCATCTCAGCAAACACGCGAAGAAAATTTTAGCGAAGAAGAAAAAGCCAGATTAAAAGAAATCTTTAGCAAAAAACTTCTGACAAAAAGTGTAATTTATTTTTTCCTTATCGGAGGGTCCATCAGTGTTATTATTTACTTTAATTTTTTCACAGCAGGTTTTGATAATCTCGGATTGGTAACGCTTGCGTTTTTAACTACCATCGCACTCTGCGGACGAATTTATATAAGTAATATTTCAGAATACCGGAAAGAGACCAAATCTCCTGCAAAAAAAGTTATCGAAACCCGTATTGTTAAACGCGAAGGAGAAATAATCTTCATCGGCAATCAGCAGTTCAAGCGAGAAAATATTCTTTTGGATGTTCCTGATTTTGACAAACTGAAAGCCGACGATAAGGTGAGAGTAGAACATTCTGCGAAATCGCATACAATCTTTAGTATAAAAAAAATCTGAATCATTTCACCTTTTATCTTTTCTTACCTTTGCTTTAAGCACAGATTACACAGATGAAAATTCGATTGCACCGATTTGTATCATACCTTATACTTTATACCATATACCTTATACCATCTTTTTCTCAGGATGTAAAATTCACTCGCATTGGTTCTGAACAAGGTCTTTCTCAGGCATCGGTGAATTGCATTCTTCAGGATAAAAAAGGATACTTGTGGTTTGGAACTCAGGATGGTTTGAATAAATACGATGGTTATGGCATGGTGGTTTATAAACACGATGCTTCCGATACAAATTCACTCTCGGATAATTGGATCGAATATTTGTACGAGGACAGCAAAGGAATTATTTGGGTGGGCACGCACGATGGCGGATTGAATGCCTACAACCCGATGCTGAAAAAATTTACTCATTACCAAACGGAACTCAACAATCCAAATTCAATCAGCAACGATATTATAAAATGTATTCACGAAGATAAAAACGGCACCTATTGGATTGGAACAAATTACGGACTCAACACATTTGACGGAAAAACAAATAAGTTCGAAAAATATTTTCACGAAGAAGGCGACACAACTTTACTGAGCGGTTTTCGCGTTGAAACAATTTATGAAGATAAAAAAGGGCGCCTTTGGATTGGCACGCACGATGGCGGTTTAAATCTTTTCAATCCTGCACAAAAAACATTTCATTGTTATCTGGATGAATCTATCGGAAAGGAATCGCAATATTATAATAGAATAAAAACGATTACAGAAGATGAATCAGGAATTTTATGGATAACTACCGACAATGGTGGACTTGCTTCCTTTAATCCTGAAACAAAAAAATATTTGCAGCGATTCACTTATGACGGAAATCCAAATTCAAAAGGTATTTTAGATAACCGCATTTCCTCAGTTTGTTTTGACGACAAAAAGGTTTTATGGATTGCTACGAAATCAGAAGGTATTTTTTGTTACAGAAAAAATGAAAATATTTTTTCGCATTTCCGCAACAACGATTATGATTTTCAGAGCCTGAGCAACGATGTTGTTAATTGCATTTACATGGATAAGCAGAACAACATCTGGATCGGTACAGAAGCCGGAGGTATTAATGTTTACTTTCCAAATGCAGCCCGTTTCAAACATTATCATAAAGATATTACAAACGAAAATGAATTTCAGTCTAACACAATTTTTTCTATTACTGAGGATAGAGAAGGACTCATCTGGGCAGGAACTCTGCAAGGTGGAATTACAACCATCAATCGTGCAACAAATACATATAAAAATTTTGGCAACGGAACTCCCACCTCTCTTTCAAGAGCAAAAAACAACAGCGTACTTTCTCTTTTTGAAGATAAAGACGGTTTGATTTGGGTTGGCACTTGGGGAGGCGGAATAAATACATACGATAAAAAAACTGGAAAGATAAATTGCATCATGGAATCGGATGCCGTTACTTGCATCGCGCAGGGAAACGGGCATTTAATTTGGATTGGAGTTTACGGAAGAGGAAAAGGACTTTTTGCTTATAACAAGGAAACACAAAGCATGACAAATTTTACTGCCGATGACGGGCTTTCCTCAAATGATATAAATTGTATTTATGAAGACAAGAATCGAAATATTTGGATTGGAACTGCAGGTGGTGGATTGAATAAATTGAATCTCAGCAACTCGAAAGAAAAAAAATGCAGTGTGAAAATTTATAAATATGAAAAAGGAAGAAATTCGTTGAGCAATAACACCGTCAACTGCATTTATGATGACGAAAAAGGAAATCTCTGGATTGGAACTTCAAATGGATTTGATAAGTTTGATATTAAGAAAGAAACTTTTACACATTTCTATGAAAAAGATGGGTTGCCCAACTCAAATATATGGGGAATTCTTGGCGATAAAAAAGGAAATTTTTGGATAAGCACAAATAAAGGAATCGCACGTTTTAATCCGAACATAGAAAACAAGGAAGGAAATGCATTCAAAAGTTTTACCACACGCGATGGCTTGCAGGGCGATGAATTTAATCAGGGTTCTTATTTTCAAAATAAAAAAACCGACGAAATGTTTTTTGGCGGACTAAATGGTTTCAATTCTTTTTATCCGGATGATATTGCCGACAATAATCACATTCCTCCGGTTTATATCACTTCATTCAAAAAATTTGGAAAGGAAACCGAATTGGATACCAGCATCAGCGATAAAAAAAATCTTGAACTTTCTTATAAGGATAATTTTATTTCATTCGATTTTGTTTCTCTTGATTATACTTTTTCTGCAAAGAATAAATATTCTTTTATGATGGAAGGATTGGACAATGATTGGTCGCCGCCTTCGCCAAGAAAATATGTTAGTTATACCAATCTTCCGGGAGGTGATTATACTTTTCGCATTCGCGCTTCAAACAGCGACGGGGTTTGGAATGAAAAAGGTGTGGAGCTGCACATAAAAGTAATTCCGCCTTGGTGGAAGACAAATATTTTTTACATTTTCTGTGTTCTTTTCACTGTCGCTTTTGTATTCGGATTTATTCGTTACCGCACCTCCGCAATTCAGAAAGAGAAAAAAATTCTTGAACAAAAAGTGGCTGAACGAACTGCCGAACTCGCACAAAAAAATAAAGACATCACCAGCAGTATTCAGTACGCGAAAAGAATTCAACAGGCGATTCTGCCAACCAGAGAACAGATACAAAAACATTTCCCGGAATCATTCGTACTATTCAAACCAAAAGATATTGTGAGCGGAGATTTTTACTGGTTCGGAGAAAAAAACGGAAGAAAAATTGCTGCTTGTGTGGATTGCACCGGACATGGAGTTCCAGGCGCTTTCATGAGCATGATAGGAACAAATCTTTTGAATCAGATTATTTTGGAAGATGGAATTACCGATGCCGCTGCCATTTTATCTGCGCTGAATCAAGGCGTACGTTCGGCATTAAAACAAGGTGTGCGCAATGAAATTGAAACCACCGATGGAATGGACATTGCACTTTGTTCAATTGACTCGAATGCCAGAGAAGTTCAATTTTCCTCCGCGCTCAGGCATCTTATTGTCATCAGCGAAAATAAGATCACAAAAATTGTGGGGAATAAATTCCCTATCGGAGGCGCGCAGTTAGATACAGAACGAATTTTTACCAATCATCTTATCAACCCAAACAAAGGCGATATGATTTATATGTTTTCAGATGGTTTTGCCGACCAATTTGGAGGTGATAAAGGAAAAAAATTCATGATAAAACAACTTCATGAGCTTCTTCTTTCAGTCAATAATTTACCTTTGAAAGAACAAAGTGCATTGCTTGAAAAAACGCTGGAAGATTGGAAAGGAAACCATTCGCAGGTGGACGATGTATTAGTAATTGGAATCAGAGTTTAAAAATTCATTTTGAATATTCAATTAAGTTTGTATTTTTGAAGAAATTTTATTTGACCGTTCGGAAAAACATCATTAATTAAAAACCACTTCCTATGAATGTAATGCTTTGTTTTGAAGTAAGCGAAAAGCAAGAACAGGTAAGAAAAGAACTTGCTGCAAACGGATATATGTCAAGCTGGAAAGTTAAAAGAGGACATGATGAAATCACTTTTAATCTCCCTTCAAATGCTTTGTGGAATAAAGGAGAACACATGAGTCCGGCAAAGGCAAAAGAAGATTTGAAAAAATTTGCCAAGCAACACAATGTGGATGTACTTCGTGCCGTTGCGCTTGTTGTGAGCAAATGGGATGGAATGACAGGATTTGCGTCTGGCTCAGAAAAACCCGTTACTCAATCTGCTGAAGTAACTGAATAATATTATTTAAGGTCATAAATAATTAATTCCTATATTTGTTTCGTTAAATAAAAGAAATCAAGAAAAGGAACAGTCCCATGATGCTTGATATATACGATTTTTATGATAAGATGGAGCGAAATCATATTTTGCTTTCCTTCAAAGGAGACATCACGTCAGAACTTCTTACTTCCATCCTCCAAATCATGGAATCGAAGCTGGAGAATCTTCAGGAAGAACCCAAAGTAAAAAAGAAAGTTTACAATGTTCTTGTGGAGTGTCTTCAGAATCTTTACCATCATATGGGCGAAGTAGATGTTGTAACACCTACAGATAAAAATCGTTCCGCTATTTTTATGATTGGAAAGTTCGACAGTCAATATAATATTATTACCGGAAATTACATTCGTTCCGAAAATGTAGATGGACTTCGCGGACGATTGGAGGAAATTAACAAACTCACTCCAGAAGAATTGAAAGAATATTATAAAAAAGTTTTGGCAAACGGGGAAATGTCGGCTAAAGGAGGCGGAGGTTTAGGAATGATTGACATTGCCAGAAAAACCGGACAGAAATTAAATTATAATTTCATGCCGGTGGACGACAAATATTCATTTTTCAGTTTAAATATTAAAATATCATAATACTGTTTTATTACTATGGAAAAGATCAACATCGAATCAACACCCAAAACGCCTTCTATCAATTTTGATTTCGAAAAAGGAGTTCTTGAAATCAAAGGAAGGTCTATACCTGAAAACTCCATTGAGTTTTACAAACCCATAGTAGAATCTTTAGAAAAATATGGCTCTGCCCCTACCGGAGTTACTACTGTGAATATTCAATTGGAATATTTCAATACAAGTTCTTCAAAATGTATTTTGGATGTATTTAAGAAATTAGAAAACATACACAAAGGCGGAAACCAATTGGTGATTAACTGGTATTACGAACAGGATGACGAAGACATGTTAGAGGCAGGCGAGGATTACCAAGCCATTATTAACGTGCCTTTTAAAATGATACAGATAGAAGAATAAAAATATTTTGTACGAATTACTGAAACCCTGCATCAAACATGCGGGGTTTTCTATTTCTTCTTTTTTTCTTTCTTAGGTTTCATCGGTTTTTCGTAAAAGAAGTAGCGAAAATCAATAGTGAGATAATTGCCGGGCAGTTTCATTTGCACAATATTAGTAGGTAAAAATTTAATATTTGTATAATAAATATTTGTAAAAGGTAAATGATACGATGCGCCAATATTAAAGTAACCGCTTTTCTCGGTGCGTAATTCATAAGCAAGATTGGCGAGCACCGCGCTCTGAAACATTGAATGTCGCTGAGAATAATGTTGAAAATAATCATCAGACGTTTCAACATCCGAAGGATACATATCGCACGACAAACCAAATCCGGTAGTCATAAATATTTTCGGAGCAACTCTAAGAAAAATCATTCCCATCACAGGAACTTCATAGCCAATTATTGTAAAATGTGATTTATCGGTGAAGGTAGAATCCTTTAGTGTGAGCGAATAATTTCTTTTCACATAATTGATTCCGAATTCCATTGAAAATCTTTTTGTGAATCCTCTTCTAATAATCATTCCACCGCAATAGCCCGACTGTTGCAAAACAGAAAAGTCAATATTTCTTTGAATTACTTCTCCTTTTCCAGTATTAAAAAATGAACTTACGAGCATCGGCTTGATCTGAAAACCAACAGTGTAAATATTTTCCTGTGAGAAAACAGATGTTAGATGTGAGATATTAGATAGTAGAAAAAAAAAGCAAAGAAGTTTTTTCATTCGTAAATTCGTACAAATTCGTTTTTCGTAGATTCTACATATTCCTTCTATACTGTCCGCCGACTTCAAACAATGCCGAAGTGATTTGTCCGAGCGAACAATATTTTGCGGCTTCCATCAAACTCTCAAAAATATTTTTGTTTTGAACGGAAGCGATTTGTAAATCGCGAAGAAGTTTGTGGGATTTATCCGCGTTGCCTTTGTGAAGCTGCTCCAGCATTTTTATCTGGTATTTCTTTTCTTCTTCTGTGGCTCGAATCACTTCTTTCGGAAGAATTGTTGGTGAACCTTTAGATGAAAGATACGTATTTACTCCGATGATTGGAAATTCTCCTGTGTGCTTCAATGTTTCGTAGTACAAACTTTCCTCCTGAATTTTTCCACGCTGATACATGGTTTCCATAGCGCCAAGAACTCCACCGCGTTCAGTAATTTTATCGAATTCAACAAGCACAGCTTCTTCCACCAAATCCGTCAACTCTTCAATTATAAATGAACCCTGAATCGGATTTTCATTTTTTGCCAATCCCAATTCTTTATTGATAATAAGTTGAATCGCCATTGCCCTGCGAACGCTTTCTTCGGTAGGAGTGGTGATGGCTTCATCATACGCATTGGTGTGAAGCGAGTTGCAATTATCGTAAATGGCATAAAGCGCCTGCAACGTAGTGCGGATATCGTTGAAATCAATTTCCTGTGCATGCAAACTTCTGCCAGATGTTTGAATATGATACTTTAGCATTTGCGAACGTTCGTTGCCTTTGTATTTATTTTTCATCGCCTTCGCCCAAATTCTTCTTGCCACTCTTCCTATTACCGCATATTCAGGATCAATACCGTTGGAAAAAAAGAAAGAAAGATTCGGAGCGAAATCATCAATATGCATTCCGCGCGAAAGATAATATTCCACGAATGTGAATCCGTTGGAAAGTGTGAACGCTAATTGTGAAATTGGATTTGCTCCTGCTTCAGCGATATGATATCCGGAAATAGAAACCGAATAAAAATTTCTGACATTATTGAGAATAAAATATTGCTGCACATCGCCCATCATACGCAATGCAAACTCTGTAGAGAAGATGCAGGTGTTCTGCGCCTGATCTTCTTTTAAAATATCTGCCTGTACTGTACCTCGAACTTGCTTAAGCGTTTCGACTTTTATTTTTTCGTAAATATCTTTTGGCAGAACCTGATCGCCCGTAACTCCAAGAAGCATCAAGCCAAGCGCTTCATTTCCTTCGGGAAGTTTTCCCTGATAAGCAGGACGTTTTACACCTTTCTTCTTGAAGAGCGCTTCTCTCTTCTTTGCTATTTCTTTTTCCAGTCCGTTCTGCTTGATATAAATTTCACACTGCTGATCAATTGCAGCGTTCATAAAGAATGCAGTCATAGCAGGTGCGGGACCATTGATGGTCATTGAAACGGATGTCTTCGGATCAGCAAGGTTGAATCCGCTGTACAATTTCTTTGCATCATCCAAACAGCAGATAGAAACTCCTGAGTTGCCGATTTTGCCGTATATATCAGGACGAATATTCGGATCTCTTCCGTAAAGTGTTACACTGTCGAATGCAGTAGACAAACGTTTCGCTGGCAATCCTCTCGAAACATAATGGAAGCGTTTGTTGGTGCGTTCAGGTCCACCTTCACCGGCAAACATTCTTGCAGGATCTTCCTCGGTGCGTTTGAAAGGATAAACTCCGGCAGCGTATGGATATTCACCCGGGAAATTTTCGCTCAGCACCCATCTGAGAATTTCTCCCCACGCTTCATAACGCGGCACAGCTACTTTCGGAATCTGTGTGTGCGATAAACTTTCAGTATGAGTTTTAATTTTTATTTCTTTGTCGCGGACTTTGAAAATATAATATTCCCCTTTGTATTGTTTTACTTTCTTCTGCCAACCGTCAAGAATATCTTTACAGTTGCCATGTAAATTGCGTTCAACGTTTGAATATTCTTCTTTCAGTTTTTTGATGATACGGTCTTTATCGTCAAGTTTGGATTTTTCAAGATGATGAATTGTAGAATCGATCGAGTACAGTTTATTTGCAATGTCAGATTGCTCTTTCACCCATGAATCATAACCTCTATTGTTTTCAGAAATTTCTGATAGGTAACGCACTCGTGAAGGAGGAATGATGAAGATCTTTTCGCTCATCTCATCGGAAATGTCAAGCTTGGAATTAAATTTTATTCCGATCTTTGAAGAAATTTTTTCCATCACCGTTTTGTACAGTCGGTTCATTCCGGGATCGTTGAATTGAGAAGCGATAGTTCCAAGCACAGGCAATTTATCATCTGCTTTTTCAAATAATTTATGATTGCGCTTGAACTGTTTTCGAACATCGCGCAACGCATCCAATCCACCGCGCTTATCGAATTTATTGAGTGCAATTACATCTGCAAAATCAAGCATGTCAATTTTCTCAAGCTGAGTTGCCGCACCGTATTCAGGCGTCATCACATAAAGGGAAACATCGCAATGATCCGTGATGGTGGTATCACTTTGTCCGATGCCGGATGTTTCTAAAATAATAAGATCATATCCTACTGCTTTCAACACGTTCACTGCTTCCTGCACATATTTGGAAAGTGCAAGATTGCTTTCGCGCGTTGCCAGCGAACGCATATACACGCGTTCATTGGAAATAGAATTCATTCGGATGCGATCACCCAATAGTGCTCCACCTGTTTTTCGTTTAGATGGATCAACAGAAACTATTGCAGCAGTTTTGTCTTTGAAGTCAATGAGAAATCTTCTAACTAATTCATCCACCAAAGAAGATTTTCCAGCGCCTCCTGTGCCGGTGATTCCGAGAACAGGAGTTGAATTTTTCTTTTGTGTTTTAGAATCAGAATTTAGATTAGAAAATATTTTTTTGAATTTATCTGGATCATTTTCTGCGCAGGAGATTAGTTGCGCAATGCTTTTCCAGTTTTTGTTCTTTATGTTTTTTACAAGTGTTGCATCACTTTTTGGAATGGATGGTGCAAAGTCTTCGTCAGTTAATTTGATCAGATCGTTGATCATTCCTTGCAAACCCAACTCGCGTCCGTCATCGGGAGAATAAATGCGCGTGATTCCGTATTTATGAAGTTCTTTTATTTCTTCGGGAAGAATGGTGCCACCGCCACCGCCAAAAATCTTTATGTGTCCGCATCCGGCTTTCTTGAGCAGATCAAACATGTACTTGAAAAATTCCATGTGCCCGCCCTGATATGATGTAAGCGCAATTGCATGTGCATCTTCCTGAACGGCACAATCTACAATTTCCTGCACCGAGCGGTCGTGCCCAAGATGGATCACCTCCACTCCGCTTGCCTGAATTATTCTACGCATGATGTTGATGGCGGCATCGTGCCCATCGAACAGCGAAGCTGCCGTAACAATGCGAATCTTATTTTTTGGTTTGTAAGGTTCTGGCTCTGTCATAGGTGATGGCAAATTTAAGAAAAGAAAGATTAGTGCGTTTCCTGCGAACCTGAAAGCAAACAATGATTGATAGAATCTTTTAATAATTTTGTTTCATGGAAACATTTAAAATAAAAGGAGAATATATTCAACTGAACCAACTTTTAAAAGTAATGGGCTGGTGCGACAGCGGAGGCAATGCAAACGCTTTGATTGACACCAGAAAAGTAAAAGTGAATGGCGCAGTTGAGATAAGAAGAAGAAATAAAATATTTCCGGGATTTAAAGTTGATTTTGATTCTAAAGTCGTGACGATTGAGTAAATCAAAATAGACCTCTTTCATAATTAACAA
>PLUL01000068.1 GCA_003164895.1 Bacteroidota bacterium | reverse complement strand
GTAAAGGTAGATATTCTATTTTGACACATAGAAAGAATTTAATCCACTTTTTTTATTTTATAGTTTTCTACAACTGTTTCAGTTTCTGGAATTGCGTAAGTTTGTTTCATGCAACGGATTTTATTCTGCTTATCCATTCTAATTTTTTCACTTCCAACTTTTGCTCAGAAGAATAAAAAAAATATTGAGCGAAACAAAACCATTGATTCTCTTGAATTGCTTCTAAAAAATTCAAAAGAAGATACCAATAAAGTAATCGCGCTGAATAATTTATCGCATGCGTTGGATGCTCACTCTGAATATAAAAAAGCTCTATCGTATGCATTCAATGCAAAACAACTGGCTAAAAAATTTCATTTTAATAATGGTTTAGCAGATGCTTGCGTAAATCTTGGGAACATTTATTCCAGCCAAGGAGATTCTCCTAAGTCATTGGACAATTACTTTGAAGCATTAAAGATATACGAAACAGCCCATGAACAAAAAGGTATTGCAGCTACATTAGGAGATGTTGGCTCTTTATATTTTCAGCAATTCGATTTCGATAATTCTTTGAATTATTATTTCAGGGCATTGAAAACAGGAGAAGACTATCTGGAACATGCAAAACTCAATAACAATCCGGTTGAAGTAAAGAGAGCAAAATATATTATTTCCGCCTGGCTTGGAAATATTGGAATTGTATATAACGAAGAAGCAAGCGAAGCAAATCCTGACAGTACTGTTTTGAGAGATAGTTTATTTAAGAAAGCAATGGATTATTATTTAAAAGCATTGGCGATGGCAAAAGAAGTAGGTGATAAAAAAAATATTGCTTCCGCTATTGGAAATATCGGCATTGCCTACGATAATCAGGGTGATCACGAAAAAGCATTGGATTATTATTTTCAAACCTTAAAAATTCAAGAAGAAGTAGGAAATAAAGGCAACATTGCATTATGGCTTGGTAACATTGGTGATTTATATACCGAAACAAAAAAATATGCTGAAGCGGAAAAATATTTGACAGATGCATTGAAAATTGATAAAGAAATAGGCACATTGAACAATGAGATGGAGAATGAGAATTCATTGGCTGAACTCTATACAAAAACCAACCGCTTCCAACTTGCTTTAGAGCATTACAAAAAATCAATCGTGTTAAAAGACACCTTGTTCAATGCAAATAAGAACAAGGAAATTACCCGTAAAGAAATGACTTATGAATTTGATAAAAAAGAGGCAATAGAAAAAGCGGAACAAGAAAAAAAAGATGCAATCACGGTGGCGGAAAACAAAAAAGAGAAAATAATTATTGGGTCGTTGGTTATCGGGTCAATGCTTGTGTTACTGTTTTTGGTATTTGTTTATCGTTCGCTCCGTGTAACACGCAAGCAAAAGAATGTTATTGAGATCAAAAGCAGGGAAACGGAACTTCAGAAACAGATCATAGAAGAAAAAAACAAAGATATTACGGATAGTTTAACCTATGCCAAGCGTATTCAACATGCAAAGCTACCGAAGAAAGAAGAAATTTATTCTGCTCTTCCAAATTCTTTTGTTCTCTTCAAACCCAAGGATATTGTAAGCGGAGATTTTTATTTCTTTCATAGAAACAACGACTCTGTTTTTATAGCAGCAGCAGATTGTACAGGGCATGGAGTTCCGGGAGCATTAATGAGTATGATTGGTTCAGATAAATTGGAAGATGCTGTTTGTCAAAGCACCCATACTTCCGAAATATTAAATCAACTGAACAAGGGAATAAAAACAACTCTCAGACAATCTGCCAGTGATGAATCTACCCGTGATGGCATGGATATTGCGCTTTGTTCGATAAACTTAGAGCATCTTATTGTAAAATATTCAGGAGCAAATCGTCCTCTATGGATTATTCGAAAAGGTCAAACAATTCTGGAAGAAATAAAACCAACCAAAAAGGCAATTGGCGGATTAACAGACGATAGTCAGCAGTTTGAAACGCACGAAATAAAATTACATCAAGGCGATACTTTTTATTTGTCAACCGATGGTTTTGCAGATACATTCAGCGGTAAGAATGGAAAAAAACTTATGACCAAAAGATTCAAAGAAATTCTTCTCAGCATTCAGGACAAGACAACGAAAGAACAAGAAAAGCACTTAGATAACTTTATAGAAAACTGGAAAGCCGGAACTGAGCAGGTTGATGATATTTTAGTTATTGGTGTGCGACTATGACCGTATGCACAAGCGTTGTAGTTTTTTTCATAAGAGAGAAGTCGAAGTTACATTTTGGTTTTCCTTACTCATTATCAGATATAAAAAGGGTGGGTAGACAACCTTGCCATGAAAAAAAATCCTCTGTTGCTAAAGGAAAAACCACAAGGCTGCTACCCATTATCTATGATGACAACACCTATTGTCATTTTATAATCGTCCGATGTTTGACTGATAAAAAATGAAGGGGTTTAATTCTTACTGGAAGATATTAACAGAATTATTTTTTGGTTTACTAAAGGCGGGTTAAGAAATTAATCCGCTTTTTTATTTTTAGTATCATCTCCCATAATTTCATCCTATAGGTTTGATGAATTAAATCCACCCGTTATAAAGATTATATTCGCGGCGTCCTGCAACCATAAATTATATTTTTTATTATGAAAATCACTTTAAAATCATTCATCGTAATGGGACTCATGGCAGTTTCATTTATTTCTCAGGCACAGAAAATTGCATTTATTGAACTTGATTCTCTTGTCTCCCTGATGCCGGAAATGATTCAAGCGAGAAAAGCTTCTGAGGATTATTCCAAACAGTTGCAAAGTGAACTTGCCGACATGCAAAAAGAATTGAATGATAAAACCGGTTTATATAAGAACAACGAAAAAACCTATACCGATCTTGTCAAGCAGACAAAACAAAAAGAATTGCAGGATTTGAATCAGCGCATACAGGATTTTCAGCAACAAGCGCAAGCTGATTTCCAGAAAAAAAATATGGAACTGGCTAACCCAATAAACGAAAAGGCAAAAAAAGCAATTGAAAAAGTTGCTAAAGCAAAAGGATATAAAATTGTTCTCGACAAACATCCGACAGGAATACTGTACTCCGAGCCATCCGAAGATATTTTCTCTTTCGTTAAAGCTGAACTTGGACTCAAATAATTTTATAATGTCCGCCCGTGTATTTGCTTCAATGTAAAGCAAAGCACCTCTAAAATTTCAAGCAATGAGCAACGATACGCTTCTGGAAACAATAGAAAAACAAATTGCTGAAATGGAAGGCAAGCTGCAAAAAGAATTGAAAAGTCAACCACAGGCAAATCTCGTTAATGAGGATATGCGAGAATATCTAAAACAATTGCACGAAAAGCGCAGAGAAATATTGAACAGAAAAAGTCAGGAATAAAATTTTATTCCGGCACTTTAGATTGAGCGTAAGGAATTTTTTATTTATACATACAACAGCGAATCATTTACTAAATTTTTTCCTCAGCAGCGGATACTCGCCCATCTTATCATCGATTAAACTGCCCGCGTTTTCCTTTGTGAAAACTCTCTCACGGATTTTTTCCGTGGGAATCGCCACTCCGTAATAACCGACCTTTTCTGAAAACATTCCCAAACGAAATTGGTTCTCATCTTTCCATGTGATGTCAATCACTTTGCCTTTAAGCTCACACCAGGCGTGCAGTACGGTTTGGCTGCCATTGTTTGCAAAACCTTCCACGTATTGCAGCATATGATAAGCGTCTTCCAATACCACAAGCTGTGAATTATAAAAACAAGCGTTGGCTTCGGGTTTAAATTTTGGTCTTAATGTCACATCGGTAATGATCATTGTTTCCGTCCGGGTAAGTTTCTGTGGTTTGTAGAAATGTCCCTCCTGAAGAACAAAATCGAAAACAGAAATGTATTGATTTTCTTTTGCGTTGCCTGAGCTCAAGCCATGTTTCAAATACTGCTCTCTTACAAAATTATAAATAACAGAATCGGTTTTTCTTTTTAGCCCATCTTCATTATGATGATGCTCAGATAAAAAATATTTCTCGTCCTTCTTCTGCATGTTAAAACGAAGATACGAAATATTAAAACCTTTTTTCTAACCCCTATAGTATTTCGGTATCAAAGCTTTGTGCCGTTTTTATAAATATTTCTTTTGTAGTTTGATTCCTGCCGTATATTTTAAGTTCATTTATGTATTCACTTGCGATAAGTATCTCAAGATTTTGTTCCAAGTAGCGGTAGGTATAATCGTGATAATCCAAATCAACATTCCTTCCCCTCCCCCACTTTGCGATCTGATTTTCATAACGCCATGTGTAGCCTATTTTAGAAAAGGCATCATTGATGGCAAGTACATTTACTTTGATCGTATATCCTTTTTCTTTTAGTCTTTTCATTATATCTATGATCCGCGTAGGGTTTCTTCCCAGTGTTCCATTAAAGACAATATTTTTTTCTTCATTCATTGCTTCTTTTAAAAGCATTTCACCCCAAACGCTGCACTGCTCATCGAGTTCATATATTTCCATTCCATCTGATAGTCTACTGTAGGGATGGTTCTCTCGTAAAAGATTGCTGTCGATGATCACTGCATATGGATTGTCCAGTGCTGCAATGGTCAGATAATTCAGATGGGATTTTCCGGATCCCGGCTGCCCTCCGACAAAAACTACTGTTTTATTTTCTGAAATAGTTACATCATTAAAATAAATTGGTTTTATTTTTTCATTGTAAATATTCAGTAGTTGCGACTCGGTCAGATTTTTTATTGCTTGTAAATTATTGTTTATAATAAGCTCTTGTTCTCGTTTTAATACGTCTTTGCAGATTTCAGCGATAATATTTATTTCTTCTTCTCCTTCCTCACATGAATTGAATTTTAGTTTTCCTATTTGCTTGTAATAGGTATGCCACACTATCGCCAGTTCGTCTAAAATTTTATCGGGTGGATTAGCTGGAAAATTAATTGCCATACGTGTGTATGCTCCTGAAATGGCAGAGGCAGCATCGTGTAATGGCTCGCTGATGGTGAAATCAGCCGTCCAATTAATTTCGGGTTCTTCGGTTTTTGTTTCCATGGGCGCGTATTTTTATTGGTTGCTTTTGTCAGGATAAGTTTAAAATAATTATCTCTATTGCCCTATGATATTTCTCATATCTGATTTATCTAAAAACCCATTCCTCTTTTTCTTCTGTGTTTTTCTTCTTCCTTTTCCTCAACCTTTTTGCTTGGCTTATTCATTTTGGCTGCCGTAATTCCTATTTCTTGTATAACTGCAAAGAATGCGTTCCATTCCTCTTTTGGTTCCCTCCTGATTACCTGCTCAAACACCGGCTCACGATCAAACCCATCCTTTTGTATGCCACCAGGAAACTCATTGTTGTATTTCCTTTCCCCTATCTCTAAGAATTTTTCGGTATCAAGTACACGATTGCCCTTGTAGCCCTGTTGCACTACTCTATTAAGACTGGCGGTATATCGAAAATCAAAATTCATCCTCTCCCCTACTCTATTTATTTTTTCTACCTCTGCTCTGCCGTACCCTAATCTTTCCAAGTGATCACATTTTTCACTGACCAGCTTCCTCTGAGATTCTACATACAGGTTTACTCCGTTCTTATAATAAAACATGTTTTGAAAACTATCCTGGTTCTTTCTGAAAAATTCTTTAAGTCCAAAATTCCGGCTGACTGTGTTTTTTGATGTGAGCGCATTGAGGGTCTTGGTCATTCCCTTGTTCCTTGCCGATACAATGATGTGCGCGTGCATCTGATTACCGGGCTTTGCATCTCCTTCTTTGAATGGTATCTGCTGTCCTTCGTTTTTTTTCTTCCATACATATTCTTCCTTTTTGGAATAGTATCGCTTTTCATGCAGTATCGCTCCCCAGACAAGGTCTTTGTCGCTGATACCGTCTTTCTTGAAACTCTTTGCGTAATTACTCATCGTCTCACGGATGTATGTTTTAAGCTTGTCTTTATCGTTATCAATCCAGATAAGTTCCTGATGGCTCGGGTTCACTGAAATGGAAAAGAATTTATGATTGTCCCTGCTGAGTCCTTTTACGTTATTGTCAATCCTGCTTAGCATCTCATCTCCGGAAATATTTTCCCGATCCTTATCAAAAAAAAGGTCGTCTTTATCCAACTTGTCTGGATTACTTATCAGATAATTTTTAAGCTGTCCTGCGCTCCCTTTATTACTATAAACCTTGCTTCCTGCGGTCTTGGGATTATCTAATTTTGTGATCATTCAAATGCATTTTTTATTCTCGTAGTGCTTTTTTTTAAGAGCTTTTGTACCTCTTCATCCTCGTGGTTTTCTAACATAAGCAATACTAAATCTCGATAAATTTCTTCAAGTAATACTCTTAAAATACCTCCTTTATCCCATACGTTATTCACTTCATTTATATCCGCTTTTTTAATATTTTCTTCGTTCTCCGCTAAATATTTATTTGCGTTTTTTTCATCAGGACTATTTTTTAAAACCTGCTGTAATACTAAGTATATATCCTTCAGATAAACTCTTAAAACACCTCCCTCTAACCAGCCTTTCCTGCTATCTACTGCCGTTAATTTATTGGCAATTCCCAACATTTCTTTTCTGAAATCCTGCAAGAATCCTACCGTATTATGATGGGATTTTTTGACCTCCTTTGTGATGTTCTTATCCATCATATCTGAAAGGGAATTCAGTGGGATTTTGTTCTTGATAATGAATAACAAAATTTCATCTGCTGCAACACGCATTTCAACTCCTTGTACTTTACAATATTCCTTGAACATATTTTTTGTTGGAAACGCAACTAATATCTCACTCCACTTGGTGATTTTATTTTCTTTGTTTGAATCAGACATAAGTAAATTATTTATTTTGCAAATATATATAGAAATTGGACTACTTAGTGTTAATTATTAAGTAGTTATATATAAAATTGGACTATGTCCAATTTAAAACGCTGAAACAGAATGTTTTGGCGTTGGCTGCTTGTTATAATATTACTTATTTAATTTGCAAGTTTCAGGGTTATTATATTTTTTGTCTGCATATTGGTTTATAATTGTTGTCTATATCGGGCTATTTATTGATCTGAAAATTCTTCCGGAAATATTAATTCGAAGTTACTACAAATTGCATCACTTCCGCATCAAAAAAAATTCAGTCCATTGTCACCGGAAAAAAAAATTACGGATACTGTTTGGTAGTAAGTTCAAACATCAACCATAGCGGTGGGAAAAGAAGATGTCTGGTTTTATATTTGATTTGCTGAAAAGAAACTGAAGTACTTATCCCCTACTGAAAATTTTAAATTGTACTTTCAGTTTATGTGTACAGAGATGGCGCCGTATATGTAAATATCGCTGATTGGTTGATCAGCTCCGCAAGTGGTACACCATACTCCGAAACAGGTGGTACACCATGATCCGAAGCAGTCAGTCAGCCATAAAATTTGTTTATATGCTCTACTATTTAATTTACTAATATATTTATATAATTATTATTTTATTTATTTATATTATTATTTATATATTATATAATATTATTATATTTTTGTTATTATATATCTATATATATTAATATTATTATTTATTAATATACTTATATATTAATAATTATATTACATTTGTTGAATCAATTAAATTCATCGTCATGGAAAAAGATACAAAAATCATAAGCTTTGCTACTCAAAAGGGGGGGAGCGGAAAAACAACTTTAACGCATATGGTAGCGTTGGCTTTAGCGAGTAAATCTATTAACAAAAGCGTTCTGGTGTTAGATATGGATGAGCAAAAGACTTTAAGCGTCTTTTATGCACAGCAGAAAAAATTAGACTCAAACTTACCGGAACCTCCAACTAACAGATATGACTTAATTACTTGTCCTTTACCTGATCTTAGGGAAACGTTAAATATCAACTATGGAAAGTACGACTACATTCTTATTGACTTTCCTGGAACCTTTATGGTAGAGGGTATCCGATCTGCTTTTCTTTTCTGCGATAAAGTGTTTGTTCCAGTCAAGCATTCACAACCGGATTTTATTTCCTCTCAAGTAGTTTTTAAATTATTGGAAGAGGTGAAAGAAATGCGTAAAGCAAAAGGAGCTGATTTTGATTACTACGGATTGATCAGTATTGCCGAGCCAGAAAAATCTAATTTCAAAATGTTTAAAGAATTCCTTGCCACTCAATCTTATCCAAGTTTAGAGAATCCATTTTATAAATATGTTAAATACGAAAATGCATTGATCAACTATCATGGCATTATGGATGTTCCTAGAATCAAGTGGAAGCACGAAGAAGAAGCATTTAACAGATTTTTTCAAGAACTATATAAATTAATAACAAAATAAAAATGGCAAAAAAAAATCCTTTCATCGAAAACGCAGCCTCTGCTGAAGAAGTTGCAAAATTAGAGGGTAAGAAAACAGATACGCCAATACATTCTTCACAAACTAAATCTGAAGAAGTTATTTCCTCCGAGTCTGTCGTGCAAAAAACAAACATGCCTAGAAAAAAGAAACAACATTTAGATGCACCGGTTGATGACAGGAAATGGAAACGGGAAAAAAATCCTTTATACGATATGGAACTTTTGGTGAACCCAATTTATTTAGAAAACGGTGAATTTACTTCCACTCAAATGTGTGAAACATATGGAAGATCCTTAAAGAAGTTTGCTTATGATAAAAACACCAGTATAAGAGATCTGATCAATATCGCAATATTTGAATATGGTTTAAAAGAAGGTTTCCTTAAGCGAGCAAAAGAAGAGTAGGGTAGGGGAGAAATTTATTTCGCAATAAATTTCCAACTCGACTATCATTCTTTATAAGTGCAATTGATAAAATTCGTTGCAAAAATTCATGCATAATTTTTCTTTATTCATCCGTTTCGAGGAGGCAACAGACTAACAGTCTTCTTTCTTGCAAACATAGTTGCCTCTAAGGGAGTGCATAAATTATTAGCATTTTAAATTTCATGAAAGAAAAATTTGATAAGTATGTAAATGCAATTAAGCAAACAGGAACAGGAAATTACGTGCCGATGGAAAAAATTATCAGTTCACTTTTTTAACTCTATTTAAAACCTTTTTGAAAATGTCTTTTGCAATAGAAAAAGGGATGTGGATATTCTCAATCTCGAATGATTTCAATACGTTCCGAAGAATTTCATTATCGCTGGGTTTGTATATTTTTGCCTTTTTTTCCATTGCATAATGATAACGAATTTTTTTCAGATTAAAATTATTAAACGACTAAAGCTTTCGTATCATGTAGAGGTAGTAAAATATTTTAGTAAACAAAAAAAGTAATAAAAGGTTAAAAACAGGATTCCCATTCCCGCTTGCTACGGGTTTTAATTTATAGTATATCTTCGGATTTTAGTATCTATTTAAAAAATTGTCATCTCAATTAAAATACTTACCTTTGGCGTAAGTAACGTAAGACAACAGCATGATTGTATCGTTTGGAGACAAGGACACCGGCAAGATTTGGGAAGGAGAGCGGCTGAAAAGAATGTCGACAGAGTTGCAAGAAATCGCCAGGCGAAAATTAAGAATGTTAAACAACTCTCAAAACCTGACCGATCTGACTGTGCCGCCCTCCAATAGGCTGGAAAAACTTAAAGGAAACTTTAAGAACTTTTATTCCATCCGGATTAATTCTCAGTGGAGAATTATTTTCAAATGGGATGGAGGAAACGCATCGGATGTTGAAATAATAGACTATCACTAAAATAAATAAAATGAAAACCTTGAAAAACGTACATCCCGGAGAAGTGCTACAAGAAGAATTTCTTATTCCTCTTCACGTGACCGCTTACAAACTTTCAAAGGATATTTCCATTCCCCAGACCAGGATTTCGGAAATAGTGAAAGGCAACCGCAGGGTAACTGCGGACACAGCGTTGAGGCTTTCAAAATATTTTGGCACATCCGCAAAATTCTGGCTTGGACTTCAAGACGACTTCGATATTGAGGAAGAAAAACATTCCAAGCCGAGAGAATTTAATGCTATCAGACAATATGATCTAAAAGTAGCATGAGATAGAATGGAGCAGAGGAGGAGAGTTCGGCTTTTCTTCTTTCTTTAAAGATTTTCCATGTTGATTTAAGAAAAGATTTTATGAGCAGTTTCCTTTTTCAGCAATTTCACAGGATTTTTTGTGGTATATCTTTGATTTTCTTCTCCATTGATGCTTTCCGCTTCAATTGCGCTCATATCTCCGAACTTTAGAACCCTTTATCCTTTTTGACTTTTGCGCCAACCAGATACTTAATATTGTACTATTCCACTTTTTACTGTTTATAATTATTGCAGATGCAGGAAATAGGTTCCTTTTTTTTCTGTTGCTTTGAATAAATAAAATTTCTTCTTACAGGATGAATGCCTTCCTGCCTTTTGTAACAAACAAGATTTTAACCGACAAGCGGGAAAAATCTTGTTTCCCATTACTTTGCCGTAGGCAATTTAAAAAAAATCAATTGGATGGGCAACTTTAGCTATGTAAAGTTGTCCATCTTGTATTTAAGTTTTATATATATATGATTGGTGGACAGTTATACATAGTCAAAATTGAAAAAACGGATAAAAATGAATAAGTATAGGGGATGGTTTTACATAGGTAAAGGGCTTAAATTTATCAATACAGAGCCACTGGGACGGTTTTACATAGGTGGAGAGACAGTTTTACATAGGTAAGGGATAATTATACATAGGTGCGGGGACGGTTTTACATAGGTGCGAGGATGGTTTTACATAGGGGAGGAGGACGGTTTTACATAGGAGGAGGGATCTGACAAATCAAAAAGCAATAATTAAGGGGGATGGTTTTACATAGGTAGGTTCGGATGAGCAAGAAATAATGAAAAAAGAGGGGACACTTTTACATAGGTAGTAATTCCGAAGATTAAAACAAATAATTAGAGGGATGGTTTTACATAGGTGATTTCTGAAATAAAAAGAACCGTAAGCAGGGATAGATTTACATAGGTAACATGAAAAAGTAAAAGATTAGAGGGGATAGTTTTACATAGGTGTTTCTGTTTATCCTGAAGTATTGAATGAGAAATCGTGGACACTTTTACATAGCTGATTTCCAAAAAAATAAAAAATATATCCGAGCAAGAGGATGGATTTACATAGGAGGATTCCGATACCTCTGAACTATTGAAAGAAAAAGCGGGACATTTTTACATAGGTGATTTCCATAAATTAAATATACCTTTCAGGTAGTGGGAAAGAATTATCCAGGAGGAGGGGATGATTTTACATAGGAGAATTCTTTAAAAAACAATTGTGGAAAAGAAAGGGGGCACTTTTACATAGGTAGGTTCCGCAGAGAAGAGCAGATAAAAAGGTAGACGGTTTTACATAGATGATGAATAATAATAAGAAAATCTTAAGATGAAAGAATAGGGGAGGGGAGAAAATAAATCCGTTGGAGGGGACAGTTTTACATAGTATAATTCTATAATTTTTTCTGATTACAGTGGACGGTTTTACATAGAAGAATTGCATTTCCTGTCTGGAAATAATTCACGGCTTTTTAGAAAGGCATTACATTCAGCTGAAAATAAGTCAGCACCGTTTTGCTGTGCCGGTCAATCGGTCGGAACATTTTATTATGTTCTGCTAAAAATATTTCAACCTTTTCTTTCAAATTATATTTGTTGTTGCTTTTCCAATCCTTCCATTTAACATTCGTCTTGTTGTGAATATTTTCCAGAAAGAAGTTCTTGATTCCATGTAAGTAATTATCTTCAAAAGCGGTTGACAATACTTCGTGTTTCTCCTCTTTAGAAATGGCTTTCGCATTTGCGTGAAATTCAATTTCAATATTGTATTCAAATCGTCCTTTGCCTTTCACAAATCTGAAATCAAATTTCAGATCCGTTTTCTCGCGCAGGTCATTCAGTTTTTTAATTAATTTTTTCTTTCTGTCTTTTGGTGCGGCAATATGAATTTCTGCAATACGGCACAGTAAATCGAAATAAGGCGTTCCGATTTTGTTTCCTTCGATTCGTAAATTTTGCTGCAAGTTCTTGAGGAAAAAATAAAGATAAACGCTATTCTGCTGTCGTAATTGTTTTACCGCATCAGCCGAAGCGAGCATGAAATATTTTGACAAATGCGCTTCAATCGTTGTTGAAAGTTTATAGGTGTAATAGATTTTATTTTTATTCTCCGTATAATGTTTATTGACATCGGAAAGCAACGGAAGAAATTTCATTGCCTGAATATTTTCCTTCGACAAATAATTTTTTACATCGTAGGAAAATTTTAAATTCTCTTTTCCTGCCCTGTAAAAGGCGTTATCCAGTACTGTATAGAAAGGGAATTCCCCATTGGACATTTTTTTATTATAGTTTCCTTCTTTCTCCATCTTCGCCAATTCCTTTTTCAATTGAGTGCTTTGTGCAATTTGCGCGGGCTTGGGATGTTTCTTTAAAAGATTCAGGCGGTTGTAACCCATTGCTTCGCAGAAATTAGCGGGTATCAATTTTCCGTAACCAAATAAATCCCGTTGATATGTAAGGGTGATATAAAACAATAAATCAAAAATCAATTGACCATCGTCCCCATATGAATTTGAAAAATCAAGTCCGTTGGATGCCAAGTTTTTATCAAAGCGTACTAATTGCGCCTGAACACTTTGTTCGGGAAGAGTAGTGCCGTTTTGCTTTTCAGAATTTTGAGTGATGTTCATTTTAATTATAAAAATTAATTTTAATGTCTTCTCCTAAAACAGGTCTATAATTGTTTTTCGTTGATATGGCAAATGTAAATGATTATTGTCAAACAATTATAGACCTCCCTGCTGTTTAATTTTCAACTCTGAAAAGCTCCAGTTGTTCAATGATTACTCCTTCCTTCGTCCTTTCCGTTTTTGTGTCTTTGTACAAGTTCTCGGCAATATCCTGAGCGCAGATTTTATAATCTGAATATTTCATAGAAATAAAATCTTCCGTGAAAAGAAAATGGCTTCTATATCCTGTACTTGAAATGTTCCTGCCATGAAAAGAAAAATGTATTACGATATTTCCATAGGAGATTCCGTCATATTCCACTTTTACTGTTTGCCCACCGACAATTATTTCAAAGGTGTCTTTTATTCTAAATTCACTCATGGTGTTTTGCTGTTAAAGTGTCGTGATTGATTCCTGTCAGTAGTGATGCTTTATAAATTGCCTGCTCGGTAATCTGTCTCTGCCAAACTTTATTTGATGGCGACCAGTGAAAACCGTTTGACTTTATGCGATTGATAATTTCACGCGGGGGTTTTTCGTTGTGTTTTATCTGTATTCTGTCTTCTGTGAAATTAAGTATCACAAATCCATCGGCAAAGGGAATTTCTTTCTTTCCGATTGCTTCGGCTTTACTATTTTTTTCTTCCAATACTTTTATTCTGCTCTCATACATTTTTATCCTTGCCTTATTATTGGTGAACTGATAAGGAGCGAAGGGGTGTTTAATCCATGAATACTGCGGAATAAATGAACGGATTTTAATTTTCCATGTGTCGGACAAAGTCAAAGCATCAATGCTTTGGGGATTTTTTACAAAATCCCGATGCGCTGAATTAACCAACTTCATAAATGAATGTAATTTCAGCGCATCAGCGAGTTTTTGCCTGTTTAGTTCCAGCGCATCCACAGAGGGCGTATAAAATTTTTTTATCGCTTTTAATACTCTTGTTCTCCATTCTCTGAAAGTATTGTAGTGATTATCTGCCCATCTGTGGCGTTTCTGCTGTTGTGAAACAGGAAAATTGCTTCCTCCTGTTATAAAAGAACTCGCGCAGTTACTTTGAGAACTGAGCCAAGAGGATAAATATTTTTCGTAGTTCGCTGCATACCTGCAAAGCGTTTCGGTCAATAACTCTTTTTGGTTTTCGCTTTGCGCCCAGCTTGTAATGTCGGCAATATCGTTTTCTAACTCGGTGCTGTATTCATTTATTGTTCTTTCTCCTTGTCCGTCAGGGTCATGAGAAAGATTTGAGAAACTGCGTTTTGCAAGTGGCAAAAGATGATTTAAAAGTGATTCGGTTTTCATTTTAATATATTTAAAAATTAATTTTGATTTTTATTATCACACGTTGAGCAAATCCACCCCCCAAGCGGAAAAGGTTTTCCCATTTCTAAACGTGTTTCGTTGTCGTTCAGGTCTGGAACTCTGTTAACAAAATGACCTGAACCAAATTTTACACTTACTCCGCACTCGTTACATATTTCTTTTTCGTCTTTCATACTGTATAGTTTTTAGTTTATAAAATTTCGTTTTCATCACATATCAAAACATCACCGACAATGAAATCTGATTCGCTGTATATATATAACTCCGTTGCTTTTTCGTTCATCGGCAATTCATTTATTTTGCCTTCCTCGTTCATTACCATCATTTTATTGTCTTTTGTTCTTACCGTTTCAATAAGACCGCCTACATATTTTTGCAGTTCATCTAATTTGAAATCCGTTTTATTTTTCGGGAGTACATTTATTTCCTCTCCGTTTGATTTTATAAGTGTTGCCATAGTATTTCTGTTTTAAAAAGATTAATTTAAAATGAGTTTTTTCTTTTCGTTTTGTTTTATTACATCGCTTCCGTATTTATTTCGGATGGCGTTTATATCAATAGGTTTATGGTTTTTGCTTTTGAAGTTTTCAGGTCGGAAATACCACATTTGCTTTTTCGGTGCAAACCAAAATCCCGATTCTTTTAAAATGGTTCTGTGTTGTTTCGTTTCACCTGAAACCCATAACCAAGCCCCGATAAGTTCAATAATGATTCCTTTCAGGTTTATGATTTTAGAAATCACATCAGGATAAATATTTAGGTCGGCTTTGTCTCCTTCGTGTTTAAATTCAAACGTAGGATGGTCGCAGAAATATTTATACTCGTTGTTTATCTCCTGCATGATGGCTGTGTCGCCTCCTTCCCTGTCAGGATGGAATTTTAACGCTAATTCCTTGTAGCGTTTTTTCAGTTCCTCAATGGAACTGACATTTTTAAAATAATTAGTCGTTTTCATTTTCTTGTTGGGTTTTAATTTTTTTGCAGTAGAAAAATGTTTTTTTATTTTTCTTTGTGTCATTCAGAGCAGTAACATATTCCTGTGCTTCTGCCTGTGTTTCTTTTGAATCAATAACAGATTCAAAATCTTTTTCCGCTTGGATAATCTCGAACATAAATTTTGTGTTTTGGTGATTTTTTTTTGTTTCGTTTGTTTTTATTTTTTGTGTATAGACTTTCGCTATACCTCTTAAAGGAAAAAGCGAAGCGTGAAGGAATCGGGGGGCGCGGTTCGACTTAAGGCGAATTCCGATAAACATCGGAATCAATGGCTGCTCGCCTTAAGCGGGTGTCAATCGAGGAACGCGGAATAAGTCACCGCAGGTGTGGCGGTCTCCGCCATTATGCGCGTAGTGTCATTGACACCTTAGCCCCACGATTATTATTGTATTTGAGGTATAGAGAAAGTCTGCATCAGCAAAATCATTTACGATACACGTTCTACACTTACAAAAAAGAAATTCTTTCTGAAATGAAATGAATAAAGACAAAAAGCAATCTGAAAAGTCCTTGAAGAACAAATAAGAAAGTGTTTTCATCGCGAAGCTGTCCGAAGGATCAGGCGAAGCGCGTGAAAACTTTTTCAAAAAAAGAACTGCTTGATTTTTACTTTATACCTCTGTCCGGTACACACTTTTATATAGCAAGGTGGTTTATATAGGTTGACCGAAAACTCTCAAAAATAATGGTAGTGGAACAATTAAATGAATTTGCAAAATCAAAAATAGCCCTGATAGATGCCGCGAAAGCGGTGTTACCGTGTAACATTTTTCTTCATCGTTTGTTCCCGATGAAGAAAAACGAATAGCAGGAAAAAGCTCCTGAAATAAGGTCGGGACAAATCACAGAAGAACTTAGATTTAAAACTGAGAGTTATTTTCTTCTGCCTCCTGCTCCTCTTGTGTTTCAAAACTTTCGATGCCTAATTTTTCTTTCAGGTCTTCATTGAAATCTACATTCTTTGGAATCTCCAATTTTATTTTTTTAGAGCCGTTGAATTTCAACGCCATTATGCTTTTATTTATTTCAAGCCAATTTACTTTAGAGTTATGGAAGGATATTTTAATCTCACTATTAAATTCATTGAACTTCTTCTCCATTGTAAACGGATATTTTTCATCGTTCACCAGGAACAAATCCTTATTGGCATTTTCATAATACTGAACCACCTTTTGAAACTGAGGAATATGTTCTAAGATAAATTTATTCTTTGGCAAGTTCTCATCTCTTTTTTCATGATCGAATTTCCAAATCAGTTCTCCGTTATGTTTGTCTTTGTAACCTACGTGAATTTCTGCATCAATAATTAATTTGTTTTTTTTATACACTTCTTTGTCATAATCTTCTTCAGGCAAACGAAGAGCTGATAGTATTTTGGCATTGAACAACTGTCCTTTGCAGTTGTTGTCGTTCGCAAGAACGATCGTTTCGGGGCGAAGCCTCGAAACCAATGCCTGATAAAGCGCTATCTGGCTCTTAGTCAGTTCACCGTTGGAGGCGGTGAGATAGGGATTCTGTGTTTTGAAGTCAAGATATAACTGGCAATACGAAAGCGCATCAATGGGGTTTTCGGTAAGGACCAGCTCCGTTATCTTTTCATGCTGTTTGAAATCCGATGCCCATACGCCGATGGATTGTTTGGAATCCGCTGCGGTAAGTTTTAATCCTACATTCTTTCTCACGTACCCGCATAGAAATGAAGTACTGCCATCGAAGGAATAGATCGGAAAAACCGTATTTACATACTTGGCAATGGGTTTTACAGAGGAGTGAAGTTTGGGGTAATAGAAATATTCATTTTTAATCCGGTTCTTGCACAGGTGAGAGCCAAGTATTTCATCAGAGAGTCCTCTTGATCGTAAATATTCCCAGTTCGTAAAGTCGGGTAGTACCTGGTATTTGCGCTGTAGTTCTCTCAGGCTTCCCTCGGTATTGTTTTTCAAGTCATCTCCTTCCAGATGGATATCCACTCCTGTTGTTCGGTAGTAACCGCTCTTCATATTCTTTTCAAAATTGTAAATCTTCTTTTTGGCGGTGGGGATGGAAAAGTTCTCTGTTCTGTTCTTTATGAAAGAAAAAATATTCCCTTTGTCAAAATCATTGAACAGGTTTTTATAAATGTAGTGCTGTCTTCCGCTGTCATATATACGAGAAATCAAAAGTTTGTCTCCGGCATCGTTTTCCACGAATACATATTTGGGAGAAGCGGCGGACCGGTTTTCTTTTTTAGTTCTTTCTTCATCTATCCGAAATCCCGCTGTGCAGCAGATATAATCCACCAGATTGACTTCCTTGAGCTTTTCAATTTCCTCAAAAAGTTCTTCTTTACTTTTCATACAGCAAAAATTTCTTATCTATAAAATGCAAAGATACATTTTAGATTTTTGCCTTCGGAGTAATTTATCCATTTTTCTACCAACATTATTAACGGGGTACTTTTTCAGATTGTGATTCGTTTAAAAAACATCATTTGAACGTGAGTAGTATATTTGCCGATTCTTTTTCACATGAATTATCTGTTTTACACATACTGGATTTCCCAAGGTTGCAAAGGAAAATATAAATTTATTCAAATTGCTTTTTCTGTCGTGGTTTTTTTAAATGCTATCCTGTTGAGTTTTGATGGTATGGCAATTTGTTTGTCCGGTAAACCAATCACCATTTCTGCCTTTTTTTCTGTACTATTATTTAGTTATTGTTTAGTAAATATTGCTTTTGCTGCTTTCATCCGGTACGAGCCGGATATTTCAAAAGACAAATTAAAAGTAGAAAATAATTTAGCTGTGCGGAGAACAGCCGTGAAATCCGAAGCGAATAAAAACTGGAACACGAGTAATATCCTTCCGAAGAAAAGATACTTGCCGGAAATAAAAAGCAGTCCAAAAAGTACAATGATTAATAATGAAATTAAAAGCATCCCTAAAGCGGAGGAAACAAAAAAAGAGGAAGCTGAAAAAAATATAACTACCGAAAAGCCGGTGGAGGAGTCAGAAAAGATTCACTTTAGCAAAGAGGATTTTTTAAAGTATCGTTTTAAAAACTAAATTTAATAAGGCGGATCAAATTACATACTCGGGTAGGAAACGGGTAGGGTAGAGGAGGGAGAGAAAATTTTATTTCTCCTCTTAGAAAATAAACAACATTATAATACTGTAGAAAATATTACATCATTCCTTCATCTCCGAAAGAATAATATCCATCGGTGGTAAGAATGAGATGATCCAGAACCGGAATTTCTAATAACGCTCCTGCTTCTTTGAGGCGTTTCGTTAAATTAATATCTTCATTACTTGGTTTTAAATTTGAAGAAGGATGATTGTGCGCCAGAATTAAACTGCTGGAAAGTCCTTTCAAAGCAATGGAGAAAATTAATTTGGGATCAACTACTGTTCCGCTCATGCCTCCTTCTGATACTTTGTACCATCCCAGTACCTGATTGGCACGGTTTAACAGAATGATATAAAATTCTTCTTTGAATTCCATTGATGAACTCCATATTTCCCGGAAGATAGATTCTGCATCTTTGGAAGAGGTGATCTTTCTTCGCTCGGAAGCTTTCACTTTTGTTCTGTACGATACCTCAATTTCTGCGAGGTTGTAATTAAGTAGGTTCGGTTGCATAATTTATAGGGTTTAAAAATTTATGCCCCTTACCAAACAGCAGAACTTGAAGGAAT
>PLUL01000058.1 GCA_003164895.1 Bacteroidota bacterium | reverse complement strand
AGACTGCAAAGAATTTATAATTCGTGAATTCGTAAAATTGCCGACACTCTTTAACGCTCAAATAGTTAAGTGGTTTTGTAGGTAGGATGGGTAACAAACAGGTAACAAATTCCGCATAATCACACCTGATTTGTTACAAAGAACATTCTTTAGGTTTTGACTATATTTTATTAGCCCCTGTTACTCGGCAATATTTCAAAGAAACACAGGACAAAGATAAAAAAAAATTCGACCGGAAAAACTTTTGCATGAAGTTGCACGGAACTGCATGACATTGCATGGCTCTGCACGGAATTGCACAGAACTTTTTTGCAAAAATTATTTCAATAGCCACTTATAGGCGAATTACTCTCCCACAAATAGACCTAAACTATATCTGTCATCATTGACGGCATTGACGCCATGATTAATTTTCCTCCAACGCCAATGCTGCCATTTTCTTCCGCATGGATTCTCCTTTCAGTTCCAGTCGGTGAGATTCGTGCATTATTCTGTCGAGGATAGCATCCGCTACCGTTTGTTCGCCAATCACATCGTACCATTTGCTTACCGGAACCTGCGAGGTAATAATTGTTGAGCTTTTACCGTGTCTGTCTTCAATAATTTCCATAAGTATCGCGCGACCTTGCGTATCGAATGGCTGAATCCCGAAATCATCAAGGATTAAAACTTCCTGCCGCTCAATTTTGGCAACCTCTTTTATGTATGAGCCATCGGCTTTTGCCATTTTAAGTTTTCCCATAAGTTTGGCTGTATTATGGTACATTACTTTATGACCTGCTGTGCAAGCCTGATGACCGATAGCAGAAGCGAAATAACTTTTACCGATACCCGTACTTCCGGTAATCAGGATATTTTCATGCTTCTCGATAAATTTACATTCTGCGAAACGCATGACCTGATTTCGGTCAATGTTTCGGTCGGGATGGTAGTGAATTTCCTCAATGGAAGCCTTGTACCGAAACTTAGCGTTCCGTATTTGGCGTTCAATACTTCGGTCGCGCCGGTCGTCCCACTCTGAATTGATGAGTGTAGAAATCATTTCATCGGCTGTGTATGATTCCGTCTTTCCTGATTCCATACTTGTTTTGAATGCGCGGTGCATTCCGAAAAATTTCATCTTCCGCATTTTTTCTAAGGTAGCTGTATTCATTGTTTTTGGTTTTTGTGATTTATTTTTTATTTGAAATAATTTTCTCCTCTGATATTATCATGTTCCGGCATTTTTAAATCCTGATTTTCCTCGTCCGGATTTTTGTCCAATCCTTTTTCCAAAATTGATTGAACGGTTCGGTAGTTATATAATCCATAGCTCGATGCCCGTTGGCACGCTCCAATTAATCTTTCATTGCCCACTTTTTTTGCAAGATTCAGTACGCCTAAACAAATTTTAAACGCTTGTTCAGGATGGCGTTTATGGTTGAGGATTTCGGTTATATACTCCTTAACGTCTTTGTGTATGTTGTCAGCCCACTCAATAAACCGATGAGGCGTCCACTCGCTTACAAACCGATGCTGAATCCCCAAATGCTCCGGGTCAGTTGTGTAGGTGTATGGCTCCCGAATGCGCTGATGAAATGCGATGCGCTCATAATTATAAAACACCGTAACCGTTGTTCGCGTGTACATAACTTTTACTTTTCTTCCCACATAACGCTGAGGCACGCTGTAATAATGTTTATCCTGCGGAAGCGATACGTGTCCGTTTTTCATTACATGGGCTGATAAGCGCTTCTTAAATTCATATCGCAACTCCGGCAGCGGAGTTAGTGTTTTCTTCTCTACTTCTTCAAAACATTGCCTCCGGCTGAAATCTTTCCCTGATAGCAGTTGATTATTGTGTTCTTCAAGTGCAATCAGAATAGCATTGTTTATTTCATCAAGCGAATAATATTTTGTTCCACGAATCTTGGCGTAAATCCGCGTGTACATAATCCTGATAGCATTTTCTACTAACGCTTTGTCGCGCGGACGGTAAGCGCGGGCTGGAAGAATAGTTGTTCCATAATGCTCTGCGAAGTCGGCAAAGGTTTCATTAATGGTTGGCTCGTACCTGTTACTTTTTGTTACGGCTGCTCTTAAATTATCGGGGACAATAGCAGCGGAAACACCACCATAATAATGCAGAGCATTTTCACAGGCAGGAATAAAATCTTCTTTTTGCTGTGTTCTCACGGCTTCAATATATGTCAGTTGGCTTGCACCAAGAATAGCTACAAACACTTCAACAGGTTTGGATTCCCCGCTATCTTTATCTATGACATATAATTTTTCTCCTGCAAAATCAATATACATTTTATCTCCTGCCTTATGATTTATTTTCATTGTAGGATTCACGCGCGCTTTCCATTCGGCAAAATGCCAAGCGAATTGTGTTATTCCAACGCCATTAGGATATTTCTTTTTATACTCCTCCCATAACAACCTGCGCGTAACGCCTCGTTTCTTCAACTCCTTTTCCATGTCAGGGAAAAGGGAATACAAAATTTTCAGGCGTTCATTCACCGGGTCTTCATACTTCGCAAACAATTCATCTAAGTCAGCATCGGTGAGTTCATTTATTTCCAGAAAGGTCAGTTTGCTTACGACAAATTGATTTACAATTTTTTTCACTAGTAAAAACTGCATCCCTGTTTCCTTCGCAATGGAAGTTTTACTGTGTGCTTGCGAATGCAATCGCAATATGTGTCTGATGTTGCTCATGTGCCTTTTATTAAAAAGGACGACAAAGAAACAACAAGGAAAAATAACCACTTCCTCAAACGGGCAAGAACGGGCACGTTCGGGAACAAACGGGAGAAAATGGCTGAATTAGGGAGGGATGGGCGTATTTAATTCGGTATTTCTTGGCGAATACCTATTTTATTTTAGGCAACTTGCTTCCTATATCAATAGCAAAGTGATGAAAGGTGGTCATAAATTCGTAGAACTCTTTATAAGTGAATGTGATTTTTTCACCAAGCTGAAATGCTTTTTCTTCTTGCTTTATTTTTAACATGACTGCGGCACTCTTTTTCATTCGATGATTTTTCACAAGCTCCTCTTCACCATCGTCAGATTCGTAGAAAAGAAAATATCTAATCCAAATTATTTTTAAAGTGTTCTCTGGTGTATTTACATCTTCAGGTGTTACAATTCCGTTTCGGTGAACAAGACATCTTCTTGCTCTGTTCAAAGATAAAATATGCTTCTCGTATTGCAACTGACCTAACGGACGAACTTTATCAAGCAATCCGGGTAACTGTTGCTTTGCTGAATCTTTTCTTAATTCATCAAAATATTTATTCACTTCTTCTACTGTTGTTTTCTTTTGTTGGGACGTGCCACCGAACCATTCAAATACGGATAAATACCTATACGCTTCAATCAGGGAAAGTTTCATCCCTTCTACTAAGTCTTGAAATCCTCTCGTAATAAGCCATTCCTTATATTTTTTCTTTTGCTCATCAAAAGCATCATAAGGAAATTCCAGTTTGAAGAAAATTTCGTTCTCAAGATTTGTTTCGGGCATTGTTGATAAATTTTCGACTGCCTTGTGACCAAGAAGAACCGTTTGGGAACATTCCTTTAACGCATTTAATATTGGCGCAACAACACCATCGGGCTGCAATGTTATTTTTACTTCGGGGGTTTTGTCGCTCATTTACTTTGCTTTAAAATACTCTTCAAGTTTCACTATTAAATCTGCTTCATCTTTGAATGTAATTACGAGTAATGATTTTTTGAATTCATCTGCTAAATCCTGTGCGTTACGAGTTAGTTCATTATTGGTAATGAAAATCATTCCTTTTTCTGCTTTCAAAAATTTATCCCGACAATATCCAATAGTAAATTCCGAAACAGGTCTTTTACCGTATTGAAATTCTAAAATGTATTCCTTCTTATTATGAAAAATAGATTTCAGATATCCTTTTTCTTGAGGCTTATCAACATCCATCGGATAGACACCTATGTCGCGGAAAATATCATAGATAAGTTTTTCAAATTTTAATCCTTTAAGACCATACAGTAAATTCTTTGAGTTCTTATTCATGTATTCGATAAATAAACATACTTCCCAATAAAATAATGGTAGGATTATGCACCCTGCAATCACGATACCATTTACTACTGGCGAATGAATTTTAATGACGAAAACATACAGAACAAGAAAAACAAAATAAGTATGTAGAATTTCATTTAGGAGGGAGTTTTTCAATGAAATAATTTCCTTTTTAGATTCCTTATCCTCAAATAAGGCTACAAATTCCTGAAACTGCTCCGTATTTTTTCCCGCAGAAACCTTTTTAGTTTTTTCATCTATGGAAATTACCTTCCCAATTTTTAAGAGCCAACGAACCAATTTTCCTTCATTTCTATCGGGTTTCCCTGAATAAATCGTTCCTGCAATCCAATCCAATGGTGCAGTAGAAATAATTGGCAAAAGAAAAAACAATAAAAACTCGCTCGTGATATAAAAGAGAATACAAATCAGAATTCGTCCGCTCAAAATAAATTCCGTCCATGCTTGGAAATCGGCAATATTAATCAGGTAATAATTTCCGAAAGTCCAAATGTAAATTTTTGAAGCGAAAATTATATTGAGAAAACATTTAATTACGAATAGTCCGAACTTTCTTAGTCTTTCCGGTTGCTCAAGAAGTATTTTTATTATTTCAATCATTCAGTAAATTATTTTCTTCTTTCCATTTTCAGCCCACGATTCCGGATGAAGTCATATACATCAATACAGGTTACTCCATTCTTTTTTGAAACCGCAGGAATTTTATTCTGTTTTTCTTTGCTCTCATTCGTAATAAGGGTGCTGCCGTTTACCATACAGTACCCTATCAAATACGGGTCGGCTTCTTCTTTTCCTTCAGCTTGTTTTTTTACATCGAAAAATCCGGTGCTATACTCAGCATTTATAATAGGAATAGCCGCGTTATAGCATTCAGATGTTGTTTCAAAAACAACTTGCTTCTTTCTTTTTGCAACCCATTTCTTTAAAAAATCCTGCGCGCCCTCATAACTATTTATTTCCTGCTCCACGTAGTCAATAATCCTAAATCTTCCTTGACTAACAAGCGAATCTATTTCCTCCCATAGTGCAGCAAAGGTGGGGTCTTCAGGATGAAATGTTGATTCAAGTTTTATTAACCCGCTTGTATCAATTACGTAAACTGTTTGGTCTTCACCGTCAAAATTCAGTTGCATGATTACGTATTTAACAGTTGACGGGTCTTAGGAATGTAGGAAAGTTTTACTCCTAAATAATCAGCCATGTCCTTTAAGTCAATGCGGTTGGTATCATACGCCTTAAAAACAAGTGAAATATATCTGCGACCTTTTTCCTTTATCGTTTCCTTCGCAATGTTTCTGCCTTCAGGAGTTTTACTTCTTCCGAATGAGGGTTTATTCCATTGCTCATGTTTAGCATTATAAAATTGAGGAGTAGTTTTATTGAAAGTGAGAAGCCTGCGAAGGGTAACCAATGGACCAACGTGAAATCTGTTCGCAAGTTCAACAAGGTCTTTCAATCGCCATTCTTTTACACCTTGCTGCTCATATTGCAGCACCAAATCCTGTTTCAAAAATAAGGAAGCCGGGACAAGCAATTCGGCTGCAAACGCATTGCACCATTTTTCTAAATCAATTTCTCTTGCATTAAAATTTATATCGCACAAACCGCCTTCATTCAGCAGTATGTGTCCGAACTCATGGAAAAGGGTAAATACTTTTGAAGCGGGAGTTTCTCCTCCCCGTTTTACTACTACTACCGGAACACTTTCATCTACCAATGAAAAACCGCGCAAGCCGTCTTGAGTTAAACTAAGTTGAAATACTGCTACGCCCTGCTCCTCCAATTTTTCAATACAACCATCAAGAAAAAGATTTCCATTCTCAATAGAGTGAATTTCGTCTATGTTGAGGAATTTTCTAAAGTAGGAAGCGACTTCTTCAGGTTTATCTGTGAGCGATGCTTTTAGTTTAAATTCGGGAGTCGGAACATTCATTTCCGAGCGCAATTCCAAAAGTGTTTGTGTCAGCGCACGCGCCTTCCGAACAGCAAGAATAGTTTTTTCATGGAAGGTGTCGAGTTTTGACGAATCTATTGTCCGGCAATCTTTCGGTAATGGTTTTTCTTTGGGCGGCTTGTTCAATAAAAGTGTTGCGATGGTGCGCTTATACACTTTCGACATTATTTTTAATTCATCCACCGTTGGTTGCTTTTCTCCCGATTCCAGTTGTTCCAAACGATGAGAAGTAATTTCCAAAAGTTCGATTGCGCGGGCTTTATTAATCGCCATCGCTTCCCGCGCCCATCTTAGCACATCGGCATTTGTTTTTATATGAATGGTTTTACTCATAAAAATTTCACCACATTATTTTTTCTCATTAAACCTCTGATAAATTTTCTTCGTCAACATTTCCTTCACATCATTTTTAAAATCGTTGTTCTCCATAATCTTGTCGAAAATTTCTTCATTATCCTTCATTCGGTCAATCAAGGTTTGAATAAATATTTCCTCAAAGGCATATTTAAAATTTTCTATCGGATTATTCTGCGCGCGCAATTTTAAATCATCGTTTTCAAATAATGCCTGTTCTATTTGCTCAAAATATAATCGGTCAGCATCGGTAAATTCCGTTCCGTATTTGTTGTTCAGAACATTGATAATATTTGAAAGCCTGTCTTTTTCATCTTTCGGTCTGCTGATTCCGGCTTCGGTTGTCGGGTCAAGCCCGTATTGTCCCTGCACCTGTAATACCAAATCGCCTTCAGCAATTTTTTGTAAGCGGTAATATTCCAATGCCACTTCGTTATCGAGTTTCAATCGCTCGGTATAATCCATCTTTGGCAGCTTGCTCAACAAGAATCTGCCGAAGGAATATAATTTTTCCAACGCTACATCTTGGAATGGTATTATCTGCGAGAGAAACGAATACAGGCGCACAAAAGATGTCAAGCCCTTCTTAAACTCGTCCTGCGCCTCCTCTTTTTCAAGGGCTTTGTATCGGTCAACGGCAGGGTCAATAAAGCCATAAAGTTTGCCTTGGTCTTTTAATGAGGCATTGCCCGGTCTGTAAAATACCTTCGCAAATCCATCCACTTCGCTCTGATAATAGACGTTAGAAACGTCCAATTTCCCCTTCAAATCATATAGGTGGTTGGGGTCGGTAGCTTCCGTCATAGTCGTCAATTCATAGTAGGGCTGAAAGGATTCTATGATAGTTTCCCTGTCATTTGTGAAGTCTAAAATGAAGGTATCTTCCTTGCCGGGATGCGTTCTGTTCAGGCGCGAAAGTGTTTGCACAGCTTTAACACCGGAAAGTTTTTTATCTACATACATGGTATGTAAAAGCGGTTGGTCAAAACCTGTTTGGTATTTATCTGCAACCAACAATACCTGATATTCAGGAGTGGCGAACTTTTCCGGCAATTCTTTTTCACCAAATCCGTTTAACTGCGATTCAGTTACTCCATCAGGATATAAATCGTCAATGACCGAACCTGAGAACGCCACCAATGGTTTGATATAACTATATCCTTTTTCCTTTATATAATCTTTGAACTCCAAATAATATCGTAAAGCGTGCTTGCGCGATGATGTAACTACCATTGCTTTTGCCTTGCCACCGATTTTTTTCAAAGTAACCTGACGGAAATGTTCAATCATTACTTCCGATTTCTGCGCGATACTATATGGATGGAATGAAGCAAATCTGCCGATTGCTTTTACTGCCTTGCGTTTATTCAGTTCAGGGTCGTCTTGAATTTGTTTTGTAAACTGATAGTACTCTTTGTAGGAAGTATAATTTTTCAGCACGTCCAAAATAAAACCTTCCTCAATGGCTTGGCGCATTGAATAGAGATGGAACGGATTTGGTTTTCCCTCTTTATCTTTTACTCCGAATACTTCAAGTGTTTTCGCTTTAGGTGTAGCCGTGAAAGCAAATATGCTGATGTTTTTTTGCGGACCACGTTTTATAATCGCTTCGCGTACATTATCATCTTCATCATTTTCTTCTCCTTCAATTTTATTTTCTATTTTTTCAGATTCTTCTAACGAAACATTTTTACCCGATAATGCTTCTGCCATTTTACGACTTGATTCCCCACCTTGACTACTGTGCGCTTCATCAATAATAACCGCATAATTTTTTTCAGAAATTTCAGCAAGATGTTTTAATGCGAAAGGAAATTTTTGCAGAGTGGTAATAATAATATTTACTCCAGTTTTAATTGAATTTGCCAACTGTTCCGAATCGTCATCTATGCGTTGAACAACGCCCTGCTTATGCTCAAACTGATAAATAGTATTCTGAAGCTGTTGGTCTAATACATTTCTGTCGGTAATAACAATCACAGAATCAAAAATCTTTTTGTCCTGCGCGTTGTATAAACTGCTTAATCGGTACGCCAACCACGCAATACTATTACTCTTACCGCTTCCTGCTGAGTGTTGAATTAAATAATTCTTACCTGTTCCGCTTACTTTTGCATCAGCATTTAATTTACGCACTACGTCAATTTGATGGAAGCGCGGGAATAATAAATTTTCTTTCCAATATTTTTTTCCGTCAACCGTAAATTCTTCTTTTTGCAAATGCAAGAATCTTCCGATAAGTTCTAACCAACTATCTTTTTGCAACATCTCTTCCCAAAAATAGGCGGTGCGGTATGTATTATAATTTTTTGCAGGCGGATTTCCGGCAGCATTTTTAAATCCTTTATTGAAAGGGAAAAAACGTGTTCCGCTTGATTCAAGTTTTGTAGTAAAATACACATCATCGGGGTCAACGGTAAAATGAACCAATGCTCTCTTTTTAAACTGAAATAAAAGTTCTTTGGGGTCACGGCTTGTTTTGTACTGTTCCATTGCCTCCTGAACCCTCTGCCCTGTAAAGTGGTTTTTCAATTCAATAGTTGCAACGGGCAACCCGTTCAGTAATAAAACAAGGTCAATACTTTTTCTGTTTTTTTCTGAAAAATATACTTGGCGTGTAACGGTGAAAATATTTTGTTTGTGCAGTTCAACTGTTTCAGGATTCAGGTTGCTGTCCGGCTTGAAGTACGCCAGTTTAAATTTACAACCGCTGTCATTTATTCCGTGCCGGATTACATCCAACATTCCGCGCAAATCCAATTCCTTGAATAAACGCTGAATAAATTTACTTTCCGTTTCATCTTTATAATACTGCGTTAATTTTTCCCACTCCTTGCTTTGAGATGCTTGAATAAAATTCAGTACAGTCTTTTTATCAAAGGCTAAATCCTTATTAAAATCTGCGGCATTGCCTTGTGTCCATCCATGCGAGCATAAATGTTCCACAATGGCTGCCTCGAAAGTGGCTTCTGTATGTATTGATTTATCTGACATTATACAATTATATAGTTAATACTTTCAATAGCTTCCTGTGAAGTTTGCTCGCCAAATTTAATTCTAAACCCGTTGTCACCATCGCTTGTGATTAAGAATTGCGGTTTGTATTTCGGAATTTCTCTGCTGAATATTTTTTCAGGATTTCGGTCGAGTGAATTTATGAACTCTCCAAACTCCTTTAACGAATTAAACACGGAAGATAAAATTTCAATATCCCGTTCTGAATTTTTGTATTCATTGAACTCATCGGGATAAAAATAATTCCCGTACTGTTTTAAGTAAGGAATATCCAATTTATTTGGAGCTACTTCAAAATAATGCAGCAGGTAACGCGTGTACTGAATGAATGATTGCTGAAGCCCGTAAGGAATATAGTCTTCATACAATTCGTATTCACGATAATTTTTTTCGATAGCTTTAATAAAGTAAGAAAGAGTTTTTTGAAACCTAACTGCAATAACGTCTGAAATTATCTCAGCCGACCTGTCTTTGCCACGATATGCCATGAAAAAATAATTTACTTCGCAGCGATTCATATTTGCTCGGCAAACCCGGAAGTTGTGTTCCTGCCCCATCGTAAAGGTTACCTTGTCCGTTTTTGCCTGCGCGTCAATGTCTGTTATTGATATAAATTTTGTTTTGTGAATTAATTTTCCGGCATTGGCTTCTAATTCATCCATATCTGCAATTAAAGGAAACGCATATACAACGGCATTACCTTTTACCTTGCCAATTCCATTGGCAAGGTCGCGCAAAACAAAATGTTGATTCGTGCTTGTACTGTTTATTTTGAATTTAAAATGCTCATGTGGTGCTTTCGCAAATTCACTTTTCGGATCAGGAATTGCAGATGTAAAATCTCCTTTTTTATATTGAATAAAAAGTAAATGCCCGCCAATTCCTGTTTTAATTCTTACATCATACCCGCCTCCTGCTTGCCCTGTCGGGTCGTTCTTTCCTTCAGTCGTAATATGGAATCCTCCGGCTGTTGATGGAGGAAACTTTAAAAATGGTAATCGGTATCGTGGACGCCAATAGCGCCACAAAGGAATATCTGTAAGAAACCAATACCAACTGTCTGCAAGATTCAGCAACTCGCGGGTAATGTTTAACTCTAATGATTTCTCGTGAAATTCCATTTTAATTCTCCGTTACTTTTAGTTTTCCTGTTACCACTTCACTTATCAATGTCGTTCTATATTCCTCCATCAATTCTATTTCCTTTTCAATTTTTGAAATGGTATGGTCTATGCGCTCGGTTTCGGTTTGGATAAGTTTGACGATGATGGCTTGTTCTTTTTTATCTTTTGGAAATGAAATTAAAAGTTGGCTTATGAAATCATTCCAGTTTGCTCTCGGCATTTTAGTTCCTTGTGTTGAACCGTCAACAATGTCAATAAATTCCTTTGAGAATAGCTTGAAGAATAAAAATTCAGGAATTAATTCGTCCATTGAATACACGATTAAAAGTTCCCCGTACAAACCACCATCTTTTTCCGCCAAATACACTTTATGAAGATAGGGGCGCAGTTTATTGAAAATTGTGTCTCCTTTTTTGAATGCCGATAATTGCCCTTCATAATTTTTATCTTCACCCATATTAACCAACCTGCCTGAAGCACTTTCAATATTCTCAACCGCAATTTTGAAATCAGAGGTGTCAATTAATTCATCCCTCAAATATGCTACATATTTTAATTTTTTCTTTTCCCAATTTTTTCCTTTGCCATTTACAGCTTCATTTATCGTTGCTATTCGTTCTTCTTTCAGCAGTTCAATCAGTTTTTGTTTATTGGAAATGAGTTTATCAATCTGTGCGATTTTTTCATCTAAGAAACTGGCGATGGCTGTTTGTTCTGTAAGTGGTGGAGTAGCAAATTTAATTTGATTAAGTGTTTCCTGTGTCATACTTGGAACAGCAGAACCATATTTATATAAATCAAAAAGAATTGTTTTGCAGCAATAAAAAAAGAAGCGTGGATTTGTGTGAGCAGGAATATTTGTGTAATAAGCAGTATCTACTGTCCAAAAGGGTGTGTCCCAAAACTGTGGTTTATCAATCGTTCCTTTTCTTCCCAAAATAACAGAAGGTCTATTGTGCAAATATTGATTTGCCTTCCCGAACTCTCCTCCAGTTCCCACAATCGGATACTTTCCATTTTCATCCCAAACAGTTTTATGGTCTTGTCCATTCATAATTTTCGCTAAGTATTTTAATTTTTTCAAATCCCAATGACTTGGAATCTCACCAATCCAATCAATGCCCGAAGGTTTATATTTTGAATATTGTTTACTCACGCGATAAATGATTTTTGAAAACTTTAGAGAATTTTTCTGCGGTATTTTGAAGCCAATGGAAATATGAATTCCAGTTTTCTTCTTTCATTACATCGGCAGATTTAACAGTTTGTATTCTGAATGCTTTTTTTTCAGGCAAATCCTGCCAGTCCAATTTGAGTGGCTTAATATCTCTTGTGATTTTATTTCGCTTACTATAATATTTTGAATAAAGCTCTTTAGAATTTGGAATATATATCTCACAGCCAATAAACTTACTTTTAGTATTTACAGTTAGGGATATATGCGCCTTTGAGGTTCCGTAATTAATATTGAACCAATGTTGGGGGCGGGTTTTTCTACCGAGCCGCAAATGAGTATTATGTTTTATCGCATATTCTTTAAACTTATCCCAAAATTCTTTTTGCATCAATTTAAGTTCAGTAACTTCCGAATCTGTTTTTACAACATTTGCCCACTCGTTAGGTTGAGAAATAATGTTGAACTTGGGCGCGAATGGAGATTTCCCGATTTGCCATAATTCAACCTGAATCAAGAAGAAATTGATTTTATTTCCCATGTGGTTGTTAAACCAGTCAATCGCTTGCTTATGTTCTTCCCGATAATCGTTGACAATCCAAATAATAATTTCGGCATCGTGCCCCGAAGCATAGGTAAGGATTTGTCCTAAATGTTTGTGGTCGGTGATTTCAAGTTGATTTTCAATGATAATTTTTTTACCTGAAGTAGATTCTTCCGCCACTATATCTACGTTAAATCGTCCCGATTCTCTTCGTTCAGTTCTTACATTCTCAATTCCTATTCCGAGTTCGTCACTTAATAGCTCGATATTTTCATCCTCTGCCAACCAATTTGTGAAGTCGTGCGCCTCATGTTTCCATTGAACTCTTAAATCAACTGCTTTTAAATTTCCCAATTTCCTTTTCATCAGAATATTTTTTTATTTTTATTGAATTACTTCTTGAATCATATTAACCGTTTCTTCTTCTAAAGCCAAAATATCTTTTCGTATGTTCTGTAAACCACGAAGCGGTTTGTATTGGTAAAAATATTTTGTGAAATTTACTTCGTAGCCAATCTTCGTTTTGCTTTCGTCAATCCACGCATCCGGTAAATGTGGCAGTACCTCACGTTTGAAATATTTTTGTACGTCTTCTTTCAAAGGAATATTTTCAAAGTCGCGTAAATCGGCATCTGCAACCGGATTGTCTTTTTTATCCTTTTCAATTTTACCCTTAGCATTTCGTTTTGGTCGCTCAACAGTTATTCTTCTATAACCAAAATCATCGTTGTCAAATATTTTGCAGTAGGAGGTTTCCTTCAGCTCACCATAAATTTCGGTAATACGGTCTATTGCTTTCTCATGGATTTCTTTTCGTTTGTTTCCTAAACTGCGAAGCATCTTGCTGTAAAACGGGTTGTCCTTGTCTTCTCTATCGGCTCCGGTTGCATTTATTAGTTGAACTTTTCCTTTGCGAGCTTTACTTTTCCTGTCTGTAACAATCCAAATGTATGTTGAAATACCTGTATTATAAAACAACTGGTCGGGCATAGCTACAATTGCTTCGAGCATATCATTTTCAATAATCCATTTGCGTATATCGCTTGTTCCGCTGCCTGCGCCGCCGCTGAATAATGGAGAGCCGTTAAATACAATTCCAATTCGGCTTCCGCCTGAACTGCGCTTCATTTTGCTAATCATGTGTTGCAAAAAAAGAAAAGAGCCGTCACTGATGGCAGGCAGTCCCGCGCCAAACCTTCCGGCAAATCCTTTCGTTGCAAATTCATCTTTGATTTGCTTCTCGGCTTTTTTCCACTCCACGCCAAAAGGCGGATTACTCAGCATATAATCGAAAGTTTCGTCTTCCAAACCATCCTGCGTAAAGCTGTTGCCAAATTTTATATTGCTTGGGTTTTGTCCTTTAATCAGCATATCCGATTTGCAGATAGCATACGATTCAGGATTAAGTTCCTGCCCGAACACTTCCAATTTTGCATCGGGATTTAATTCATGTAAATATTCTTCTGCAATACTTAGCATTCCCCCTGTTCCGCAAGCCGGGTCATAAAGTGTTTTCACAATTCCTTTTTTGCGGAGTATATCTTTATCATTTACAAAAAGTAAATTAACGATGAGCCTGATTACTTCTCTCGGTGTGAAATGTTCTCCTGCTGTTTCATTGCTGAGTTCCGCAAACTTGCGGATGAGTTCCTCAAAAATGTAACCCATTTCAATGCTGCTTACATTTTTTAATTCATCGGTTGCTTCGGCAAATTTTTTGATTACCAAATACAATAAATCATACTCATCTAATTTTTTTATTTGGTCGTCAAAACTGAAGTAGTCAATAATTTCTTTTGCGCCAATAGAAAAACCGTTAATATAGTTGCGAAGATTAGCTGCAATATGATTTGGGTCTTTAGCTAACTCATTGAAGTCAAACTTGCTTCTGTTGTGGAATTTTGCTTTCGCAGCATTATTTAAAATCGGTTCGAGAACTTCAGGCTTCTTTCCCTTGTGCTGTTCGTATGCTTTCAGTACATTCTTTTTTGTTGGCTCAAGTATCAAATCCAAACGCCTTAAAACCGTGAGTGGTAAAATTATTTTACCATAATCTGCTTGCTTATAGTGTCCTCTCAGTAAATCGGCAATGCTCCACAGAAAGTTTGCTTTTTCTTTAAAGTTTTTCATCGGTTTATTTCGTTAAAATATTTTTTTAAATAAATCTGTCAATTCTTTTTTCACCGTATCAAATTCCGGCAATGCCTCTGCCTGTATTTGGTGCGCCAAACTATTTTTCCAACTGGCGCGCAATTTTTTATCATCACTCTCATCCATTAATTGCTCAATACCTGTAAACTCAAGATTTTTAAACTTCATTTTTTTATGAAACGCTTTCACGATTTCTTTGAAATCCAATTTCGGATAGTGATTGTGTAAAAACCATATATCATAAAAATCGCGTGGCGCGGTGTAGGAACGCTGTATCAGCGCGCGCAGTTTCTCCGCCATCACTTCTTCAATGGAATAACATGGAATTGAATTTGGCTTTAAAGCAATTTTATCTGAATAATCGTGCATTATTTCCCTATGCGCCTCATCAAACGCCATTAATTCATAAAGAATAATTTCGATTTTAATTTTTGTCTGCCATCTGTCAGGAGAGGGCGGAGCTTCGTTTCGGGAATGGTCTGCGCCCCAAAAACGGATGACTGCTTCGTACCCCGTCAATTCATTTTTAAAATTGAGCGGGCGTAAAGAATCAATATGAGTGTGAACACCTGTATGTTTTTCAACGTCCGCGCAAATATTCTGCAAATGTTTTTTCGTTAGCTCAAATTTTTTCTGACGAGCGGTAAAGTCCAGATCTTCAGAAAAACGGTAATCGAGTATGTAACATTTCTTCAGGCAAGTGCCGCCTTTGAAAATCAATTCTTTTTTTAGTTCCGGTTCAGAATAAATTGCAGCAAGAAAATGTCCAAGCACCCAATCTTTATCAATGGTGCTTTTGGACACGCGCTTGGCTTCTGCTATTGTAGCAATTTCTTTTTGTAAAATCATCAATAAACTTTGTTGCAGATTCCTAAAATTTCTTCCTTACTAATGTTCAGGCGCAAACGCCACTCATTTACAAACTCTCCTTCTTCATTTCCCTGCGTGTCGAAAAGATTGTATGCAGGATTAACTTTTTCCTGAGCAAACCTGATAAAAGATTTCATCCCTTTTTTATTCAATAACTCTGATAGGTAACCCATTCGTTTTGTTGCAGCAATATTATGAACTGCTTCGCAATATGCAATCATTTTTCCCGAATCAAGTTTTGCTTCGCTGAAAGCGCGGATTAATTCCGCGTACCCACCTGAATATTGCGGAAGGTCGAAACAGTCAACGATGGTTTTTTCTACATCGGTAATCCTGTAACTGTGGTTACCGTACCCTGCATTGGCAATCCCGGTGCGTTTTGATTTCGCAATATGAATGAACTGATATTTCACTCCGAAAATATTTTTTTCATCTTTCGGTGTTGCCGTTTGAATAAATATTGTGTTGGGAAATTGTTCTGTCAGCCCGTGTTTATTCAGGGCAGTCCAATAGGACACTACTCCCTCTTTCGCAATAAAGCACCCGATAACCGCTTCATCCCTGAAATTGAAACGGCAGTATTTCCCTCTCTCAATACGCGATAAGAAGTTTTTGCTCACAAGATTTTCTACTATCTCGTTCAGGTGTGGAATTTTTTTTCGGACAAGTTTTTCCACCTGAGAAATAGAAAAAATATCTATCTCAAAATCGTCCATCAGCCGGATGAATTTCTGCTGTGGCTCATTCAGATTTATAGAGTGATAAGTTCTCGGCATTATATTTCCATTGGTTATATGGGGTATTAATTGCCCCTTTTATCCTATTAAAATATAATCAAAGATATTGTTTTATCACATATAAACAACCTGATAGATAAGAAATTATATCGGAACAACTCGTTTCCGATTAAATTGCTGCTTTTTAGGCACTTAAGCTGTTACCGTTTTCTTGATTTCACCCGGCAGGTCTAACTCATCAAAAACAATTCTTACCTGCTTGATGGTGTAGTACCTTCCTCTGCGGATGCCCACTTTATCCCTGATAGGAACCATCCACTTAGTGAGGGTCTTTGTACTGATGCCATAAATGTCCGCAATCTCTTTCAGAGAATACGGTTTTAACTTGATGATAATTTCTGTTTCCATGATTAGGCGGTGTTAAAGGGTTTATTCAATGAATTTAATTTTTCACGCGCTCAATTATGGTTCCGGTTTTGTTACATCATTAACTTTTTATCATCAGATATTTTAGGCATTGGCTTAGGGGAATCAGGAAATACTATGAATTCTTTATCAGTTAGAGCAAATCGGTTTTTTGTTGTGGTGGCAATCGGTTTCGCAACTCTAACTGTAATGTCGGCATCGTGGATTATTTCCTGAGAGCCGCGCATATTTCCATCTTTCGTGGATTGGGAAATTGTGATGAATGCAGACTGCGGATATAATTCACGAAGTTCACGCAGACGCAAAGCATCAATGCGGAGTGTGTCCAAGCTATCAATGAAAATAAAATGAAATTTGTTTTCTATGTCCGCTTTTATTTGCTCGAAAGATTTACAATCTGCAAAAAATAGATAGGGATTATCAATTTTGTTTAAGACAATTTTATCTTGGAGCGTTTTAGAAAAGCCTTCCTCTCCGCTGATGTAAACTACTTGTCCAAAACTTTTTGCGAGGTAATCGGCAAACTGAAAAGAAAAATTTGACTTGCCGCTGCCGGGTTTACCATGTAATGCACAATGAAAAACTACTGCCGGCTGTCCCAAAAACTCTTTCCACTTTCCCTGAAAGTTCAGACACTTGTAATCTATTTCCCGAATCTCGCGACTGCTTTTTAATTTTCCATTGGTTTGAATAAGCGCGGGCTTCTCGGTCTGCTCCGGTTCAACTGTGTTTACTTCGGGCTGTACATTTTCAATTTGAGTTTCATTAGAGATGACTTGTTTTTCCTGTGCTTTTTTCTTGAAAAAATCCATTTGCATGGCAAGTTCATAAAGCGATGGTTTCTGCTGAACGGTTTCAAACTGCGGAGTACTATTTAATTTTTTCTGAGCCTGCTCGCAAATTTCTTTTGCTTGTGCCTGCATTTGTTCGAGCTTCGTTTTGTTTTCGCTCAAAGAAATAATTTCCCCTTTTATTTCTGATTCGCGCGCATCTCGTATTAAAGAATCAGAAGTTTCATCCCAAAATGTATCATTCAAATCCATCATATCAATACTTCTGTTTGCGTATCGCTTGGGTTTGACTTTAGTTTTCAGTTTTTCTTTTGCAATTTCCCAATCTGTTATTTTGTTTTCACAAGTAGTTAAGAGTGTTTCAACTCGTTTTAAATCCACCTCTGCTTTTTCTTTTTTGGCGAGCGCATCTTTATACGCCTGCGTTTCTTTAGTAACCTGTTTGGTTGTAACAGGCAATTTTATCGGTTGAACCGTTGTTTGCTTGACATCATTGACGTTACTAACGTCATTTGTTGTCTTGTTTTCAATAACTCCACGCAATCCTTCCAATGGTTTTTCGACCTGCGGTTTAGGCTGTTCTTTTTCGGGAACGGAATTTAGTTCGGCAGGGTTATTCTTTCCTTTATTCTGTTCCCAATGATGAGCCTTGCAGGAGTTGTGGCAAAATTTAGAATCCGCTCGCTTCTCAGGAGGGATTGGACCACCACAATGCAAGCATCTTCTTGTCTTCATTTTATATTCTCTCGATTCTGACATTGACTTTGATGTCAATGATGTTAGTGACGTCATGTTTTTACTTTTTTAAAAAGGAGTGAGAGAAAATTTCTCACTCCTTTAGTTAATGGTTCTGCTGATTACTTCTCGTCCTCTTCTTCCTCCTCGTCTTTTTCCTCATCCATTTCCTCACGGATTTTTTCGAGAACTTTTTCGAGTTCGTCCACTTCATTGTTTTCTTCGCGTTCGTAACTTACCTCGACCACGATTTCTCCTTCGGTAGTTGTTCCTGTTACGGAGTTGTCAAGATGGCGGCTCGCCATTGCATCAGTGAACTCTAACATTGCTTCTGATGGCACAAGAAATTCTGCTTTTCTCATTTTGCTTTTGTTTTTAATTGTTGAACATTGATTTAATTGTTTCGTTTTTTTACGCTGCTTTCTTCATCGTAAAAGTGATTGCCTCACTTTCTATTTCGTCATGTGTTTTTACTTTCCCCTGCGTAATCCATTCCTGCAATTCCGATAAATGGAAATAGAGTTTATTTCCCTTCTTGAAATGCGGAATTAGTTTGCGGGAAGTTTTTTCGTACAGCGTGGTAATTTTCAGCTTGAGGAATTCTGCTGCTTGCTGCACATCGAGGATTTCAGGCAACTGTTTCTTTGTTGCGCCCAGTTGCTCTGGTAAGATTTCTCTCAGCGCATCCTTGAGGAATTCCTTGAACTCCTGCTCGGAAATGTTGGTTAAAAATTGAATCATCTTTGTTACGGATTATTGGTTTATCCGATACAAAGATTTTTGGTTTTTTTGAGATTTGTTGGGTACTTGAGGGTTCAGGAAGGTAGGTTTCCTGCTATTCTTTTGGCTTTATTTTTTCCCTCATTTCATCTAAGTGAATTGTCATGCTAAATCGAATGTCTTTCGATGCCTCCAAAACTTCTTTTTTTAATTCATCATAATTTACCGCTGAAAAAGATAATGAGTAATTTGATTTTATAATGTCTGCCTGATTAAAAGAGCAATTATATCCAAGTTTTTGAACCAAGTGAATAATGTTTAGTCTGTGACGAGGGTGAGACCTTGAGCCGAAATTAATTTCCTTTAATGCTTGAATATTAAATCCACACGATTTACTTCGTTCCATCAAAAACCGTATTTCATTTTCGTATTGCCATTTAGAAGATTTTGTCAAAATTGCTTTAGCAGTCGCTTGTGCAACATCTGTAAGTTCATAGAAATATGGCTCGTCCTTATAATCTACTTTATCAAATTGCGTGAATTGTTTTGTCATCATATCGTAGTCAAATCCTAAACACACTCCCTTGTGGCTATCTGCATAATGGCTCCACATCAGAAGATTATCTTTATGTTCTGTAAAACAACAAATGCCGTAGTAATTAAGTAGCCGCTGCAAAGTATTTAGAATTGGGGATAGACATTTGTCCGGATTACTTTTGTATAGTTCCAAATACTGTTGGTATTTTTCCTTCTCTTTGAAAAATTGCTTCCAAAAACTCTCAAAAACTTCTAAAGACGGCAAATCTTTAATTGTAAAGTGGCAATCGTAGGGGTCATTAAATTGCGTAATGGACGAGAAGTAAAGTTGATTGCTAATCAGTACATCAAATAAATATTCATTGATGCGGTAATATTTGTAAATCAATTTCGGCATTTTATTTTATAATTTTTATTATTCCTCCGGCTTTACTTCTTCCTCAATGAACTTTTGAAGCTCTTTCATCACTTTGGCAACCGCCTCAACATTTTTTATTGATGCAATCCTTGCCATCTCCGATTTATTCAGGTTCTGCCGAAGGGTGTCCGCGCTGTACCCGGTGAGAATGGAAAAAGCCTGACCTGCTTCCTTATTATTAAGGTATTCGTCCTTCAAGATTACTTGGGTCTTGCGAAGGCAATAAATCAAAAGGGCTGTCTGCTCCTGATTGAGTCGTGTTGCTTTATCATCGCGCTCACGTTTGATTTTGCCTTTGGTTTTTATTTTTTCAGTTCCGCTAATTTCCTCTGTGCTTCCTTCAGGCTCTAACTGAAGGGCAAGCATTTCTTTTTGCAGAATAAATTGGCTTACTGTCCAGTTTAAAAAATTATCAAGTTCAGTCTTGGTGAAAAAATTATCACTACTGCCCGCATCTTTTACTTTCAATTCATATTGCAAGTCAATGTGCTTATGAGATTCCGCACTAAAGTATTCGAGGGGATTTATGCTGTTAAAATTCACCAATCGTTTCCCGAATTTTTTTCTCAACTCGTCCAATACTTTTTGTGTGCTATCATAATCAACAGGGTCTTTCAGATGGTTTTTTGCGATTGGAAGCAAATAATCGGTAATGACAATCTGTTCCGCTGCTGAGAATCCTTCAAGCGATTTCTTCAGGTCATGCGCGAATTTCATTTGGTACTGGCGGAAGAATTTATTTCTATCAAACATGGGTTAATTATTATTGGTTACAAATATACGGAACTCATAATTTTTATTTTTTATGCCACTTTTGAGAGGTTTACCCTTAGTTTCGGAAGGGCTTTTACTGCTGCGGATTTTTTCCTGTCACGCACGTGCGCGTATATCTGCGTTGAGTTTATGTTTTTATGTCCAAGCAGTTTTGAAACCGTCCACAAATCTCCATCGGGGCAGTTCTCCAAAACATTTGTAGCGAAAGTGTGGCGACCTGTATGAAATGTGAGGCGCATACCCAACTCTGCGGCTTTCGCCCATTTCTTCAATGCACGATTTACAATTTTATACATCAGTTGGTTTTTATCGTCAAATTCTTTCACGTAGGGAAATACAAAAGCATTTTTATTTCCATCTTCTTCCGCTTCTGCTTTTCTGTCCTTAATTATATCTATTGCCTGTTCAGATAATGGAAGATATTCAATCCCTTCGGTTTTCTCTTGCTCAAAATAAAGGAACCATTCTTCTTTCTCGTCAATTATTTTCTTGATTACTTCTGCCCAACGAAGTTGGTTTACATCGCTCCATCGTAATCCGGTGAAGCAACTGAATAAATATGCCTGCTTGATTTGCGGATGAATCTTGCAAGGCGCATCGGCAAGCTGTTGTAGTTGTTCCAATGTAAATGCCTGCCTAAAAACATTCTGCTGACGAATTCTCTCATGCTTTTCAATTTTTCTGAACGGATTGAATGGAATAATATCCTGCCGAACCGCATCTTCCAATGCTGTAAACATATCCATCAAATAGCAACGTGCAGTATTGTTGCTCATCTTTTTCAAAAGATAATTTGTGAAATCTTTTATCCATTGAGGATTTAAAGCAGTAAAAGGAAGCGGGCGACTGCCCATGTATTTTTTCAGGTGCGCGAGCGAAGATGACCTGTGCGTATTCGTTCTCGGCTTCGCATTGATATAATTTTCATACCACGCGATGAAGTTTGCTTTCTTCTTGCTCTTATCAATTAATCCGTTGTCCTGAACGATTAGTTCGTTCTCGCGCTTGGCTCGGATTTCCTGCACGAGCCGTTTTTTTTCTTTGTCCTGTGCGGACGGATGATTTTTGTTGGTGCGGATTTCTAAGAATTCGTACCAACGGGTTTTGTTGTGGTAAATATCCAAGTAGTAGGATACCTGACCGCCTCCCAATTTTTTTTCTCTTAAATAGACTCCCATTGTTTTTAGGTTTTAAAGGGTTTGACATTGCCCTTCAGTCCGCAATTATAGGCGAACCGAAAAGCTTTCACTTGGTTCTTGAACCTTCGTGAACCCTTGAAAAAAACCGAGTAACATGGGGGTAACAAAATCCCGCAAAACCGACCTGTTTGGAACGATACCCACCTAATCGGAATTCTATTTATCTATTTGAGAGTGCGGGTGTTATTCCCTTTGATTATCTTCGCATCAATTTTGCGAATTCGTAATTCGTAAATTCGTACTCTAAAAATTATCCCCATGCCTATTTATCATAAACTCGGAAAGTTTCCTCAGAAGCGCCACGTGCAGTTTTCTAATCCGAAAGGAAAGAAAAACCATCCATATTATTACGAACAATTGTTCGGCA
>PLUL01000035.1 GCA_003164895.1 Bacteroidota bacterium | reverse complement strand
TTTTTCCCCCCCCCCCCAGAAAAATCGTTCTGTAAATTCAAATAATTAATTTCAGAAATCATCTTGGGAAGTTTTTCACAATCTCCTTTATCTAAAAAATAATTTGCGCCAAATTTTTTTGCTTCACTCTGAATCATTTCTTCCGTATAACATGACATCATTATCACACACATTTTAAAATATTCTTGCTTGACCCATTTCAAAAAATCCATTCCATTTCCATCGGGCAAGGATATATCAAGAGTTATAATATTTATTTCCTCATTGCTCATAATTGTTTTCGCGCGTTTGATAGTAGTGGCAACATAGGTATTTATATCTTCCCTAAGAGCAAACAATTTTTTATAATGAAGCAGGATTATGCCCGAATCTTCTACAAAAAGTATATTCATCTTTTTTTTCATGGCAAAAAACTTATGGTAACATATATAACGAATTGTAAAATATTTAACAGTGGATTGTTTGAGTTTTTATATTTATTGGGCATTGCTTAGAATCACTCCTTCAAATGTTACTGCAATCTTTTCACTTATAAGATAAGTTTTATTCATAGAAAAATGGATAACTTTGTAATAGGTAGTTCCCTCCAACGGATGTTCATCATGAAAATAATATGCAATAGGTATTGAAATAGGAACACCGATACCGCGCTTATATCCTACAACACCATAATCTTTACCGTCTCTGGAAGAATAAATAATGTAGAGACCATCTGCCTGCTGACGGGCGACATTCCAATGGATGTAAGTTTTTCCTTCCATATATCTACCAGTAAACAGTGTAAGCTGGGCGACAGTATCTTTTGAAAATGAAAATTCTTTTCCACCATTGCATACAACATCATAATTTTGTGCATTTGAAAACCCTGCTGAAAATAGCAGAACTGCGAATGCGAGCGGAAATAGTGTTGTGTTTTTCATAGGGGGTTTTATTAAAAAAATAGTTATTGTTTGTTATTCTTTTATAGTATAAAGAACAACATAGGGTAGTGTAGATGAAATAGCCAAACTTGTTATTGTTGTGTAGTCGATGGTGGTCATTAGGCGTAATGGTTGCTACTACACTCACCTGTTATGAGGAAAATGAGAAATTGAGTAGAAAAACATGATTTTCCATAGCTAATACTCAAATTTCCCCTATGAAATATTATTGACAATCGTGGATTGCAACTGAAAATGTCTTATTTTCGCCATGAAGCTGGCACATAAGCCAAACTTCTTAAATCAAAAAAACAAAAACAAAATGGAAACGCAATTCGCAGAAACAACGGAACGGGTTCAGGAGGCACTCAAACAAACTTCCGAACTCTTCACAAAGACCACCGCATCGCTGATGGATTCTTTTAGCAAGCAGCTCGGCACGGGGTACGAGTTTTACAAAAAGCTGGCGGAAACAGCGCAGCACGATGGGAAAACCAAATGGACGGACATAATCAAAGAGAGCACGGCTTCTTATCAAAAAGCCATAGAGAGCACTTTGAATTTGTCTAAAGAGATCATGGAGAAAACATTTTCCGTCTTTACAGAAAATGAATGGTCTTCGCTTTCTAAAGAGAATGCTGATGCCATTTTGAATATTTTCATGAAACAGGCAAAGCAGAGCGGTGAGTTCGGAACTCAGTTTTTACACTCACTGAAAATAGAAGACCTTCTTTCCCCTGAAGCGTTCAAGAAACAATCCGCTCGGTTTAACGAACTCGTCCGCGAGAGCATCAAGGGTTCCGAAAACACCATCAAAGAATTGATAGCAGCTTACAACGAGCAATCAGTTTATACACAGGAAGCTATTAAAAAACTGATGAATAACATTCAGCAGCAAACGGATGCGCTTGCCAAAACACACGCGAAGTTTACCGAAGAACTGATGCAAACGCTAAATGCAAAAGGGACACACCACGCAGCAGCAACAAGTGAAAAACATAAACAAACAATCGTACCTACCAGGAAGGCAGACAAAAGGACGAGAAAACGAACAAGTAAAAAAACAAAATAACTGAATTCGGAATAGAGAAAAGTTCAAATACATTTAAAACTCTGATGGTTGAAATCATCGGAGTTTTTTATTTTTGTATGTGCAGTAACTTAATACCTTATTGTCCGTATTAATTCTTTAAATCCCACCCTACATGCCAACCCATCACCATAAACCAAAACTCATTGAGAAGGAAAACGTTGAAACGCTGAATTTTCCAAAAAATGAAGTTCTAACCACACCGGAGGAGATCGGCAGAAGAAACCACGAGATGGGAAGGGCGATGCTGCTCGGAAACAACCACAAGCACAAAGTAAAGATCGTTTTCGAAGACGATGAATGTGTGAAGGAGGTCGAAACGACCGTCTGGGGCTTCACGGACAAGCGGGTTCTTCTCAAGAGAGGGCTGGTAATTCCGATACACCGAATCCACGAAATAAGGACATAAAACATGGGGGAGGGCTTAACCATCAACCAATATCTCTTAAAATGACAAAAGCTGTAAACATCGAGGGGAAAGTAAAGGCAATCATTTATGACAAGCTCAGGAAGGACGAAAAGGGAATCACGCTACAGTCCAGTTTCAAAAACGACTTCGGTGCCGACTCGCTGGATATGGTTGAACTCGTAATGGAGTTTGAAAAGGAATTCAACATTACGATTCGGTCTGATGAGGCTGAAAAAATCACCACCGTTGGCGAAGC
>PLUL01000079.1 GCA_003164895.1 Bacteroidota bacterium | reverse complement strand
CGGTTTTATCGGAAAGTTCCTTGTATTGTGATAAATCCATGTCGGAGTTTGCAAGTTTCCTCGCGTAATGTGCGCTTTTAACCCAGTCGCGTAATGGTTCGACCCAGCCCTGCCCTCCTTTCTGTCCGAAGTCCGAACTCTTTAATTTCAAATCGGATTTTTGTTTTAATAATTCGTCTTTCTTTTTTAAATAGTTTGTCTTTTCAATTTCTCCTTCCAAGTATCCGTTTACTAATTTATCCATCTTGCCCTCTATGTTCTTGAACTGTAAATCCGTGTTTTGGTTTTTTGTTTTTGTTTTCAGTTGCTCGTCTTTTTGCCAGCGTTCAATTTCTTTCAGCATATTTTCAGCCCAATCATTTGGAATCGCAATCTTTAAAAACTGTTCTTTCAGTTGTTGAACGAGCAAGTCTTCTCTGAGATAACCTTGTTTACATGTGCCGAATTTTTTACTGCAACGATAGTAGCGATATGTTCCACCGTTGCCTTTTGCAAACTGTGCCGTTATTTGTCCTCCGCATTCGGCACATTTAAACATACCACGAAACGGAAAGTAGAGTTGTTTTTTGCTTTTTCTTGGTCTTGCTCGTTCATTTAGAATTCTTTGTACAGTTTCAAAAGTTGCTTTATCTATTAAGGGCTGAAATTTTCCTTCATACGCTTCTCCTTTCCTCTCTATTAATCCTAAATATGCTTCCGTACGTTGAGGATTAATATAAATAGCTTTCTTAAAATAATTTATTGCAGTTATAATTTCTCCCCTTTTATAATTAATAAGACCTAAACTATAAAAAGCTTTATCGTCTTTTGGATTTATAGAAGTTCCCTCCAGTAAATATTTTAATGCGGTTTTAAAATCTCCTTTTCTACCATACACAACTCCTAAATTATAAAAAGCTTTATCGTCCTTTGGGTTAGAAGTAAGTTTGATTCCATATTCCACTACTTCTAAACCATCCCTTCTTTCACCTCCATGAGCTATTTAAGAATTGTCTAAGAAGAGCTTTGGCTACCACTTACTAAAAAAATCCTACCACTTGCTAAAATGCAGGAACCTTTTATAATATCTATAAGTTAAACAACACAAAAAGAAAAACAATTTAGTCTGTTTTATGGAAACCAATCCCTTTTTGCTTCTTACATATAGTTAACAATCTAAAATTAAAAATTATGATTAAAAAACTCGTCATCTCCGCCATGATTATTGCAACATCTGCTATAATGCAGTCTGCAATGACAAAAAAATCAGGCATAGAGCCTGTTGTATCAAACAAAAGTAATGATACTCCCAAAGAGAAGAAGGATACAAGTTTTTCTCTTCCAGCTTTTTCCAATCATATACCAACACTACTGGTAAAACGAGGTGAAAATGATAAATCCTCATCTCCACTCAGCATAAAAAAAATAAAACTGGATGTGAAAGTGGTGGGCAATATTGCGACTACCACAATGGATATTACTTTTTACAACGACCTTAACCGAGTTCTTGATGGAGAATTTTGCTTTCCATTGGGAGAAGGACAAAGCATAAGTTATTTTGCAATGGATGTCGCAAACGGATTACAGCAGGCATCTGTTGTTGAAAAAGCAAAAGGAAGAATTGTATATGAATCCATTGTGAGAAGAAAAATTGACCCGGCTCTATTGGAATGGACTGCGGGAAATAATTTCCGCTCACGAGTTTATCCCATTCCAGCAAAAGGAACCAAACGTATTGTGATTGGATTTGAACAGGAATTATTATTGACGAACAAAAGCTATTTGTACTACCAGCCATTTTTCTTCAAAGATAAAGTGGATGAGTTTTCTCTTCGCACAGAAGTGTTCCGCCAAGATGTTAAACCCGAGCTTTATGGAGATGAGAGGATTACTCTTCAATTTGACAAATGGAAAGAAAACTGGGTTGCCGAAAAAACAATTGATGACTATGTTGCAGACAAACCACTTTCATTTGCAATTCCCTTGAATGAAAAAACAAACCGCGTATTTATAGAAAAAGCCGATAAAGGAAACTCTGCTTTTTACCTAACAGTTGAACCGAAAATATTTTCAGAAGAAAAAAAACTTCCTAAAAATGTTGTATTGTTATGGGATATGTCAGGTTCAGCAGAAAAATCAGATACTAAAAATATTTTTGAATGTCTCAGTGCATATTTGGCAAAATCATCCTATCCATCCATCAAGCTTGTCACTTTCAGCAATGAGATTATTGAAACAAAATCTTTCGCAAATGGAAAACAAGGATTTGAAAACCTTATTGAAAAAATCAAAACAATCATTCCTGATGGTGGCACGCAACTGGGTTGCCTTGACCTTTCAAAATATGATTGCGATGAGTTCATTCTTGTGTCTGATGGTTTAAACAATTTCGGTAACAGTCAAATAAAACTTGCTTCCAAACCTGTGAATACAATTTGTTGTTCTCCAAGTGCCGATTTCTCTTACTTAAAATATTTATCGTCCGAAACAGGCGGTAGTTTTATAAACTTGAATGCGATAAATCAGAAAGAAGCACTTGCTCTTCTTTCGTCTTTACATTACAGATTTATATCTGCCGAGTATGATAAAAATATTTTGACGCAGGTTTTTCCTTCACAGCCGGTTGATATAATTGGCAGTTTTTCGTTGGCTGGTATGCTCGAAGGATATTCATCAGACATCGTTATGAATTTTGGTATCGGAGATAAAATTCTTTACAAGGAAAAACTAACCGTCGTCAACAAACCGGAAGAATACAACAACATGGTTCCAAAAATGTGGGCTCAGAAAAAACTTTCAGAACTGGATGTACAATATGAATTTAACAAGGATGAAATTACTGATATGGCTAAACAATATGGAATAGTAACCCGCAATACTTCATTATTAATTCTTGACAGATTGCAAGATTACTTAACATATAAAGTGGTTCCTAATGACCCTGAAATGAAAAAACAATATATCGCACGTGTAAATGAAAGCAAACGCAACCTGATTGAGGAACGCAGAATTCACAGCGATGAAGTTGCAAGACAATTTGGAGTTTGGGCACAATGGTACGATACCAAGTTTGAACATGTAAAACCTACATTGCCGAAAACAGTTTCAGATACTGTTGGTGGGGTCAGAACCGGAAGAACATATGAAGTGGTGGAGTATGAAAGACCATTAATTCGCCCTGATAACATACAGGGCAAAGATGTAACAAGAGCAGAATTTGATGCTATGCCATCAAAAGATATAAACTCAATTGTTTCAACTTCTGCGGGTGTCTCTCAACAAGATGAAGGAAACTCATTAAGTATGCGAGGTGGTCGTTCAAACGTATTGGCTAATAATAAAACGGAAGAGAAAGCAAAAAAGTCATCGAATGCTCCGGAACCAATGGAAGCCAATATCAACCTTAGTGCGTGGAGTCCGGATGCCTCTTATATGTATGAGCTTAAAAAAACAAGTAAGGAGAATTTGTATTCCAAATATTTGGAACTGAAACCAAAATATATGTCCACTCCTTCATTCTTTGTGGATGTTTCCGATTACTTCATTGCTCAGGGAGAAAAAGAACTTGCACTTCGCATTCTATCCAACATTGCTGAACTTGACCTCGAAAACCCACAATTGTTGCGTGTGCTTGCACATCGGCTACAACAATTAAATCAGAACATACTCGCAATAAAAGTGTTTGAGGATGTTTTGAAAATGCGTGAAGAGGAACCACAATCCTATCGTGACCTTGGACTTGCCTATGAGCAGAACAAAGAATATCAAAAAGCGGTTGACATGCTTTGCAAAGTCGTATACAGAAAATGGGATTCTCGCTTTCCTGAAATAGAAACGCTTGTTGCTTGTGAAATAAACCATATCATCGGAATTAGCGGAAAAGATTTGCAGTTAGATTCACTTGATAAGCGATTGATGAAACCAATGCCTTGTGATGTTCGTGTAGTGATTAACTGGGATACTGATAACTGCGATATGGACTTATGGGTGACTGACCCTCAGAAAGAAAAATGTTTTTATAGTTTCCCACTGACAGCATCCGGTGGAAAAATGACCAGAGATTTTACTGGCGGATATGGACCGGAAGTTTTTATGATTAAAAAAGCAACGGAAGGAAAATACAAAGTAGAAGTAAATTATTTTGGCAACAGAAACCAATCTCTTTATGGACCAACCACCGTGCAGGCGGAACTTTATACCAATTACGGCTTACCTAATGAAAACAAAAAAGTTGTAACGCTTCGATTGGTGGATAATAAAGAAGTGATAAGTTTGGCTGATTTGCTTTTTGCCAAGAAGTAAGTATTAGAAGGTTAGTCAAATTCGTTTTAAAAACGGCATTCAAAAGAGTGTCGTTTTTTTGTTTTAGCCACCTTCGGCGCCATCAACCATTCCACTACCCAATCCACCAGCAACAGTCTCATGAAAATCTCATATTTTTTGAGTTTTGGTCAATAAACAGCTGGAATGTTGTGGTCAGATATTTAAGAAGCAAATTGACACCCGATAAAAAAGATTAGTTTTGGTTACTGTTATAATTCTACTTCAACATTTGTATCTATTAATTCAATTTGTTCTTTTAATCTCTTAATAATAAGTTTTTCTTTCTTGTTGGTTTTATGATAAGCGTTTGCTATTTCTTTTGCAACATGTATACAAATTTTTCTCATTTTCTCATTAAAAGCAGTATGGTGTTCTTCCACAAAATCAATAAAGGAATTAAACGCTGCGTCTGCATCACTTATTTCTTCTTCCAAATACTCAAACTCTATTTCGGCATAGTATGCAGCATCAGTGCCAAATTCGTCTTTGTGTTTTTCTGAAGGAACAAGTTCTTTCCTTACAATTTCATGCAACACTTTTTTTTCGGATTGTGTAATTACTCCGTCAATATCAGCAACCGCATAAAGTAGTTTGCCGAGTTCAGAATAGAAATCTTTGTATAACATAGATTACGGTTTTTAAAATTAATAATGTAAAAATATTTATTATGAAGCATGAATAAGATGACAAGTATCATTTACAACGTTGATTCATATCATTTCAGTTTTTCATCTTGACGAGTTTGTCAGGATCAATAATAGTGATAGTGCTATTCTTTATATCTACTAATTTCTCCTCTTTAAAATCCGTGAGAGTGCGAATCACGGTTTCAATGGCAGTGCCAACCATACTTGCCAAATCTTCGCGAGGTATTGCCATGCTGAATAATTCATTTTCTTTTTTATATCGCCTACTTAATGTCAACAACGCTTCAGCCAAACGCTTCCGTACAGAATTATATGCAAGCCGTATGAGGAGTTCTTCTTTTTCCGCTACAGAATCGGACAACATCCTAATAAATCTTGTTGCCACATCACGATTATTAAAAAGTAATGAAAAAAAATCTTCTTTAGGAATTAGTATTATCTCTGAATCTTCAAGTGCCATAGCACCATCAGAATATGCCGTATCTTCAAGTAATGCATTATAGCCAATATAATCTCCGTCTTTAAAAAGACCGGTTATATATTCTTTGCCATTTGAATTTGATTTATATGTTTTCACCTTCCCTTTATTAATGAAATAAATCCCATTCGGATGATTTCCCTCAAAATAAATACCTTCTCTTTTAATATATTTTCTTGACTTAAATTTAACAGAAATATTTTTGAGCGCATCCATTCCTTTCGCTTTATCAAGAAATTGAGATAAGCCGTCAGCAGTTTTTGCAAATTCAGTTTTAAGTATTTCACTTTTCTTTAGGCGTGTTTCTACTACGTTGAGTAATTCAGTGTCATCATACGGTTTGGTGAGGTAATCATCAGCGCCCATCATCATCCCTTTTCTGAAATCACCTTTTGATGATTTTGCAGTGAGAAAAACAAACGGAATAGTTGAAGTTTCAATATCTTTCCCAAGTATTCTCAGAACTGAATATCCATCTAATTCTGGCATCATGATATCGCAGATGATAAGGTCAGGTTTTTGAATTTGTACCTGGCGGATGCCTTCTTTTCCATTTGACGCAATTTGTACTTTATATTTTGCGAATTCAAGAATCTCCGCAGTGTTTTCACGCACATCTTTATTATCATCTATTATAAGAATTGTTTTTTCCATAAAAAATATTTTATGCGAAGTTATAGGCGTAAATATAAATGCGACTGATTAATATCAGTTATAAATATGATTGTTATTATCTATCTTGAATTGCAGACAATTTGAATGTAGTTATTGTCCTTGCTGCGATAAACATTCTTCAGAACATAAATCATAATCTGTAATGAGCATTATCATGTGAAAAATGATTGAAGCGAAATATATTTGTAAAATATTTAACTATTTTTAGATGAAAACAATTCTTGTTCCCACCGATTATTCTGATACTGCAAACAATGCATTGCACTATGCAGTTGAACTTGCAAAGTTCAGTAAAGCAAAAATAATTTTGCTACATGTTTATCCAATACCTGTTCCTGCAGGTGAAGTACATATCGCGATTATCTCACCACAAGAACTGAAAAAAGGGAACGAGGCAAGAATTAAAAAACTTGAAAAGAAAATTTCAAAACAAGCTGCAGGGAAAACTAAGGTTCAATCCATTGTCCGTTCAGGATTTGCAGTAGAAGAAATTATGAATGTGATAAACGAAAAGAAGGTTGATTTAGTAGTGATGGGAATAACCGGAACAGGAAATATTAGCGAAATATTAATTGGAAGTCATACGGTTTCTCTTATCAAACAAACTCAAACTCCGGTTCTTGTTATTCCTAAGGATGCCCGTTATAAGGACATGAAAAAAATTATGCTAGCGTATGATTACAGCAAAGTTTTGCATGAAGATGCAATAAATAAATTTTTAAAATTCGCTAAATTATTTAAGGCGAAAGTTTTTGTTCTGAATGTTGTTAATCATATTGAATCCTCTACTTATGAAAACGCTGCTGCATGTTCAGCGATTGAAAAATTGCTGAAAAATATTAAGCATACATATAATTTTACTTCAGCAGAAGATACCATTGGTGAAATAAATGCGTTTGCAGATAAGCACAAATGCAATTGTGTGGCGATGATTCCTCATAAACACAATATCCTTAGCCGACTCGTTCACGAAAGCAATACTAAGAAAATGGCATTCCACACCCATATACCTTTACTTGCATTACACGACTAATGGAAAAAATTATTTTAAAAGGGTATTTAGACAATTCGCAATTCAGAAAAAAGTAAGTTCTCAATTTTTCAGCATGAACATTAAGATATATATGTGTATTATGAATATTAAATTGTGCTTGAACTAATTAGAATCATTGATGGGATTGATGAAAATCATTGCCCAAACATATTAACTGTAATAATTTTGTTTTTGTAAAATAAAATAATAACTAATTCTAAAATTTAAAAGTCATGGAAACATTAACTAAAGTTAAAAGCAGTTCTGTAAAAGAAACAAGTTTTTCGTTTTCAGAACAATTAGAAGCATTTAAAAAACAATTGGATGCTGCAAGTAAAAACTCCAAAGAAAACATTAATGCAATTATTAAATCCTGCTCAAATAGCTATGAAAAAGCTATTGATGCAAACAAAAAATTCGTGAACGAACTCCGTGAGAAATTGAAAGGACAGCCAATTGACACAGCATTTTTAGATGATATTAACAATGCTTTTGTCGATTCTATGTATGTATCCGATGATGTTATTGATTCCATTATTGATTCGCATACGCGCAGGGTGAGTCTTATAACTGAAAATCATAAAAAAAACTTGGAAGCACTTAGTAAAGCATACTCTACCGATGAAATTAATTATGATGATTTACTAAAGCTTTATGAGAAAGAGTTTGAGCAAAGCATTGAGCAATCCAATCAGGATATGAAAAATATTACTGAAGTGTATAACAAGCATCTTAACCTGTCACAAAACTTCAGTAAATTATTTTCCAAGAATATCAATTCGCAAATAGATACATTGGTAAAACTTCAAAACAAAGGGTTGCAAGCATATAGTGAGTGGGCAACTAATTGGTGGAAAAAAATGCAGGTGTAAAAATTTATGACATTCTAAAATGTGAGAATGGAATCAAAGGTTGCAGTATTTGAATCACATGAAAAAACTTTAAACGCGGTTCATATTCTTAATAAAAAAAACTATGGAAACAATTGAAAAAACTTCGCTTACCGATAAAATCATTAATGGATTAAAAAAAGCCATTGAGGAATTAGAACAGTTTCGCCTGCAAGCCAGTCTTGGAAAGGCAGAAGCAAAGGACGTTTATGAAGAAGTAAAGAAAAAATTTAATTTGTATGTTCATGAAGCGAAACTGCAGATTAACGGTATAAAAGAAATTGCAAAAGAAAAATCTACCGAATTGAAAACTGCTCTTGAAGAATTACAGGTGCAACTTGCGTTGGGCAAAGCTGAAACAAAAGAAATTTTTGAAGAACAAAGAAAAAAGATTACACATGCGCTTAGTAGCTTGGAGGCATTTATCCACAGCAACAAAACAAGTAATGAATATTATACCAAACTCATGATGGAATCTGAAAAGTTTAAACTTAAACTTGATATTCTGCACTTGCAATACAAATTGAGCAAACTAAGCAAACTTGAAAAGATGGATGAAAAAAAAGAATCTTTATCAAAAATATTATCTGACATTAAAAACCGCCTTGCTAAAACGGAAAAAGAAGCCGAAGGCAAATGGGACCATTTCCATGAGGAAATTTCCAATGCATATTCCCACCTCAAGAAAGCGTTTGTCGGATAAGTGCTTAACCCCGTAAGGTTTTGCGAATACTGCCCTTTTAAAACTGGGCAGTTTTTTTTATCTCAGAAATTTATATTTATAAAATAGACATCGGTGAATATTCCCTATTCAATTTTCCCATCCCGCCCAATCATCGTGATCTCCTCTGCTTAAATCTTTCATCATGCTAAGAGCTATAAGTCCTGACACAATAAATCCAAGTATTCCATACAAAGAAGTATTTCCCCATAGAGGAGTGATGTGATACACAACCATCAGAGATGAACCTATAATAAGTGAAGCCATTATTACAGCTGAAATTATTTGCCTGCTAATTCTATTAAATGTATGCACCAACGGATCAATCCCTTTGTGTCGGAGGTCAACTTGTATTTCACCGGTATTTATTTTGAGAATCGCATTTTTTAAGTCGCGTGGAAAATCTTCCATATACATTCCCATTTCATAAACAGAATTTAAAACGCGTTTAACAAACTTGACAGGGTTGTAATGTTTAGCTACAATTCTGATGAAATAGGGGCTTGCCATTTTGGTGAGGTCTAAATCAGGATCAAGCTGATGAATTACCCCTTCAACTGTTACCATTGAACGGGCGATAAGAAAAAAATGTGTTGGCACTTTTAATCCATGCTTCACAATTATATCCTTTAATTCAAGTAATACTGTGCTTAATTCATTTTCATTTTCAGATTGTGTAGCATAATTCTGGATGAATTCATTTATGTCTGTTTCCAGTTCCCTGAAATTCCGGACAATCGGATTATCACTCAATTGCTGAATGGAATGGATAATTCCTCTGACATCTTTTGAACGTACAGCAAGAAATAAATTTCCGAACTGTTCAATATCGTTCGTCATGATGCTTCCCATCATTCCATAATCTATATAACAAATGACATTATTAGGCAGGACAAATAAATTTCCCGGGTGCGGATCGGCATGAAAAAACCCATAATTAAAAACCTGTTTGAAATAAGAAACCGCAAGACGTTTTGCAACCAGCTTTCTATCTAATCCGTTATTATGAAGGTTCTGTAGATCAGAAATTTTTATTCCATCAATGTATTCAAGCGTAAGCACCTTTGATGTTGTAAGTTCGCGGTAAACTTTTGGAGAATGAATGTAACCTTTGTCGGTTTCATCTTCCTTAAAATTATTATGGAACCGCTGAACATTTATGGATTCGTGAATAAAATCCAATTCATTCATTATACTGATTTCGAAATTTTTTATAAGTCCGATAGGATCAAAGCTTTTGAGAGAAGGAATTCTTCTGTTAAAAATTTCCGCAACATACAACATCACTTTAATATCCTGCTCGATCGTGTGTTTTATTTCAGGACGTTGAATCTTTAATACTACTTTTTCTCCTGTTTTCAAAGTGGCGCGGTGTACCTGCGCCATGGATGCCGATGCAAACGCTTCGGGCTCAAACCATGCAAATAATTCTTCTGGCTTCTTTTTTAATTCCTGTTCAATAACCTGTGATGCTATTTTTCCTGAAAGTGGTGGAACGCTATCTTGCAATTTCTCTAATTCTTTTATCAGATCCGCAGGAAGAATGTCAGGACGATTGCTCATCAATTGCCCAAATTTCACGAATGTAGGTCCGAGTGTTTCACAAACCATGCGAATCTTTTCCCATTTAGAAAGATTCATAGCATGTTCATACGTGGACTTTGGAATTAATTTGTTAAACCATTTAAAACTTTTTTTCTCCTCCATGTATGATACTAAATCCTCAAAACCATACATGAACAATACACGCATTATCTGGTTATACCGTTTGATGTAACTGTATTTACCGTCTATGTAGGAAATAAATCCCATCAGGATTTTCTTTGTTCAATTATAATGATACGTGCTTCTGCAAGTGCAAGCTGTTTTTTTAATAACTCCATTTCTGTTTCGAGTTTTTTTATCTCATCTGTATGGGCTATGCGCATTTTTTTGTACGCCTTCACTGCCACTTCTTCCATCTTTTGTTCCAGTTCCTCATGTGCCTGCTTTGCTTTTGATATAAGTTTCTGAAGCATGGAGTTTTCTTCACTTTCTTCATCGGCAAATTCATCCATCACTTTATTGATTGTTTTTCTTCCTTTTTCTGTCATTTCACTTACACGTTTCCAGAAGTCATCATCTTTAGCTATCAGATACATGTTTGATGATAATGTCAAAAGTTCGATTAACGTTTTTGTTTTCATGTGTTTCATTTTTTTTATAAGCAAATATATTGCACGTTAGAAAAACTATTTATGATGCGAATCATTTTCATAGAAATGAGAACTGACATTTATCATTTTTAATTTTTTACTTTGGTAAATTCACAAAAACTTTATTATAATAAAAGCAAAAAGGCAGAGAATTTTCTCTACCCTTTTACATCTATGAATCGGTCTTACGGGACTTGCTTCACATTTTTTTCAATCAGGCAACCGCAATTGCCTTTTTAGGTTTAGAAACCGTTATTTCCTTTTTAGGAATTTCAATTTTCAAAATTCCATTCTCATACTCAGCATCAATTTTTTCAACTTTGCTGTTTTCGGGCAAGCGAAAGCATCGGCAGAATGATTCGTAAGAGAATTCTTTTCTGGTTAACCCGTTTTCTTTTTCATTGTGCTTTTCCTCTTTCTTAGCGCTGATGGAAAGAACATCACCATCTAATTCAACCTTGAAATCTTTTTTTGACATTCCGGGAGCTGCAAGTTCAATGAGGAAATCTTTTTCCCTTTCTGTAACATTTACAGAAGGGATTCTTCCAATTGCTCTCGATGGTAGAATCATACTTGGTGGTAATAATAAATCGGACTCGAGATCAAGAAGATCTGTGTCGAAAAACCTGTCGGTATCGAGCAGGTCGGTCATTAACGATGGGAACGCATTCCCATTTCGTTTTACTACTAATTGTGCCATAGTGTTTTGTTTTTTTATTGGTTAAACCTTAATTTTAATTTTCAAAACAAAAGTAAATCGGGAAATAAATTTAAGCTATGAGTTTGGTCAATCAAAGTAATGACGTTTAACAGTTCCTTATAAATAGATTGTAAAAAACAAAGAGTTGCATATTTATTAGGATTGCTTCCGTTCACCTTTTGCTGATAGATGCCACATGGTGAGAAATTTGTTATTTGTGAGAAATATCAATTATTATTATACGCTAAATCATTTCTCTAATACATTAATATGTTTTATTCATCATAAATAATATTTATCACATTATTTATTGATAAATGATTTTATATTCACCCGGTAAATATTCCATTCGATCTTTTTGTCTGCAAATAATTTATCTATGATGGAAATACTTTTGTCTGAACAAAACAAAGATCAAAATTCCTCCTCAAATTCTTTTGAGTACTCTTTTTCCGATTTAGTTGATATTGGTGATATGCAACGGTTGTTAGAGAGTTTTTCTAAACTTACCGGACTTCCTATAGGCATTCTTGATCAAGACAGTAATGTTTTGGCTTCAGCAGGATGGCAAAATATTTGCGTGAATTTTCATCGCATCAATCCCGAATCGCTAAAATATTGTGCTGAAAGTGATAGCACTATAAAGAAAAATCTTGCAACACAATGCCCTATTTCATATAAATGCAAACACGGTCTTTGGGATGTTGCTTATCCTATTATTGTAGAAAAGAAACATATTGCCACTGTTTTCTTCGGACAATTTTTTATTAACGAAAAAGAAAAGGACGTTGTGTTTTTTGAACGTCAGGCAGAAAAATTTGGTTTTAATAAAACCGAATACCTGAAATCGGTCAATGAAGTACCTGTCTTTTCATTGGATAAGGTAGAGCACATGAAAAATTTCAATGCTACATTAACTCAGATAATTACACAAAAAGGATACGCCAATCTCCTCTTAAAAAAAGAAAAAATAGAAGAATTGAGAAAAGTAAATGAACAATTAAAGGAAAGTGAATTAAAATTCAGGAGATTATTTGAACAAGCAGGAGTTGGTGTTGCTGAAGTTGAAACATCTACCGGACGATTTGTGAAAGTAAATAAAAAATTTGCTGATATACTTGGCTATAGTATTGCTGAAATGATGCATCTTACATTCCTTGACTTTACTTATCCCGAGGATATTGATGAAAGTGCTACAAACAGGCAAGAATTAATCAAGAAACAAAAAAAAGCATATGCAATAGAAAAACGATACGTTCGAAAAGATGGAAATGTTATTTGGGTAAAGATGTCGGTAACGACAATTTTGGATATTGAGGATAGCAAACATCACATTTCTATTGTACAGGATATTACTGAAAATAAAGAAAATGAAATTAAACTTCGTGAATTGAATGCAACTAAGGATAAATTCTTTTCGATCATCTCTCACGATTTAAAAAATCCATTCACAATTTTAAAAACCAGTTCATCCTTGCTTTCCAGGCATTTAGAGAATAACGATATTCCGAAAAGCAAAGCAAAGGCAAAAATGATTTTGAATGCAACAAAAAATGGTTATGATCTATTAGAAAACCTTTTAACATGGGCAAATTCACAAACAATTGGGATTAGATTCGAACCTCAACCATTAAACTTTAAAGACATATTTAATACATGCGCAAAAGAGGTAGAAGTTTTGGCAAGAGAAAAGAATATTACAATAACAAGCACAATACCTGACGATTTTATTTTTGAAGCCGATGAGCATTTACTATCAGTTGTTATACGCAATTTGTTAACCAATGCGATTAAATTTACTCATAGAGATGGTTCCATTACGGTCAGCACAAAAACTGAAGACAACAATATTGAAGTAGCCATTATTGATACCGGTATTGGCATTCCAAAAGAACATCAGGATAAACTTTTCAGATTAGATGTAAATTTCTCAAGACCGGGAACAGAAAGTGAATCAAGTACAAGTTTAGGATTGATACTTTGCAAAGAATTTATTGAAAGACATAAAGGGAAAATTTGGGTTGAAAGTGATGAGAACATGGGAAGCGAATTCAAATTTACAATACCCAAAAAGCAAATCAAAGAATCTTTAATTTGATTTTATATTGTTCTTTCATCTTTCGCTGAACATTTCTTACGATTTTGATTTATTCTCTTTGTCGTAGTAACTATCGTATAGCAGTGGACCGACTAATATATTGAAAGAAGAAATAAAACGTAATTTTTTCTCTTCCAGCTCAGTAACATTCTGAACTGCTTCGCTAACTGTGATCGTTTTTTCTATCTTACCGTCTGGGATGGAAATATTAAATTCCTTTTCAAGTTCCATGATGAGTTCCACCATATCAAACTCATCTGCATAAAAATTTTCTGAGAATATGGATTGCGGTTTAATATCCTTTTCTTTTACACCAAGTTTCCATGCAATAATGGATTTAATTCTTTTTTCAATGTCTGCCTGATTAATGGTTATTGTTTCCATAAATTTGTTTTTATAAGAATATATTTTAATGAACTCATAGTTCAAATGTATTTCAAGTCCATATAAATAAAAATGATATCTGTCAATCTCGATTATGAAATTTGTCATTGATAACGCAAAAACAAAAATCCCCCTGACCATTATAGCCAGAGGGAATTTTTGCATTATGAAAAAGACAACAACTAAACAACCGTAATGCTGATCGTATCATCCCAATCCGAAGCGCCATCGGGAGTAATGCTGCGGTGACGGAAATAGTACAGCTTGGGTGTTGCTAATCCCGTAACGGTGGTGTGCGCCTGCACAGTAGGTTCAATTCGAACCCACGCGGTAGCAAGAGTAATATCTGAGGAAGATTCCCACTCGTGCGAACCGCGCAATGCTTTAGCGGCTGTTAAGTACACACTTCCCGGAATTCCGCCAGTCTAATGAATTTAAAGCAAGAAGTGGTACATTATCTAATTATTATAAAATAAAATTATCAGATCTTGTATCTAATAGCTTAACATGGGATTTAATGAGTGAACCAGCACAGGTTTTATCTAAGAAAGTTTATGATTTTATAAAGCAAAGTAATCCCGAGTGATTTTTACTTAGTAGTTCGCGTCTGTGAAGTGTGCAAAGCGAGTTAATTATCTGAAGATCATTAATAACATTAGAAGCACCTTTATCGGGCTCCACATCGTGCAGGTTAGCATCTAATTCGCTAAGCGCTTTAAATAATCCCATTATATTTGTTTGTGGGTAAAAAATACAAACGTAATCGCGCAATTTTTATATCCATTGTAAACTCAACAACATGAAATTATTTTTTCTTTGCCTCATGGCGTTGGCATATGTGGCTGCAGGCGCTTATCATTTTATTAATCCGATGTTTTACAAAAAGATCATGCCGCCCTGGCTCCCTGCTCATCACACATTAATTTATATTAGCGGAGTTTGCGAAGTGGTTCTTGGTATAATGCTTATTCCGGAAGCTACACGGCAGATAGGTGCATGGGGCATTATTGTGTTACTCATTGCTGTGTTTCCTGCCAACATTCAAATGATGATCAACTTTTGGAACCGCAACAATCCTTATCTGTGGATTGCCATTGCCCGGCTTCCACTGCAAGCAGTATTAATTTGGTGGGCGTGGCTGTACACCAGATAATAAATTATTCTACCTTAGTTCATCAGCAATATTTATAATTAACCCCCAACTAAAACAAATCATATGACTAAAACAATTGTTCAAAAGGTAGTTTTCAAAAACACAACACCTAAAGCTCTTTACGACCTGTACATGGACGCAAAAAAACATTCGCTGGTAACAGGTGGTCCTGCTACAATTTCTGAGAAAGAAGGAAGCGCGTATTCAGTGCACGGAGGATACATTAAAGGAAAAAACATTCATCTGGTAAAGAACAAAGTTATTGTACAAACATGGAGAGGTCAGGACTGGGATAAGAATTCTGTGGACTCTATCTTTTCTATTAATCTTGAACAAAAAGGAAAGGATGTGGTATTGCATGCAATTCATTCTCACATTCCTGTTAAACATGTTGCGAGTATTGATAAAGGATGGCATGGTCATTACTGGAACCCGTGGAAACAACATTTGGCGGGTAAACCTATCACGCGTCCTAAAATGTAATTTCAAATTCCATTGAGAACAGGATAAATATTATTAGGTATTTATCCTGTTTTTTATTTCAGCAACTTTGTAGCATATAATAATACTTATTCCCATGGCAGAATTAAAAACAAAAAAAACCGAGAACAGTGTCAGCGCTTTTATAAAAAAAGTTGCTGATGCACAAAAACAGAAAGATGCTTTTGCTATTGTTGAGCTGATGGAACGCGCCACGAAAGCCAAAGGAAAAATGTGGGGCTCAGCCATTATCGGCTTTGGCGATAGGGTTTTAAAATACAACAGCGGAAGGGAACTGGATTGGTTTGTAATGGGATTTTCTCCCCGCAAACAAAATTTTGCTTTGTATATTTCCGGTGCGGTGGAAAAACAAAAGGAGCTTTTAAAAAAATTAGGAAAACATAAAACAGGTAAAGGTTGCTTGTACATCAATAAGCTGCAGGAAATTGATGTGGCTGTTTTAAAAGAGATAATTAAAAGAGGACTGGTGAAATAATGTTTCCTCATACGCGCGAAGGTCTTCCTTGTGCTTGAGTATAATATAAGCTCTGCTTAAAACTTTACAGATCATCAATAACATTAGAAGCACCTTTATCGGGTTTCGCATCGTGTAGGTTAGCATCTAATTAACTAAGCGCTTTAAATTCTTTTCGGCAATTTTTTTTGAAATCGCATAAAAAGCTTTGCGGGGAAAAACAGGGATTGCATTTTTTACAACTCTGTTAAACAATCCCGGTATGCATACCACGGTTCCGCTATTCAGGCAGTTCAATGAATAATTAACCACGTCATCGGCTTCCATAAACGGGATGTCTTTATTCAATCCGCTGCGTTTTCCGGTTTTCTTTAATTTGCTTTGAAAGCCGGTGTGTGTTAATCCCGGGCATAAACTTTGAACCTGAATGCCATATCGGCTCACTTCCATATAAATGGATTCCATGAACGAATTAAGAAATGATTTTGTAGCTGCGTAAATGCTGCTGCCTGGAGATGGAATAAATGCAGATAACGATGCAACGGTGATAATTTTTCCCTTCTTTTGTTTTATCATTCCCGGTAATATGGCATGAACAATAAGCACTGTTGCGGTAATATGCACCTGAATCATTTTCAATTGGTGTTCCACTTTTTCATTGCAAAATGTTTCTCCTTCTCCAAAGCCTGCACAATTTACAAGCATATCTATTTTGCCAATGTGCTTTAATTTATAAATGAAACCTGATAAGTGTTTTTCATTTGTAAGATTAAGAGACTGTGTTTTTACTTCTACTGCATATTGTTTTTTTAGCTCGTGCGCTATTGCTTTCAAACTCTTCTGATCCATATCCGTAAGCAGCAGGTTATATTTTTGTGATGCAAGATGTTTGGCAAAAGATCTTCCTATGCCGCCTGTAGCACCTGTAATTACTGCAAGAAGATTTGACTTTGTTCTACTAAACATGTAGTACAAGAATAGGAAATCCGGCAGCAACTGTTTCACTTAATTCTTTTGCCACAGTGCCATGAAAAATATTACCGATCAACCCTCTGTCGTAAAAAGTAAGAGCGAGCAAATTTGCGTTTGATTGCTTCATACATGTATTTATACTTCCCGGAATATCTTTAGAATAAATTCTTTCAAATTCTATGATAGATTCATTTTTAAGATTAGAAAGTATTTCATCTTTTAGAGCGCGAAAAACATCGTTGCCTATATCAGTTTCTTTCTTGCTTATATGAAGTAAAATGGTTTCGGAATGAAAAATATTTATAAACTGGCTTAATTGAGAAAGTGATAATTTATCTTGCGAATTATAATCCCATGCAAAAACTATTTTTTTTACCACCTCGTATCTTGCATTATCCGGAACTATCAATACAGGGCATTTCGCGTTTTTAATTACATGATAGGTATTTGTACCGAAAATATATTGATAAAGATCGTCCACACCATTAGTTCCCATTACAACCAGTGTGTTTTCGTTTTCCTTGCCTGCAATGGCTCGTTCTAAACTTGCATTGCTCACCTCTACCTCATATGTGCATGAAATATTGAACGCCTTTTTTACTTCGGCGCAGGTATCTTTAAGCATTTCAGATGCCGAAGCTGCTTTTCCACCAATGCTTACACCGGATGCAATTACTTCTTCCGGAAAAAATGATTCTACGTTGAGCAATTGCAATTCAGCATTGAATTGACTGGAAAGTTTTGCTGCGTATTCAACCGCATTATTTGCAACGGTTGAAAAATCAGTGGGGCAAATTATTTTTTTTATCATATAAATTTATCATTCTAAAAACAGTAAACTACTGAAATTTTATTTTATAGTTTGAAAATGTGGTTTTGAAAAATGTTCTCTTACAAATGCATGCTGCTGGTTCTCTGACATTTTATCTGTCGGTATTACTTCAATCTTTGTTTTTGCAAAACGATGATCGGCTTTTAAAACATTATAAAGTTCAACTTTTGCTTCGGTAGGACCAAAGAGAACAACCTCATCGTAGTTCCTTATGGCATTACCCAGCACTTTATAATATTCCGATTGCTCATGCTGTTCTTTATTGTGCATCAGCCGTTCACTCTTACTCAATGTGTTTTCTTTTGCCTCGTGAGTGAATTTTGAAGCAATGGTTTTTGTTTCAATGGGATCGGTTGTAAACTCCATTAAATGTGCATTTGCATGATCCATCCAAATGCCTAAGTTTTTTGCGTTTGCCATATTTTATTTTTTAAAATGTAAATATTGTGAACTGTTAAATTGCTTACTCATCTTGCACGAAGATGTATGAATTTACAATCTCAGTATATGATGTGGATCAAGAGTGGTAATGATTGTTATCATTTGGGCTGATCGCAAACTGTATTACTTTCATTTCATGTTTGACAATACATATAATATTAAAACTGCAATTCTCGTTATCGCAATTTCTTTATTTGCCATTGCTGCTCATGCGCAAACAAATCAGCCACCATTGAAGAAATCGGAAGATCAAAAACCTACACAAGAAATAAATAAAGATTTAAAGTATTACTGCCCGAAGTGCTCTTTTTCTTATTCCCAAGCAGGACCATGCAGTATGCATGGCATTCCTTTAATGTTGCCTGATCAAAAGTATTGTCCTGCCTGTTATTGGATATGTTGCGACAGCACCGGAAAAGGCGAAACGGAAAATTGTCATAAATGCGGAACACAATTAAAGAAAATGGATCCTCCCAAGAATGACGATAAAGGAAAGGAACAAAAACCTAAAGTGAATGAGTAATTTATTTATTTTCTTTAATAACTTTTAATCCTTTCGTCCATCGCACCAACTCTTTCAACATAGCATCGGCTGCTTTATGCGATATTTCATTTGGAATAAACTCTCCTTTTTCATTTATCAATTGACTGAAGAAAGCGAAGTTTACACCTTCCTGCATTGGGACCATTTTCATGGTTGCCAGATCAGATTTTAAACTGTTTGCCGCTCTTGTTCCTGCCGAAACTCCTCCATAACTTACTATGCCTGCCGCTTTATAAGTCCATTCATGAACAAGATATTCTATTGCATTTCTTAACGGTGCAGGATAATTGTAATCGTATTCAGCAGTTACGAAAATAAAAGCATCTGCCTCATCAATAACAGCGCTCCATTTTTTTGTATGCTCGTGTTCATATTTTCTAAGCATCGGATGAAACGGCTCGTTCATCATGGGTAAATTAATTTCACCCAGATCCAACAGTTCAACATTAAAACCTCCGTGCTGTTTTGCTTTTTCAGCCATCCATTTTGCGATCAGAGGTCCTTTTCTTCCCGGTCTTACCGAAGAAGAAATTATTTTTAATTTATACATAGTGGTTTTTGAATTTTAATAATTGTTAAAAGTATTATTTTGTTTCTGATTTTTCTTTTTTCTTAAAATATTTTCGTAATAAAAAACTGTGCTGAGCGGCGGCAAGGTCTTCATCTAATTTCTGCGAACTGCTTTCCAGATTCTTTATGGTTGCCTTTAAATGCGCTCCCGATTCTTCATCGTGAAGCAATATGCCGATTGAACTTTTCGGATTGTTTCCGGCATGTTTAAGATCGCTGATGAAAACCGATGCGGTGTCGGCAATTTGCTGGAGTTGAAGGACAGAACTTTTCATTGAATTAAAAACTACGGTATCGGTTACAAGCTGGTTGGCAAGCGTTCCTTTTTTATTTAAACCTGAACTGAAAGTTGAAAGCGAGGCAATAAGTTGTTGTGCTTTTGCAGATGCCTGCTGAAGTGATTTGGTAGCATTATCAATGTTAGAGTAAACGCTGCTGTCCTTCAATAATTTTCCAATGGTTCCTTCGCCATTAATTAATTTCTTACTAATGATTTTAAAATCTCCGGTAATAGATTTCAGGTTATTGTTATTATCCTGAAGTGTGTTCATCATTTCTTCGGAAGAAAAAGTTTTTCCGGTACTAAGCGTATCGTCTTCCTGTACCTCACCTGCTGTTGGAGTTCCTCCGTAAATAACAAGTATTTTATTTCCTATTAATCCATCGTTGCTGATTTTAACCTTGGCATCTTTACGGATATACGGTTGTACTTTTGTTTCGATCTTGAAAGTTACTTTCACTTGTGCTTTTCCATAGAACTCCATATTGTTAACTGTTCCAATTTTTACTCCTGAGAACCATACATTATTTCCCACCTGCAATCCATTCACATCTTCAAAAAGAACATTCACTTTCATTTTCTGTTTAAAGGTTTCATGCAAATTTCCGATGATAAGAATTCCTGCAATGAGGATAGAAATTCCTATCAAAATAAAAAGTCCTACTATTATTCCGCGTTTGTCGGATGGTTCGTTCATGGCTTAGTGTATAAAATTGTAATTATAAAAATCCTTTATCTGCTTGTCGTCATTATCAAACACCTCATTAAACTTTCCAACTTTTAAAAATTTTCCGTCAACCAATATAGCCACACGGTTGCCTGTTGCTTTGGCGCAAGTAAGATCGTGCGTGATAATGATTGAGCTGGTTTTATATTTCTTCTGCACTTCATCAATCAGTTCGTTTATCTCTCTGCAGGTCACAGGGTCTAATCCGGCTGTAGGTTCATCGTATAACATGATCTCGGGTTTCATAATTAATGCCCGTGCTATTCCTATTCTTTTGCGTTGTCCGCCGGAAAGTTCAGCAGGCATTTCATTTATTTTATCTTTTAATCCCACTGCGTCAAGCGCTTCTTCCACTGCTATCTGAATTTCTTTTTTGCCTAAACTTTTTTTATTCATCGTTAATGGAAATTCAAGGTTTTGCCTAACGCTCATGCTGTCGTATAATGCGTTGCTTTGAAATGCGAACCCAATGCGTAATCTCAGATCATCCAATTCTTTTCCCAACAATTTATTTACCTGTTTGCCGAGTACCATCACTTCGCCTTTATCGGGCTTGAGCAAGGCAACAATAATCTTTATCAAAACAGATTTTCCTGACCCTGACTTGCCCAGCACCGCCACATTCTCACCTTTAAAAACATCCAGATCAATCCCTTTTAAAACTTCCAGTTCCTCAAATGATTTATACAATCCTTTTATAGAAATAACTTTTTCATCTTGATTAATTATATTTTTTTCTTTCTGTTCTTCCATCGTTTTAAAAATAACGTATCCAATTTGAAACCTGAACAATGACCAGTTCCTCAATAAAAATCATGAACATAGCAAGCACTACTGTTTCATTGGCGGCATTTCCTACACCACGCGTTCCTCGTGTTGCATTGAATCCTTTGTAACAGGCAATGATGCCGATGGTAAATGCAAAAACAATTGATTTGAATACGGAAGTAAACACATCAAGGAATTTGATGGTTGCAAATCCATTATGAAAAAAAGTAACAAAACTCGTTGCCTCTAAATTGTGAACATTTACAAATGAACCTAACAGGGCAATAAAACTGCAATAGAAACTTAAAAGTGGAATTGCAATGGAAGCGGCAACTATGCGAGTAACGGCAAGATACTTAAACGGATTAATGGCTGAAACTTCCATTGCTTCTATCTGTTCGGTTACTTTCATCGAGCCGAGTTCTGCTCCCATGCCTGAACCAACTTTACCTGCGCAAATAAGCGCAGTTACCAAAGGACCTAAGGCTTTTACTATGGCGATTCCCATTAATGATGGCAGCCACGATGTTGCACCAAAATCTTCGAGTGATGGACGGGATTGTTTTGTAAAAACAACACCGACAATAAATCCGGTGAGTGTAATTAAAGGAAGCGATTTTAACCCAATCTCATAACACTGATTAATTACCTCACGAAAATGAAAAGGCGGTTTAAATACTTCTTTGAAAAATTGAAGAGCAAACCGATACGCATTATAAACATCCGTTAAATACTCATCAATGCCTTTTGAGAATAAATATTTTTTGACAGCGAATTTACCAAGCATCAAGTGTTATATGGGGTTACAAAATTGACGAATACGGATTTAAAAAGTGTTACTAAATCATCTCTCGATTTGATTCTGTTTTTGATTTCAGCATAAATTCAGATCTTTTCATAAAAAACTGGATCACCGTTTATTACTGCAATATCCTTTTTGAACCTATCAATTAAACTTTGCTCATTAACTGTAACCGGTGGAAATGCTTTTGCCACTTTTTCCATTACTGTGATAAATGTTTCTTTCAATTTAGGGCTGAGGTAATGACTATTAAGTCTGATCTCATCCATTGCCCATTTATAAGTGGTTTCTGAATCGATTTTATCTTTGTCCATTATTTGAAAGACGATATCTGAAATATCAAAAGCATAGTCCTTGCAGCGGAGTTCTGCCTCAACAATGTTGTGAAATTTTTTTCGTTCTTCTTTCTGAACATTGCCATCCGCCCGTGCAACAGCATAAGCTAATTCGCCGATAGCATAATGTAAACTTTCAAGAGGTGTCATATTTTTTATGTTAATTATTATAAACTATTAAATTGCTTTGATGCTCCGCGCGAATATGTACAAATTTACAACTTAGAGATATGATTACAATCAAATACCGAAGTGATTGTAATCAGTTGAAAATCTCCTTAAAAGTTGTTTTGATCTTAAATTGAAACTATTAGTTTTATTTTTTTTAATGAAAAAAAATTCAACATGTCAATACTGCGGATTCAATTTCTAAATTATTATCCACCTGATATACTCCTGGGCAAGCCCATGCTGCATTCTCAGCATCTTGCTTTTCAGTACATGAACTTACTTTCCCAGTGTAAAATCATCGCATTATGAGGATAATAGGTAAAATGAAAGTGACACAAATCATACGTTGTATTGACTGCAATCATTTTCATCATATAATATTTAAATCACTTTTGCATATAAATTAATTATATGCAACTAACACTTGTTCAAACCCAAACATCTCCTGTAATAGATGAGTTTGTAGAAAAAATTGCAGAATTGAATCTTCTTTATTATGCATCTGAAGCCGCAAGTGAAATGGAATTTAATTCATTGGAGGAGTTGCATGATTCTGTAAAGCGCGCTATGGAATTTTGTTTGTCGGCAGGAATTCCAATAAAAGGAAATTTTCAACGAATTTATAAATGCTTTGACGATGGAATTTCGTATGACTGGAAATTATCTCAGCTTGGATATAAATTAGTGTGCCTCAATGGAAACCCATCGAATCCAGTTGTTGCACGTTCCATTATAAAACTTATAAAAGACGAACATCTAAATCATTTTTAATATGAAACAGCTAACATCCCCAAAAAGCACATTTCTGCTGGAAGCACCGCTTGAAGTTCTTCATAACGAAAGCCAAGAATGGCTGGAAGAAATTGAATTCTGGAAAGACGAAGCAGCGTTTTTCTATTCATTTATTATTGAAAAAACAAAACGAAACCCCTCAGCATTTATAACGAAAGACGCAAAAGATATCGAGAAACATCTTGTTTATATTTCAGCAGAAAAACTTGATGACTTAAAAATTGAAGTACAGGTGCATGAAAAATTTCTCTATAGATTAATTGATAATGTAAAACTTGACGATCAGCTATACAGGTCAAGACATAAAGCGATTACTGATAAAATTCATTTGTTTGAAAATGAATTTAAAGAGATGAAAAGGAAAATATTTCTTAATGTAGAAAAAACGATTATAAAAAAGAAAATAGTTAACACCTAAATCTAAAAATGAAAACTATTCTTGTTCCTACAGACTTCTCAAAAAATGCGGAGAATGCAATTGATTTTGCTATTGCTTTTGCAAAAAAAGAGGACGCAAAGCTAATCCTACTACACGCATACCATTATACCTATCCGATTTCAGATTTTCCGGTGGAAATTATTGCTGAAGAAATTTCTGCTGTTCAGAAAAATTCAGAAGAAAATCTCAAGAAATTATGTATAGAGATAATGCAAAATAAAAAAGTGAGGTGCGAGCGAATATGCAAGGAAGGACTTGCTACTGATGTCATATTGGAAGTATCAAATAAAATACATCCCGATTTTATTGTAATGGGTACAAAAGGGGCAAGCGGAATACAAGAAGTGTTTTTTGGAAGCAACACAGCAATTGTGATTGAAAAATCACAATATCCTGTAATCGCAGTGCCGGATGGAGTTTTATTTCATGGAATTAAAAAAATTACCTACGCAACTAATTACTACGAAAGCGACATGGATGCAATAAAAAAGTTATCTGAAATTGCAGAACCCTTCAAAGCAGTAATTAATGTACTTCACATTGCTGACGGCGAATTTATTCCCGAAGGCGAAAATGAATTATTGAAACAGTTTGTTTCCAGAGTTTCAAAAAAAGTTGATTACAATAATTTTTCTTTTCAGGTAATTATAGGAGAAGATATTGAAAAAGAATTAGATAATTATTTAAAGAATGATTCTACTGATTTGTTTTCCATGTCAACACTACATCGCACTTTATGGAAAAAGCTATTTGGCAAAAGCATTACTAAAAGGGTGGCATATCACACGCATATACCTTTGCTTGCATTTCATCACAAAAAAGAATCTCCTGTCTTTATTTGAAGTTTCGGATTTAACATAAATTAAAAGATAAATGCATTCAATTTTTCATCACCACGAAGTTGCAGCCGCTTTGATTGCTCGAGTTTTTTTGGGGATACTATTTTTTTTCAGGGCGTTGATGCGGTATTAAATGTGAAAACAAAAGGTGTTTTTCAAACTATTGAAGAACCCATGTCAAAAATTGGAATACCTAAATTTTTAATTATAACCGGAGTGTGGTTCACTTCTTATATTGAACTCATTGGCGGATTTCTTCTCATCATTGGTTTTGCAAAATATTATGCTATGTATTTATTGGGATTAGATTTGATTATCGCTTCTATTGCTTTCGGATTCATGAAACCAATGTGGGATATGAAATTTGTTTTCCCACGCCTGGTAATTCTAATATTTCTTCTTGTAATTCCATCCGATTGGGATATTATATCGGTGGATTATGTTTGGTCACTAATAAAGTTTATCCGATCAATAGCTAAATAAAAAATATTATAAAAACTATTCTTATCCACAAGTATCCTACTGTTAGGATGCAATAATTAATTCGTGTTGATTTATATTCTGCCGCACGCATTCCATAACCTCCTTCACAGTGTTTATCTTTTCTGCCTGGCCGTAAGGAATTGAGATGTTAAATACATTTTCCAGTTCCATTACAAGATCAACCATATCCAGCGAATCTGCATCAAGTTGGTTGATAAAGTTTGATTCCGGTTGAATGATCTTCTCATCAATATTTAATTTATTGGCAATAATGGCTTTTACTTTTGCTTCAAAGCCCATGTCAATTGTGATGTTTGTTTCCATAAATTATTTTTGTAGTTAATAATCGTTTAGCGAATGCGCAATAGTATTTGTATTTAAATTAATGAAAAATGATGCGAATCCCAAATCCAAGTGATAGTTGTCAGTACCTTGTGATTATAGATATGACAGCAGAAAAGCTTACAGTAAAAAAAATAATTCAGCCACTATGAATATTAGTATATAAACCTGCAAAATACTTGATGTACCATACAGAAAATTTGTACTGCACAGCGTGGAGTACTTTAGAAAAACATGAATAGACCTGAGCAAATCCGACATTGAGAGTCCGTACAAAGTAATCAAAGAATTAGAAAAAAGAATGGGATAAGTTGTCGCTTTTATCAAAACGCATTAGGAGGAAAAATTAAATCCTTGCTCTTTGATTTATTCCTTGAAAAATCAAATTTTATGAAAACGAGAATGTTAATGGTTCTATTTTCCGAAGAAGTCTATTCAAGAATTAAATTGTTTTTTTTAAATGGAATAAATTGTGAATCTGAGAGGAAAATATCCAACTAATTCATCTGAGGATTTTCGGGAAAGTTTGCAATGATGGAATAATCTTTTCCCATGCTTTTTAAAACTTCCTTCCATAGTTTTTCGCGCTCGCTGCCAAAGACCACCTCCACCGAAGCCGGTGCAACCAGCCAGGAGTTACGTTTTATTTCATCCTGCAATTGATTAGCCGTCCATCCCGAATAACCAACAAAAAGACGGATCTCATGTTCCTCTATCTTGTTTCCTTTGATGAGCGCTTTCACGGTTTCAAAATTTCCGCTCCAATATAAATCTCCGATGATGTGTATGCTGTCTGGAATTGCATCGCCCAGCGTATGAATGTAAAACAAACTGTCACGCTGAACCGGACCTCCATCCCACACAGGCAGTTTGCATCCTTTGAATTCATCAATCACTTGTCCGAGTTTCAGATCCATCGGGCGATTCAACACAAAACCAACGCTGCCTTCTTCGTTGTGCGTAGCAAGCAAAACAACTGTGCGCTTGAAATTCGGATCGTTGCTAAACGGCTCAGAGAGGAGCAACTTTCCCTGTTCGGGTTTGAAATTTGTATAATCTAATTTTACCATGCAAACAATTTATACTTCTTCATCCATTTATTTACTTCCTTCTTAACGGCTGCAATTTTAATTTCATTCTCCGAATTCATAAGTACAGTATCGATCAGTTCAACAATTTTGGTCATATCTTTTTCTTTCAATCCCCGTGTAGTAACAGCGGCAGTTCCAATTCTGATTCCCGAAGTAACAAAAGGAGATTTATCATCGAACGGAACCATATTCTTATTTACGGTGATATCTGCTTTAATAAGTGACTCTTCTGCTTTTTTTCCTGTGAGGTTTTTATTTCTGAGGTCAATTAACATGCAATGATTATCCGTTCCACCCGAACTGATGTTGTATCCTTTCTCCGTAAAACATTTTGCCATTGCCTTTGCGTTCTTCACCACTTGCATCGTGTATTTCAAAAATGAATCTTCCAATGCTTCACCAAATGCAATTGCTTTTGCCGCGATAGCATGTTCCAACGGACCACCCTGCGTGCCGGGAAAAACTGCGCCATCCAAAACTGCGGACATCATTTTAATTTCTCCTTTGGGAGTAGTAAGCCTCCAGGGATTTGGAAAATCTTTTCCCATCATGATCATTCCGCCTCTTGGACCGCGCAATGTTTTATGCGTGGTGGTGGTAACAATATGACAATGCGGAAGCGGATCGCTCAGCAAACCTCTTGCGATCAATCCTGCAGGATGAGCGATATCCGCCATCAGCAACGCACCGACTGAGTCGGCAATTTTTCTGAGTCGTGCGTAATCCCAATCACGAGAATAGGCAGAAGCTCCGCAGATGATAAGTTTTGGTTTTTCCTGATGTGCAGTTTTTTCCGCTGCATCATAATCCACCCTTCCTGTTTCTTTGTTCACATTATAAAAATGCGGCTCGTAAAGTTTCCCTGAAAAATTTACCGGTGAACCATGCGTCAAATGTCCCCCATGAGCAAGATTGAATCCAAGAATTTTATCTCCCGGCTTTAAAACTCCAAGCATAACCGATGCGTTTGCCTGCGCACCTGAGTGCGGCTGAACATTTGCCCATTCTGCATTGTATAAAATTTTTGCCCTATCAATTGCAAGTTGCTCTACTTTATCAACGACTTCGCAGCCACCATAATATCGTTTACCCGGAAGTCCTTCAGCATATTTATTTGTGAGCACGGAACCCAATGCACGCATCACCTGATCGCTTACGAAATTTTCGGATGCAATGAGTTCAAGCCCACGGGTTTGTCGATCGCGTTCTTCTTTGATGTATTCAAAAATTAAATTATCTGTTTTCATAGGAAGGAATTAATATTATTACGTTGCACAAACATACATAATTCGTGAAATAAAGAAATAAGGAAGGAGAAATAAAAACTATCTGGGTCGGAACAGAAATTTCTTCGAGATTACGGCATCCGTCATTTGTGCCACTGCAATATAAATTCCGGTAGAAACATTCGGCACATCTAATTTTATCTTTGTTTTTTGAATGTAATAAGCATTTTCTCCAAATATTTTCTCTCCAAGCAAATTATAAACGCCAATGTTTACATCTTCCACTTCGGGCAAATCAAAAGCAAGATAAATTGTTCCGTTTTCATAAACAATATTTACAGAAGATGAATTTATAATCTGAGAAACTGAAGTGAGATTCAACGAATCAACTACAAAAATTATTTTTCGCGAAGTATCGGAACAACTGCCATTGGAAACAATAAGCGTTACGGTGTACGTTCCCTGATAATTATAATTATGTGTGGGATTTAGCGATGTATCTAATGCTGTTGTATCTCCAAAATTCCAATAATTACTTTGTGCTCCAATGGAAGTATCTGTAAATGAAATGCTATTGTTCACAGAAAGATTAACTGTGTCGGTACTTACTGTAAATCCAGAATGAAGAGCTGCAGGTTGCGCTATAGAAAAAGTTTGTGTTTGCGAACATCCTAAAGAATCTGTTACAGTAACGGAATAATTTCCTGCACTTAAATTAGAGATTTGCTGAGTGGTTAAACTATTGTTCCATAAATACGCATAAGGCGTACTTCCTCCGGATGCTATGGCTACCGCTGTTCCATCATTCAATCCATTGCAACTTACGTTTGAAAAATTTGACGCAAGAGAAAAAGTAGAAGAAGATTTAATTTGGATTGTATCCGTTACCATTCCGCAAGTTCCACCTGATACCTGAACAGAATAAGTGCCTGTTGCAAGATAAAAAAGTGTATCAGAAGTTGAAGAATTATTAGTCGTTTGAATTGTATTACCACTTGCATTTTTCCAAATATAATTCCAAGGACCGATGCCGGTTCCTTTCGCAATTGCCTTTCCTGTACTGTCGTTATTACAATGTGTGCTAACAGATTGTTTTGAAATAGGTGCGGAAATATGCAGCAAGAATCGTGGTGCTTTAGTTGTATCAGCAATAGTAAAAGAATAAGAAATGTTTGCACGAAGATCAACCATGTTTCCTGTTGCAAGGTCTTCGAGAATAAGACAGGAACTCATAGGCAGCATCAGCAAACTATCTCTTCGGATGGAATATGTTCCTGAATATCCGTGCGGGATAAGAAAACGAATTGGAATATTAACATCTGAAGTAAGCGGAGGATAACTGTTGATGGACAAATCCAATGAGTCATTTGCACTTATCACAGATGAAATGCTGGGGATTGAAGGATTCAAATTTTTTATTTTCCACGCATCAAATCCTGTGTCAAAATTATTTGTTGCACCCTGTGTAAATTGAATAAAAGTTTCATCATCATAACCATTTCCATTCGCAGTAAGCCGCAGACTGTTTGAAATATTATTTACGTTGAGAGGTATTGGAAAATCTTTGAATGCCATCGGATAGTGACTGGTATTGGGAGAATAAGCTTCTCTCAGATAACTTGGATTAACCGCAGTTGTTTTTACTGCTTCCACCATTGTTACAGCGGGGCTTGCTCCTTTGGCTTGAATCCAAAATGACTGCTGTGAAGCAATGTACTGCGTACCTCCGTTATTTCCTACTCCGCCAACAAAACTTGCAAAACTTCCGGTGGAAGAATTATAAATATAAATTGCATTATTCAAATTTGTTTTTGTCCAGCTTGCATTTGTCCAATCAATTGCACAAGGATATGGATTTGCAATCATGTTCCATCCGTCATTGCTTGCTCCGCCTGAACCCGGAGTATAGGTTATAGTTGGCGATTGAGAAAATGTATTGGGAGGTCCAGTAACAGAATAGGTTACAGGATTTGGTCCAAGATAAACCCAAAATCCATATCCGTTTGAAATTGAATTGGTAACATTGGTGGCGGCAACAAAACCATTGTTCATATTACTACCGTGAACAGTTTCATTGTAAGTATAAATTGATGCCCAATTGCAGTTAGATCCGCATGTTGCGCAATTACTTGGATTGCAAGTAGCTCCGGTGAAACCAGAAGTAGCGAAATAACTTGACCAATTTGCAATAGTTGCACCGCTGACAGCTGAACTTAAAAATCTCCAATCGGTTGGACCCGTGCCAGTATATCGCTGCATAATAATATTTCCTGCAAAGTTTGCTCCAGCAGGAATTGTTGCAATACTTGCTGTTCCGCTTGCGTTAGAAATAAGAGTGAAATTAAATCCGGTTGCTGTAAATGTTCCTACAGAAATTGTGAGTGCGCCAATTAAATTTTGACTTTGAGCAAGTAAAACACCTGCTGCATTGCTTTGCGTGATATTATAAAAATTTCCAGCGGAAGTTCCGCCAATAGTTTGCGCAACGGCTCCGTTAAAAGTAACTGTACCATTTTGCGGGGTGAATGTTCCATTGTTCGTCCAATTTTTTTTCACTGTAACACCAAAGTTAGAAGCTGTAACATCCAACGTTGAATTGATAATAAGATTACTACTTGTTGTAATAGCGCTTCCTAAAGTTTTTGTTCCCGAACCACTTACCGTAAGGTTATTAAAAGTTTCTCCTCCGGTTTTTGTAATTGTTTGAGCACCGCTTCCGTTTAAAGTAACTGTTCCGGTGCCGGAAGTAAATGTTCCTGTATTGGTCCAATTCCCTCCAAGATTAATTGCAAAATTACCTCCACCAACAGCCAGCGTACTGCTGATGGATAAATTTCCATTTATCGTTGTTGCAGCGAGTAATGTTTTCGTTCCGGTTCCACCAATGGTAAGATTAGAATACGCTCCATCTGCAGGCGTGCGCACATTCTGCGCACCGGCAAGATTATAATTTACAGTATTTCCGGAAGCTGAAGCATTAAAAGTAGTAACCGAGAAATTTGCAACTGTCGTTCCAATATTTAACGTTCCAGTTGTTCCCTGAGAAAAAGTTCCTGCTCCGATTAATGCGGTGGTGACAGTAAGTGTTGCATTATTTGTATAAGATCCGGTAACCGTGATTGAATTAATACTTAAAGTTCCGGAAATAGTTTTACTTGCTCCTGCCAAAGTATAAACTCCGTTATTGGAAGTAAATGTTCCGCTGTTAGAAAGATTGCCATTGATTTTAAATGGTAGAACAACCGTACTACTCCAAGTACCTCCGCCATTAACAGTTACATCACCAAGTATTTTTGCTCCGGTTACATTATTAAAAGTCAAACTACCAGTAATGGATGTTGCTCCGGTAACTGTTAAATTGCATCTGCCAATTGTAGGAGCTCCGCTCGGTACACTTAATGTTGTTGCTACATTTACTGCTCCGGTTGCGCTTCCCGCTACACTTCCACTGGTCAATGATAATGATTGAAGATTAAATATTCCGGCTGCATTGCTGGTACTTAATGTTCCCCCACTGATGGATGTTGCTCCCGAAACTGTAATTGTAAATGCTCCCGATGCAAATGTTCCAGATGTAATATTCAGATTTCCATTACAAGTAAAAGTTGCTCCCGCAGTTGCCGTATTGCCGGAAGTGATTGTGAGATTATAATAAGTTGTTCCTTTGATTGTTTGCGCCGCTGCTCCGTTATATGTTACCAGATTTGGATTTGCAGTTGCTGTCAGCGTAGTGATCGTTGGAGTTCCTCCAAGAAATAAACTTGAACTTGCTCCTTGTGTTAATCCGCCTGTGCCCGATAAAACTCCGGTTACTGTCAAACTCACTGCATCGCTGTTTGTGTACGTTCCGGTAATTGCTGCTGTAGAAAAACTTATTGCATTTGTTCCTGTAATTGATTTTCCGGCTCCCGAAAAAGTATATGCACCGGTTCCACTGGTAAATGTTCCGTTATTTGTTAATGTTCCTGAAATTGTAATCGGTGAATTGCCTGTGCTTTGCCAGATTCCACTGGCATCTATGGTTACATCGCCAAGTGTTTTTACACCTGAGTTAACGCTGAAATTTATTGTCCCATCCACAGTAGTCACTCCTGTAACTGTGATGGCGCATGCTCCGATGGTTGCCGTTCCGCTGGATGCATTAAAAGTGGTTGCTATATTTACATGTCCAGTGGCATTTCCTGCAATGCTTCCTCCAGTCATCACTAAAGATTGAAGATTAAAAATACCAGTACCGGCTACACTTGGATCAAGTATTCCTCCGCTGATGGATGTTGCGCCTGACACAGTAATCGTAAATGCTCCCGATGCAAATGTTCCCGATGTAACACTCAGATTTCCGTTACAGCTAAATGCTGCTCCTGCTGTTGCCGTATTTCCCGAAGTGATTGTCAAATTATAATACGTAGTTCCTTTTACTGTTTGCGCTCCGGCTCCGTTATATGTTACCAGATTCGGATTGGTAGTTGCCGTCAGTGTAGTTATTGTTGGAGTTCCTCCAAGAAACAAAGATGAACTTGCGCCTTGTGTTAAAGTGCCTGCACCGGATAAAACTCCCGTTACCGTTACACTCACCGCATCGCTGTTGGTGTAGGTTCCGGTTATTGCTGCGGTGATAAAACTTATTGCATTTGTTCCCGTCAATGATTTTCCCGCTCCCGAAAAAGTATATGCTCCTGTTCCGCTGGTAAAGGTTCCGTTATTTGTTAATGTTCCAGTAATCGTAATTGGTGAATTGCCTGCGCTTTGCCAGGTTCCAGTGGCATCTATGGTTACATTGCCAAGTGTCTTTACTCCTGAGTTAACGCTGAAATTTATTGTCCCATCCACAGTAGTCACTCCTGTAACTGTGATGGCGCATGCTCCGATGGTTGCCGTTCCGCTGGATGCATTAAAAGTGGTTGCTACATTTACATGTCCAGTGGCATTTCCTGCAACACTTCCACCTGTCATCACTAAGGACTGAAGGTTAAAAATACCAGTGCCTGCTACACTTGGTGCTAATATTCCTCCGCTGATGGATGTTGCTCCCGAAACTGTAATCGTAAATGCTCCTGAAGCAAATGTTCCAGATGTAATATTCAGATTTCCATTACAGGTAAAAGTTGCTCCCGCAGTTGCCGTATTTCCGGAAGTGATTGTTAAATTATAATATGTAGTTGCTTTTATTGTTTGCGCCGCTGCTCCGTTATATGTTACCAGATTTGGATTTGCAGTTGCTGTAAGTGTGGTGATAGTAGAAGTTCCTCCTATCTGTAAAGTAGAATTTGCACCTTGTGTTAAACTTCCTGCTCCAGTTAAATTTCCTGTTACAATAACATTTACAATATTGCTGTTGGTATAAGATCCTGTCATTGTAACTGCACCGGCAAAAGTAATTCCATTGCTTCCGCTAAAAGATTTTCCTGCTCCGCTAAATGTATAAATTCCAGTCCCACTGGTGAAAGTTCCGTTGTTTGTAAAACTTCCGGTAATTGTTATTGCTGAATTCAAACTACTGGACAATGTTCCGCCAGCATCAATGGTTATATCACCCAATGTTTTCACTCCGGTAATGCTGTTGAAATCCAATGTTCCATCTATTGTAGTTGTGCCAGTAACAGTTAGAGTGCCGCGACCAATTGTAACAGAGGCGGCAGATGGAACCGAAAAAGTTCCTGCAACATTAAGAATTCCTGTAGCCGTTCCAGTTATGATACCACCATTATTCATTGTTAAATTACCACTGACATTTGTGATTCTTCCGGCAGTTGCCCAAGTTGCTGTTCCGTTAATGGTTAAATTGGCACAAGCTCCGGGATTACTATTCATAGTAATTGTGTGCCCGGTTAGGATGGTAATATTATCTCCAGCTACTGGCACACCAACAGGAGACCAAGTTGCAGCAGTAGCCCAACTTCCTGTACCTGTACTTACTTTGTTAGTTGCAAAAACATGGAAAGAATAAAAAAGAATAAAGATTAAAAATAATATTCGCCCGCATCGCATAAAGTTTATGCTTTAGGTTATAAAGATAGCATTTTAGTTAGAATCACAAAAGAAATGTCAACTTTTTTTACTTATCAGATTTTGCTCATTGATAAAGCAGGCGGAAATTAGAATCATCATGACGATAGGCGACTGAGCAATGCCAAGAATTGCTCTAACCAGCAAATAAACTTTTCCAAATGAAACTGCAATGTATCCAATTCCTCCGATTAAAAATGCAATCGTAAAAATCAAAGCGTAAATGTTTATCGCTATCCTGATATATTTTTGTGAATGAAAAAGCAGAAATAAAAAAAAACATGTAATTCCTAAGTATAAAATACTGCAAAAACCTGTAAGAACCCATTTCAAAATCAGAAGATGCCCGTTTGTGTCATTTCCTGTTTCGATAATATGATTAATGGAAACAAAAACATAATCACGTAGAAATCCAAAAATGATTGTAATTGAAATCAACAGAACAATAAGCAAAGTTTTTTTTTTCATCTTGCTTCGATGTCCTTGCGTTTCGTATTGATTCCAGAAAACTTATTTATCCAAATCATCCATAAAGAAAAAATGCAGCAATAGATGATGATTGTAAAAGTATAAGTATGATTAAACTCTGTCCAGTGATAGGAATAAGTTTGAATGATTGCCAGCGCAACAATGCGAAGCACGTTCAGTAAATGAATAATAAGAACGCCAATCGGAATGAAAAATAATTTTGCAAGTGCTTTCCCCGGAAAAGAAATAATAAAAATACTGAACAAAGCAAAAAGTGAAATTCCATTGCAACTGTCTCCGATAAATATTCCTGAAGTGCCGTTTATGTATAGCAATCTTTCCCCTTTCACACCGGCAACATATCCCATCCACTCCAATATTCTATTGCTGAAAAAAAGCGTATTGTTGATTACTATTCTATCAATAGTACCATCAGGGTGCAGCCACCACTCATACAATCCAAGCCACAAAAAGTAGAGGGAAAATCCGTAAAAAAGAAACTTAACTAACGGGTCGTTGAAAAATTTCTTCATTGAAGAAACCGTGGTAATTCTTTAAGAAGATTTTTTTCGAAAGTCATTAATTTTTTTTCCGGCAAGTGCAACACCTGCTGCAATCAAAAAACTAATTCCTCCATCAATAGGAACTGTACAAGGAGGAGGCCAACATATTGGCGGACCCATTGGCGGACCTGGTTGTGCTTTGATTTCATAAGCGGATAAAAAGAAAATCGCTGAAACAATTAGAAAAGGAAATATTTTTTTCAACATGATACTTTCTTGAATTAAGTTACAAAGATAAAAAACTTCAATGAAGTAACTTTAGAACAAAGTTTAAAATGTTAAAAAAATATAAACAACATCCAGAGAACCAATTTACATTACTTTTGCCACTTTGTTATGGCAGCCATTTCCGACATAGATAAAACCAAATTACCGAACCATGTTGCAATCATCATGGATGGCAACGGACGTTGGGCTAAACAACATGGCAAGGAACGAATTTTTGGTCATCAGAACGGCGTTGCTTCTGTGCGCGAAGTAACTGAAGCCGCTGCTGAAATCGGAATTAACTATCTCACACTTTATGCTTTTTCAACCGAAAACTGGAATCGCCCAAAGGACGAGGTGGATGCGCTGATGGGATTATTAGTCAGCACCATTCACAAAGAAGTACCCACTTTAAATAAAAACCAGATTCGTCTCAATGCAATAGGCAATTTGAAATCTCTGCCTGAAAATTGCTACAACGAACTGATGGATGCAATCAGTCAAACTTCAAAGAATACTCGTTTGACCCTCGTGCTTGCTTTGAGTTACAGTTCTAAATGGGAAATAATTGATGCAGTAAAACAAATTGCAGAAAAAGTGAAGAAGAATGAAATTTCCATTAATGATATTGACGAAAAAATATTTGAATCTACACTTTGCACAAGCGGAATTCCTGATCCAGAACTTTTGATCCGCACAAGCGGAGAACAACGCATCAGTAATTTTTTGCTTTGGCAAATTGCCTATTCAGAACTTTATTTCACTGAAAAATTTTGGCCCGATTTTCACAAGGAAGATTTTTTTGATGCTATTCTTGATTTTCAAAACAGAGAAAGACGTTTCGGAAAAACAAGTGAGCAAATTAAAGTTGAAAATTAATAACCTTCAAAAGAGAAAAACACAATAAAAATAAAACAGTATCGTTACTCATCAGCTCCAGAAAATATTTTCCAAAAAAAAATGACTGCTAAGAAATTTTTTAATCGCTTTTTATTGTTTATTGCTTACAGCTTTCTTCCTGCATCCGCATGTTTTTCCCAGCAACTAATCACTTCAGATTCCATCACATTCGATTATGCCAAACCACAAGAATATACAATTGGCGGAGTAACCATAAGCGGATCGGGATCACTTGATCAAAGCGTTTTACTTTCCATTGCCGGATTGCATGTGGGAGATAAAATAAAAATTCCAGGCGATCCCATAGCTACAGCCATAAAAAATTTATGGAAAGAAGGATTTTTTGAAGATGTGAAAATAGTGATGACGAAAATTCAGGAGAAAAATATTTTTCTGGAGATTCAAGTACAAGAACGTCCGCGTCTTTCAAAATTTTCTTTCAGTGGAATAAAAAATCATGAAGCGGATGATTTGCGCGATCTACTGAAACTTAACAGAGGAAAAGTGGTTACCGAAAATTTAATTATCAATTCAAAAAACGAAGTACTTAATCATTTTGTAAAAAAGGGATTCCTAAACGCAAAAGTACTGGTAGCTCAGAGAAAAGACAGTGCGCTTCTCAACAGCGTAATTCTTTCCATAGCAATAACTAAAGGAAATAAAGTTAGAATAAAACAAATTAATTTTTTTGGGAACACCGCGCTGAAATCACGTAAGTTACGGCACGCCATGAAAGATACCAAGCAGAAAAAACATTGGTTTGATATTTTTAATACGGCAGAATTTATTGAAGCTGATTTTGAAAAAGACAAAGAAAAAGTGGTGGAAAAATATCAGTCGAATGGTTACCGCGATGCAAAAGTAGTGAAAGACAGTATATATAAAATCAGCGAAGACCGACTTGCCATAAATATTTATGTAAAAGAAGGAAAAAAATATTATTTCAGAAAAATTACTTGGGTAGGAAATTCAAAATATTCTTCCAAAGATTTGGATCGAATTCTCAACATCAAAAAAGGAGATGTTTACAATCAATCGAATCTTGAATCGCGCTTGATGATGAATCCAAACGGAACCGATGTAAGCTCACTTTACATGGATGACGGCTATTTGTTTTTTCAGGCAACTCCGGTTGAGGTGTTGGTGGAAAATGATTCTATTGACATGGAAATAAGAATTTATGAAGGCAAACAGGCAACAATAAATAAAGTAACTGTAAAAGGAAATAATAAAACAAACGATCATGTTTTGATGCGCGAAATACGCACACGTCCTGGACAACTTTTCAAAAGAAGCGATATCATCCGTTCACAGCGCGAAATTTCAATGCTCGGATATTTTAATGCGGAAAAATTGGGAGTTACTCCTACTCCTCATCCTGAAAACGGAACAGTTGATATTGAATATCAAGTGGAAGAAAAATCTTCTGACCAGCTGGAATTATCCGGTGGGTTTGGAAATAATCAGATTATTGGAACACTTGGAGTTTCGTTCAATAATTTTTCTGCACGCAATGTATTTAAGAAAGGAGCCTGGCAACCTCTTCCATCGGGTGACGGACAGCGGCTCAGCATTCGAGCGCAATCAAGCGGACTACTTTACCAATCAATAAATGCTTCTTTTACAGAACCATGGTTGGGCGGAAAAAGACCAAACTCATTCAGCATCACACCTTATTACAATATCCTGTCGAATGGTTTAGCCAGAACTGATCCATTGCGCGGTGATATGCATATTTTGGGAATTACAATGGGATTAGGAAGAAGAAAAAAAGTTCCTGACGATTTTTTTATGGAGCAATGGGAGGCAAGTTATCAATACTATGAATTGCATAATTATACAAGCACAGCACTGACATTCACGAATGGATATGCAAATAATATTAATCTGAAATATACTTTATCCCGTAATTCTGTTGATGACCCTACATATCCCAAAAGCGGTTCTCAAATTACTTGGTCAGCTCAATCAACGCCTCCTTATTCAATCATTAACCAAATGCTCGGAAATCAAATTAATTATGCTGATGAAACCGAACAACAAAAATTTAAATGGTTGGAATATTATAAAATAAAATTCACTACTTCCTGGTATTTGCGCCTTGCTGGAAAACTTGTTCTTTACACAAAACTTGGTTACGGATGGCTTGGATATTTCAACGCACAAAAAGGTCTTACTCCATTTGAACGTTTTTATCTTGGAGGAAGCGGACTAACCGGATACAATCCAATGGATGGGCGTGAAATTGTTTCAATGCGCGGATACGATAATGGTGCAGTTTATGCTGATTATACTTCTGCTAATACAACAAATCCGGGTGCATCTTCCATTGCAAAATATACGATGGAACTTCGTTATCCGATCTCGCTTAATCCAAGTGCAACTATTTTCGGATTCGTATTTACGGATGCAGGAAATTCGTGGGGAAGCATTAAAGAGTTCAATCCATTTAATGTAAATCGCTCTGCCGGAGTGGGTTTGAAATTTTTCTTACCAATGTTCGGGCTGCTTGGCTTTGATTATGGCTGGAGGTTTGACACTGTTCCATTCCTGCCAAGTATGCAGAAATCGCAATTCGGATTCACCATTGGTGCAAACTTGGGTGAATTATAATAGACCAATGTAACACATTACATTGATTTATTTTATACTATGAAAATTTAAAGTTTGTTGGTTATGGGGATATACTGATTTTTATCGAAACACAATTTCCTTAATTATCTCCTCTCCTGCTTCTTCGTTCAGCATTTGAATAATTTTTTCACGGGAATAAAAAAGTTCCTGTTTCAGAGGTGCGGAGTCAAGGTGAAGAAAAAGTTTTTTATCGTAAATCGTTATTTGCTTTGTGTGCTTGGCAATCATTTTCCCCATGATTTTCTCCCAGCCGTCAATAATTTTTTGATTGGCAAGTTTTCCAGAAAGCCGTGATGTCTTCAGGAATGAGCCGATGGCATCTTTCAGGGATTGTTCATTGCTTTTCATTTTCGAGGCGAATTTACTATTAAAAGAGTTATTCCGTTATCATTCCGTCTTTCACTTTGAAAATTTTTATTTCGGCATCAATTCCCTTAAAAAGTTTCTGAATTTTTTCCTTACTTGTATCAGTAATGAATACTTGCCCGAATTCTTTTCGGCTCACAAGCTCAATCAAATGTTTTACCCGATGTTCGTCCAATTTGTCGTGAATATCATCCAACATGAGAATAGGAATAATCTGCCGGTACTGTTTAATAAATTCAAATTGTGCAAGCTTGATTGCAAGTAAATAAGATTTCTGTTGACCTTGTGATGCAAATTTTTTCACCGGAAAATTTTCCATCCTAAATTCCCAATCATCCTTGTGAATTCCAACGGTGGAATATTCCATCACTCTGTCTTTTTCCAAAGATTCATTTAGTAGTGCTTCAAAATCATCTTTGATTAATTGCGACTGATAAACAATTTCAACTTTTTCTTTTCCGCCTGAAATAAGTTCGTAATATTTTTGAAATATCGGTTCCAGTTCAGCAGAAAATTCTTTTCGCTTATTATAAATTTTATTTCCAAGTTCAATCAGCTGAACATCCCAAATCCTCAGCGATTCCATATCAAAAATTCCTTTCTTCGAGAATTGTTTTAGTTGTGCATTTCTCTGCAAAAGAACTTTTGTATAAGCAATGATGTCTTCTAAATACTGGCGGTCGTATTGCGAAATAATGCTGTCGGTAAACTTTCTTCGCATTTCGCTTCCTTCCAAAATAAGTTCAATGTCGGATGGGGAAGCCATCACTACAGGAAACAAACCGATGTGTTCAGCAAAGCGCGTGTATTCTTTTTTATTCAGCTTGAATTGTTTTCGTTCACTCTTTTTCTGCGCACAAAAAACTTCTTCTTCCTTTTCGCCAATTTTAAATTCTCCCTGAATAACAAAAAGCGGCGCATCGTGAAAAATATTTTGGGAATCTATCGGATTAAAATAACTTTTTGTGAACGATAAATAATGAATTGCATCGAGCAGATTGGTCTTTCCTTCACCGTTATTTCCTGTAATGCAGTTAAATCGAGGTGAAAAAGTAACATCCGCTTGAGCATAATTTTTAAAACTTACTAAGGAAAGTTTATGAAGAGTTAATTGTTCCATGGTGCAGATAACGAATAGAAAAACGAATTTACGAATTACAGCCATTCGCAAATTCATAACGATTAGTTTTCTGTACCATACTAAAATAATTTTATCTTTGCCATCCTTATTTAAGAAACCATGTCAGAACAAAAAGATGAACCGATAGTTGATGTGCAGGAAACCATCAGCAAAGCGGAACTATATATTGAAGAAAACAAGAAAAGTCTATCCATTATTTTGGGTGCAGTGATTGTTCTTGTGGGCGGATATTTTGCCTGGACAAAACTTTACCTCGCTCCGCTTGAAGAAGAAGCACGCGGACAAATGTTCATGGCTGAAAGATACTTTGAAAAAGATTCTCTTGATAAAGCCATCAATGGTGATATGCAGTTTGACGGCTTTAAAAAAATTATTGACGATTACGGACTCACCACTTCTGGAAATTTGGCGCACATGTATCTCGGGCTTTGCTATCTGCACAAAGGGCAATTTGAAGATGCGGTGAAAGAACTGAAAGAATACGATGGAAATGACATGATGCTGAAACCCATTGCCATTGGCGCAATCGGTGATGCATATTCTGAACTTGGTAAAGCGGACGATGCCATTGACCAATATTTGAAAGCATCGGGCGAAAACAAAAATAATTTCACTACGCCGATTTATCTGATGAAAGCTGCTACTCTTTACGAAACACTTGGAAAATATAAAGACGCTTTGAAAATTTATCAGCAATTGAAAACAGATTTCCCCGAAGCGCGTGAAGGACGAGAAGTTGAAAAATATATTTCCAGAGCAAAAGCAAAAGGCGGAATTGAATAAATTATTCCTCTTGCATGTCTTCTTCAGAAAAAACTTCCTCCTCGAATTATAAAGTCAAACTTGTATTTCCTGATTCAATTAAAATTGGAATTGTTGTATCCGAGTGGCATCCTGAAATTACGGAAGCATTATATCTTGGAGCCGAAAAATTTCTTCTTGATAACGGAATTAAAAAAGAGAACATCATCAGAAAAAATGTTCCAGGCAGTTTTGAATTGCCACTTGGTGCTCAATTATTAGCTGATAAAACAAAAGCGGTTATTTGTCTCGGCTGTGTCATCAAAGGAGAAACCGACCATTATCATTTCATCTGCGAAGCCGTTTCAAAAGGAATTATGGATGTTTCTCTGGCTCAAAATAAACCGGTTGCGTTTGGAGTTCTCACTACAAATAATTTGGAGCAGGCGCAAAATCGTGCCGGTGGTAAATTCGGAAACAAAGGCGAGGATGCTGCTTTTACTGTACTGAAGATGCTTGCTGTTTGATTCTCTTAAACTATCTTTTATTTGTGAGCAATACTGGGCTCGAACCAGTGACCCCTACCTTGTCGAGGTAGTGCTCTGAACCAACTGAGCTAATTGCCCGAAGAATAAATACTGCACAACATATTTGCACAGGATTTATTTTTGTGACCCCGGTGGGGATCGAACCCACGACCCACAGATTAAGAGTCTGTTGCTCTACCAGCTGAGCTACGAAGTCATTAATTCAAAGTGCAATTATAAAAACGGGTGCAAATATAATAAGAACTGAATCTGTTGTGCTTAAACAACAATTCATTTCCATTTTTTACTCTAACCCAACCATTTGTCAAATAAACACATCTATTCTTTAATTAACCTATCTATCGAATAAAGAGTGAAAAAACAGTTCGATTATGCTGCCTTTACTGCATATGTTTTAGAAGAAAGCATTCTTCATATTGAAATGAAAAAAACCAAGGAACTTTCCGCAAAAGATATTGAACAGATAAGTGATTGCTTTCATGAAATTGGTAATGGAAAAAAAGTTTATGTCTTGGTTACATTTCTGGATTTTATTTCTATAAGCGATGAGGCAATTAGATTTGCAATTAAAAACAATATCCAAAAAATTATTGGTGCCGTTGTTTATGTTGTTGATAATTTAGGAATTCAAATTGGCGTTAAATTTTTTATAAATTTTCACAAACGAAATTACCCGATTAATATTTTCGAAACCAAGTCAGAAGCTATTTTGTGGTTAAAAGAAATAAAAAAAATGAAATAAATAATATTGCAATCTATCTAACACATTCAATTGAATTTCCGATTATCCTTCACAAAAACTTATTAAACATGAAAAAAAACATTTTATTCTTCTCAATATTAACTGGAATATTTTTTTCCGCTAATACAAATCTATTCGCACAAAAAAAGGAAAAAGACAAAATTCTAGCGAATAAAGTTTATACTATTTTCATTGCTGAAACCGGAGGCAGAAAAAATTCCAAACCCGAAAGCGATGACATTAGTTTTAGAGGTGATAAGTTTAATTCTAAGTTTATGGCTTCGGAATATAAATTCTCTTCGGCAGCATATACCGTTTCAGTAGATTCATCTTCAGAAAAAAAAATGATCACTTTTGAGTCTCTAAGTAAAAACCAAAATGGAGAAGAAATAAAGTGGATCGCATCAATTGTTGATGGTGCCATTGAAGGAACAGCTGTAATCTCTAAAAATGGGAAAACGAAAAAGGAATATTCCTATTCGGGAAATCTAAAAGAAAAAACAGAGAAGAAAAAATAGCATTTAAGTTCCTTTCCTTCTATCCTTGTCTCGAAACATTTACTGTAAAAAATAAAGATAGCGATTATCAAGAGCTTTAAAGTGTGTAGTCCCGCCTGGATTCGAACCAGGGACCTACGGTTTAGAAAACCGTTGCTCTATCCAGCTGAGCTACAGGACCGATTAAAATAACAAATGACGAATACAGAATTACAAATTTATCATTCGTTATTCATAATTCGCCATTTTAATTTGTCGGGGTGGTAGGCTTGGCCAAGCACCCAGAAAACTTATTTTCAGACTATATTTCAAACTTTTCAGTAATGGTCACCTCTTCGCTTTACTTTTATTGGTCACCTTTTCTCTTTAAACGTACACAAAAATAATCAAATTTGGTAACGGACGGGTACTATTGTATTTCCTATTCTGCACCAATAAACCAAACGACATATTTTACGGAGTGTTCAATTTTAAACTCAATTAAATCGCAAAACCTTCAAAAAAGATTCGCGCTTTCATTAGTAGCTCCCTGCGGCGAGAAGCTCATTGCCAATGAAGAAAGAATTTTCTCTAAAATGTTTCTTTAACTAAAACTCAAATTTATATCCTACACCTTTGATGGTACGGATATATTGCTCTCCAACTTTTTCACGGAGTTTGTTGACATGTACATCAATTGTTCTGTCACCTACAATTATTTCATTTCCCCAAACATTGCTCAGAATGGCATCGCGGGTAAAAACTTTTCCTGGCTTTTCGGCAAGCAAGGCAAGAAGTTCAAATTCTTTTTTACGAAGGTCAATGTGTTTTCCGTCTTTAGTTACACTGTATTTCTCTCTATCAATTATAATTCCTTCGACAATTACATTGGTATGCGGCTGTGAGTGTGGAAAATTTTTTCTGCGCAACAACGCTTTTATTCTGCTTACTAAAACACGCGGACGAATGGGCTTTGTAATGTAATCATCGGCACCAATTTCAAATCCTGCAATCTGTGAGTAATCTTCGTTTCGTGCAGTAAGAAATGCTACGAGTACATTTTTCAGATCATGAATTTCCCGTATCTCATTGCATGTTTCAATGCCATCCTTTTCGGGCATCATAATATCAAGCAAAATAAGATCTGGAATTTCTTTTTTTGCAATTGCAATGGCATCTTTTCCATTTTGCGCTGTGAAAACTTCAAAACCTTCCTTCTTCAATGAATACCCAACAAACTCAAGAATGTCTTGCTCATCGTCAACCAGCAAAATCTTTGTCAAGTCGTTTTTCATAGTCAATTTTATTATTTCTTAATCCTCATAAAAGTAAAGGCATGATGTAATCGGAAGGTTAAGAGAACATTAAATAAGCATGAAATGGAGAATATACTGGTAATTTCCTTCTGATTTTTCAATTGTTTATTTATTATTTCATCTTCGGTTAACTTTAGAATAATTTCAAGAATGGATTTTTACAGTAACCAAATCTTAATCCTATGTCAAAAGAAGAAACCATTAATTACATCCGGGCGCATGACAATTTTTTCAAGGATGCCCATCTTGAAAATTATTCGGACCATGAATTAATGCTTATCAAAATAAGTATTGATGTGGAAAAAGCCAAACCATCCGATTATAAAGCAGTTGAATTATCAATGTGATATTCATATTCCTTTAACTGATGGAAATAAAAATACAAAATGGATCTGAGAATAATACCAATCCTCCATTTGCTGAACGAATCAAATCGCTTAAAGAGGAAATGGACAAGACAACAAAAAAGTCTAAAGAAACTATCAGTTTCATTATTGCGTCATGCACCTCGAGTTATGGAAAAGCGATTGAAGCAAACAAGCAATATGTAAAAGAATTGCGTGAGCAATTGAACCGCCAAAATTTAGATACATCCTTAGTGGACGAAATAGCCCACGATTTTTTTTATTCCCTCGATGTATTAGATGATGTAATTGATGCCATTGTTGATTCATATATTCACAGGACAAACTACATAACTAAATATTATAGCAGACAATTTAAAGCGTTAAGCAATTCGCATGAGGCAGATCAAATGAAAAATGAAAATTCCTTAAACCTTTTACAGAAAACATTTGAGCAAAACATTGAACATTCCAATCAGGATATGAAAAACATTGTCAATATGTATAACGATTACTTAACTTTAACTACAAACTTCAATAAATGTTTTTTCGATACTCTCAGTAATTCGCCAATGATTAGGGTTAAAAATCTTCAATCCAAGGAAAAGCAAATGGCAATCTAATTGATTGACTAAGATAACTCTCGCTCATTTATAATTAATTAATTTTCGCGGTAAAACAAGATTTGCTATTAACAATTCAGTGTTCAAGATATTATTTCGGGTAACACTCCTACAACTTTCGGATAACATTAAGACCGAATCTTTGTAAAAAAAACAATTGAAGACTTTTTACAAAACAATCGTCCTATCTGATGTTCATCTCGGAATGGCAAATTCAATGGTGAAGCAGGCAGTAAAATTTCTGAAACATCATCGCTGCGAAAAACTAATTCTTAATGGTGACATTATTGACGGATGGCATTTGAAACGGATGGGCACCTGGAAGAAAAAACACACTAAATTTTTCAAGCTGATTCTGAAAATGACCTCCAAGAATTCTACAAAAGTTATTTATCTGCGCGGCAATCACGATGATTTTCTGGATGAGATTCTTCCATTTGAATTAGGAAATTTTTCTATCGGTCGAGAACACATTCACCATTCAAACGGAAAAAAATATTATGTTATTCATGGCGATATTTTCGATTCCATCACCACTCATCTCAAATGGTTGTCAAATCTTGGCAGCATCGGTTACACTTTTATTTTATGGATAAACCGCCATTATAATAATTACAGGGCTAAACGCGGTCTTCCTTATTATTCTTTTTCGCAAAAAATAAAATTGGCTGTCAAATCTGCTGTTTCATTTATTGATGATTTTGAAAAACAATTATGTGAAGTGGCAAAAGCCAAAAAGTGCGATGGAATTATTACCGGACATATTCATAAACCAGCCAATAAAATGATTGATGGAATTCATTATTTGAATTCCGGTGATTGGGTGGAATCGCTTACTGCGCTGGTTGAAACGAATGAAGGAGAATGGAAGGTTATCTATTTTGAAGAGTGGCGGCAACAATTTGTTGAAGAAAAAGCTCCAGAGCAAATTTCGATTCAACGACAAGAAATGTTTATTCCTAACCTATCAATAAAATCAGCTTAATGACGAACTCATCGCAAGGAAATTTTATGTTCATTGTTCAGGGTGAAGGACGCGGACACATGACACAAGCAATTGCTTTGCAAAATATTTTAATGAAAGCAGGATTTTCAGTTTCAGAAGTTTTAATAGGTAAAAGTCCCAAACGCAGTATTCCTGATTTTGTGAAGCAACAAATAAAATGTCCTATTACGCAATTTGAAAGTCCAAATTTCAAGACAGATTCAAAAATGAAATCCATAAAAATTATTCCTTCTGTGGTTTCTAATCTGATGAATCTTGGTTCTTTCAGAAAAAGTTTGAAAATAATTCGAGATAAGATTAACGAACACCATCCATCCATCATCATCAATTTTTATGACCCGCTTATTGGTCTTCTATATTTGTTCAATAAACCATCTGTTCCGATGATTTGTATTGCTCATCAATATATTTATCATCATCCGGGATTTGAATTTCCAAAAGGAAAATTTATGGACATGCTTGCTTTGAAATTTTATACTGCACTTACAAGCATGGGTTCAGCAAAAAAATTTGCACTATCTTTTTATCCAATAAATAATAACGAAAGAAATTCCATTATTGCCATGCCTCCTCTTTTAAGAAGTGAAGTCTTTCAGCAAGAAATAAAAAATGAAGGTTATTTACTCGCTTACCTTCTGAACATCGGGTACATGGAAGATATTATAGAATGGCACAAAAAAAATCCGGATACAATGATTCATTGTTTTACCGACAGAAAAGACGAAGAAGTTTTTAGTTACAGCGATAAATTACATTTTCATAAATTAAATGACAAAATTTTTCTTGAGATGATGGCTGGAGCAAAAGCACTTATCACCACTGCAGGTTTTGAATCGGTCTGCGAAGCTATGTATCTTGGAAAGCCGGTGTTTATGGTTCCGGTGGAAGGACATTTTGAACAATATTGCAACGCAAGAGATGCAGTCAAAGCCGGAGCAGGGACTTACTCTAATCGTTTTGATATTGATAAGCTTTTTCAATACCTGCCAAAACATAAAAACAGTAAAAAAATATTTACTCAATGGGTTGACAGCGCAAATGAAAGATTATTGGATGAATTATATCCTTATCTGATTCCCGAATTTAATTCTGCATTAATTAACGCATAAAAATAAATATGGACAAAAAGAAAAAAGCAATTTTTGTAATCAATCCTATTTCCGGTGGCTCAGATAAAGCGCCAATTGTAGAACAGATAAAAGAAAAATTATCGGACGAAATAATTCCTGAATTTCTTTTTTGGGATTATCCCAAACAAAAAGAGGAAATAAAAACTTATATCAGAGAAAAAGATTTTGACATTGCTGCAGCAGTTGGCGGTGATGGTACAATTAATTTGGTAGCACAATCTGTTTTTAATTCTTCTAAAGCTCTCGCGATAATTCCGGTTGGTTCCGGCAATGGTCTTGCCAGACATTTGAATATTCCTTTAAAAATCGAAAAGGCAATCCGGTTAATTAACAAAGGAAAAACATCAATGATTGACAGTTGTTTGGTAAACAATATTTTTTTTATTTCCACTTCAGGAATGGGATTTGATGCTTACATCGGCAAATTATTTTCTGAAAGTAAAAGTCGAGGTTTTTTAACTTATGTAAAACTTACTTTATCACAGTTTATAAAATATCAACCGCAACATTACACTTTGCTGATCGGAGATAAGCAAATTGAACGGGAAGCGTTTTTAATAACTTTCGCTAATGCATCGCAATATGGAAACGATGCGTTCATAGCACCGCAAGCTGATATTGCTGATGGGCTGATGGATGTTTGCATTTTAAAACCATTCCGAGTTTGGAATACATTTTCTATAGGAATGAAAATGTTCAGCGGGAAACTGAATCATTCTTCATTCATGGAAACATTTCACGCGACAAGTGTGAAAGTAATTAGGCAATCAAGCGGACCAGTGCATTATGACGGGGAACCTCATGAACTTGGAGAAAACCTACATGTTCAAATGATACCCGTTTCCATAAAAATTATTATTCCATAATTACAATTTAAAACTTGACGACATTAAAAAAAGAATCCCCCACCTTTTGGGTGAGGGATATTTTTTAGAGGGAAGTTGTAATAATTATAAATTAAAATTTATAATTATTTGTCATGGTGCTGAGTATGTTTCTTAGCAGCTTCGTGGCTATGATGTTCGGCTTGTTCATGATGTCCGTGTGCAATGTGTGCATGATGCGCAGCTTTTTCGTGGTCTCCATTTTCATGGTGTGAATGAGCTTGTTTGTGATGATGGGCTGCTCTTTCATAATGATGAGCAGCTTCTTTGTGATGAGTGTGTTTTGTCATGGTGCTATTTTTAAAAATGTTTATGTATCTACAAAGCGAAACAACAAATCGAATATTATCCGGCTATAATCCTATTATTAAATAAAAATGATAATACATAAATAAGATTCATGTAATATTTGGTTTATGGTAAGTATCGACTTTCGATAAAACAAAAAAATGCCTATCAAGAATCTCAACTACTTTAAAGTAATAAAAGAGCCGTCTTTTTTTGTGTTAATATTAATAGTATTGGGAATAATTACAATATTTTTTGTTTCTATTTGTGATGCAAAAGTGAATGAAGGGACAAAGCCATACACAAAAATTAGAAACAATACAGTTTCATCTGAAAATGCGTATTAGCCATTCCAATTTGACAAATTAACTCATATGAATCTCATTCGGTGGATTGAAATTCCGGGATATAATTTTGAAAGAGCAGTACACTTTTATTCCCATGTGTTTGAACTTGAAATTCAAACAAAGTCATTCAATGGAATTCTTCACGGAGTTTTTACTCTAAATTCCGGTACTCTTTCTGGTGCAATAGTTAAGTGTGATCATTTACCAATTCAGAATATCGGTCCGGTTTTGTTTTTCAATGTCATTTCTATTGACGAAACATTGGAGAAAATTCGTAATTCCAAGGGTACGATAGAAAAACCAAAGACACTTATCACTAACAAACCTTCTGACGGAGTTATGGTTGAACCAATACCAAAAACGTTTATTGATAATCACAAAGGATTTTATGCGATTTTTAGAGATTCCGAAGGGAATAAAATGGCTCTATATTCACATTCGTGAAATACTAATTAAAAAAACAAATCAGTTATTGCCGGAGGTTATTTCCTGTTCTTTTTTTACTTCGGATGTTATCGGAGGAGTTACTTCTTTTTTTTGAACAATCTTAACAGGTTTTGTTCTTCTAATTTTGCGGACAACTTTTGGCGCAGATTTCTTCTTTATAACCTTGACTTTTGTTATACTTTTTGTTTTCGCTTTTATTTTTCTTTTTTTATTTGCAGATTTCTCCCAAAAAGGATTTAGTGTTTTTTCATCCTTAATATGTTTGGTTACAGCTTTCGCAATGTTTTTACTGGATTTCTTAATTGCCTTATTTATTTTTTTTGAATTGGCATCGGTTACCGATTTAACATAAGCACTAATAAGATGATTTAATTTTACTTGTAACGGTTTGCGGTTGATTGCTGGTTTCATTGTGATTTTGTTTTAGGTTCTAAAGATATAAAAACATGGGTTCATTATGCTCACTTAAGGAAAAGTTAACATTTCACATCTCGCATCAAATTTACACGAGAAAAGTAATCATTTGATCTTTATTTACATAGTGATAATTTGCATTTAACATTCAAGTTATTAATGTATTCTATTTTTAATAAATAAAAAAATCAATATATGATTTCAAATTTTATAGATGAACCCATTCAGAGAGTTGATTCTATTGACTCATCAGAACTCCGAAAAAAGTATCTGCGGTTATATGACATCAACAAAGAATTGTTCAATAGTGTTTCGTATGCTGCAACTATTCAGCAAGCTTTGCTTCCACAACTGCGGCATTTTGAACGTGCGTTTGAAGAATATTTTGTCATATATCAGCCGCAGAATATTATAGGAGGAGATTTTTATTGGTTAACTCGAAAAGACGATTGGTCAATATTTGCTCTTGCTGATTGCACAGGTCACGGAGTTTCAGGAGCTATGTTATCGGTACTTGGAATCAGTTACCTTAATTATATAGTGCTTGGTAAAGAATGGGATACACTTGGACATGTGTTGCATAAAATTGATAAGAAATGGATTGATGCGTTTCACATGTTTTTAGATCAAAGAGTAAATAATGATTGGATGGAAATTTCTCTTGCTGCATTTAATAGTAAAACCAGAGAATTGCGCTTTAGCGGCGCAAGAGGGAAATTAATTATTGTAAACAAAAATGGAACTCAGATACTAAAAGGGCACAATTATCCTATTGGCGGATGGCAGATTGAAAAGAACCGCACCTACGAAGAACAAACAATGATATTGCCGGAAAGGACAATGGTCTATATGACCTCGGATGGCTTTCAACATCAGTTTGGCGGAACAGAAAATAAAAAAATGTCGGCAAAAACTTTTTTTAATTACTTGTCCGGCATATTTAATTTGCCTGCCGATATTCAAAAAACTTTTCTCGTTACAGCTTTCAGTGATTGGAAAAACAATAACATACAAACAGATGATGTTTGTGTTCTGGGAGTGCGGTTGTAATTATAATCTCTACATCAAAATGACTAAAGAAGAAACCATAAAATACATTCAAGACCGGGATTTTTTTTCAAAGACGCTTATCTTGATAATTGTTCTGACTACGAGTTAATGCTTATTAAAAGAAGTATAGATATTGATAAAATTAAACAAGCAGATAATCACCCAATGCCTGAGGCGGCGAGTCTCTTTTCTACCTAAATAAATCCATAAGTTCATTATGGCAACAACGTCGTTTTTTTTACAAACAAATAATATAAGGAAAATTATTCGCTAATACGCTAAATATAGATTTGTCAATAATAATTTAAAACAAGAAAAACAATGGTAAACGAATTAATTGAAAAAGATGTAAGGATGAAAGAAATTATTCCTACAAGATCAGAAAAAGCAAATGAAGCAATTTCCTACAGCAATATTTTTGGTGATTTTGTTTTGCAGGTCAATGAAGAAGTTGCCGCTAATTCGCTAAAAAATATTTTTAGTAAATCCATTGAGCTTTCAGAAAACACGTTGGATTCTATCATTAGCACCTACTATCAGCAAATGGAAGTTACCGTTGACTTCAATTCCAATGTAGAAAATGCGGTGAGAGAATTAAATCCTGACAATGCAGATAAGTTGCTCAAAATGATTCGGCATTACTTTGATAAATCTTGGAAAACGACTGTTGATAATACTAAAAAAGTAATGGAATCATATAGTGTGCATACAAACTTAGCTAATAAAATCAATGAAAAATTTGAGGCAATGACGGAGTTACATGCTAAAAATATAAATCATTTGCAAGGTACAGAATTACATCCTTACAATGAATGGTCATCTGAATGGTGGAAACAACCAACTACAGAAAAATAACCTACAAAAATAAATCACTCTTTCCTTTTTATTTATCGTTTATTGTTTTTCTATCCCAATATTTTACATAATGTTATCATTGAAATAATATTTTGGAAATAATAGATTGTTTTATTTGCATTATTGAAAAGATATTTTAAATAAGTACAAATGAGCAATAGTATTCTGATAGATTGTTATATACTTGGCGGTCTTTACTTTTGCTTCTTTATTAAACATGCAATAAGCAAAAGAAAAAAATCAATCCGCCAATCGGTTAAATTGACCTGATAATTATTCGTACTATCACCAAGAGTTCCAATTTTTCTCAACTATAGTTTTAGAAAACTCAGTCGGGACTTTTAGTTCTGAACAGAAAAGCCCTCCTCCGACATATAAAGTGTAAATGCGGATAGATTATATCTTGACTTCAAAATCCCCAATGTAGTCTCGCTCCGAAAATTGATACTGTTCCTCGGTCGCGGTTAAATGCAGGGTTAGTGATAAAAATAGACCAAGATTGTCTTCATTTTTCCCTGGTTTAAAATCTGAAATACGCTACAATCAAAGACAGAATAAATATGAGAACCCAAAAAGGCAGTATCTTATAATTTTTCTTTTTGTAGTGGATTACAAATGCTCCTACCATAACAATACTAAATCCAATTGCGGCAAGTGATGTTAGAATGGGTAGAATTCCAATAAGTTTAGGTAATATAATACCAATTACTCCGAGAATTTCTACAAATCCAAGTAGCCTTATCGGTAAAGCAGATCCATCCGGATCAATTTGTTTTTCGTCAATTAATTTTTGTTTTTGCGTAATAATTTTCTTTATCGCAGCTAATAAGAAAATTGCTGCCAAAACTCCTTGAATTATCCATATTATTGTATTCATTGATTTTATTTTTTGTAAATAATGTATGTTTAACACTACAAACTTATTTACATTTGCTATATAAAATATATTACTATACCATTCGATAGCGCTATACTAAGGGATAGTAAAACAAAACACAATGGTAGCAAGTAAGAACAAAGTAAAAATCCATACACAGGAGAACTGCTCAGGAAAAGTGAGAGCGGTAAAAGATGCTTTAGATGTTTTAAATGGCAAATGGAAGCTACCAATTTTGATTTCCGTTTCTTCCAGAGCAAAGCGGTTTAAACAAATCTCAAAAGATATTGACAGGATAACCGATAAAATGCTTTCAAAAGAGTTGAAAGACTTAGAGATAAACCAACTTATCAAACGGACAGTTTACGATACATTTCCACCCACAGTAGAGTATGAAATTACAGAATACGGCAGGACACTTGAGAAAGTAATTAATGAGTTGGCGGATTGGGGTATGGAACACAGAAAAAAAATTATTGGTAAATAAACAGACAGAATAGGCTCCCTGAGTGTCAAAAGTGAATACAACATGGAAACAAATGAGCAAGACAAAGTTGTTAAATATATAACGCTTCTTTCTTTGGACTTTGGGTTAATGCTAAACCTACATTAAAAATCGACCTTACCCTATCCTATTACTTCTGGAATAACATTTATTCCAGCACGATTTAGAACCGATGCCAGGTCATTTCTTATTGAAGATTGGTCTTCTCCACAAGAGGCAAGATAAACAGAAAGGGTCATTGTAAAAATTCAGGACAATATTAAGGAATTTAATGAATATTACAGATATTAATAGCGAAGCACCTGTTCTTTTCCTACTCTTGCGTCCCGTCTTGTTTTCTTTGCTTCGATCACCGCCAATACTTCTCCATTACTTCGGAACAAACAATAATCTGTAATGCCACTTTGAGGTGAGGCATCATATCCTTCTACCGGGATTTCAAAACTACTGAAGTGCGGTCGGAAAGATTCCACGCAGCCTTAACCAGTTCGGGGTCAATGAGATTATAGCGTGTTTGAGATTCGTTAAAAGTAGAGTAACTCATTGATGTAAATGAATCAATAAAGATAAAAATATTAAAGGTAGAAATTATTTAATTAAATAATGTTCACCATGTAGTTTTTTGTAACTACTCACCACCC
>PLUL01000025.1 GCA_003164895.1 Bacteroidota bacterium | reverse complement strand
TGAATTATGAAAGAGGTCTATTGAAGGTCTCTCTGACCACCCTGAGACTGCACAGTTAGGGATTTTGGTTTTCCTCCATTCAGCAGAGTAATTCGTCTAAGTTCTCTCGCAAGTGCTTTTGCCTCCTCTTCATCTCTTATATCCCAAAACTCTTTTTTGTAGGTGGCAGATACTGTTTTTGTTTTGATGATGAATTTATACCGTTCCAAATCTGCTGGGTGATTGCATTTCTTTTTTTTCAAACAATCAGGATGATGGCAATAAATAAATAGTCCGGGCACTGCATCTTTTTTTGACAATTTCTTTAAGTGCTTTAATTTTTCAGGTTTCTTGAATGCTGGATTTAATTCTTCTTTTGCTTTTGGAAGGGGAGTTGTGATATTTATTACAGGAGCAGGAGCCGTAACGGTTCCCAACCTTTTCGCCTCCATTTCCCGAAGTCGTTCAATTCTGTTTGCGTGGTCAATGGGATTTTGTCTTTTAATTCCTCGGATTTGCTTTTGATCAAATGCTTCTAAAAACTCATCCAATAAGCGCCTTTTCAGGTTTGTAGAGAATTCAACTTTCTCTTCGTCCAGCTATTTCTCCAATGTTCGGTCAGAAACAATATGTTTCAAATAGTCTCGTTTAATTTCCGTAAATAATATTTCCATTGTTATATAATTTTTATTTTCAAAAGTCTACAGTATGTTTAAAAATGGGAACTCGAATTTTTTTTTCCACTGAAGACCAGTCTCCAGTGTATAACCAGTCGCCAATTATCGTTTCATTCATTCTCATATGCCAAAGTAAACAACCAACATCCACAATTCCAAATAAATCGTTCTTCAAAAGATTATAAAAACTTAAAATGTTTGAATTTATCCTATGAAAAGCAATAAGTCGATGGGTAAGAAAATAATTAAGATTTATGGTCGAGAATGGCGGATATCGACATGAAAATGGGCGGAAGATTGCGGTTTAGAGCCAAATGATTTGACCGGAACTATACTTATGGTTGAGTATGGTTTTTGAGTGTGGTTTAAATTGGATTACAGGATGTTACATAACGATTACTCCAAAAAATATAAAGCCGGCACACAACATAGCAAGCCCATTTTATTATGAAATGGTTCGTTATCAAGAAGAATATTTGCAATATCTACTGTTCCAAAAATTAAATATGAGAGCAATTACACACGCGGATATTATTAACGCTTTCATTAATTATCTTTTCAAGTATAATCTTGTGGCAGATTTCAATCAAATAACAGTTGCGATGGTTAAGTCCCAATTTTATTTCCATTATAATGAAATAGAAAATATTATCCCAGTAAGCCGAAGTTGCACTTCGTGCGTGAGTAAAATACAGAAAGTATTTATTCAACAACTATTCTGTAACCCACTCCTTTAAAAGTAGTGATAATACTTTCCGATATTTTTGAACGGAGCTTACGGATATGCACATCAATGGTGCGCCCTTCGGTAGGAGTGAGCGGCTTGTTCCAGATGTGTTTAAAAATTTCTTCGCGCGTAAATACTTTTTCGGGTCGCGTGGCAAGCAGGTAAATCAATTCAAATTCTTTTCTTGGCAGCGGAATTTCTTTCCCTTTATAATACACCATGTAATTATCGCGGTCAACTACCAGATCGCCCACCACCTTTCTGAATTCAGTTGTAAGAATATGGTTATTGTTTTTTTTCATTATCAATTGTGTGTTTTCCATGTAATAAATGTTTTTCAACCAACGGCAGAAGAACCGAAAATTTTATCGGCTTAGAAACATAATCGTCTCCTGCCATAGCTGCATTCATTGCCTGATAACTGTCTTGCGTTGCGCTCAAAAAAATAAGAGGAATATCTTTATGCAGTTCGTGCGATTTCAGTAACCGGCACATCACAATGCCATCCATATTAGGCATCATGATGTCGGCAATAATAATATCGGGATTGAAAGAAGACACTTTATAAATTCCTTCCGTTCCGTTTGCCGCTCCTTCCACTTCGTAGCCGTTCTTTCTGAAATTATACGAAAGAAATTCTATTACATCGGGTTCATCATCTACGATGAGAATTTTATTTGTTTGAAAATTCATTGGGAAAGATTTGTTTTTAATTAAAGAGGATTTATAAAAAGAATAATAATTATTTCAGGCAAACATCCACGGCGCTTACCGAATCGGTACTCAGCGTCATCACGAATTGAGGGTTTTCTGTTGCTCTGTAAAGTTCCAACGAATGATTGGGAACAAATCTCAGACTTTCTTTCATTCTTTCATCGCCAATGAAATCTATAATTATTCCATAAAGTGATTTTCCGTTTTTAAATTTTACCATTGCATCAGTTTCCATTGAGTTTCTTAATTGTTCGAACATATTTTGTTTTTTAGTTTAGCAAATTTGAGCAGAGCGTATTATTTGAATGTTAAGTACGTGTTATTAAATATTCAGAACGATCATGAATTTTCCATCCATTGCATAGGTTGATAATCTGCGCTTTTGGATTTTTCAATATCTATACTGATTTTGATGAGAGATAATTCGTGCTGTGAATAATTTTCAAGATTTGCGTCCTTGAAAAAACTATCATACTCGCGTATGTAATTTATGATTTCTTCTTTTGTCATAATGAAAGGATTTGGTTGCAGTAAAAATAAATTCTTGAAATTATTCTATAGTTAACCGAAGATGAAATAATAAATAAACAATTGAAAAAACAGAAGGGAATTACCGGTGTATTCTCTATTTCATGCTTATTTAATGTTCTCTTAACCTTCCGATTACATCGCGTCTTTACTTTTATGAGGATTAAGAAATAATAAAATTGACTATGAAAAACGACTTAACAAAGATTTTGCTGGTTGATGATGAACAAGACATCCTTGAGTTTGTTGGTTATTCATTGAAGAAAGAAGGTTTTGAAGTTTTCACAGCGCAAAATGGAAAGGATGCCATTGCAATTGCAAAAAAAGAAATTCCCGATCTTATTTTGCTTGATATTATGATGCCAGAAATGGATGGCATTGAAACCTGCAATGAGATACGGGAAATTCATGAGCTCAAAAATATACTCGTAGCATTTCTTACTGCGCGAAATGAAGATTACTCACAGATAGCAGGATTTGAAATTGGTGCAGATGATTATATCACAAAACCGATTCGCCCGAGGGTTTTAGTAAGCAGAATAAAAGCGCTGCTGCGAAGAAAATATTTTCCTCACGCGCCATCACACACCAATGTAATTGTCGAAGGAATTGTAATTGACCGTGAGAAATACAGTGTAACTAAAGATGGAAAGCACATTGATCTTCGGAAAAAAGAATTTGAACTTCTTGCCTTACTTGCAGAAAAACCCGGAAAAGTTTTTACCCGCGATGTCATCTTAAGCAATGTTTGGGGAAACGAAATAATTGTCGGCGACAGAACCATTGATGTACACGTCAACAAACTCCGTGAAAAAGTTGGAGATGAATACATCCGTACTATCAAAGGAGTTGGCTATAAATTTGAATTTTAGAGGACGCAAAACTTCAGAGAACATTCTTCATAAAAAAGAAGGAACTTCTCAGATGGTGGACAAGTCTTAGAACAGCTCGAACAGTTTTTGAACAAGGTTCTGCGATTTAGCTGACCTGCATAATCTCCTGCTAAAAAAGTTTACCGCGCAGTTTGGTTTCAATGGCTTCTTTTATTGCTTTCTGCTGGGTCACTAAAGCAGCCAGTGCTTGTTTGTTTTCGTCACTGATTTTCTGCTGAGACTGTCGTAAAAAATCCATCTGCTTTTTGTGGTTATCCACTAAAAGATTTGCGTGATGATTGACACCTTTTACTACTTGATCGAAGCGTTCGGACTTGGGTAATATATTTAACGCTTCGTCTAATTTTCGGGTTAAAGAAATCAACTGCTCAAGTAGCGGATTCAATTTTTCCTGCTCATGCGTTTTGATATAAGCGACAACTTGTCCTACTCTTTTTTCTAATTCTTTCATCACTTTGTACGGACTTTCGATGTCGGGTTTGCTTGGGTCTATTCCGGTTTTTCGGAAGTACTCCGCGCTGTGCAGTACAAATTCTCCTAATGTCAAACCAAGTGTTTTGCTGGCAAGTTTTGCTTCTTTGAGCGCGTGCCGATTTACGGCAATGGATGTCTTAGTCATAGAGTGGGTGTATGCTTTTCCATAGGTGATAATCAACACATTAGCTATGTCGCTATGCCTGTTTTTTTTTAAAATATAGTTTTTTTAAAAGTTAATTCACTGATAAACAAATTTTTACAAAAAAATTACCACTTATGGAACAGGAAATTCCTGTTCCTGCTTGCTATTTTCCACCCCGTCTTTTTTGGTGGTATTACGATTTTCGGTTGCCTCCTGAAACAACTACTATTTTTCTTTTGTTTAGCGCGAACTTGGGTTCTTGCTTCCTTTTCAATTGGCTGTTATCCTGTTTTATTTAAAAACGATTTAAACACCAGACAAGAAGATATACCGAAAAAAAATATCCCAACAGCAAAATTAGATTGTGTCAAAATGGCATTGGCTGAGTAGTTAAAGAAGGGGATTAAAATTGATGTTATTCCATTTATTGAAGGTGCTGATAACCCAACTTTTTGAAGAGTTCCTGTTGTTCGCAGACCGTGAGGGATTAGAGACAATCCCAATAGGACTACAAATAAAAAAGCCCCCGATTTCTCGGAGGCTTTCTATTATTAGGGTAAGACAGAAGGTTGATATGTAATCAAAGT
>PLUL01000010.1 GCA_003164895.1 Bacteroidota bacterium | reverse complement strand
AATCTTTGCATCCCGCTGTAGTGGTTGTTACTAACGACACGGTATAAGTTCCTATTGGAAATGTTACAGTTGGACTTGTTGCATTTGAGGTGGCAGGCGTTCCACCTGGAAATGTCCAATTTGATGTTGCAATAGGATCGCCCGGGGAAGATGTAGAATTATTTGTAAACGGAGTTGCATTACCGACACACACAGGAGGACTTGTAAACGATGGCTGTGGTAAAGCATTTATTGTAACAGGTAATGTTATTGTGTTATGACATCCATGCTGAGTAGTTACTACTAAAGTTACACTATGCGTTCCTGCAGTAAACAAAGTAGCAGGATTTACCAGCGTGGATGTGGCAGGGCTTCCACCGGGAATTGTCCAACTCCAGGATACAAAAGGATCTCCCGTAACGGCAACCGTATGATCTGTTAAATGGGTGCTATCGCCAACGCAAACAGTTGTACTCGAAAAAGCAGCCAAAGGCATACCGGTGGTATTTACGGTTTTTATAATTGTACTGGTACACCCTGTTGAGGATGTTACATTAAGCGTGACACTATACGTACCTGGTGGAAATGTTACAGAAGCTGTTGGAGTATTTGCCGTTGCCGGTGTGCCTCCCGGAAATGTCCAACTATAACTGGAAATAGTGCCAATACCCAAAGGAATATAAGAGGAATCGGTAAATGAAGTTACCCCTCCGCAGCTTGTAGAGAAAGTATAATTGGCAACAGCTCCGTTTGGTGTTGGTGCATAAGGTACTTTAAAATTACAACCTGATGGTTGTGAAATCAATACTGTATATGTTGAACCAGCTGCAGGTGTAGGAGTAATGCTTTGAGTTGTCTGTCCCCCTGGTGCCCAAGAATATGTGTAACCAAAATGTGGATCGCTGGGCGCGGTTAAAGTTATGGATTGTCCCAGGCAAAAAGATGAATTGGTATTTGTAAGAGGATCGCAGGTAAAATCCCAATAAGAATAGCAATAATGCCCGCCTTGTGTACAATCAGCATTAGTAATAACAATAGTAATTGTTTGCCCAACATAATTTGTCAAGTTAACCCCCACCAAGGTCCATGGCTGATAAGTAACATCATTGGGATCAGTTGATCCTTGACATGGTGATAGATACATTCCTGTTGGAATACCTCCATTAATATCTCCCATGTATTTTTTATGACTGCAAGGAACTGTATCTCCATTCGCAGCTAACATATATATTTCCGCATAAGGCGCTTCAAATATCTTGTGTGCTCCTATCCCCCCGGCTGGATTTTCAAGAATTATTGCATAAGAATAAATAAAATTTACATCTGCGGCTGTAACAGCAAAAGGAACTGTTATTTGCTCAGCACATCCAATATTGCATCCTCCACCATTCCCATCTGTTTGGGGTTGTCCAATTTGAAGAGATGCGTTTCCAAACCCAGGGCTAACCACCGGAATTGTTGGAGAACCGGCAACTACACCTGGTGTGCATGGATCAATTCCTGCACCAGAGGTAAGGTTAAATCTTGCTGCAGCAGGCACGGCAGCAGCTCCCCAAATAATTGAAGAAGTAGTACCCATAAGATTATCTGCATAGTCTCCTTTTTTTGCCAGCCATGAAGCCCATCCGGTTTCCCCTCCTAATTGTGAACAGGTGGCGGTGGTGGTGGCTAACGGCGAAGGATTAACTACGCTCAATGTTCCTTCTTTAGATATAACTTTTCGTCCTTGCTCTGCAAGCTGTCTCTTTGAATAAATAATTTTTTCAATTACGGCATCTGAAATTCCATTTTCTTTATAAGCTTTTCGTAAAGCTGCGTCATCCAAATTTTGCATGTTTGGATTGGTAACCACCATTCGGTGTGCTTTCTGAATTTCAGCTTCCTGCGCAACCGCTACCTGAAAGGAAAAAAGAATTGTTGCAATTAATGTTAAACAATAGGTGTTGTTTAATTTAAAAATGGAAAAATTAAAGTGTTTCATAAAATGTTTATTAAATTAATGTCTTTTCCTGAGTATAACAAGATTACACCGATTAGAGTATTGCATTGCATCTGTGTAATCTGAATTTGCATTTTTGGAAATCTGTGTAATCCCGGTGTAATGGTTTCCGCTGCCTGCATAAAGAAAGCGGCTGCCTGTGTCATGACTTCCACTTCCGGTGTAGTGAAAGCGACTGTCGGTGTAATGACTTGCACTTCCGTTATAATGAAAGTGACTGCCGGAGTAATGATTTGCACTTCCGATGTAGTGAAAGTGACTGCCGGAGTAACGACTTACACTTCCGGTGTAATGAAAGTGTCTGCCGGAGTAATGACTTGCACTTCCGGTGTAATGAAAGTGACTGCCAGAGTAATGATTTGCACTTCCGGTGTAGTGAAAGTGACTGCCGGAGTAATGACTTGCACTTCCGTTGTAATGAAAGTGACTATCAGTATTCATACTTTGTATTATGACATATTCTTGTGTCATGTTGTTAAAACAGCTCAAAAAAGCACCTTTATATTACTTCACCACAGTTACAGAACCTACGTAACTATGCGGTTTATCAAAAACATCCGTAAGTTTTACTTTCCAAACATAAACATCTTCCAGAACTGCGTTCCCACTTCCTCCGCTCAAATCCATTCCGCCTCTAACCACTACTCCATCCCATTTGCAGTTTGCGGACATTCCATCGCTTCCGGGTTTATCAAAGTCAGTATTTTTTCCTGAAAAATGGCAATCCCAAACATTATTTCCCCATCGGTCAAACACCCAAATGTTGTAATCTTTCACTCCACGGCATTTTCCAAAAAACAGATCGTTGATATTATCGCCATTCGGAGAAAATGAGTTTGGAATATAAAATTCAAACTCAGGCAGTATTTCAACCGGTTTGCAAACGCTGTCCCAGCATCCGTATTGATTTTTAACATTTAAACAAATAGTGTAATTATAAAAATCATTGCCTGTAGCCGTGGCTGAATAAGAATGTACCGGATTGGTATTAACGCTGTCAATTATACCATCTCCAAAATTCCATGCCCAGCTTGATACACCCGGATTAGGCGACCAGAGAGGACAGAATGTGAACACAGGATCGGTGCCGGGTGCCGTATTGGGTGATAGACAAAAATCTGCATGTGGCCATGAATATACATTCACCAGAGGCGTAATATTAACACTGTCTTTACATCCAAAAGTTGAAGTTACAATAAGCGAAGCCCCATAAGCGCCGGGAGCACTGTAACAAATTTGAGGTGGCGTTTGTCCTGCAAAAGATGAAGGCGATCCACCCGGAAAACTCCAAGCCCAATTGGTAATATTTCCATTGGCAGAGGTAGATAGATCTGCAAAATTAGTAACACATAAAGGTGAGCATCCGGCTCCGCCACCTGAAAAAGCTGCAACAGGCGGAGCATATACTAATATCTGCTGAGGAACGGAAGCTTTACATCCTGCCTGAGTGGTAACAGTAAGCGTAACGGTGTGCGGACCGGCAGGCGGGCTGAATGTAGTTGTTACAACTGTACCTGTGGCAGTTGCCGGAGTTCCTCCGGGAATACTCCAATCCCATTGAGTAATCGGGTCTCCTGCAGGGTAAATGGAACCATTTATTAGTGTAATGGGATTGCCCAAACATGCTGGATTGCTGGTAAATGCTGCAACAGGCAGAGCATTAACTGTAATCGTTTTTCTAACAGTATCCGAACATCCGGCAGAGCAGGTAACAACAAGTGTGGTGCTATAAGTTCCAGGCGTGGTATAAGTAACAGTTGCCGATTGAGTGGTGGCTGTGGCTGGTGTTCCTCCGGGAAAACTCCAGTTCCAGCTTGTGAGTGAAACATTTGCAGGACTCGTTCTGGTGGTATCAGTATATGTATAAATGCCGCAACTACCCGTTGACAGGAAACCCGGTTGAATGGATGCAGGAGTATATCCCATGTGAAAATTACATCCCGATGGCTGATGAACTGCCACAGAAAAAGTATCGTTTGGTTGAGAAATTACCGTGATGCATTCTTGAGTTCCCTGAGGGGCTGCCATAGCACTGCCATTGTGATACCACTGATAGGTATATGCTATTTGCGGATCAGACGGACCACAAATGGTAGATTGTTTGCCGGTACATCCGGCAGAAAGCGCTGCTGTGCCGCACAAAAAATCCCAATAAGAATACGCAAAGTGACCACCAAGAGTACAATCGGCATTGGTTATCACAACATTTAAAGTTTGTCCTACATAAGCAGAAAGATTTATTCCTACAAGTGTCCATGGTTTATATTGATCAACATTTGCAGCACCACAACTATTTCCGTTCACATAATAAAAACCTGGAATAGTTGGTCCCCCAATATAATGCTGAAAAGAACACGGTATTGCAGTTCCACTCGCATCATAAATACCAAACTCAACATAGGGGGATTGAGCTGCTGTATGTCCACCATTTGGATCTTCAATCACAATGGCATAAGAATAAATAAAATTGGTGTCTTGTGCTGTAACAGTGAGTGGATAAGTGAGTTGTTGCACATTGGAATTTACAGGTGAGCCACCAAAAAGACCGGCACCACAAACATCACCAAGTTGTATAGAATTATTGCCGAAACCCGGGCACACGAAAGGAAGTTTTGGATCACCAGGATTAGGACCTGGAGTATTAGGGTCAATTCCTGTGCCGCTTGTAATGGCAAATCCCGGACCAGTCATTGAGCCGAGAACGGGAGCAGAAGCCGGATTAGCAGCAGGCGAACCAACCCATGTAGGAGGATTCCCGCCGCTGTTAGTTCCTTCTTGCCATAACCAGGCACCCCATCCACCTTCAACACCTAAACCATTGCAAGGAGCATTCACAACAGGCGGCTGTGCGTTTCTTGCACTTGTCCATGAAACATTTCTTCCCTGTTGTTCCCAAAGTTTACGCTGGGCAATTAATTTATCTATCATCGGATCGGATAGTCCATCAGATTTCATGTCTGCACGAAGGGTGGCTTCGTCCATTCTATCCGTATTGTGTTTGGTAATTTCTAACTGTTTTTCTTTATACTGCACTTGTTGTGCAACCAAAAAATGAAAAGAAAAAAAAGTTAAAAAGAGCAGCGAAAAAACAGATAATATATATTTTTTCATTTGAGGTTTGTATTTGCCTTTTTAAGGGGAAACAAAGGTAAAATTTCTAATGATAAAAACAAAATTATTGTACACATCTTTTATGGTGCTATAGTAATGAGTCCTTTATAATTTGATTCCTCCCCGTTTTTATCTTTTACAACTGCTTTCCAGATAAATGTATCGCCAACGTGTGTGTTTTGTCCCTCCCAAGGATGAATCTTATCGGTGATAGTGCAAACTGGATTCCCTGATTTATTATAAATTGTAAGCGTAAAAATTTGATCACCTACTAATAATGCTTTAGGAATCCAAGTGTCGTTTAATCCATCACCGTTAGGGCTAAATCCTGTGGGAGCCAGCAAATTGTACTCAACATTGACATTTTGTTTAGCGGTGGTTATGCATCCAAAAGAATTTTTTGCTGTAACAGAAACCTGATAGTTTCCTTTCTTATTATAAGTGTGTGCGGGATTTTGTTCATCAGCATTTTGCTTGTCGCCGAAATTCCATTTCCATTCGGTAATATTTTCCGCATTTGCATCAAAGTTAACGGAGAGACTATTATCATCCGAAGCGGAGAAATTCATTTTAACTTCAGGAGCAGGTGAAACGGTAATTGTATTTTTCTGTTCATCCGATTTTTTGTCTTTAATCGAGGCAACCAAAAGTTTCACAGAATAATTGCCCGCAGTGTTATAAATGTGCTTTGGGTTTTGTTCCATAGAAGTTTCTCCATCTCCGAAATTCCAATGGTAAGTGCATTCAACCTCATTGTTATCAGACGTAAATTGCACGGATGATCCTTCGCAAACTTTATTCATGTCTGCGTGAAATGTTGCTTTTGGAGAAGAAATATTTGATGGCTGAACCTGCTGCGGATTATTAGATTTATTTTCGGTAATGTTTTTTGTCTCCTGCGTTTCTGTTTTTTCAGTAGAAGCGGTTTTGTTTTCAGGCGCAGCAGTAACAACTGTTTTTTCTTTGCTTGAATTTTCACCGATTACCGATAAAGGATGACTGATTTCCGCCTGATTTTTTTGAATCGGATTTTCTTTTACTTCATTCTGAATAATATTTTGAGAAGCAACAACTGAATTTTGCGGTTTATTATTTTTTGAATCAGAAGCGCTGAAATAATAAATAGCTCCTGCCACTATGACAATAGATGCGGCAATCATCAATCCTTTGCCAATACTTGACTTTCCTGCTTTGGCTTTACTCAACTTGTTCTGCAAATCAGACCAATCGGCAGGATTGTACTTCGCTTCGTAATTTTCAAGCGATTGTTTTATATGTTGTTCAAACGGGTTGTTCATTTTCTTATTCTTAGATTACACAGATTTTAATACATGATTACACCGATGGGATTTTATCTGTGTAATCGTTGGTTTTTATATCGGTGAAATCATTTTTTTAATTAATATTTTTTTCAGGTGCATTTTTGCTTTTGATAAATTTGATTTTGAGGTTCCGTCATTGATTCCTAATTGTTCGGCAATTTCTTTGTGCGTAAATCCATCCACCACAAACATATTGAATACGGTGCGGTAGGCGGTTGGTAATTGTTGAACTGCTTTCATTATTTCTTCTGTGCTGATGTTTATATAATCGTTGTTTTCTTCTTCTTTTATTTCTTCCGCATTTCTTTCTACATAATCAGAATTGGCATATTGAATCAATTGTTTGCTTTTCCTTAAAAAATCAAGGGCTGTGTTTACTATTACTTTGCGAATCCATCCTTCAAAAGAACCCTTGCCGCCATATTTTTTTATGTTGATGAATACTTTTACAAAACCATCCTGCAAAATATCACGGGCTTCTTCTCTGTCTTTTGAATACCTCATGCAAACCCCAAGCATCTTTCCATAAAATTTTTGGTAGATGATTTCCTGGCATTTGCTGTCGCCTCTAACACAACCTTCAATAATTTCAAATAACGGTTCTTTATTCGTGTCGTTCATCGCCTCAAGTATCAGTATGACGTAATTTTTATAAAAGGTTGCCTGTTATTGCAATAATTATTGCAGCCCAAAGGACGTAAATAGATGCTTATAAATCAAACTTTTAGCAATTTTATTACAAAAATGCTAAACCGAAGGTAAAATAATGGAAAGTTTATGAAACTAACTTCTGGTAAGATTGCCACCAACGGTCAGGAACTTCTTCCTTTGTGGCAGCTTCATAATCTTTATAGGAACACGGAACAAGGCAATGGCGTTCGAATCTCAATTTTTTCTGTGCAGGATAAGGAACTTCCATCCACCAGCGGTCGGAGCGTTTTGATTTGTAAAACACAATTTCATTTTTATGGTCTTTGATAGAAACACGATATTTTAGATAATCCGATTTTTTTCTAAATGGAAAATCCGAATAGCGTTTATAATATCCTTCAATGAAATACCAAATCATTTGCGCCACCAGATGCGCTGTTTGTCCACGTTTATCTTTTTTAGGATTGATTTCAAAAAATCCGATCGCGCTTAGCTTATCGCTTAGTCCGGCATAACGGGTTATCTGACAGGCTTCCTCTCCGTAAAATCCGTTGGGTGATGCGTTTCCATTTCCAGGTGCATCACTCATTCGAATAGCGGAAATATCAAACGAAAGCAAATCGGCAGCGCGAACTATTGGTTCCACTTCTTCCATTTCGCTGCGAACATTTCCCAAACGATACGCGTCAAAATAAAGTTTATGAAAAAGTTCAATTTCTTTTTGCGGAACAAAATAAGTTTGATAACCGATATTGCTGTAATTGAAAAGTATGTTCGGCTGATGAAGAATTATTTTTCCAAGATAGGCGGAAGAATTAAATTCTGAATCCGGTCCGCCAATATCAAACTTTGCATCCACATCCACCAAATTGATGGTTGGTTCAATTTTATCAAATGCTTTGTAAATGGGAAAAGTTAAATCCTGTCCGCCGCCAATAACGATGGGAATAATTTTATTTTTTATCAGTTCGTGGCAAGCCGAAGTGAGCGCGAAATAAGAATCTTTCACTGCGTGTCCTTGTTTTATATTTCCAAGGTCAGCAATTCGCGGTTTGTAACTTCCTTTGAAAAGATTGTACAAATACGGACGAATCGCATCTGCCGCTTCACCGCATCCTTCGTTATTTACTGCGCGCCTGTCTTCTTCTATGCCGATAATGGCAAGGTGAACTCCTTTTAATTCAGGAAATGGTTTTCCTGTAAGATATTTTCGGATAGAAGTTCCCAATGTGTTTTCGGGAAACTCAGTTGTTCCTTCAATATCAATAGGAGCAAAAAATTGAGATATATCTTCCACAGAAAAAAGTTAAAAGTTACACTGCAAAATTAAGTGCTGCGTCATTGCAAGCGAAGCAAAGCAATCGCAGTTATCAACAGAGTTTTGAAGAGAAATGAATGGTGGAATAAATTCGTTGAAAGAAAATTATTTCCTTTTCCCCACAAACTTCCTTTTCGCTTTCACCACTTTTAGTTTGGAGTTTGAAGTTCGGGGTTTGGAGACAGACGGTTTCTTCTCTTGCGCCTTGCCTGCCTTCACTTTTAACTTCTCACTTTTAACTTTTAACTTTTTTTCTTTCTTCGCTTTTTTAAATCCTGCAATCACCAAACATTCCTCGAGCGTAAGTTCCTCAGGAGTTTTTTCTTTAGGAATTCTGAAGAATTTTTTTCCCGCCTGAATGGAAGGATTTTTCCATCTGTCATAAACCACCTTCACGCGCCTGTCTTCGTCGGGCCATGATTTGATATGCTTCGCCAAATCTTTTTCCATTTTGGTTTTCACCAACGGAATGGCTTCTTCCAACGTAACTGTAAATGGGTCGTATTGTTTTGGCAGCGGAGCGTTGGTTGCTTCGTACTTCAGATAATTTCCAAAAAAACCTTTTGCGGCAATAACATCTTTTCCTTCATACTGCCCGATTACTCTTGGTAAACGCGGTCCTTTCATGAATTCTATGATGCGTTCCAAACTTACCGTGTAAGGGTCTTCTGTTTTTGGAAGTGAAGTAAATACTCCTTTGTGTTTTATATACGGACCAAATCTTCCGATACTGATGATCATGTCTTCGCCTTCGTATTGACCGATATTGCGCGGAAGTTTGAAAAGATCAAGCGCTTCTTCCAGCGTGATGGTATCAATTCTTTGTCCCGGACGAAGTGAAGCATATTTTTGTTTTTCTTTATCGTCTTGAAGACCAATCTGCGCCATCGGTCCAAATCTTCCAACGCGAACAAGAATATCTCTTCCCGATTTCGGATCTTTTCCTAATATGCGTTCGCCCGATGCTCTTTCCGAATCCTCAGTTGTACTCTCTACTGTTTTATGAAAAGGAACATAAAATTCCTTCATCATATCTTTCCACGACATTCTTCCTTCGGCAATTTCGTCAAACTCTTTTTCAACATAAGCCGTGAAATTATAATCCATGATCTGCGGAAAATATTTTTCCAAAAAATCATTTACCACAATACCGATATCGGTAGGATATAATTTTCCTTTTTCTGCTCCGGTAATTTCTGATTTTGTTTCTGATGATACTGTAGAACCTTTTAGTGTGAGCACATTATATTTTCTCTCTTTTCCTTCACGAATTTCTTTGTCAACATATTGTCGCTTGATAATAGTGGAAATGGTTGGCGCATAAGTTGAAGGACGACCGATTCCAAGCGATTCTAATTTTTTTACCAAACTTGCTTCAGTATATCGCGCAGGCGGAAGAGTGAAACGCTGCGTAGCAGAAATTTCATTCATGCCAACTTCCTGACCGATAGTTACAGCAGGAAGAATTCCTTCTTCGTTTTCTTCTTCCTCATCAGTTCCTTCCATATATACTTTCAGGAATCCGTCAAACAAAATAATTTCTCCGAGAGCAAGAAATGTATCATCCGATTTATTTTGAGAAATAGTAATTGTGGTTTTTTCTAATTCCGCATCTGCCATTTGCGACGCCACTGTTCTTTTCCAAATGAGTTCGTATAATTTTCGTTCGCGGTCATCTTCCACTTCAATTGTTTTATTATTAAAAAAAGTAGGGCGAATTGCTTCGTGCGCTTCTTGTGCGTTGGCAGATTTTGTAGTGTATTGTCTTTTCTTCCAGTAACCTTCACCGAACATTCGTTGAATTTCATTTTTCGCAGCGTTGAGTGCAAATCCGGAAAGATTCACCGAATCGGTACGCATGTAAGTTATCTTTCCTGCTTCATACAAACTTTGTGCAACACGCATGGTGTTAGAAACAGAAAAACCAAGTTTCCTGCTTGCTTCCTGTTGCAAAGTGGAAGTGGTGAATGGTGCAGCCGGAGTTCTACGGGACGGTTTCTTTTCAATATTCTTGATAGAGAAATTCGCGCCATTCAATTTATTCAATAAGTCATTTGCTTCTTTTTCTGATTTTAATTTTTCAGAAAGGTCTGCTTTGAGCGTAGTAACTTTTCCATTTTCGTCCTTAACGGTAAAAATGCCTGATACCTTATAATAGGATGTGATTTGGAAAGCGTTAATCTCTCTTTCGCGCTCTACCAAAAGTCGAACAGAAACTGATTGTACTCTGCCTGCAGAAAGTGACGGTCTTACTTTTTTCCAAAGGATCGGAGAAAGTTCATATCCAACCAAACGATCCAACACTCTGCGCGCCTGTTGGGCATCTACTAAATTTCTATCGATGCTGCGTGGACTAGCAAATGCTTCTTGAATTGCGGTTTTTGTGATCTCATGATAAACTATGCGTCTGGTTTTTTTCTCGTTGAGATCAAGTGCTTCCAGCAGATGCCACGCAATGGCTTCTCCTTCTCGGTCCTCGTCCGTTGCGAGCCATACTATTTCAGAATCCTTTGCAAGTTTCTTCAGCTCACTGACTACTTGTTTTTTTTCAGGGGATATAATGTACGCGGGTTCGAATCCTTTTTCAACATCCACGCCCATTTCTTTTTTAGGAAGATCGCGGATGTGACCTATGCTCGATTTCACAATATATTCATCACCTAAAAATTTTCCAATGGTCTTTGCCTTTGCAGGTGACTCAACTATTACAAGATTTTTTGCCATAAATAATTTGCAAAGGAAAACAAATTTTTTGTACGAAAAATATTTTGATTTTTTTTCAAACCAATTTCTCCTATGAAAAAATGATGAAAAATAATTTTAAAATGATGCAAAATTTATTTCCTGACCAATTTTGCAACGCTTTCCACATGTGCCGTGTGCGGAAACATATCTACGGGCTGGACTTTTTCTACAAAATATTGTTCGCTCAGCAGCGCAATGTCACGTGCTTGCGTGGCAGGATTGCAGCTCACGTAAATTATTTTTTCGGGAGAGAGCTCCAATATCTTTTTAACAACATCTTCATGCATCCCTGCGCGCGGAGGATCGGTGATAATCACATTCGGTTTGTCGTGCGTAGAAACGAAATCATTATTCAACACATCTTTAATATCTCCAGCGAAAAAACCTGTGTTGGAAATATTATTTATCTGTGAATTTACTTTCGCATCTTCAATTGCTATGCTGATGTATTCAATGCCAATCACTTTTTTTGATTTTCTCGCTACAAAATTTGCAATGGTTCCTGTTCCGGTATATAAATCATAAACAACTTCATTTCCTTTTAGTTCTGCAAAATCACGTGTTACTTTATAAAGTTCATACGCTTGCGTGGAATTCGTCTGAAAAAAAGATTTCGGACTGATGCGGAACTTTAATCCTTCCATTTCTTCGTGTATGCAATTCTCTCCGCTAAAAGTTTTTACTTCCTGATCAAAAATGCTATCGTTCTTTTTGGAATTAATAACATATTGCAAAGAAGTTATCTGGGGGAATTTTTTCGAAATATGTTTCAATAATTTTTCTCTTTCGATTTTGTCTTCGTAAAAAAATACAACTACAACCATCCATTGCCTAGTTGAAGTGCTACGAATAATAAGATTGCGGAGAAATCCATTTTGTTTTCGGATGTCGAAAAAAGTCAGGTTGTTTTCAATCGCAAATTTTCTTACTTCAAGACGAATAGCATTAGACGGTTCTTCCTGCAAATGACATTCTGAAATATCGAGTACTTTATCAAAAAGTTTTGGAATGTGGAATCCTAGTGCATACGCAACGCTGCCGAGATCTTCCCCGATGTTGAGCGTATTAAAATCTTCTTTCGTCAGCCATTTTTTATTTGAAAAAGTAAATTCTAATTTATTTCGATAGTGAAGAATATTTTTTGATGAAAGTATTGGCAAAAATTTCGTGTTGATTTTTCCTATGCGAGTGATGGCGTCCTCCACATATTTCTGTTTGAAAAATAATTGAGATTCATACTTCATGTTCTGCCATTTACATCCTCCGCAGGTTCCGAAATGCTTACAAACAGGTTCAGTTCTTTTGTCAGAAAGCTTGACATATTGAATTACTTTCCCTTCGCGGTAATTTCTTTTCTTTTGCGTGATCTGAATATCTACCACGTCTCCCGGAATTGCAAAGTCAATAAAACACACAATTTTATTTTCACCAACAGAGATTCGACCAACGCCTTTTCCTTCCGTGCTTATATCGGTAATTTCAATGTTTGTAAATGTCTGCGCTGCTTTCATCGCGCAAAGTTAACAGGATAAAATTCGTACCTTCGCGTAAATAATTTTACAGATGGAAACAATGGCACAAAAGTCGATTTCGCAAAAAGCAATAGAGCTGGAAAACCGTTATGGCGCTCACAATTATCACCCTTTAGATGTTGTACTTGACCGAGGAGAAGGCGTTTTTGTTTGGGACGTGGACGGAAAAAAATATTTTGATTTTCTTTCTGCGTATTCTGCTGTGAACCAAGGGCATTGTCATCCGAAAATTATACAAGCGCTTATTGAACAATCAAAAAAACTTACGCTTACATCACGCGCATTTTATAATTCTTCTCTTGGAGAATATGAAAAATTCATCACGCAATATTTTGGTTACGACAAGGTGCTTCCGATGAATACCGGTGCAGAAGGAGTTGAAACAGCTCTGAAACTTTGTCGCAAATGGGCGTACGAAAAAAAGGGAATTGCTGCAGACCATGCGAAAATAATTGTGTGCGAAGGAAATTTTCATGGTCGCACAATTTCAATTGTTTCTGCTTCGTCTGATCCCGATGCAAAAAAGAATTTTGGTCCTTACACGCCTGGATTTATTACCATTCCTTATAATGATATAAATGCGCTGGTAAATGCGCTCAAGGATAAGAATGTTGCCGGATTTTTAGTGGAACCCGTTCAAGGCGAACGCGGAGTGATGATTCCTGATGAAGGATATTTGGCAAAAAGTTTTGAGTTGTGCAAAAAAGCAAATGTGCTTTTTATTGCTGATGAAATTCAAACGGGACTTGGTAGAACTGGAAAACGCCTTTGCTGCGATCACGAAAATGTTCGTCCTGATGTTTTGATATTGGGAAAAGCGCTTGCGGGTGGCACCATGCCGGTTTCGGCTGTGCTTGCTGATGACGACATTATGCTTTGTATCAAACCGGGCGAACACGGTTCAACTTACGGTGGAAATCCGCTCGCTTGCAAAGTAGCAATGGCTTCGATAAATGTTCTGGAAGAAGAAAATATGTATGAGAATTCTTACAGCCTTGGAAAAATTCTTCTTGCTGAATTGAAAAAAATCCAAACCGAAAAATCAGATATTGTTTTAAATGTTAGAGGAAAAGGACTTTTTGCAGCGATCGTTATCAAGGAAAGAAATAATAAATCTGCTTGGGAACTTTGCCTTGCGCTGAAAGAGAACGGTTTGCTTGCAAAACCAACTCACGGTGATATTATTCGTCTTGCGCCTCCGCTTCTCATCACAGAAAAACAGTTGATGGAGTGTGTTTCTATTCTGAGAAAAACTATTTTAGAGTTTTAATTTTCCCGGAGACAAACACCCAATTTTCTGTGCCTTTTGAGAATATTCTTGCCCATTCGGTGTGACCGATCAAACTATTCATCTTTTTATAAAGCATCCCGCCTTTGTCGCGTGTTTTTTCATCGCGGATAATAAAATTGAAAAATAAAAGCCCGTTGGGAGATAATATTTTTCCGCAGGCAGATAAAAAAATTTCATCCTGAAATTTTTCAGGCACGATTGGGTCAACAAAAATATCTACAACAATCAAATCGAAAAACGGAAGCGTTGCATCCTGAACAAAATCATACGCATCCATGCAATGAAGGGTGAGCTTTTTATATTTATCTAGCGAAAAATATTTTTTTGCCAGCTCAATCACCATTTCATCTTTTTCAACTCCAATGATTTCTAAATCTTTTCCATATTCATCCTGTAAAATACTCGCCACGCTTCCGCAGCCAAAACCAAGCATCAAAACATTTTTAATTTCTCTTTCTTTAATTCTGTATTGACTAAATGCTCTTTGAAAAACCGTGTGCAATCCGCCAAAAGAATAATTTACATTCGGTGTGTCCAACACATACTTTCCGTTCGTGTAAAGAACTTCAAGTTTTCCGCTCACTTCACTTTTCCTTTCTTCAATCGGGTAAGTGATAAGAAAACTGCTGAGAAATTTTATCAAGCGTTTTATCACTCGAGGATTTTATTTTGCAAAGATTCTTTATCTCGCTTTGCTTTGAAAATACTTGCATTGAGATCGAAACCGATAAGAACAACAAGCGCGTTGAAATAAATCCACACAAGAATTACAATCAGTGTTCCGATGGAACCATAGAGTTTATTGTATTTTCCAAAATGATTTACATAATAGGCAAAACCAATGGAAGTGACGAGCGATAAAATCGTAGCTAACATAGAACCGGCAGAAGCGAATTTCCATCCTAATTTTCCCGAAGGTCCAAGATAAAATGTGATGGAGATGAGGCAGTAAAACAAGATGGATACGATGATCCACCTTCCGCTTTGAATCAGGTGATAATAAAGTTGTCCGCGATGAAAAATTTTGTGCAGAGAATATTCGCTGCCAATCATAAGCGCGATCGCAATCAGAATCATCAAAGTAGAAATGATGACTAATAAAATTGAAATCAGCCGCTGCTGAAAACCGGTGCGTGTTTCAATTTGGTGATAGGTATTATTGAACGCAGTAATGAGCGAATTGAATCCGTTGGTAGAAAAATATAAAGCCGAAATAAATCCCACCGAGAGCAATCCACCGCGCTGATGTTTTACAATATCTTCAATTGTTTCTCGTGTAACTTCATAAGCATTCTTCGGCATAAAATTCTGAAGTACATCAAGCAAATGTTCCTGAAAATGATGAATAGGAATGTATGGAATAAGAGTGAAAACAAAAATTACAGATGGAAATATGGCAAGAAACAAATTGAAAGCTACCGCAGAAGCTCGCATGGTAAGCGTGCCTTTCATAATTCCTCTCCAGAAAAATTCGGCTACGTCGTAAATGGGAAGTTTTTCAAAACCCGGAATAATAATACGCTTGGAATGTTTGATGATAAAAGAAACAAGGAACGAGCCGACTATCCATTCAATTATTTTCTTCCACATGAAAATTTATTTTCGGGTTGCATCTTCCACCCATTGCTTTCCCCAATTCTCAATTTCTTCTTTGCTCCAGAGTTCCGGATAAAAAATTCTTTTTTGAAAACGCGGAGGCAGATATTTCTGCCAATTGGTTCCACCTGTAGCGGCAACCTGCTTTTCATCCTGCTGGAGATAACGTGCCGCAGAACGGTAATGAACGAGCGGCCAGTTCACATTCACATTGATATCCAATTGACGAAGCGCATTTATCAATGCAGTATTCTGTTGATCGGTGGTAGAAAGCGATTTATATTTCGCCCAGATATTTTTTTCTTTGTAATCTTTTGCAAGTTGAATGAATTGTTTGGAATATTTTTTTTCAAATTGCTTTAATGTAAGTGTTTTCTTTCCTGTAGCAAGTTCTGTTGCACCCTGTTTCCAGTAAATGTGTTCGTACATTTCTTCAATGGAAGAATTTTTTCCCTGAAACTTCAGCCGCACATCTTTATCTACCAATTGAATGAAATCAGTTGAACTTATTTCCACCATTCGGTATTGTGCACTTTGAAATCCGCTGGCAGGAAGAAGCGCCATTCTGTATCGGAGAAATTGCTGCTGTTCCATTCCGGCTCCCATGATGTCGAATGATTTTGTGAGCGCTTCAAAGTATCGGTTAATGCGTCCGACACGTTCTGTAAAAAATTTCACATCCATCTTTTCGTTCCAACCGAGGTCTTCGCCATTCGGCATTACTTTTTTTCCGTTGTGAGCGATCTGCTCCAGTTCGTGAAGAGAAAGTTTAAAATATAATTCCGTTATCTGATGGTAAATTATGAATATCAACTCGTCCGGAAAATCTGTTTTGGGATTTTGTAGGGTGAGAAGTTTATCCACGTGCGTATAATCCCAATAGGTGAGATAATTAGAGATGAGAAGTCCGTCCAGATAATTTTCAAGCGACTGGCCCATCGCCTGATACTTGTCATCTAATTTTTTCAGGCGGTCGGTGATTTCAGAATTTAATTCCATAGTGGATTAAAAATAATTAGGAAACGAAAATACAAATAACGATTAACTAATAGCGACAAACTATTTTTTCTCCTCCAACGCAAGCGGGTTGGCAATTCCTGAATAATCGGTAAGATCCATTTTGACGGAACCCACAGCAATTTTTGCTTCCGCGCGAATAGGAATTCGGTTTTTGTCGTCAGAAATCCAAGCAGTCATATCTTCATCTTTTTTGAAAATTCTGCCCTTCTGAACAGCTGGATGAAATTTTATGCAGCGGATTTTTCCTATATCCGAGTTGATGATTTCCTTCCCTAAATATTTTATTCTCAGAGGCCAAACGGTATCATCCACAAAACATGGAAACTCAAAAATATCTCCTTCTTTTGCACTGGAAAAATCCATCGTGCGCGCATAATAAAACGAGGAAGTCATATCCTGAACATTATCCGGCACATCAAATTTTTTTCCGCCCATGTCCATTTTATTTTGGTAGTGATAAAAAATCTGGTTCTGTTCAATCTTGTATCCGCCTTCATTCACACGTCGGATGAAAAGCCATGGAATAATTGCGTCTTCATCAATGTAAGATTCGTATTTGTCGCGCACCATGTAAAAAACATCGAATGAACTATTGGTATATCCAAGTCCGACTACATGCAGTGTGTTTCTATCTCCTATTTTTTTATTCTCATCCGTAATTTGAATCACAATTTCACCCGCGTTGATAAAGCCATAATGCATCCGGTAAGTAAGTTTTTCCCCGCGTTTGAATGCTTCATTTTTTTGCGAGCGAAGTCCGGATGTTTTTTTTATTTGCGGGATCGAATCAAGTACAGGAATTTCTTTTGTTGAAATTATTTTTTTGATCTCAACACTTCCTAAACAAAGAATGGCAACAATTGTCAGAAAAAGAAAATTGAAAATAAAGTTTTTCATTGCGATTGTTCAGGCAGATTGAAAGCCATTTTCAAACAACAATATTCACGATCCGTTTAGGTACAACGATCACTTTCTTGGGTTGTTTTCCTTCGAGAAATTTTTTCGACTGCTCATTTGCCAAAACTTCTTTTTCAATTTCTGCCGGAGTTAAGCTGAGCGAAAGTTCCATGTTGAAACGCATTTTTCCGTTGAAGGAAATCGGATAATCGTAAGAATCATCCGTCATCAGCGCTTCATTGAACTCAGGAAATTTTGCAAACGTAATGCTTTCTTTATGTCCGAGTTTTTCCCATAGTTCCTCCGCAATGTGCGGAGCAAAAGAAGAAAGTAAAATTACGATCGGTTCAAGAATTGAGCGCTTGTTGCATTTTAATTCCGTGAGCTCGTTGGCGCAGATCATGAATGCGCTCACCGAAGTATTGAAAGAATAATTTTCTATATCCTGCTGGATCTTTTTGATCGTCTTGTGAAGAATTTTTATTTCAGGTTTAGTGGGTTCATCATTTGAAATTACAAACTGATCAAACTCTTCACCTTTATGGAACAATCTCCAGAACTTATTCAGAAAACCAAACACACCGCTGATGCCGTTGGTGTTCCATGGTTTGCTTTGCTCCAGCGGACCGAGGAACATTTCATACAAACGCAAGGTGTCAGCTCCAAAATTTGTGCAGATGTCATCGGGAGTTACGACATTGTATTTGGACTTGGACATTTTTTCTACCTCTCTCAAAACCAAAAACCTTCCGTCTTCTTCTTTAAAGAAAACTCCATCCTTAAAGTCTTTTTTGGATTTTAGTTTTTCAACATCAAGTTCATTTTCGTTTTTTAAATTTGAAATATCTATACGAATTGGTCTGTATTTAACGTCCTTAATCTCTTGATTGGATAAACCAGATTTGACAAATATTTCTTCTACTTTTTCAAACGAATCACTTCGAACATCATCTTTGTGTAAAAGCTCATTAGATAAATACAAAGTTGGAGCCAATTTATTTTCACTTATTGATTGATATATAAATGCACTCATACCCTGAATCATCCCCTGATTAATCAACTTCTTTGCAGGTTCAATCACAGGAATCAATCCGAGGTCGAATAAAAATTTTGTCCAGAAGCGCACGTAAAGCAAATGTCCCGTGGCATGCTCGGCTCCGCCAATGTAGAGGTCAACATCTTTCCAATAGTTCAGCGCATCCTTTCCGGCAAATTCATTTTTGTTCTGCGGATCCATGTAGCGCAGATAGTACCAAGAAGAACCCGCCCAACCGGGCATGGTAGTTTTTTCGTATTCATATTTTCCCTGGTGTTTCCAATTTTTTGCGCGAGCCAAAGGCGGTTCTCCGTCTTCGGTGGGTAAATATTTATCTACTTCAGGCAGCACGAGCGGAAGTTCATTCTCTTCCATCACATGAGGAATTCCATCTTTGTAATAAACAGGAATTGGTTCGCCCCAGTAACGCTGTCTGCCAAAAATGGCATCGCGCAAACGGAATTGTGTTTTTCCTTTTCCGAGTCCGCGCTTTTCTATTTCTGAAATTATTTTTTTGAGAGCATCTTTTACTTCGAGTCCATTTATTAAATCTGAATTAATGCATTTTCCTTCCTTCGCATCGAACGATTCTTTTTGAATGTCCCAATCTTTTGGCGCTTCCACCACTTGTTTTATCGGAAGACCAAAATGTTTTGCAAACGCATGATCGCGCGAGTCGTGCGCAGGAACTCCCATCACCGCACCGGTTCCGTACCCTGCCAGCACATAATCTCCGATCCAGATCGGTAATTTTTCTCCTGTGAACGGATGAATGGCATAAGCACCTGTGAATTGTCCGGTAACTTTTTTTACATCGCTCTGACGTTCGCGTTCGCTTCGGTTTTTTGCGTAGTGAACATATTCATCCACCGCTTTTTTATTTTCTGCAGTTGTAAGCTCTGAAAGCAATTCGCTTTCAGGTGCCAGTGTTAAAAATGTAACTCCGAAAACAGTGTCAGGGCGCGTGGTGAAAACTTCGATGCCCAACTTTGAATCTGCAACTTGAAATTTCAAAGAAGAACCTTCTGATTTCCCGATCCAGTTGCGTTGAGATTCTTTTATCGATTCGCTCCAGTCAATATTTTCAAGATCGTTCAGCAAACGATTTGCATACGCGGTGATGCGCAAACTCCATTGCGGCATCAGTTTCCGTTCTACAGGATAACCACCGCGCTCGGAAACTCCGTCTTTCACTTCTTCATTCGCAAGCACAGTTCCAAGCTGCGGGCACCAGTTCACCCACGCTTCGCTCAAATAGGCGAGACGATAATTCATCAATGTGTCCGACTTTTCTTTTTCTGAAAGTGACGAAAAGTTTTTCAGTTTAGGAATTAAAGTATCGATGGATTCTGCTTTATCCGTTTCAGGATTATACCATGAATTAAAAAGTTTTATAAAGATCCACTGCGTCCATTTGTAATAATTCGGATCGGAGGTGCGCACTTCCCGTTCCCAATCAAACGAAAAACCGATCTTATCCATTTGCTCGCGGTAACGGGCGATATTATCTTTCGTAGTTTTTTCAGGATGCTGTCCGGTTTGAATGGCGTATTGCTCGGCAGGAAGTCCAAAGGAATCGTAACCCATCGGATGCAGCACATTAAAGCCTTTCAATCTCTTGTAACGCGAAACAATATCGGACGCGATGTAACCGAGTGGATGTCCAACATGCAAACCTGCTCCAGAAGGATATGGAAACATATCAAGTGCATAATATTTTGGCTTGACGGATTTATTTTCAGCACGAAAGGTTTTCTTATCTGCCCAGTGCTTTTGCCACTTTTTTTCTATTTCTCCGAATGGATATGCCATAGGATTGCGAAGTTAATTGTTATTCGTTAATGCTTAATCGTGAAATGCAATTAACATAGCTATTGTGATAACTCCCTGCTTTCAACTTTTAACTTTTAACTTTTAACTTTTAACTTCGCCTTATGCCCGAAGAAAAAAATCGCAGAAGGATTCAATCATCGTCTGTCACAACGGTGATAAGCGTTTCTCTTGTGTTGTTCCTGCTCGGACTACTTGGAATTCTTTTTATCAGTGCAAAAAAAATTGCCGATCATTTCAAAGAAAATATTGACTTCCATGTTTATCTTAAGGATAATGCAAAAGATGAAGAAGTGGAACGGCTGCATAATTTTTTGAAAGCAAGCATATATGTGAAATCCAGCGAATACTTATCAAAAGATTCTGCGGCGGCGCGGTACAAGAAAAAAATAGGAGAAGATTTTGAACGCTTTATCGGTTACAACCCGCTGCCTGCTTCTATGGAAGTGCAGCTGAAAGCCGCCTATACAAATCACGACAGCATTGTCTGGATACAAAAACAAATTCTTGATTTCAGCAGTGTAAAAGAATTTGACTACCAAGAATCGCTTGTGAACATGGTGAACAAGAATATAAATCGTCTTGAACTGATTCTTGTGATTTTTATCGGACTTCTGATGCTCATCGCACTTGGACTAATAAATAATACCATTCGATTGGCGATTTATTCAAGGCGATACATAATTAAAACCATGCAATTAGTTGGAGCCACAGCCGGATTTATCCGCAAACCATTTTTGCTGAACGGAATCAAGCACGGAATTATTTCGGGAATCATTGCTAACCTGATTCTTGGCGGAATTATTTATGCCGCTTTGAAAAATATTCCCGATCTTGAAAAGGTAACGGACGTCCGAATGATGATTTATCTCTATGGAATCATTTTAATTCTTGGTATTTTGATCTCCGGAATTTCTACTTTTTTTGCTGTGAGGAAGTATTTACGCCTTAGTTCGGAAGAATTATATTATTAAAAATTGTTAAACGATAAATTTATTCGCTTATCGTAATTCATTTATTGTAAATTCGCATCTAATTTATTATTACCAATTCATGGCAAAAGAAATCCAAAAACCAAGCTCATCCTCTTCAAAGATGTTTCCTGCACTATCAGGAGAAAAGCCAACATTTGCTTTCGGAAAAGATAATTACAAAATGATGCTAATCGGAGCCGCAATTGTTGCAATCGGAATGCTTTGCATGATCAGTGCCCCATCGGCAGATCCCAATAAAATGTCGGATACAATTTTTGATTTCCAACGATTGACACTAGCACCTATTCTTATTATTGCAGGATACATTGTTGTGCTGCTCGCGATTCTGAAAAAACCAAAAGAAGAATCTGCAAATTAGTTTTTTTAAGAATGACTTTATTCCAAACTATTCTCCTTGCCATTCTTGAAGGGATTACGGAATTTTTGCCCGTGTCGAGCACCGCTCATATGAAAATGGCAAATCCATTTCTCGGAGTGGGCGATACACCGTTTATAAATATGTTCGAAGTGGTGGTTCAGCTTGCCGCAATTCTTTCGGTGGTGGTTATTTATTGGAAAAAGTTTTTTGATTTCAAACATTATAGTTTTTACATCAAACTCATCATTGCAATTATTCCTGCGTTAATCTTCGGAGGTTTGTTCAAAAAATATATTGATGCCGCTTTATCCAATCTGCTTTTTATTTCCTGCGTGATGATAATAGGCGGAATTATTTTATTATTCATAGATAATTTTTTTAAGAATCCTACCATTCACGAGGAAGAAAAAATTTCGAATAAGAATGCGTTCATAATTGGATGTTTTCAGGTTTTGTCTATCATTTTTCCCGGATTGAGCCGCAGTGCAGCGACAATTCTTGGGGGAATGAGCCAGAAGCTTTCCAGAAGTGTAGCAGCTGAATTTTCTTTTTTCCTTGCCGTACCCACTATGTTTGCAGCTTCGGTAAAAAGTTTTTATGATGTTTACAAACACAATCCTGAAGTGTTGGTGAAAGAAAATCTTTTCTTGCTTGGAATTGGTGGAGTGATTGCATTCATTGTTGCATTGCTCTCGGTCAAGTTTTTTATTTTCTACATTCAAAAAAATGGTTTCAAATTATTTGGATATTATAGAATTGCACTTGGTATTCTGTTTCTTATTGTAAGTTTGTCTCTTGGAATTAAACTCATGTAAAAAATGAAACTTACTCCGGACGATTTTTTCAACGGACAGGTCATCCTCGTCAACAAACCAAAAACTTGGACATCATTTGATGTGGTGAATAAAATGCGCAGCGACATGCGCCATGAATATCAAATTCCTTACATCAAAATTGGTCATGCTGGAACATTGGATCCGCTCGCAACCGGATTATTAATTATCTGCATCGGTCGTCAGACAAAAAATATTGACCAGTATCAGGGTTTGGAAAAAGAATACACCGGAACCATGATGCTGGGTGCTACTACACCATCATTCGATATGGAAACGCAAATCAATGAACGCTATTCCATTGCGCACATCACACCGGAATTAATAAATGAAACAGCAAAAAAATTTGTAGGATCGATTTGGCAGTATCCGCCAAACTTTTCTGCGAAATGGGTTCAGGGTGATCGCGCGTATAACATTGCACGAAGCGGAGGACAACCGGATATTAAACCTGTACTTGTAAACATCACAAAGTTTGAAATTGTAAGTGTGCTTCTGCCGATGATCGAATTCAAAGTGGTGTGTGCAAAAGGAACTTACATCCGTTCACTTGCAAATGATTTCGGAAAACAACTTGGTTGTGGTGCGCTGCTCGCATCTCTCAACCGCACACGAATTGGAAATTATAAACTCAAAGATGCAAAAGAAATAAAAGATTGGATGGAAGCTGTTCAGCCAAGTGTTCCGAAAAAAAGAATTCCGCCAAAAACAGCGGCAAAAAAAGCAGCGGCAAGACAAATAGAACGTAAGCAGTTATCAGCGCCAAGCAAACCTACCCCCAAAAAGAAGCTTGCGCCAAAGAAAAAAGTTTCTGTAAAGAAAAAAAATAAAGGAAAGAAAAAGAAGTAAGAAAGTTCAAATTCTTCTTCTTAATTTATCTTCCTATGTTTGTTTTATAATTTATTCCAATGGGATTAAAAATACAATCTGCTAAAATTATTTTGCTTGTTGTAGCTATTTTATTTTTATTCTCCGGAAAAATTTCTGCACAAAAAAAAGATTCCATCCTTATAAAGAAAGATTCAGCAAAAATCGAGATCAGCGGATATATAGATGCGTATTATGCACACTATACGGATTCAGTTGGAGTTGGAAAATATCAAAAGTTTCCTGCCGCTTCTCCCCGCAACGACCAGTTTGGCTTGAATGTTGCCATGATCACTGCAAAATATTCCTCCGAAAACGTGCGCGGAATTGTTACGGTTCATTACGGAGATATGCCGCTCATTTCATGGTCGCCTACATTTAATTTTCTTCAGGAAGCAAATGCCGGCATACGGCTTTGCAAAACTCTTTGGCTCGACGGAGGATATTTCAGAACTCATTTTGGCACCGAGGCATTTTTCCCGAAAGAAAATTATACCAGTTCGGTTTCAATTCCAACTTTTTATGAAACCTTATATGAATCGGGGTTCAGATTGAATTATAATCCGAATGAAAAACTTTCTTTTTTTCTTTATGGTGTTAACGGGTATAGTATGTATGAAGATAACAATCGGAAAAAATCTGTCGGACTTTTGGTTACTTATATTTTCAGCGAAGCTTTGAATATTGGATACAGCGGTTATTTTGGAGATGATTCTCCGGATTCCGTTTCGCAGAGTCATTTTCGACAAATGCATAATGTTTTTTTGAACTATCATAAGAAAAAATTAAGGTTCACCACAGGAATTGATTATTGCCATCAGCAACATTCTGATACCACAGGAAAGAAAAATGCTACTATGTTTTCAGTTTTAGCAATCATAAAATATCAATTGCCAAAAAAGATCAGCATTTATTCTCGCGGAGAATATTTCAGCGACCCGCAGGGAATGATGTCGGGAACATTTGTTGATAAAACAGGCAAACATACAGGATATAAAATCTGGGGCGTTACTTTGGGGTTAGAATACAAACCGACAGATAATTCCTACATTCGCCTCGAAGGACGAGAATTAATTGCAGATAAGGATCAGGAAATTTTTTACTGGAACAAATACTATACAAATGCCCGAACAGAAGTAATGATCAATATCGGCGTTTCATTTTAATTCAATCACATCAACCATAAAACCTAAAACAAATGATGCACTTTGACACAGGATCAACCGGCTTTATGCTTCTTGCAACAAGCCTCGTCATGTTAATGACACCCGGACTTGCTTTCTTCTACGGAGGATTAGCCGGCAAAAGAAACATTCTCGGAATTATGATACAAAGTTTTGTATCCATGGGAATCACCACCGTGATGTGGTATTTATGCGGATATTCTCTTTGCTTCAGCGGAGATACGCTGGGAGGAGTAATCGGAAATTTTGACAAAGCATTCATGCACGGAGTAAATCTGAATTCGGCTTTTTCAGGAAATAAAAATATTCCCGAATTTGTTTTCATGGCGTATCAAATGATGTTTGCCATCATCACGCCTGCGTTGATCACCGGAGCATTTGTGAATCGTGTAACATTCAAATCATATTTAATATTTCTTGTACTGTGGCAATTGCTGGTTTACTATCCGTTCGCTCACATGGTTTGGGGAGGCGGATTGCTTGCACAGTGGGGCGTACTTGATTTCGCAGGAGGAATTGTGGTTCACGCAACGGCCGGATTTGCTGCGCTTGCTTCCGTAATTTATGTTGGAAGCCGCAGAGACAAAGCATCGCCTCCAAACAGCGTTCCGCTTATTGCCATCGGAACGGGTTTGCTATGGTTTGGTTGGTATGGTTTTAATGCGGGAAGCGCGCTGGATGTAAACGCAATCACCGGACAAGCATTTATTAATACTGACGTTGCAGCTTCATTCGCTGCTGTTACCTGGTTAGTGATTGAATGGACGATGGTGAAGAAACCAAAGTTTGTCGGTCTGCTGACAGGAGCTGTGGCTGGACTTGCAACCATTACGCCTGCAGCCGGATTTGTTTCGCTCAACGCAGCCGTGGTGATCGGCATTGCATCGGGCGGAGTTTGCTACCTCGCTGTTAGTTTGAAAAATAAAATGGGCTGGGATGATGCACTCGATGTATGGGGAGTTCATGGAATTGGAGGATGTCTTGGAACAATATTACTTGGAGTTTTTGCTTCAAAAATTGTAAACGCAACAGGAACCGATGGTTTGATGCACGGTGGAACTACTTTTTTTATTCACCAAACAATTGCTGTGGTGGGCGCTTGCATTTATGCCTTTGTATTTACTTATGCCATGTTAGCTGTGATAAATATGGTTACAAAAGTAAAAGTGAGCGAAGCTTCCGAAGACAAAGGGCTTGATGAATCGGAACACGGTGAAAAAGCGTATGATGAAGGAGTGCTGTAAAGAAAATTAGATCGTTAAATAAAAAGGTCAGGAGTTTATTCTGACCTTTTTTATTCTTCAGCATTGAAGCGGATAAAAAATTATTGCTTTAATGATTTTTATCTCTCGATAGTTCTACTTTTTCAACGCGATGGTAAACAAGAGGAATTTGTTCCACTTCCACATCGCTCTTATCCAGACCGAAAGCATTTTCATCGCTTTGCCCCAGGCGTTTTAAAAAGAAGTAAGCATTCAGCAATAAACCTTCGCCCAATGCAAATTCATTTTCAACCGAAAGAAATTTTTCGATAACCACAAATTTAAAATCGGGTTCAGGATTGTATTTGGTTGAACCATCGGGACGGATGTGCAGATTCAATTCTTTGTTTGCCACTAATTCCTGAACAATTTTTTTGAAATATAATTCTGTTCTTGCCTGCACCCTGAAACCAATATTGATATTCACTTTTATCACTTTATCGTCAATCAATTCAGATACATCATAGGTTAATGTGTAAGGATGCGGAGTTCGGTTAATATGCAAAAACCAATAAACATCTGCCCGTTTTGGTTTCTTGGAAAAAATAGAATTGATAATTTTTTCTTCTATCTCCTCACGTGTATTTGCTTTGGTGAGGTAGACAAGATGTGTGGAAAATTTCGGAATGGAATCGTCTTCGCTTAACTCTTTTATTTGCGGTGCGAATTTTCCGAGATCAATAAATTTAATAAAACGGTTATTGATCTTACGTGCGTAATACCATACATACATGGTTGTAAAAATAAATGCTTCGAAAAATAAAAACATCCATCGCTGTTTTATTTTTGCCACATTGGTGATGAAAAAGGATGTTTCAATCGTTCCGAAAAGCAGGAGAATGCCAATTACCAAAATAATATTCCATTTCTTTATGTAGATGAGAAAATAACTAAGTAAAACGGTAGTCATAAGCATGGCAACGGTGATGGAAAAACCATAAGCTGCTGTCATATTTTCTGAAGTTTTAAAGTATAACACCATAAGAATACATCCAAACCAAAGAATGATATTTACACTCGGAATATAAATTTGTCCTTTAAGATCCGTAGGATGCCTAACGGTTACGCGGGGCCAGAAATTTAAACTCATGGCTTCGTTTATCAATGTGTAGGAACCGCTGATGAGTGCCTGCGATGCAATAATAGTTGCCGCAGTTGCAATAATAATTCCTGAGAGCAAGAACCAATGCGGAATCATTTCAAAGAAAGGATTTCTTCCATGCAGAAGTGGTTCACCTTGCTTCATGATCCACGCTGCCTGTCCTAAATAATTTGCAACTAAACTTATTTTCACAAATGCCCACGAGATGCGGATATTTTTTCTTCCGCAATGTCCCAGGTCAGAATACAATGCTTCTGCTCCGGTAGTTGCAAGAAATACTGCGCCGAGTAACCAGAAACCTTTTGGATATTCTGTGAGCAGTTGATAGCCATAATATGGATTTAACGCTTTCAACACACTTGGATATTGTGAAATTTGATGCGCGCCAATAATGAAAAGCATACTGAACCAAATTACCATTACCGGACCAAATGCTCCTCCAATTTTTTGTGTGCCGAAACGCTGAAAGAAAAATAACATAGAGAGAATTACAATCACAATCGGCACGGTAGGAATATTAGGAATAACCATATCTAATCCTTCAATTGCTGATGCTACAGAAATGGGCGGTGTGATAATGCCATCGGCAAGCAATGTAGTTGCACCAAGTATGGTAGGTATCACTAAATACTTCCCATATCTTCTAACTAAAGCATAAAGAGAAAAAACGCCTCCTTCACCTTCGTTGTCTGCCATTAGTGTAAGCCAGACATATTTTATAGTAGTTTGAAAAACTAACGTCCAAAAGATGCACGACACTCCTCCAAAAACCAATGTTTCATCAATCGTTCTTTCTCCTATTACTGCGTTTAAAACATAGAGCGGACTGGTTCCTATATCTCCGTAAATTATTCCGAGTGCGACAAGCAGAGAGGCGGTAGTTACTTTCTTGGAATGGATATTCATATAATCATTTCGTGCTGCAAAGAAATTATAAGTGATAAAGATATTATAAAGATGTATGCACCATTAAATCAGTCATCAATTATTTATTTTTTACAACCGGAACAGCATGGCAAAAATAACCCTGTTCTCTGTGTTCACCCAAACAAATAAGTAGCGACCAAAAATTATATGGGAAGTCAGGAGTTTTACAGGAATAGAGAATTAAACTTATGAGATTATTCCACAGTAACACTCTTCGCCAAATTTCTTGGCTGGTCAACATTACATCCGCGCATTACGGCAATGTGGTAAGCGAGAAGTTGCAGCGGCACAACGGAAATAAGCGGAACAAGAATTTCATCTGTCTCTGGGATTTCAATCACGTAATCAGCATGATTCTTTACTGCTTTATCATGTTCAGTTACGATGGCAATAATTTTTCCTTTACGGGCTTTCACTTCCTGAATATTACTCGCTACTTTTTCGTAGGATGCGCCTTTGGTAGCGATGACAACTACCGGCATGTTCTCGTCTATCAATGCAATTGGTCCGTGTTTCATCTCAGCGGCAGGATAACCTTCCGCGTGTATATAAGAAATTTCTTTCAGTTTGAGCGCACCTTCTAACGCCACAGGAAAAGCATAGCCGCGCCCGAGGTAAAGAAAGTTTTTTACATCTTTAAAAACTTTGGCAAGTTTTTTTATTTCGTCATTTTTCTTCAACACTTTTTCAACCTTGGCAGGAATCTGATCCAGTTCGTTTATCAGTTCGAAATATCTTGTTTCGGAAATAGAACCCTTTTTGCGTGCGATGCGGAGAGCCATCAAAGTAAGAACGGTAATTTGTGCTGTGAATGCTTTTGTAGAAGCAACTCCGATTTCCGGTCCAGCATGTGTGTATGAACCAGCATGCGTTGTGCGCGGAATTGTTGAACCTACTACATTACATATTCCAATTATTGTAGCGCCTTTTGATTTTGCAAGTTCAATGGCGGCAAGCGTGTCTGCCGTTTCGCCAGATTGGGAGATGGCAATCACCACATCGTCTTCTCCGATAATAGGATTTCTATAACGGAATTCTGACGCATACTCTACTTCAACAGGAATTCGCGCGAGGTCTTCAAATAAATATTCTGCAACCAATCCTGCGTGCCATGAAGTTCCGCAGGCAACAATAATAATTCGCTTTGCATTTATTATTTTTCGTTCATAATCTTTTATTCCTCCGAGATTTACTTTCCCCTCTTTTGGTACCAGTCGTCCACGCATGCTATCACGAATGGAACGCGGTTGTTCGTAAATTTCTTTCAGCATGAAATGAGGATAGCCGCCTTTTTCAAGAGCTTCCAACTGCATCTCAAGAGTTTGTATATAAGGAGTTTTTACTTTGTTGCGGATAGTTTTTATCTGGAGTTTTCCTTTTCGTGGAATGACTGCAATTTGTTCATCTTCGAGATAAACAACATCTTTCGTGTACTCAATGATGGGAGTTGCATCCGAAGCAACAAAATATTCTCCCTTGCCGACTCCAATTACCAGCGGGCTAGATTTTTTTGCCGCAATGAGTTCATCCGGATTATCTTTTGATAAAACAACGATCGCATAAGCACCAATCACTTCCGTCAGCGCTTGGCGAACAGCTTCCGCAAGTTCAACGCTTTCATTTACATAAATATCCTCAATAAGATGAATAAGAACTTCGGTATCAGTATCACTATGAAATTTATGTCCGCGCTTCTGCAGTTCTTTTTTCAGCGGAGCGTAATTTTCAATGATCCCATTATGAATGATGACTAGTTTTTTTGTCTGCGAAAAGTGCGGATGCGCGTTGATATCATTAGGTGCACCATGCGTTGCCCAGCGTGTATGACCAATACCAATATTTCCGTGCGGATCTTTTTTACCAATATGTTTTTCAAGGTCAGAAACTTTGCCCTTGCATTTATAAACATTGAGCTTTGAATTGAGAATGGCAACTCCCGCACTGTCATATCCCCGGTATTCAAGACGGTGAAGTCCTTTGATAAGAATTGGATACGCTTCCTTACTTCCGATGTATGCTACTATTCCGCACATAAGATTTCAAAGTTAAAAGTTTTTATGAAGAAAGGAATAATATTGATATCATTTTGTAAACTGGAACGGTCAAGAATAAAAATTATTTCAATCCTAATTCTTTTTTCTGTTTCTCATCGATTGGTGAAGGAGAATCCAGCATCACATCGCGACCTGAATTGTTTTTCGGGAAGGCAATGTAATCACGAATATAATCTTCGTTGGAAATTACCATGGAGCATAGGCGGTCAAATCCAAATGCAATTCCTCCGTGAGGAGGCGCGCCAAATTCAAAAGCATTGAGTATGAAACCGAATTTTTGTTCTGTTTCTTCTTTCGTTAATCCAAGAACTTTAAACATTTGTTGTTGCAATTCTTTATTATGAATTCGGATAGAACCTCCGCCCACTTCCACTCCATTGATGACAACGTCATAAGCATTTGCTTTTGGTGCGTGTGAAGAATTTTTTTCTGTGTAACCGTTATACATCCAGTCAATATCTTCTTTCTTTGGCGAAGTGAACGGATGATGCATGGCGAACCATCGCTGCTCTTCTTCGTTCCATTCCAATAAAGGAAAATCTACTACCCACAAACATTCAAATCTGCTCTTGTCGCGTAATCCCAATTTGTTTCCCATTTCAAGGCGAAGTTCTCCAAGCGCTTTTCTTGTTTTTGTTTCAGCACCGGCAAGAATTAAAATTAAGTCTCCTTGCTTTGCAGAAAACTTCTCAGCGATTTTTTTCAATGAAGGTTCATCAAAGAATTTATCAAAAGAAGATTTTAATGTTCCATCAGAATTGTATTTGATGTAACCTAATCCTCCTGCACCAATCTGTGGACGTTTTACCCATTCTGTAAGTTTGTCCAGTTGTTTACGTGTGTATTCAGCGCATCCTTTCGCACATATTCCTCCTATGAGTTCAGCATCGTCATATACTTTGAAATTTTTTCCTTTCACCACATCATTTAGTTCAGAAATTTTCATTTCAAATCTTGTATCAGGTTTGTCTACACCATAATATTTCATCGCATTAGCATAAGTCATTCGCGGAAATTTCGGCAGATCAAGATTGCGGACTTTCTTAAAAATGTGTTTTACCATTCCTTCAAACATTTGCAACACATCTTCCTGCTCAACGAAACTCATTTCGCAATCTATCTGAGTGAATTCCGGTTGGCGGTCTGCTCGCAAATCTTCATCACGAAAACATCTTACAATCTGATAATATCTATCAAAACCAGAAACCATGAGCAACTGTTTGAAAGTTTGTGGCGACTGAGGAAGTGCGTAAAATTCTCCTTGGCTCATTCGTGAAGGCACCACAAAATCGCGCGCGCCTTCAGGAGTTGATTTGATGAGAAAAGGAGTTTCAATATCTGCAAATCCGTTTGCGTCAAAATATTCCCGCACCGCTTGACCGACTTTATGGCGCTGCAATAAATTATTTTTTACCGAAGTCCTTCGCAAGTCGAGATAACGGTATTTCATTCTCAACTCATCGCCACCATCCGATTCATCTTCAATAGTGAATGGTGGAGTTTTGGATTCGTTCAGAATTTCCAGTTTATTTACAATGATCTCGATTTCTCCGGAAGGTATTTTTAAGTTCTTGTTACTACGTTCGCAAACATCACCCGTAGCGCGAATCACGAATTCTCTTCCTAATTTTTTTGCTTGTTCATATAATTCTTTGTTCGTTTCAGAATTGAAAACTAATTGAGTGATGCCGTAACGATCGCGCAGATCAATAAAGGTCATTCCGCCAAAATCGCGCGCACGTGCAAGCCATCCGCAAAGCGAAACAATTTGTCCAACATTTTTTATGGTGAGTTCACCGCAAGTATTTGTACGTAACATAAGTATGAAATTGAGAAGCGAATTTACATATTAACGCGGAACGAAAAGCATAATGATGTGAGGAATCCCATCTTCCAAATATTCATCTCCTTGGCGAACAAAACTAAAACTTTCGTAAAACTTCTGGAGATATAATTGCGCTCCAATTCTTATAGGCACATTTCCAAATTCCTTTTTAATAAACTCCATTGTTTTCTTCATCAGAATTTTTCCGGCACCTGTTCTTCGCGCTTCTGTAGAAGTAACAACTCTTCCAATAGAAATTTCTTTGTAAGAAACTCCGGGAAGTACAATGCGAGTATAAGCAATCAGTTCGCCATTTTGTTTTCCCGTTACGTGAAGTGATTTCAGGTCTTTTCCATCTGCATCCTGATAAGGACAGTTTTGTTCCACTACGAAAACGGAAATCCGCAGACGAAAAATTTGATACAACTCTTCATTCGTCAATTCTTTAAAAGGTTTGCACTGCCAGATAATTTCGTTCATGGTTTCAAAAGTAATGAATTGTTTTTTGTGAGATTGCTTCACTTCGTTCGCAATGACGATTCATTCGTAAATTCGTGCCGATTAATATTTCGCAGTTGGAACAAGATGAACATTTTATGCGGGAAGCGCTGAAGGAAGCCCAAAAAGCATTTGATGCTGATGAAGTTCCTGTGGGCGCAGTTATTATTTGCGATGGGAAAATAATTGCTCGTGCTCATAATCTTTCCGAACGACTGACCGATTCAACTGCACATGCGGAAATGCAAGCATTTACTTCTGCTGCTTCGTTTCTCGGGGGAAAATACTTGAAGGAATGTATTCTGTATGTTACGATTGAACCTTGTCCCATGTGTGCCGGTGCAAGTTTTTGGACGCAGCTTGGGAAAATTGTTTATGGAGCGAAAGATGCAAAACGCGGGTATAGTATTCTAAGTGAAAAAATAATTCATCCGAAAACAAAAATTGTTTCAGGAATCCTTGAAGATGAATGTTCTAAATTAATGAAAGAATTTTTTAAAAAGAAGAGATAAAAAATTTACGAGTTACGAATGACAAATATTCGTCACTCGTAATTCGTCATTCGTATTTACAACTGATTTCCATCCGAATCTAATTCCACCACTTCGTACCCAAGCGTTTTCACGCGGTCAAAATATTTTGCTTTGTTTCCAACCACAACAATTACCATATTATTATACGGCAAATGTTTTTTGGCAAGCACATCTATTTCTGCCTTCGATATGGTTTTTAGAATTTCCTGTTCTTTGTCAACAAAATCTTTTGTGAGATTGTAATCAAGTATGCGCTTGATGAAACTTGCTTTCTGCCGGTTAGTTTCATATTTGAGTGCATCCTGCTGACCGAACGAATTCTTAACAAATTCGAGCTCATCAGTAGTGATTCCTGTATTAGCATAATTTTTAATTTCTTTCATGAATTCAACAATCGAACTGTCGGTAGCATCACCTTTCATTCCTCCACCTGCAATGAATGGTCCGGCATATTTTGTTCCTGAAAAACCGGAACGCGCGCCATATGACCATCCTTTTGTTTCTCGTATATTCATATTGATATGACTATTGAAAGTACCTCCTAAGACAAAATTCATTAAAGTTGTTTTATAATATTCTCCTGTAGCATCATATGGTATAGCAATATATCCAATTCGAAGTTCCGATTGAGGGGCATTATCTTTATTTACAAAATAAATTTTTGTTTTTTCAATTGCAGGAATTTGCGGCTGTTCAATTTTCTTCACTTCCTTTGTTTGCCATGATTTCAGAAAATCAAGTTGCTTCAGAACAGATTCTTTCGTTACATCTCCTGCTATAATTGCTTTTGCAATGGAAGGTGACATGTTTTTTGTGTAGAAGTTTTTTACATCGTCAAGTGTAATAGAAGAAACAGATTCTTTTGTTCCGACAACCGGAGTGGAAAGAATATGCGTTTTTCCATAGAGCAATTTCCGGTAAACATTATTTGCAATCACCACCGGTTTTGTTGACTGATCGTTGATGGTTTGCAATTGCTCTTCTTTCAGTCGGTCAAAATCTTCTTTGTCAAATTTTGGCTGAAAGAATATTTCATCAGCAATTTTCAAAGTAGCTTCAAGATTTTTTGTGAGAGAAGAAATATTCATTGTAATTTCTTCATCATCCGAAGTGATGGAAACTTCGCTGCCAAGCATGCTCATCATTTCGCTTATTTGTTCTGCTGTGTGTATTTTAGTTGATTCATTCATCAGTTTAGCAGTGAGATAAGCAAGACCGGATTTTCCTAATTCATCGGATCGATGTCCGGTTTCAAGGTGAAGAGAAACATTTACCGAAGGAATCTCATCGTTTTTCATTCCTATCACTTTCAATCCGTTTGGAAAATTTTCAGTCCAGAAATCAGGAACTTTAACAACAGGATTTGGGCCTGAGCTTGGTTTTGTACTCCTGTCAAAAGTGTCTTTCGTTTTGTTGTAAGACAAATTTTTGTACTCTGCACTTTCTTTTCCATCTTCAGGATTTCTTTTTGGCGGTTGAAAATTATCGGGCTTGTCTGCAATTTCTTTTTTCCCTTTCGGAACAATGCTGAGGTAAACCGCTGGTTTATTTTTAATGTACTGATTGTAAACGCGCATCACGTCTTCTTTCGTGATTTTCATGTAACGCTCCATATCAGTTTTTATCTGATTTGCATTTCCGGTAAAAGTTTGGTAAGCCGCCAACTGCGCGCCTTTTCCTCTCACGCTACTAAGAGAATTCACAATTTTTGATTCGTAATTTGCTTTAAATTTTTTCAAATCATCTTCCGTTACTCCGCGTTTTTCAAATTCAGCCAACGAAGCGTGAATGAGCGAATCGGTTTGAGAAAGCGGCAGATAATGAACATCTTTTGGATTTTGTGGTTTATATTTTTGGTCGGGCATCGCTTTGATGTAGAAGAAAAATTCTCCGGCAACTTCATCGGAAGAATTATTTACACTTGCTTCGTATGCAACTTGTTTCTTGATAAAATTCTGATAGAAAATGGAATTTTTATCTTCCGAAAGAATGGATGCGAGCGCTTCAAGAGGCGCTTCGTCTTTATCATATGCCGGAACTCCGGGGAAAGTTGCCATCAGAAGCGGGAAACGAACATTATCCTCGTAAGAAATATATCGGTCTTTGTCGAGCACGGCAGCTTTTTTCTCAAGAGGTTTAACATCCGGGCATTTTGGAATAGAGCCAAAATATTTTTCCGCAAGTTTCACCACTTCCGCAGGATTCACATCGCCCGCCACGGTGAGCGTTGCGTTGTTCGGTCCGTACCAGCGCATGAAAAATCTTTTCAAGTCGGTTACATCCACGCGATTCAAATCTTCAATGTAGCCGATGGTTGACCAGGAATAAGGATGTCCGTAAGGAAAAAGTGATTCAAAAGTTTTTTCAAAAGCCAAGCCATAGGGTTTGTTGTCATAACTTTGTCCGCGTTCATTTTTTACGGTTGCGCGCTGATTTTCAAATTTTGTTTGGGTAACCGAATCAAGTAAAAATCCCATTCTGTCGGATTCCAGCCAAAAAGTTCTTTCCAAATAATTGGACGGAACAATTTCCCAATAATTAGTGCGGTCGAAAGTAGTTGAACCGTTCAGCGTTCCTCCTGCATCGGTAAGAATTTTAAAATGCTGACCTTTTGCAAGATGTTCTGAACCCTGAAACATCATGTGTTCAAAAAAATGTGCGAAGCCGGAACGACCCACCTGTTCGCGGTTTGAGCCAACGTGGTAAGTTACATCAGTATATAGGATAGGATCGGAATGATCTTCGTGAATAATAATAGTAAGTCCATTTGGTAACTGCCATTTTTCATAGGGAATAATTAGTTCGCCCGGTTTTTTAGTAACCTTCTCGATAAGTTTTGGCGCAGCGGTTTGCTGGGAAAATCCTTGTCCGAAAGGAAAGGCGGCAACTAAAAGAATCAGAAGTTTTTTCATTAGTAAATTTTTAGGTAAAATATTTTGGCGAACATAGAAGAAATTGGCGAGTTGGCAAAAAAGAATCTTTACAATCCCTTCACCAATTCCTTCATTATCAAAGTCATCTTAGGTTCGGTTTTTTCAGCAACGCGTTGCACATCTTCATGCGTAACTTTTACAATTTTCCCTTCAACGCCTACATCGGTGATAATACTCATCGCAAAGCAGGGAATTCCCATTTGATGCGCGGCAATTACTTCGGGCACGGTACTCATGCCTACGGTGTCGCCACCAATGATGCGCATGTATTTATATTCGGCAGGAGTTTCGAGCGTGGGTCCGGTCAAGCCCACATAAACTCCCTGCTGAACTTTAATATTATTTTTTTTCGCAATCTCTTTTGCTTTTGCAATTAAATTTTTGTCGTAAGCTTCGCTCATGTCAGGAAATCGCGCGCCCAGTTCATTTTCATTTTTTCCGATTAGAGGATTTGGCATTAAGTTGATGTGGTCGGTGATAATCATCAAATCGCCAATTTCAAAACCAGGATTAACTCCACCACTTGCATTTGACACAAAAAGTTTTTTTATGCCCAAGTATTTCATCATACGCACCGGAAAAACAACTTGACGCATTTCGTATCCTTCGTAATAATGAAATCTACCTTGCATTGCCAATACTTTTTTTCCGCCAAGGTTTCCGAAAATTAACTTTCCCGAATGTCCTTCCACCGTAGAAACCGGCATGTTTGGAATTTTTTCGTAGGGAATTGTGTGAAGGATTTCAATCTCTTTCACCAATCCTCCCAGTCCGGTTCCGAGAATAATTCCGATTTCAGGCGAGAAAGCAAATTGTTTTTTAATGTACTCCGCGGTGTTTTTGATTTGTTCTAAATACATAATCGTTTATGAGTTGGTTGAATTCTGATTTTTCTTTTTCGTCAAAAGTAATTTCTATCGGGATATAATACATCGGAAGTGTGTGAAGAATTTCCACAAGCCCGGGTTTGTCCAGGCGCATAGCATCTTTTTCCGTAGTGATGATGATTTTATTTTGAGAAGCAATGCCGTTAAATGTTTCAGCGACTTTGGTTGCTTCTACAAAAGTGTATTCGTGATGATCGGGATAATGCATCGGAATTATGTTGCCGACTTTATCTTTTAGATAATCTTGCAGCGGTTGAGGATTGGAAATGCCAGTGAGAAGAATAACAGAACTTGTTTTCATTTCTTCGTTTGAAGAAGATGAGAGTTGCGGAAAAACAGGAACGAGATTTCCATATTGAATATGCGAAAACAAAACCTGCTGATGCGGATCGGGAGAAATTTTTTTCTGAACAATTCTTTTTTCCACTGGAGATAAATTAGCTGGACATTTTGTTGCGATAATGATGTCCGCTCTTTTTTTTCCTGATGCCCATTCTCTCAGCGAACCGACCGGCAGGAGAAAATCATCGTAAAACATTTTGTTGTAATCAGCGAGTAAAATGGAAAGTCCTGGTTTTACTCTTCGGTGCTGAAAGGCATCGTCAAGCAAAGCCACTTTCAGTTCAGGAAATTGCGAAAGAAGTTTTTTAATTCCATCTTTTCTATTTTCATCTACTGCAACAATAAGTTCCGGGAATTTTTTCTTGAACTGAAGCGGTTCGTCACCAACTTGATGCGAGGTGGAATTTTTATCTGCCAACAGAAATCCGGTAGTACGACGCTTGTATCCGCGACTTAAAGTGGCGATAGGAAATTTATCTTTCAACAAACGGATGAGATATTCTGTCATAGGAGATTTTCCGGTTCCACCCACAGAAAGATTTCCGATTACAATTATTCCAACTTCAAATTCTTTTACAGGAAGAATTCCAAGATCGTACAGCAGGTTTCGAAAAAAAACCAAAACGCCATAGAGGAGCGCAACAGGAAATAATAAAAATCTCAGCAAGTTCATTTTATAAAAATACAAATAGTATTACACAAGGATTGCGATTAAAAAGAAAAGAGAAGCGGATTGAAAATTATTTTGTGTTCGCAAGATCCATCACGCAAGTCCAAGTTTCTTTTTTATGCGGCTGAATAGAAACGCCAATATATTTCAGATTTTTATCCAAAATTATTTTACGATGTTCAACGGTTGCCTGCCCTTCATCAATTAATAAATGAATAATGATGGAAAGCGCATCTTGGTTTCCGTAATCACAACATTCGGCTGTATTTGAATAAGTGCCTTTGAACTTTTTCATTCTCACTTCATAGCTTTTTCCATCAGAAGTAAAATGCCCGAGATTTCCTTTTTTGCCTGTGTCTTTTGCGTGATCAACAGCTTCATCCGTTAAATCTTGTTTTACGCTAAGGATTTCCATCGTTTTGTATTTTGTTTGCAGATCGTTTTTCAGTGAACGGGTAAAGGAAGTTTCTTTGGTTTTGGTCGAATCCATGTATTTCTGGAAATAGGTCTTTGCAAAAAGATCCGGATTCATTCTCGCAAGGTTGGTGTAGAAGACAACTTTCTTTTCTTCTGCAGAATAACCTGTAGCATCCTTAGCCGAATTTGCTTTTTCCAATGTGGATGCATCCCATTTGTCAAATGGATAATCACCAACAGGTTTGCTGAATGAAAATAGAAGTGTTGCTGTTGCAAGAAGGAAGAATATTTTTTTCATATATAATTATTTTGATGAGTACACTTTTTCGCCATTCACAAATGTAGAAACTACTTTCACATTCGGAACTTCGTCAATATTAATTTTCATAATGTCTTTATCGAGAATGACAAAATCGGCAAACTTTCCTTTTTCAATGCTGCCTTTTTCTTTCTCCTCAAAGTTGGCGTAGGCAGCCCAGATGGTCATTCCTTTTAAAGTTTCTTCGCGTGTGAGTGCATTCTCCATTTGAAATCCATCTTTTGGAAATCCTTTCAGGTCTTTTCTTGCCACCGCTGCATAAAACGTGTACATGGGATTTATATTCTCCACAGGAAAATCCGTTCCCAGTGCAACCATGCCGGCAGCTTTTAATAAATCTTTGTAAGCATAAGCATATTTAATTCTTTCTGCTCCCAATCTGTCTTTTGCCCAATACATATCGGAAGTTGCGTGTGTAGGTTGGACGGAGGGGATAATCCAGCCATTTTTTAATTCTTCAATATCGCTTTTTGTTGTTATTTGAAAATGTTCTATTCTCCATCTTGAATCAATTTGTCTTATTGTATCATCATGATTGAAAATGCTATTATAAAGAAGTAATATTAATCTTACCGCTGAATCTCCTATGCAATGTGTATTCATTTGAAATTCGTGCAAAAATATGTCTCCTGATTTGGACATTAAAGTATCCATATTGCTCAGCAAAAATCCTTTCCATCCTTTTTTGTCGGAGTAATCTTGAAGCAAACAAGCGCCACGCGAGCCGAGTGCACCATCAGCATAAAATTTAAAAGAACGAACGTTTAATCTATCCGTCTTATAAATTCCGTGTTGTAAATAATAATCCAGGTTTTCTTTGTTATCAGTGAGCATGGCGTAAACTCGCATTTTCAGTTCAGAATTTTTTTGCATCTCATCCATCAGATCAACAATTTGTTTTTCCAATCCTGCATCATCAACTGTCGTTAAACCAACTGCAAAACAATTTTTCTGCGCAGCAAGAAGCGCGGCTCTTGCTTCGGGTTTGCTGGCAGTAGGAATAATTTTTGCAACTAAATCTACTGCGTTGTCAATGAGCATGCCAGAAAGTCCTTCTATAGGAATAAAAATTGATTCTCTATATTCATCTCTAATCTCTACGGCTCCTCCGTCAATTTCTTTATATCCTGTGATTCCAGCTCTTCGAAGCGCTTCGCCATTCACCAAAGCAGCATGTCCGTCAATTCTTGTCAGAAAAACAGGAGTGTTAGGAAAAAGTGAATCCAATTTTTTTCTGTCAGGGAATTCTTTTACAGCCCAATTATTTTGGTCCCAACCTCTTCCCTGAATCCAATCGGGATGATTTGTTTTTGAAAATTCAATCACGCGCTGAATTACTTCGTCAAAAGATTTTGTGCCGACCAAATCAATTTTTTTCAAACCGAGCCCGTAAGAGTAAAAATGGCAATGCGCATCAATGAGTCCGGGGAAAACGGCTTTTCCTTGTGCGTCTAATTTTTCTCCTTCATATTTTGCAAGAATGGAATCATTTTTCCCAACGGCAATTATTTTTCCATCCTTTATTGCAAAACTTTCTGCGGTGGTAAAAGAAGAATCAACGGTGTAAACTATTGCGTTGTGAACGATGAGATCCACCTTTTCTTTTTTCGGAGAGGTGCATCCAAAAATGATCAAAACAAAAAAAAGTAAAATCGAATTTTTCATTAAACTTTTTTATTGATAACATACGCATTCGCCTGAGCGGTTGGAGTGATTACCACATCGTTAATGTTCACGTGTGCCGGACGGGAAGCGCACCAATAAATTGTTTCTGCAATGTCTTCGGCAGTGAGCGGCTGAAACCCGCTATAAGTTTGTTTGGCACGTTCTGCATTTCCATGAAATCGCACGATGGAAAATTCTGTTTCCACTAACCCGGGAGCAATGTTTGTTACGCGGATGCCGTGCTGGATCATATCAATTCGCATTGCCTGGCTGAGCGCATCCACTGCATGTTTTGTCGCACAGTAAACATTTCCGTTCGGATAAACTTGTTTTCCAGCAACCGATGCTACATTGATGATGTGTCCTTTATTTTTTGCGATCAACAGCGGTGCAATTTGGCGAGTCATGTAAAGCAAACCTTTGATGTTTGTGTCGATCATAATTTCCCAGTCATCAATGTTTCCTTCCTGAATTGTACTCAGACCGGAAGCGAGTCCGGCATTATTCAAGAGCAAATCAATATTTTTCCATTCGCCCTTTATGCTGTCGATGTTTTTTACAACTTCTTTCAGATTGCGGACATCAAAATTGAGGATGAGCGTTTTGATTTTATATTTTTTCTGAAGATCAGACGCGATTGGCTCCAGACGGTCTTTTCTTCTTCCTGTCAGAATAAGATTCCATCCGTTTCTTGCAAAGATTTCTGCCGATGCTTTTCCGATGCCGGAAGTTGTGCCTGTAATAAGAGCGAGCATAAAAAATAAAATTTAATTTGTTGTGTTGAGTTTGCTGTGTTTTCTGCTGTATAAAAAATATACGACCAGTCCAATCAAAAGCCAAATGAAAAACCATCTCCAGCTTTTTCCTTCAATGTAAATTAGGAGATAACAGCAGGAAAGCAGCCCGAGAACCGGAATGAGCGAAAAGTTTTTGAGAAAAGAAAAAACCGCCATCACAATACAGATTCCAAAGAATATAATGATAGGAATGTATCCTGAAAAAGTTTCTGAATTGAAATTGAAAAGCCCACTCATGAATTCTTTGTTCAAAAAAAATAAAAGGGAAAACATAATTACCACACCAAGCGGCACAAGAAATTTTCCGTTGATATAGGGAAGTTTAAATTTTCCCGAAACTTTTGCATCCATGTTTCTAGGTAACATCAAAACTCCACCGCAAACGAGTACGAAAGCAAATAAAGTTCCTACGCTGGTGAAATCGGTCATAAATTGCTGGTCGGTGAAAAAAATCGGTACAGCAACAACTAATCCTGTTACGATAGTAGAAAATCCGGGAGTTTTAAATTTTTTGTGAATGGAAGAAAATCTTTTTGGCAGTAATCCATCGCGACTCATGCTCATCCAGATGCGCGGTTGTCCCATCTGAAAAACCAAAAGTACGCTGGTCATCGCAATTACCGCAACAACTGAAGTGATGAACAACATCCATTTCACTCCTTTAATCTTGAAAACTTCTGCAAGTGGATCGCTCACTCCAAGTAATTTGTAAGAGGTCATTCCGGTGAGAACGAGGGCCATCACAATGTAAATTACTGTGCAAATAATAAGCGAGTAGATCATTCCTTTCGGCAAATCGCGTTGCGGATTTTCACATTCTTCTGCAAGCGTTGAAACAGCGTCAAAACCTATGTAGGCAAAAAAAACATTGGAGACGCCACCCATCACTCCGCCAAAACCATGTGGCATGAAAGGTGTCCAGTTATCAATGTCAACATAAAATGCACCTACAATTATTACCAGTGCAACGATCACGAGTTTAAGCATCACCATAATGTTGCTTGCATTTCGTGATTCTTTTACGCCAATGAAAACCAATGCAGTAATAATAATGTTGATGATAGATGCCGGCAGATCAAAAATAATTTTCAGTCCGCCAATTTCTGGTGCAGAAGTCCATGCAATGAATTTTGATCCGGCAACATTATCTACGAATGCTTGATGAGCTTCCCTATAATTAATGGTAAGCCATTCGGGAATATGAATTCCAAAGGTGCTGACAAGGTTTGTAAAATATCCGCTCCATGAAAATGCCACCACCACATTGCCGATTGAATATTCCATCAGCAATGCCCAGCCGATGATCCACGCAAATAATTCTCCGAAGGAAACATACGCATACGTATAAGCGCTGCCTGAAACCGGAACGCGCGAAGCAAATTCCGCATAGCACATAGCAGTGAAGCCACATGCAATGGCGCAAATGATAAAAAGAAGAACTACGCCAGGTCCTCCTGAAAAACATGCATTTCCGATGGTGCTGAATGTTCCGGCTCCTATGATTGCCGCAATTCCAAAAAATGTTAGATCGCGAACGCGCAGAACTTTGTTCAATGAACCATGCCCGTCAGAATCATTTTCGTCTCCAAGAATTTTCTCGGCAGATTTTTTTCTGAATAGCTGGTTGAAATTCATTTTGAATATTGAGAGAGGGGCCTGCCTACCGGCAGGCAGGCAAATGTAGAAAATATATCAGCCAATATATTTTTTCAGAAATGGAATTTTTTGCAATAGTTTTTCTTTGTCGAGAAGAAACAGAAATCCAATGAGTAGAAATGGTAATCCGGGAATTTTATATCTCACCGCTGCGCCAAGAATTGGAGTGGTGATTCCGATTAAAACAAAAAGCAAGATCACAATACATAAGCAGAAATAAAACAGATGCCTGTTTGCAATTTTCTTTGAGTAGAAAAAAATACAAATACAAATAAAAAAAACAATGAAAAGATTTTCAATCGCTGAAATCAACATCAATGGATTTTTTGCTTCAAAAATCGAAGGACGGAATGCAACATTTAAAAATGCAAGGGGTGAATTCTTTACAAGGCTGAAAAAAGTTCCGTCAAGATGCGGAATGTTAATACTGCTTCCCGCTGCAGATTGATCATAATAAACCCAATAAGTGCATGTGTCTGTTGAATTTTTAACATACACGCTGTCTCGCGATGTTTTTAAATTCCAAGAAACGTAAGAGACGCTAAGAGCAATCTTGCAGTATCCAGGTTTTTCTTTCAAACGAATAATTCTGTTTTCGATTTTGGGATCAATGTAAATAAATTTATCCGCGTTGATGTTTGCCAGATAACTTCCTCCTTTCGCTATGTTAATTGCTTGGCGTTGTTGATCCATCAGCATAAAGGAGAAATTATATTTGGGAATTACTAACCCGAGAAAAAAATAAACTACAAAGACAATCAGATATTTTATTTCAGGTAATTTATTTTGTGTTTTCAGAATCCATGCGTATGCAATAAAAGCGGGAAGAATAATTAGAAGTATATATATTTTCGTAATCGCGAGTAAAAACAAAAAAAGAAATAACAATACAAGTCGTTTGATGGAAATTTTTTCGTTCAATAGTTTGTGGAAATGATAAATGCACATTCCAAGCGAGAATAAAATCAACCCTTCTTTCAAAACGCCTGAACCCCAGAATAAAACGGAAGGCAAAAGAAAAACTGCGAGAAGTAATTCCTTTTTCTTATTTGTTAGAAAGGATGAAAATGTTTTAAAAATTCCCATTAATCCCATCAGCGATAAAAAGCAAATGAAAACTGTGTGTACATGATAATTTCCAAAAGAAAAAATATCTACAAGCGCATTAAAACGGATGAGAGTTCGGTTTTCATTATATAAATTGTGGTTGAAAGAACGAGTCCAATTTCGCATGTCATCATCGTAATAATGCTGAAGCGAAGAATCAGGAATTCCTAAAAGCATTTTGAAATAATCGAGAGGTTTGGAGAAAAGTGTGTTGTACATTATTTTTCCATCGTCAAAATATTTAAAAATATCTGCTGACAACCTGTCGGTATAAAGACGGGTGTAAACAAACCACAATGCAGTTCCCGCAATGATTTTTAGGATGAATATCAACACAATAAATTTTCGTGAAAGGAGTTCTGACTTAAAGAAATTTATTTTCAGAATAATAAAAATAAATAATGCTGTATATGCAATTGCAAGAATAATTCCGATCATGACACAAAGATAAGATTGTGTTTATACAGATTGTATATTTGCTGCACTATCAATGAAGAAGAAAATAATTCTTTCCGTAACTAATGATCTCACTTCTGAGCAGCGAGTGCACAAAGTGTGTATGTTTTTGTTGAGAGAGGGTTTTGATGTGGTTCTTGTCGGAAGGTGGAGAAGAAAAAGTTTGCCGCTTGAAAAACGTTCTTACAAAACCAAACGGTTGTTTTTGTTTTTTGAAAAAGGTCCGTTGTTCTATGCTGAATATAATTTGAGATTATTTTTTTATCTTTTGTTCAATCCGGCAGATATTCTTGTTGCAAATGACTTAGATACTTTGCTTGCAAATTATCTGGCAGCAAAAATCAAAAGAAGTGAACTTGTGCATGATAGCCATGAATATTACACCGGAGTTCCTGAGTTGGAAGGAAGGAATTTTGCAAAAAAATTCTGGAAAAACATTGAAAGAAAAATATTCCCAAAGTTGAAACATATCTATACAGTGAATGATTCCATTGCAGCGTTATACAACAATGAGTACGGAGTGGAAGCCAGTGTTGTAAGAAACTTTCCATTGCTCATCGAAAACCGAAATAAATTTCCTAAATCGAAAAAGGAATTAAATATTCCCGAAGACAAAAAAATTATTTTATATCAGGGTTCGGTGAATGTTGACCGTGGATTGGTGGAAGCTGTGGAAGCAATGCAATATGTGAACAATGCTGTTTTGCTTGTTGTGGGCGATGGAGATATTCTGGATGAAGTAAAAGCCAAAGCTCAAAAACTGGATCTTGATAAAAAAATAATTTTTAAAAAGCGTATTCCGTTTGAAGAATTGTGGAACTACACTTCGCATGCTGATATTGGAATTTCCCTCGATAAGGATACGAATATTAATTACCACTTCAGTTTGCCAAATAAAATTTTTGATTTCGTACATGCCAAAGTTCCGGTGCTTGCATCCAATCTTGTCGAGATAAAAAAAATATTTACAACGTATGAAATTGGCACTATGATTGAAAGCCATGATTCAAAACATATTGCCGAAAAAATAAATTTCATGCTGAACGATTCTGAAAAAATAAAATTCTGGAAGGAGAATTGTTTCCATGCAGCTCAGGAATTATGTTGGCAAAATGAAGAAAAAGTATTGCGCGAGATATATTCTCAACTTCTTTAAAATGCGAAGTTTAAATTCCGTATTTTTATTCCCTCATTAAATTATTCGTGGCAAACCCCCAGAATCCGGAACGTCAAATTAATTGGCAGGGCGAATTAATCCGAATTGCAACCAAGCAACATATAATCCTTTGCTGGGCGGCAATTATTATTGATCCCATCTGGTTCATTGCAGATTATTTTACCATACCCGCTTATTGGAAAATATTTTTTTTAATCAGAACCACAGTTGCTGTTATTACTCTTCTGGCTTTATTGCTGAGTAAAAAAATCAACATTAGAAATGAGATACTTGCCTTTGTCCCTGTTTTAGGAGTGTCTCTACAGAACGCCTACATGTGGAGCGTGATGGATGTGCCCATGCTTCAAAAACATGCGTTGGCTTACACCACTTTTTTTGTCGCTGCCAGTATGCTTTTGCTTTGGAAACCTCTCTGGTCAATAACAGTACTTGTAATTAATTTGATAGCAAATATTATTTTTTTTCACTTGCTCAGTTCTCTCACCACGCAGGAAATTCTTATCAATGGAGGTATGCTGGTTGCTACGGTGGCGGTGATTTTTGTGGTGATGGAACATTCGCGTTATGTTCTGACAAAAAAAGAAATCATCGGTCGTTTGTTACTTGCCGAAAGTAACAAAGAACTTGCGCTAAAAAATGAAATCATCGAACAAAAAAATAAAGACATAACCGACAGCATCAATTATGCGAAACGAATACAATATGCGTTGCTCGCCCACGAACAATTCCTGAAAGAAAATTTAAAAGAACATTTTGTTTTATTCAAGCCAAAGGATATAGTGAGTGGAGATTTTTATTGGGCGACAAAAAAAGAAGATCGATTTTATTTGGCGGTATGCGATTCCACTGGGCACGGTGTTCCGGGTGCATTCATGAGCTTACTGAATATTTCTTTTCTGAATGAAGCCGTGATTGAAAAAAATATTGCAGCACCGAACGAAATACTGGATCATGTTCGTAAGCGACTGATAGAAAATATTTCTCAGGATGGTGGACAGGATGGAATGGATGCAATTTTATTTTGTGTAGAAAAAAACAAAATGTCTTATGCAGCTGCGAATAACGCATCTGTAATTATTCACAATGGAGAAATTCACAACCTGCCTTATGATTCCATGCCGGTTGGTAAAGGGGACAAAGCCGATAATTTTAAACTTCAAACATTGGATCTGAAACCCGGAGATTGTTTTTATCTTTTTACAGATGGTTATGCAGATCAATTCGGGGGTGCGAAAGGAAAAAAATTCAAGTACAAACAGTTGGAAGCGTTGCTATCAGCTAATAGCCATCAGCCATTAGCGGAACAAAAAAATATTTTAGAAAAAACATTTAATGACTGGAAAAGAAATTTAGAACAGGTTGATGATGTGTTAGTAATTGGCATTAAGATTTGAGATTCTAAATTTTATATTTGACATTCTTTTTAAAAAATTATTTTATGTCTGCACTTGCACAAGAAAAGGAAATTGTAGTTACAGTTGAGACTGCAAAGCAATTAGGATTGCTCCCCGAGGAATTTGAAAAAATCAAGAAAGTTCTGGGTCGAACTCCCAATTTTACCGAGCTCAGTATTTACTCGGTGATGTGGAGTGAACATTGCTCCTATAAAAATTCGATCAAGTGGCTGAAAACACTGCCACGCGAAGGGAAGAATGTTCTGGCAAAAGCCGGGGAAGAAAATGCGGGACTTGTTGATATTGGTGACGGACTTGCCTGCGCGTTCAAAATAGAATCTCATAATCATCCTTCAGCCATTGAACCTTATCAAGGTGCAGCTACAGGAGTTGGCGGAATCAACAGAGATATTTTTACGATGGGAGCGCGTCCGATCGCACAGTTGAATTCATTGCGCTTTGGTGATCCGAAATCAGAAAAAACAAAATGGCTGGTGAAAGGCGTTGTGAAAGGAATCGGTGATTACGGAAATGCATTTGGAATTCCAACCGTTGGAGGAGAAGTTTTTTTTGATGACTGTTACAATGTGAATCCGCTCGTGAATGCAATGAGTGCCGGTATTGTAAAAGTGGGGGAAACGGTTTCAGCCACTTCGCACGGAAAAGGAAATCCGGTTTATATAGTAGGTTCTGCTACGGGAAAAGATGGAATTCACGGAGCAGCTTTCGCTTCAAAAGATATTACAGAAAATTCTGCCGATGATCTACCTTCCGTTCAGGTAGGAGATCCATTTCAGGAAAAAATATTATTGGAAGCATCGCTTGAAGTGGCAAAAGCAGATGTGCTCATTGGAATGCAGGACATGGGCGCTGCCGGAATCACTTGTTCCACTTCGGAGATGTCGGCAAAAGGTGAGCACGGAATGAAAATTTATTTGGATAAAGTTCCGCTTCGTCAGCAAAATATGACCGCATGGGAAATCCTGCTCAGCGAATCTCAGGAGCGGATGTTACTCGTGGTGAAGAAAGGAAAGGAAAAAGCAGTGGAACAAATTCTCGACAAGTGGGATATTCCATATGCGGTGATCGGAGAAGTTACTGACACAAAACGTCTTGAATATTATCTGAACGGAGAATTGATCGCAGATGTTCCTGCTGAATCACTGGTGCTTGGCGGTGGTGCTCCAGTCTACACACGCGAAAGCAAAGAACCGGCTTATTTTTCGGAAGCAAAAAAATTCTCTGCGGAAAAAATAAAAGAACCAAAAGATCTGAAAGAGGTTGCAAAATTCTTGATCACTCATCCTAACATTGCTTCTAAGCGCTGGGTGTATGAACAGTATGATTCGATGGTGGGAACAGTGAACCAAAGCACCAATTCTCCTTCGGATGCAGCGATCGTGAACATCAAAGAAACAGAACGTGCGCTGGCGTTCAAAATAGATTGCAATGCACGATATGTATATGCTGATCCTGAAAAAGGTGCGTCCATTGCGGTTTCAGAGGCTGCAAGAAACATTGTCTGCTCAGGTGGAGAACCACTCGCAATCACAAACTGCCTGAATTTTGGAAATCCTTACAACCCGGAAGTGTACTGGCAATTTGTGAATGTGATAAAAGGAATGGGTGCTGCCTGCAAAAAATTCGGAACTCCTGTTACAGGCGGAAATGTGAGTTTTTATAATCAATCTTCCTATGAAGGACCTGTTTTTCCAACTCCGGCAATCGGCATGCTAGGAATTCTCGACAAGAAAAATAGAATGACGCTCGACTTCAAGCAGGAAGGCGATTTAATTTATCTCATAGGAGAAATGCGCGATGATTTTTCTTGCTCTGAATATTTATACTCGTTTCACAAAGTGAAACTTTCTCCGGCTCCTTATTTTGATCTGGAAGAAGAATTCAAAGTTCAGCAAGCAGTAGGTTCTATCATCAAAAAAGGGTTGATACGTTCAGCACACGATTGTTCCGATGGAGGATTGTTTGTTACACTTGCAGAATCTTCAATTCACAGCGGGAAAGGTTTCGATATAAGCACGGATGAATCCATCCGCACCGATGCTTTTCTTTTTGGCGAAGGGCAGAGCAGGGTGGTTGTTACGGTTCGACCGGGAGATGAAGATAAGTTTTTACATGAAATGATGGCGCGCGATGTTGACTTTTGTTTTCTTGGCGCTGTGATGGGCGATGAAATGATTATTGATGAAGAAAAATATTTTAAGGTAGATGAAGCAAAACATTTGTATGAAACTTCCTTGGAAAATCTGCTGAAATAATTTTGAATCCTTTACTTAAAATATCAGTTCTTTTCATTTTTCTTTCTTCTTTTTTTAATTCTTTTGCTCAGGATTCTCCTTCTTATCTGCTTAAATCTGCGCGAATAAAAGAATCTCAAAATGATTTCAAAGGCGTGATTGATGATTGCTCCAAAGCTGTTTCTCTCAAAGCAGACTTCGACAGCGCATATTGTTTACGCGGAGTTGCGTATCTTAAAACAGGAGATTTAAAATCTGCATCTGATGATTTGAACAAAGCCATCAAACTTAATTCGAAATATGCCGATGCGTATTATGCCAGAGGAATTGTAAAGGCATCGAAACAGGATTTCATCAGCGCTGCGAAAGATTTTAGTCGTGCGATTGAACTTGATTCTTCCAATCCAAAGTTTTTATACAACCGTGCACTGGCGGAAGCATACATGTCGGATTACAGCGATGCGGTTCAGGATTTGGATAAGGCGATTCAACTAAAACCAGATTACATTGAAGCATATTACAGTCGCGCTTATTGGCAGGACATCAGCGGAAGTTATTATGAAGCCATAAAGGATTATCAAAAAGTAACCGAATTAAATCCAAAATATGTGGAAGCGTATATCGGAATGGCAACTGTGAAATATATGAACAGCGAAAAACAATCTGCCTGCACGGATTTGAAAAAAGCAATCGAACTTGGAAGCATTAAGGCAGAAGAACTAAGCAATCTTTTTTGTAAATGAAATTCAAGAATTCATATTTAATTTTTCTGGCTTCTGGCTTCTGGCTTCTGGCTTCTGAAATTATTTTTGCGCAAACATTTACAATCACTCCCACTGTTACTAACGTAACTTGTCCGGAAGGAAAAAATGGCAGCGCTTCGGTTTCTGTTTCAGGCGGAACTCTTCCTTATTCTTATTTATGGAATGATTCTGCAGCTCAAACTTCTTTCTTTGCAACAGGACTTTCTGCTGGAAATTATTCCGTAACGATTAAAGATAATACGGGAAAGGATTCCACCATAACAATTTCAGTTTTTCAGCCGCAGCCATTTGAAAATAATTCGCAAGCCCAAGCACCAGACTGTATGAATAACGGAAATATTATTCTTAATATTTCAGGCGGAACTTCGCCTTATAACTATTTGTGGAACACAGGACAAACGAATATTGGCATCGCTCAACTTGGCGCAGGAGAATATTCTGTCATCGTAACCGATGCAAAAAATTGTTCGATAAGTTTTTCTTACAACCTTGTCGCCGGCGAATGTTTTGTTTCTCCCGAACAATATTTTACTCCTAACGGAGATGGAATCCATGATACCTGGCAAATTGGGAACAGTCAATATTATCCCGATGCGAAAGTGATTGTATTTGACCGATGGGGAACGCGCGTGTACGAACACAAAGGATTGTACGAACCTTGGGATGGAAAAAGTTACCTTGGTATTCCGGTTCCCGATGCGGTGTATTATTATTTTTTCTATGAAGATAAAAATGATAAAGAAAAAAAATCCACACACGGAAGTGTAACAATCATGAGGTAAAATATTGGTAATGAAGAAAATTATCTATGTAATCATTTTTATAATCGGTGTAATCGGTGTAAACGCTCAGCAAACTCCTGAGTACACGCAATATATGCTGAACAATTTCGGATTGAATCCGGCGGCATGTGGTCTTTCCAATAACAAATACGAAGCAATGGTGGGAATTCGGCAGCAATGGATGGGAATGCAAAATAATCCCAGTACCAATTTCTTCACTTTTAATTCCTATTTAGGAAAAAAAAGATCCTTTAAACGCGGATTTCACGCCGTAGGCGGATCGTGGGAATCGGACAAACAGGGAATAATTTTTCAGTCAGATAATTTTTATCTTTCCTATGCATATCATGTGCGAATGACGAGGTATTATTATATGTCGTTTGGTTTGGCGGCAGGTGCAAGGCGATATACTTTTAGTATGATAGATCCTTCCGATCCAGTAATGACCGGTAAAAATATTTGGATATATCCTGATTTTATTCCAGGAATAAAATTTTACAACGCCAAATGGACGTTTGATTTATCTGTGCGGCAACTGTATAAAAACACCGTGCAGCAAGGTTCAGATATGATTGGTTCTCCTACGCAGCTTCCGCCATCTGCTTATTTTTCAGCTTCGCGAAAATGGTGGGCGAGATCTTATCTGCTCGTGATCCAATCTTTTCATGTAAAATATACCTATTCTTCGCTGCCAACTTTTGAATACAATATGCTCGCTTACCTGAATAAAAATTTTGCGATAGGAATAACGTATCGGAATCTGGATGCAATTTGCGGAATTGTTCAGTTTAGGTTTGATAAATTAGTGATTGGTTTTGCTTATGATTATACAATTGCTCCTTACCGATTTGGAATTGCCAACTCGCAGGAAGTGATGATGGGAATTTCTCCTTCTCCTTGGAGCGACAGCCAATCCATCCGGCAAGGAAGAATTGCGGAGTGCCCCACTTTCCAGTATTAAATTTTGGGATGAAGAATTTCTTTCGCAAGCTCTGGCGCATTTTTTGGAAAGTATGCTTGTGGTTTTTTATCATCAGCATTGCTTCTGTAATATTTTTTCGCTGGATTCCAGTTCCTGTAACTCCGTTAATGATGATTCGATGTTGCGAGCAAATGTTCGATTCTAAGCGAGAGTTAAAGCTGAAAAAAAACTGGATTCCTCTCGAAGAAATTTCTCCTAACCTTCAATTAGCAGTTATTTGTTCCGAAGATCAGAATTTTTTAGAACACCACGGATTTGATTTTGATGCGATAGAAAAAGCGGCAGAACATAACGAGCACAGCAAACACAAGCGCGGAGCAAGTACCATCAGCCAGCAAACAGCAAAAAATGTTTTTCTCTGGCCCGGCAGAAGCTGGGTGCGAAAAGGATTGGAAGTTTATTTTACTTTTCTGATAGAAACTATTTGGAGCAAGCAGCGCATCATGGAAGTGTATCTGAATGTGATTGAATTTGGCGATGGAATTTACGGAGCACAGGCGGCATCAAAAGAATTTTTTAAGCAAGATGCAAAAAAACTTTCCCGCGAACAGTCTGCATTGCTTGCATCCGTTCTGCCGAATCCATTTAAGTTTCAGGTGAAAAGTCCGAGCGTGTACGTTCGCGCACGGCAAAACTGGATACTCGGGCAAATGGAAAACTGGGGAGGCGCACTCAATTTTGATGAAAAGAAAAAAAATAAATAATTATTCCTTTACCAACTTTATTGTTTTTCCTCCCTGGGCTGATTTTATTTTTAGCAAATAAATTCCGTTTGCTTCAGCACTCAGATCAATTTGCTGGTTGCCCGATTTGCTCATTTGCTGGCGAATACATTGACCATAGGCATTGTAAATTTGCAAGGTCATGTTTTCAAGTTGAGTTGTCTGCAAATTAAATACGCCATTGCTTGGATTTGGAAATAATTTAACATCGCTACTTTCAAGTATATTCTGAACAGAAGTAGCTGCAGAAGATGATACATTTATATTATCGAGATAAATAATATTACCCCAACCCGAACGGCTTTCAAACGAAAACATAACATTTGAATTACCGCTCAGCGAAGAAAGATTAATTGAATCTGTTCTCCATGCACTACTGTTAGGCGGTACAAAACAACCGTTCACTACATCCATACCGCCCGAAGTAGTTCCACCGGTTGTGCAAAGCGTCATTCCGCCTTTTGAATAAATGTGTACCCACGTAGTACCGCAGTCAATCGAAGAATAAATAGCAAGCGTATCGCTGTAGGTAGGAGGACTGCTCGGTTCATACGCCACATCAAATTTCATTTGCGGATTTGTTACACTGGTAAAATTATAATTGGGCGAATATATCTGCTGTATCTCTCCCGAAATATTTACCGCATTGCCGCAGTTACCCGGGAAGAACATACACTGTGAGCTATTGTAACCAGTTGTGGTGCACAATCTCCATGCGCTATCGCTTGAATTCGGAAAATGCATGGTCCATCCCGCGGGCGGAAATGTTGATGACTGAAATGATTCCATTAAAGGAAGTGTTGCGGGAGCATTCATTATAGTAAATATATTCTGCGACTGATCATTGGAAGTATTTCCATCGGTGCCTCCATTTGGATTGCTGGTTGTACAAATAAAAGTATGTGTGCCGGCAGCAACAGTAATAGATGGTAATGTAACGGTGGTGGAAATTCCTGTTGCCAATGAGCCCGTCCATGAAAAAGTTTGATTGGAATTGGAATCATAATGATAATTAATGGTACACGATGTCAACGTGGTAGTGCCGAAGTTTTGCAATTTCACAACCGGTGAAAAAGTACTTCCACAAACGGTGCTGTTTGGAGTGGCAACAGAAGCAATGCCGGCATCTAAAGAAACAGCATTTACTATATTAACATAATATCTCGGAACATATGAAGTAAGCTGGCTCGCAGTGTAAGTATTATACGCAACATGCCATCCGTTTGCCGATGATTCCATCACCTGATAACTGCCATTGCCATAATTTGTATTCACTAACCGTACATGTGATCCTGCATAATTAAAAATATCTCCCAGTTGAACCTGCGATGCGCTGGTGTATGCAGTGGAAATATTCGGCAAAGTGGATGTGCTGTATTTTGTTGTTAATGCCCATGATCTTGAAACAAAACCCGAACAATCTACTCCTAATGCACACGTTTCGGAACCATCGCCATTGGTAGTGCAATCATTATCACCGGCAGATTTTCCATTTGTAAGTCCAGTTGTAAAAGAAGCGCGCGATGAAAAACCGCCCCAGCAATAAGGCATAGAAGTATTATGACCTACTATTACCCAACTTGGAGTAATTATATTTCCCACAGGTGAACAAGAAACATTATTATGAATATTACTTGACGTGGCGGTGAATGTGTAAGATGTAAAAGGATCTGCATTAGCAAATATCTGGCTTCTGGTGATTTGTCCGAAGCAATTGAATACTGATAATTGGCAACAGATAGTTAAAATAATTATCAGTTGATAATTGATAATTGATAATTGATTTTTATTTTTCATCTTTTTAGATTTTAAACTATATGAAAGAATTTATTTTGCTTCAACCTGTATAAGATGATCGTTGAAGTGATATTTCAAATTTGTTAATGAAGCCGGATATCCTATTGTTTTCCCTGCTTTTACTTCTGTGAGAGTAAATACAAAAGCACCTTGAGGTGAGGTCATCATATTTAAAATATTTCCGGTTGCCGATAAATGAAAGTCGTTATTGGAAAGCACATAATAGCAATCAGGAACTTTGATGTTGGCAACCACACTTCCAATTCCGCTGGAAGACAAATCTACCGACACAATTTTGCGCTCAACGCTGATAGGACTTTGTGTAATATAAGTTTGCACATCCAGAAAAATTCTGTTTTGTGTTGCGCCAACCACATATACTCCTGCCACTGTTTTATCGGTATTAAATGTTGCTGTAAAAATTTTCCCTGTGTTGGTGATCAGTTTAACTGAATAAGAATTATCACCATTTAGTTTTGTAAACACAAAATTTCCGGCAGATGTTATCCATCCTTCATGTTCTTTACCTGATTCAATTTGAAAACAATTTCCCGAAGGAAGCAGCAAATAAGTGGCGTTGTTAAAACGCGTTACTCTTTCGATTCCTAAATAAGTTCCCGGGAACGATAATTGTTTTAACAATTTTCCATTCTCGTTGTATGCGATCACAAATTTTTCACCCAGCACATAAAAAACTCCATTATCATAAACAAAATCGCGAGGAGCAAATGTTACAGGAAATCTATTGATCGCTTTTCCGGAAGTTCTATCAGTGATAATTATTTCGTTGGAGGCATTGGATAAAAAAGCGATCTTATTTACTGCTATCATATCAAATGCTACTGCTCCAAGATTTACGCCCGGTGCCTGCATATAAGGAATTCCATCTTGCGAATTCCATTTTGTCATCGAGATTTCCTGCACATTCCAGGAAGCAGATGATTGCCTGCTTTGCGCTTGAAGTGTTCCTATGATTGCAACCGCTATTGAAATTGCAAAGAGAAAGGAGTTATTTTTTTTCATTGTTCTTATTTTTGAATAATTATTTTCTTTACTGCCGTTCCTTGATCAGTTTTAAGTTGAATGAAGTAAATTCCGTTTGGTAAATCGGAATGTACCATGTATGATTTACGATTGACGATTTTATCGGAATACATTTTCTCTCCAACAATGTTATAGATTTCTAAATCATAAACTGTGGCTTGTAAATTATTAATCTGAAATTCTCCTTTTGATGGATTGGGGAAAATCTGAAAATTAAAATCCGCAGACTGCCACTCATTTACACCAGTAGCGGTAATGCTTACTATATGGCAAATTGTATTCGTACAACCGTTAGACGAAGTAGCAGTAAGGCAAGCAGTGAATGTTCCTATTGTTGTATAAGTATGAGAAGGATTTTGTATTGTGGAATTTGGACTACCATCACCAAAATTCCAACTCCAAGCAGTAATAGTGCCGATAGAAGTAGTGCTGGCATCTGTAAAAGTTACAGAATTTACATTAATGCCCGGACTAAATGCAGCAGTTGGAGACGGGTTTACCGTAATAGTTGCTGTTGCTGTTGTAATATAATTGCCTGTTGTTGCAGTTACTGAATATGTTGTATTTGCAGTTGGTGAAACAGAGATAGAAGTTGTTGTCTGCCCCGAACTCCATGCGTAAGTTGTTCCGCAGCAAGTACCGCCAAAACCAGTAAGCGTAGTGCTGTTTCCATTGCAAACGGTAGTATTACCGGTAATGGATGGTTTAAGCCAGCAATCGGTGATTGGCACAACAGGGGAAATGGTATCACCTCCAACGTGGCAGATACCGTAAATATCTTCAATTGTTCTGAGAATGTAATAATGATTAATGGTTTCAGTATACTGTCCTTTCTTTACCATTGGTCCAACAAAAATTGTTGCTACCTGATTGCCGCTCAAATCATTGTCTTCATCAAATGTCATAATGAGTAAACTATTGTGCGTTTTTGCCCACTGAACATAGGCATCAAGATTAGTCTTCAGCCAAGTATCACCTGTTACAATTGTAGTGGGATCTGTACCATTGTGCATGTCATCATTTAAATTCGGAATAACATAAGATACGGTAGGTAGAGTGGTGAAATTAGTTGGAAAACTTGTAAAAGGTTGATTTGAAGTAGTTGGAATGTGATTGGCACCAGTTCCTTGCCAATAAGCATATACTCCGTGTTTACTTGCATAATTACCGGAAGTTGCACCTTGATATCCAACCGAAGGCAGCCCTTCTGCATATCCTACAAATGTTTTTCCGCTGGCTATCAAACACGCACCCATATTTTTCGTGTTAAAAGGAAGTGTCATATTCCAAGGAGAACTGGTAGGATAAGTGTCGCCATTTGTGGTGCCGCTGATTCCCTGATTGCTGCCGGAATACAACATTAAATAATTTGGCTGGCTAGGATGTGTGAGCCCGAATGATTGTGTAAAGAGTGCACCACTGTCTTTAAGCATATTGATATACGGCGCAGAAGAAGAACCGATAATAGATGAATATGCATGATTTTCTTCTATCACAATCACAATATGATCGGGAACGGGAAGCGCTGGATTAACACTTGAACTGACAGAATTGATTGTTGTGTTTTGTGCTGATGCAAACATGGTGATCAGGCACAAAGAAAAACCGGTAATGATTTTTTTCATGGGAGTTTAATTTTAATGATTGATAATTACTTTTTTCACTGCGCTTCCTTTATCGGTTCTGATTCGAAGAAAATAAACTCCGTTTGGAGATGTACTCAGATCAATATCCGGCTTGGATGACAAACCAATATTATCACCATGCGAATTATAAATATCCACTTTTTGGAATTTATATTTGGTGCTTTGAATATGTATCTTTCCGTCTGAAGATGGATTGGGCGAAACAGAAATAACGTTATCCAGATTGTATTCTTCCATACCGGTAGCCGTGGCGAAGTAAATATTTATAATCGGATGCAGTTCTAAATTATTCGGTGCTGCTCCGGTTTGCCCGTGCGGAGGATCAACAAATGCCACACCTGTTACTGTTATTGGAGGAAGATTTACACCGGAAACATTTCCGGCCGCGAAATGTGCGTTGATGAAATTACGACACGTTTGAAATTGGCAGGCATAAGGCGAAGCTGCAACTGAAGCACAAATAGGATCCGGTATTTCTCCGATCAGTGTTTGTGTGCCATTGCTTAATACTAAATGGAAGTCGCTGTCTGATTCGGCTTTTTTTATTGGAATGTTACAAGTAACAATATAAGTTGAATCTTCCACAGGCTGATATCTTGTCATACTTGTGCTTGGAGTAGGCGTTACAATTGAAACCAAATGAGCAATGCTTGTAGGCTTGGGTGTAAAATCTATTGTATTCTCTAATGCATCGGTCAACGCTTTCTGGCTCCATCGTTCTACGCCACCACAGCCGTTAGTACCACCACAACTTTGGGCTTTTTCTGTTTTTTCATCATCGTCTTCTTGTGCTCTTACACTGGTAACAGCGGCAATCATTGCAAATAGAAATAGGAAAAATGTTTTCATAGGGGTTTGTATTAGTGAATCTGAAAGCAAATGTACACTAAACAAACTAATTCTCCAAATGTAATTTATCGTTAAATCTGTCTAACGTTCTAAAATGGTAAGAATAGAAAATTTGATTTTATTTTATCACCTTGCAGGAGGTTCGCAACTTGTTGTTGTCAATCCATTGATTGATTTGAAGCTTTACATCTTTAAAGGCAATTTTATTTCCACAATCGTATAATTCTGTAAGTGGGTCTTTTTCAATAATCATGTTGTAAAGGTCGGAAAGGGTTGGCAAAGTTTGTAATTTTGAATATTCTTCATACGTCGTTTTAAGGAAAGCAACATTTTTCCCAATGCCTCGGTTGTCGAGCAAATAACCGTTGTTTAGAAGTGTGGGTGTTTGGTATCCGGTTTCTGTTTTGACATCGGGTGGAGACGGATAGGAAACAATTTTTGTTTTGTCATCCGAAAGTTCTACAGGAACCAGATTATTGTAGTTCGCTTTTGTTTTGTAAACCACCACATGCGGTCCCGGAGTATATTGAGGCGTAAAATCTTGCTTGCTATCGGTATTAGTTTGGGTTGCTTTCTGATTTGTTTTGCAGCTAAGAATTGCCAATAATAAAATTGTTGTTATTGATTTCATTTTCAAATTTAAGAATTATCCTGCATCTATCGCCACTTCCATATTCCCAAAATCCCTTAACTTCGGCACAATATTTTCAGCTTTTCATAGTTAACAGGAAAGCATAAAAAACAATGAAACTTTTCAAAAAGACAAATATTTTTTTTCTTCTTGCTTCTTGCTTCTTGCTTCTTGCCGGATGTTCTCAAAAGAAAAACACTTTCACGAGTCGTAATTTTAATTCACTGGCTGCGCATTACAACGGACTTTATTGGGCAAATGTGAATTTAGATGAAGCGAAGACAAACATCGAAAAAGCACAAAAGGATGATTACTCCAAAATTTTACATGTGTTTAAATATGGCGACGAAAAAATTGCCAAAGCAAATTTCCCTCAACTGGATAAAGCGATTCAAAAAACCAATAAGGTAATTCAGTATCATTCCATGCTTATCAAAGGACATGAATATTGCCGATGGATTGATCATAATTATATGACGATGGGAATGTCGCATTTTTATAAACGAGATTATTATGCTGCGTTGCTAGTATTTGATTATGTGGTGAAAATGTTTTCGGAGAAACCAACTCGGTACGATGCGTTTTTGTGGATTGTGCGCACCAACAACCAGATGAACAGCGTAATAAAAACAGGTCCCATTTTGGATTTACTCAAGCACGATACTAAAATGCCGAACCGATTGCGTGGAGAATATTTTGCAGTGCTTTCGGATTATTATCTCCGCACCGAAGAATATAAAAAAGCAATTGACGCTTTGAACAAAGCAATTCCGTTTGCGAAAAAGAAAAAAGACCGCGCCAGATTTATTTACATTCTTGCCCAACTTTATGAGCAGGATGGAAATTTGAAAAAAGCATGTAAACTTTACGGAGATTGCGCCAACCTTCATCCTCCTACTTACGAATTGGAATTTAATTCTCGGCTCAGCAAAGCGCGAACTTTTCAGGTTGATAACGGAGCGGATACAAAAGATTTAAAAAATGAACTTAACAAAATGCTGAAAGATGGAAAGAATAAAGACTACCGCGATCAGATTTATTATGCGCTTGGAGATATTTCTGCACGCGAAAATGATATTCCAACAGCGTTAAAATTATTCAAATCCTCCGCGCGAAGCAGTATGGGAAATGCACAGCAGAAAGCACTCAGTTATCTGCGCATTGCCGATATTTATTTTGATCAGCGCAAATATAAATTTGCCGGTTCATATTACGATAGCACGATGACTTTTCTCGCGAAAGATTACAAAAACTACGAACAGATAAAAAATAAAAAAGAAAGTTTATCCTCATTAGTTAAAAACATAAATATCATTGACCGAGAAGACAGTTTATTGAAAGTCGCAAAGATGGACACAGCAGATCTTTCAAAACTCCTTGACGGACTTATTGCACAGGCGATTGACGATGAAAAAAAGAAAAAAGAAGAACTCGAATTGAAAAAAAGTCAGGCGAAACCAAATTCTTCTGCCGATAATCCAAACGCCGCTCCTAATGCCGGTGCTTGGTATTTTTATAATCAGGCAACAAAAAATTCCGGCTTTACAGATTTTTTCAAGAAATGGGGAAACCGACCGATTGAAGACAATTGGCGCAGAAGCAATAAGCAATCTGTTATGGTAGATCAAACAGAAGCAGTAGATACAACAACCGCCGCCACTGTCAAGAAAGATACCGCCGGAGCATCGAAAAAAATCCCGCCAAACCAAACCGCTGATTATTATAGAAAAAATATTCCTTTCACCGATGAACAGAAAGCAAAAGCAAATGACAAAATTCTGGAAGCATATTATAATTTGGGAAGTATCTACAAAGAAGATTTAAATGATAATGAAAAAGCGGCTGAAACATTTGAAGATTTACTCAAGCACTATCCTGACAGCAAATACACGTTGAATTTATATTACTTATTGTATCGCTTATATCTGGCGAATAAAGAACAAAGCAAAGCGAATTTTTATAAAAATAAAATCCTGAATGAGTATCCCGAATCGGAGTATGCAAAAATTATTAATAATCCTGATTATCAAAGACAATTGCAGGCATCTCAAAATGAAATAGAAAAATTTTATTCTGAAACTTATTCTGCTTACAGCGGAGGGAAATACGACGAGGTTATTGCAATGGTAGGTAAAGCCGATTCTTTTTACAGCGGTAGTAAACTTATGCCCAAGTTTGCACTTCTGCGTGCATTTTCTATAGGGAAAACTAAAGGTGCTAACGATTATGAACATGCATTGCAAGGAGTGATTGCAAAATATCCAAAAGATCCGGCAAAAGCAAAAGCGCAGGAACTTATTGATCATATTAAGCAACTGCAAAAAGCTCCGGTAGATTCTGCCGCATTGAAAAAAGATACTGCTGCAATTTATAAATCGCCATACACTTTTAAAGATAGTTCGGAGCATCAGTGCATGATAATCGTATCGGCAAAACAAGTCAACATAAATGATTTTATGGTGAAAATTACCAATTTCAATAATGAATATTATCGTTTATCCGATCTCACAATAAGCAATTTGCTTTTGGATATGGACCACCAGCTTTTTATGGTAAAAAAATTCCCTCTCTCCGGAAAAGCAAAAGATTATTATGATTTTATCAATCAGGACAGCGTTGTTTTCAAAGGACTTTCTACAAAAGATTACCAAATATTTCCTATATCAACAGAAAATTTTGCCACCTTCTATAAGGATAAGAAAGAGAAAAAAATTGATGAGTACCGAAATTTTTTCCTCGATCACTATTTCAAAAAGAAAGAGGATTAAAAATTGTCACTCTATTTCTATTGCCGCTTAAGTTTTGGATCCATTTGCTGGGCAATCTGAAAATATTTATCAGCGTTTGGTTTGTCCCCCAAGTTTTGATAAGTAACCGCAAGAAAAAAATATGCATTCGCATTATCAGGTGAATATCGAATTGCATTTTGAAAACTTATTAAGGCATTATGATAATCTTTCATCATACCACACACACTGCCAAGATTCATATGTGCATCAACAAATCTTGGATCAACGTGAAGTGCTTGCTGAAATTTTTCCTTCGCTTCCGAATATTTTCCCCATTCAAAATAAACAGAGCCAATGTTGTTCAGCGTGATGGCATCTGAAGGTGTTAATTCAGCAGCTTTTTTATAATTCTCGATTGCCTTCTCATAATTTTTCATCCGGTAATAAGCAACTCCCATCTGCGTATATGCACCGGCAAAAGATGGAAGTATCTTCACCGCTTTTTCAAGTTCGTTAATTCCATTTTGGTAAATAGCTTTCTTTTTCTCAATATCTTTCTCGGCATCGGCAATACCTTTCACCAGTTCTAATCCGAGATAATAATGCGCCTTCACACTGTTCGGAACAATAGTTACATCGTGCGAATAAAGCGTGTAGTTGTCTTTCCAGTCAGCATTGCGTGAATATGTTTTATAGCTGAAAAAAATCAGAATTATCGAAACAGGAATAAGTTTTGTGTTTGTTGTTAATTGTTTTAAGTCAATCGTTTCAATTTTTAAAAGTTTTACAATAAGTATTGCCATACAAATACAAAATCCTAAGGACGGGAAATACATTAATCTGTCACCCATGGAAGTTCCTATAATGAGAACTAAATTTGAGAAAAGAAAGATGGTGATTAGAAAAAATAAAATGCCAAAAGAAGTTGTTCGTTGTTCGTTGTTTGTCGATTGTTTGAAAGATTTGAAAAGAACGACTGTTGCGTAACTTCCAATAGTGATAAAAAACAGGAGTGATGCAATTGAAAAAATATTATTGAGAGACACAATCGGAATCTGGTTAAAAGAGTAATCATAAGAAAGAGGATGAGGGAAAATTAATTTCATCATATATAATCCAAGAATATAAAATGCAGTTCCAAAGTGCGTGCTGAAAGTTTTTGCTCCAATAATAACATTATCCGCCATTGAAACTCCTGTGTCTGCCATCGCGCCCTGAAGAACGGAATGACGTATCCATAAATAAACAATTGCCGTTCCGATAAAAAATGCCGTGATGGAAATATTTTTCTTTATTGTAGCCGAAGAGAAAAAGTACAAAGCCAGTGGGAGCAGCGCAAGAAAAGTAATGGAAGTTTCTTTTGACAGGAGAGATAAAAAATAAGTCAGCATTCCAAACCGTAAGAATTTTTTCTTGTCGCTTTCCAAAAATCGAAAGACGAATAAAAAACTGCAAACCACAAAGAGGAAACACAACATCTCATCCCTGCTTTTTATATTCGCCACTACTTCAACGTGCAACGGATGTGCGATGAATAAAAGCGAAGCAATGAAAGCAATCACTTCTCCAATTTTTTTATTCTCCGAATCATTTACTCTTTCAAAAAACTTACAAAGCAAAAGAAATAATAAAAATCCTGTCAGTCCGTATAAAACGATATTTACAAAATGGCTCACGCTGGGTTTGTCAGGAAAATAATTCCATTCGATTGCATAAGTTGCGAGTGAAAGCGGACGGTACAAACCATCTTTGACCGAGAGATAGCCTTGACGATAAGAAGTTTTGAAAATTTCGGGAATGGCATGAACACCTTGTCGCACTATATTATTTTCTTTTATGGCAGAAAAATCATCCAGCACATATCCGTGAGTAAGCGTGTTTGAATAAAGAAGAAATCCAAAAACTCCAACGATGAATGCGAGAATTAGTTTTCGCTTTTTATTTTCCGAAGAAAGATTGTTATCCTTTTTCGGTAAAGCGGTCGAAGGTGTTTTGATTTTTTGCTTTTGCTTCTGTTTCATCACATATAAATACAAAACGAAAGTACGAAATTCGTATATTCGTTCTTTCAATTAGAAGCAATGTCAAGTTCAAAAACACTTATACTCAGCAATCGCCAAATTCAACAGCGCATTGACCGCATCGCTTACCAAATTTATGAAAATAATTATCAGGAAAAAGAAATTATCATAGCCGGAATTACAAAAAACGGATTCACTCTTGCAGAAAGAATTTCAGAAAAACTCAGTGAAATATCTCCGATAAAAGTAAAATTGGCAGAAATAATCATCAACAAAAAAAACCCTCTTTCAGAAAAAATAAAAGTAAATCTCCCCGAAAAAGAATTGAAAGACAAAGTTGTAATTGTGGTAGATGATGTTTTGGAGTCAGGAAGAACGATGATGTATGCCATTGACCCTTTTTTAAAATCTTCTGTCAAAAAATTGACGACCGTTGTCCTTGTTGACCGCGCACACCATTCCTATCCCATTAAAGCAGATTTTGTAGGCATTTCGCTTGCCACTACCATGCAGGAACATATTTCCGTTGAACTAAACGGAAATGCAAAGGATGCAGTTTACCTGATGTAATGGATTCTCATTCTCACCATCATCACGAAGAAAAAACACAGGTTGTTCTGAATGTGGAAGGAATGACTTGTGCGCATTGCGCGATGACAATTTCAAAAGTTCTTGAAAAAAATGGCGCAGAACATCCGAACGTAAATTTTGCTACCGGTGAGGCGCGTTTTTCTCTCGATGATAAAGATGAATTGAAAAATATTGTCGCAGGAATTGCAAAAGCAGGATACAAAGTAGTAAGTCAGAAAGAAAGCGAAGCGCATAACCACGGACTATCCTCGTTAGAAAAAAAATTTCTGTTTACACTTCCTTTTACCGTTGTGCTTTTTTTTTCGCACATGATATTTCCTCATGATTTTATTCTGAACTCACCGTTTGTTCAACTGGCAATTTGTCTTCCTGTTATTATAATCGGCTGCATGTATTTTGGAAAGAGCGCTTGGAATTCCCTGAAATTGTTTTCGCCAAACATGGATGTCCTTATTATGATGGGCTCAGGTGCTGCATTTGTTTACAGCATTGCGGGAACAATTCTTTACTATGGTACGCATGAAGCGCACAATTATATTTTTTACGAAACTGCCGCGACCATCATTTCTCTTGTTCTGCTGGGAAATGTAATAGAACACCGTTCTGTAAAACAAACTACAAGCGCTATTTCGGAGTTGACTAAACTTCAAAGCACCATTGCAAAAAAAATTATGCTTCTCAACGGAAGGGAAACGATTGAGGAAGTTTCCGTGAAAGATATTTTGGTTGGTGATATTTTGCTGGTGAACACAGGAGATAAAATTCCCGTGGATGGTTCCTTGCTTTCAGGAAATATTTCCGTAGATGAATCCATGATTACCGGAGAAAGTATGCCTATGGATAAATCAATCGGAGATAAAGTGATTGGCGGAACTATTTTAGTAAACGGAAGTATGAAAATGCTTGCAGAGAAAATCGGGAAAGAAACCGTTCTTGCAAAAATAATTGAGATGGTGAAAAACGCTCAGCAATCTAAACCCGAAATTCAGAAACTGGGAGATAAAGTAAGCAACATATTTGTTCCTGTTGTATTATCTGTGTCCATCGTAACATTTTTAATATGTCATTTTGCTTTTAATATTTCCATTCAGAAATCATTGATGAACAGCATTGCGGTATTGGTTATTTCTTGTCCTTGCGCGATGGGATTGGCAACTCCAACTGCTGTGATGGTTGGCATCGGTCGCGCTGCGCGAAACGGAATTTTAATCAAAGGAGGAAGTTCACTGGAAGAATTTGCTAAAATAAAAAGTATCGTATTCGACAAAACCGGAACGCTGACAACCGGAAATTTCAAAATAAAAAACGTTCAACCTTTTAATGATGTTTCAAAAGAAGAAATTGAAAGCGTACTTTATTTTTTAGAACAACGTTCTTCTCATCCCATTGCGAAATCAATCATCACAGAATTAAAAAATAAAAATCATTTGCCGTTTTCTTTTTCTGAAATAAAAGAAATAAAAGGATTGGGAATGGAAGGCAAAAGCAATGATGGAAGTTATTACAAAGTTGGCTCATACAGAATTGCTTCAGAAATAACAGATGATTCTTCACACACTTTATATGCTCTGAAAAATAATCTTCTCGTTGGTTTTGTGGATATGGAAGATGAAATTAAAACTCACGCAAAAGAAACCATTTCTTTTTTAAAGTCTCAGAATGTTAATTCCATTATGCTGAGCGGGGATACAAAAAAGAGATGCGAAGAAATTGCAAACCAACTTGGCATTTCTGAAATTCACAGCGGACAACTTCCCGACCAAAAACTAAATCTGATAGATTCTTTTTCTAAAAAAGGACATGTTGCTATGGTGGGAGATGGCATCAACGATGCGCCTGCGCTTGCAAAAGCATCGGTTGGAATTTCTATCGGCAATGCAACACAAGTGGCGATTCATTCTTCGCAAATTGTTTTGCTCAAAGAAAAAGACCTTGCGCAATTACAGATGGCTTTTTTAATTAGCAAGCACACGCTGAAAACGATAAAGCAAAATCTTTTCTGGGCATTTTTTTATAATGTGGTTGCCATTCCGATTGCAGCAGCAGGATTTCTCAGCCCGATGGTTGGCGCACTCGCGATGGCTTTTTCAGATGTGATTGTCATAGGAAACTCCATTCGACTCAGAACAAAAAAACTGAATTGATAATGCGGAATTTATTTCAAGTTAGCTTTCTGAAAGAAAAAATATTTATACTGTTTATATATTTTCTGCTTGCCGGAATAGCTGCTTTTTTCCATAAATATTATTTTCATTTAGAAGATACGTTTCAATATCTGGTTATTGCTGAAGATTATTCAAAAGGAAACTTTGCAGAAGCAGTAAACAGTTTTTGGAGCCCAATGTTTTCCTGGATGTTGGTTATATTTCTTAAAACAGGAATAGAACCATTTCTTTCAATTCAGCTTTTGCAAATCATCATTGGTTCAGTTGCCCTGCTCGGAGTTTTTGTTTTGATTCCTTTCAGACAAGAAAACAGAATTTTATTTCTACTATTCCTTTTTTCTTTTGTCATACTTATTTTGTCTTTTGCAATTCTGGTGGCAACTCCCGATTTGCTGTTGATGACGGTCGGCATCTGGTATCTTATTTTTATTTCAGGAAAACATTTTTATTTTAATAATAAATTTTCATTTTTACTTTTCGGGCTGATTGGAGCAATGCTGTATTTTGCGAAAGGAGCCGGATTTGTTTTTTTTCTTCTGTCATTTTCTATTATTAATCTACTTTTTTTTATCAGGAAGGATTTCGATAGAAAGAAAATCGTTTTCAAATATTTTTCCTCTCTTTTTATTTTTTTTATCATTTCATCCTTCTGGATTGTTTTGATAAGTAAAAAAGAAAATAAAATATTGTTTTCTTCAGCTGCTGAATATAACTTTAAACTTATCGGGCCAGCATCTAATCCAAATATTTTGGGAGAACTTCGCCATCCGTTCGAATGGAACGGATTAATTCCTCCTTTTCAGAAAAATGCAATTAATGCTTGGGAAGAACCGCAGAAAATGGAAATTAAAAATTGGTCCCCGTTTCACAGCAGGAATGAGTTTTTTCATTACATGAAAATTATTTTTAAAAACTTATGGAGCATACAATCATTTTATTTTGGAAAGGATGCAGGAACAATTTTGGTTTTAGGAATGTTATTTTTGGTGCTAAAGAAAAGAAATGAAGCTAAAATAATTTTCTCTGAAAATATAATTCCAATCCTTATTGCCGTTTCTTGTACGTTGCCTTATATATTTGTTCTTGTGACAGATAGATACATTTGGATAAACAATATTGTTCTTGGCGTTTTGGCAATTGCCGTTTTCGATGTTTTATCAAAAAAAAATAGAAATATTTCAATTGTCTTTTTGCTGATATTTTCCATTTTGATTGCCTTTCAACCTGCGAAGGAATTACTCGCTAACCATGATGATTACTCAAATATATTTTTGGAAGAAGAAACTTTATCAAAATATATTTCAGGCAACACTGTTTCTGTTCTTACTAATGGTGAAATTGGTGGAGAAAATTATACAAAATCTACCCTTATAAATTATTTTTCTCACAGCAAATACTTCGGAATACTTTGCGTTCCAGAACAAAGCAAAAACATGAGCGATGAATTGAAAAAATATAAGATCAAATATCTGTTGTCGTGGAATAATTTATATTCTATGCCGGATTCATTATATCAGGATGCAGTAATGTTTCCAAAGAGCGGAGTTAAGGTTTACAAATTGAAATAAGAAAAACCTGTTTTGAGCAATAAACCGAAAATACTTGTATTGGCAAGCTGGTATCCAAACCGGGTTACGCAGCATCTTGGAAGTTTTGTCCAGCGACAAACCGAAGCGGCGGCAGCATATGCAGATATGTGCGTATTGTATGTGGCTTCAGATAATTCAATGAAAATAAAATACGAATTAGAAAGCGACCATATTAATAATATTTTTACTGTTTGTGTATATTATAAAAAAGTAAAAGGTATTTTTTCTTTTTTAAAACTTTGGCGATATTTCAATGCGCATTTGCTCGGTTGGAGATATATTCAAAAAGAAATTGGCAAACCGGATTTGATACACGTGAGCATTCTCTGGCCATCAGGCATTTTTGCTTTTTATCTGAATTGTTTCTTTGGTTTCAAATATATCATCACAGAACATTGGAGTGGATATCTTACCAGCGATGGTGCGTATGGAAGAATGAACGGGTTTGCTAAATATTTTATTCGCATGATAGCAAACAGAGCAAAGATGATTACTCCGGTAAGTAATAAACTGAAACAAGCAATGATTTCTCAAGGTTTCAAAACAAATTATGAACTTGTTTATAATACCGCCAATGTTTCAATTTTTTATCCTCCTATTGAAAATAAAATATCTGATAAAATCAAATTTCTGCATGTGTCCACATTGGTTGAAAAGGAAAAAAATGTATTTGGAATTTTAAATACAGTAAAACAATTATCGTTGAAAAGAAAAAATTTCTTTTTGGAAATTATCAGCGAAAAGGATTTTTCGGAATGCAAAACTTATGTCAAAAAACTTGAAATATCGGATGAGTTTGTTTCCTTTTCAGGACCGGCAGATGCTTCTGAAATTGCAGATGCCATGCGTAAATCACATTGCTTTGTGCTTTTTTCTAATTACGAAAATCTCCCTGTTGTAATTATTGAATCCCTCGCCTGCGGATTGCCGGTAATTTCCACATCGGTAGGCGGTGTGCCCGATCATATTACTGAAGATTTTGGAATATTGATCCCTCCGAAAGATGAAAATGCGTTATGCAAAGCAATGGAAACAATGATGGATAATTGGATGAAATACAATTCCGAAAAGATGAGAAGATATGCCGTTGACAATTTCAGCTATGAAGCTGTTGGAGAAAAATTTAATGAGATTTACAGAAAAATTATTTGACAAAAAATGTTTAGGAAAATCATTTCTACAATTTTTGTACGAGGATTACTCGCGGGTTTAAATTTTACTCTTGCAATAATCACTGCCCGCTATCTTGGTCCTGCCGGAAAAGGAGATGTTAGTTTATTTATGCTCAATCTTACCATTGTACAGCTGGTAAATTGTTTTATCGGGGGTCCATACCTTGTTTACTTAGTGCCAAGGAAAAATATTATGCAGTTGTTTTTGTTATCATACACATGGTCGTTCATTACCGCTATTATTATTCCGTTTGTTTTATTTTTTCTTAAACTTTTAGATGGCGGACAAGTGTTACATCTTATTATTATTTCCTTTATGTTCTCCCTATTTTCGGTGAACACAATGGTTTTTATCGGTAAAGAGGAAATAGGCAAATACAACATCTCATCGCTTCTTCAAACAATTGTGCTGATAATTGTCTTTGTGTTTTGTTTGGAAAATCTTAAAACTGTAAATATATCCTCCTATATAAATGCAATGTATTTTTCATCTGGAATTGCATTTGCGCTTAGCTTTAGTTTAGTCATTAAATATTTTGAAAAAATATCTTTTAAAAATATTGGCGCAACATTTTACGAAGCGATTCGAAAAGGATTTATTGTGCAGACAGGAAATATTGCGCAAATGTTTAATTACCGATTAAGCTTTTATATTTTAGACCATTTTCACATTGGAGGGCGGAAAGAAGTCGGTATTTATTCGGTTGCAGTTTCTGCCGCAGAAGCGTTATGGCTCATCAGTCAGAGTGTTTCACTTGTTTTATATGGGAGAATTTCAAATTCAAATGATATACGACATTCAAGAAAATTAACAATTGCACTTATAAAAATCGTTTTTATAATAACCGTTTTTTGCACCGGTATCTTGCTGTGTCTTCCTTCCTCTTTATTCGTTTTTGTTTTTGGAGAAGGATTTGGCGAAGTGAGTAAAATTCTCTTTCCACTCAGCGCAGGAATTGTTATTCTTTCTGCAGGCATTCTTTTTAGTTCTTATTTTGCAGGAATCGGTAAGCCACAAATCAGTGTTGTCGGGTCTGTTATCGGATTAGCAGTTACAATTATTTTAGGATTTATTCTTATTCCCCAATATGGAATGATTGGTGCAGCTATCACTGCAAGTATATCCTACGCATCAGGTGTTATCTACCAGTTTTACAGATTCATGCGGCAAGCAGAAGAAATAACTTTCCGCGACTTTATCTTTTCCAGAAATGATATTCGTTTAATTACTTTTGAATTGAAAAATATATTTGTTACAAAACGAGCAGAATAATTTAATGGCTACTTTAATAAAAGATAAGTAATATTAAAAGTTATGAAATCAAATTCGTCTCTTTTTTCAAATTATTCGCTATTACTTATACTTGTGTTGAGCCTTTTTTTTCTTTACTTTTTTAAATGGACCGGAACTGCCGATAATTTTCGCGTGATTGACGGAGATGGGAAAGATTATTACTCATTTCTTGTATCTGCCTTCATTAATCACAACATCAGTAAACCAGACCCGGCTCTTAGTATGGTGGTTGAAACGCCAACGGGTCAGGTCAACATGCATACGACCGGTGTTGCTTTGTTGTTACTTCCCTTTTTTCTTGTCAGCTTGCTTTTTGCAAAATTATTCGGGTACTCGGTTGACGGACTTAGCCAGCCTTTTCAGATAGGTGTAAGCATCGGGGCATTATTTTATTGTTTGCTCGGGCTTTTTTTTCTGCGCAAGCTATTACTGAAAAATAATTTTGAAGATAAAATAATTGCAGCGATCATTTTTTTTCTTTTCGCCGGAACGAGTCTTTTATTTTATACACTCGGTGCACCTTCTATGTCGCATGTATATTCGTTTTGCTTAATTACATGTTTCCTGTACGCTTCCAATTTATTTTTTTTATCGGGTGAAAAAAAATATTTATTTATCGCATCGTTAATACTTTCGCTGATTATTTTAGTCAGACCGGTAAATGTAATCATCGTTTTATTTCTTCCATTCTTTTGCAATTCTTTCAAGGATTTTTTTGTAAAAATTAAATATGTATTTTCATCTTATAGACAATTTCTCCCTGCTCTTCTGATGTTTTTTTCTGTTTTGTCATTGCAATGTGTTGTTTGGTATGCGCAAAATGGCAAACTTTTTCAATGGACATACAAGGGCAATGGTTTTTATTTTACGGATCCTTCTCCCGTGAAAATGTTATTCGGATTTGATTCAGGATTATTTATTTATTCTCCAATTTGTTTTTTATTTTTAATAGGAGTAGTTTTTATTTTTCGTCAATCTAGCTTCAAATTTTATATCTCCGTATTTTTTATTTCGTTTATAGTTTATCTTTTTTCTTCTTACTGGGCATATAATTATTTTGACAGCTTTGGTATGAGACCATTTGTGGATTTTTTTTCGGTTTTTGCAATTTTCGGAACTTTCCTTTTACGTGAAATACGAAATCATTTGTTTAAGTATGTTTTATATGTATCATTTCTGATCTGCGCAACAATCAGCATGATATATTCTTATCAGGCACAAACCGGAATACTCCCAATGGCTGGCATGAATTATGAAAAATTCAAGTATATATTTTTAAAAACCAAAAGGGAATATCAAAGCTGTCTGGGTGGTTGCAGCGATCTTAAACCGTATTCGTTGCGAAATGCAAACCCATTTTTTAGTTTTACGAACAATTTTAATGATGTTTCGAAATATCCAAAAGGTTATTTTGAATATAAAGGAAATGAATGGGGTGTGGAATGTGGACTTGACAGTTTGGGATTCAAGACCAAATTACTTTATGCAAAGGTTAAATTTAAAAGACAGGAAATCCAAACTAACTCATCGTACAATGGACTTCTCGTTTGTTCAGTTGATTCAAAAACAAATGCATCAAAAAGTTACCAGGCTTTCAGAATGAATGAAACACCTGCTGAATCCTGTTGTGAATGGAAAGAATATGACTATTCGTTTACAGTGGCAGGAGATTTCTGCCCGAATGACCATTTGAAAATTTATTTCTGGAATAAGGAAAAATCTTTTTTTAATGTCGATGATTTTAATGTTGAGATTTACAAAAACTAAAAATATTTTATAGAATAATTAATTTCTTATGTGCGGCATTACCGGAATAATAAACCTGAACGGAAGTATTAGTGGCATTCCCAGTCATATTTCCTCTATGACCGATGCCATTCATCATCGAGGACCAGACGGAGAAGGATTTTTATTTATGAACGATTCGGAAATTATTTCTGCGTTTGGAAAAGATACTCCTGAAAATGTTATTAATTCTTCACTCAATTATTCTCCTAAAATTTTCATTGAAAACGTTTCTTTAGAGAACACTCAATTTGCACTTGGGCACAGAAGATTATCCATTATTGATGTCTCTCCTGCCGGGCATCAGCCTATGTGCGATTCCGAAAAACAAATCTGGATAGTTTTTAACGGCGAAATTTATAATCATATTGAATTGAGAGAAGAACTTTCTCAAAAAGGACTTTCTTTCAGAACAAATACAGATACGGAAGTTATTCTGCAATCGTATTTGCATTGGGGAGAAGGCTGCGTAAATCATTTCAACGGGATGTGGGCATTTGTAATTTATGATTCGCGGAAAAATATTCTGTTCGGTTCGCGCGACAGAGTGGGAGTGAAACCTTTTTATTATTATCACGACGGAACCGTTTTTGCTTTTGCTTCGGAACAAAAAGCGCTATTGAAACTTCCATTTGTTAAATCGGGAATTAATCTGCAAGCTGCTTCTGAGTTTTTGGTGGGAGATATTCAATACATTGAACGGGGAGAAGAAAATATGTTTAAGAATATTTATGAAATCCTCCCCGCTCATAATTTCAGAATTGATTTGAAGGCAAAATCATTTCAGAAGTGGAGGTATTATTTGCTGAAGGCAAACACTTCTTTTTTCGATTACGATGAAAAGAAATTTGCAGCTTACAGAGATGAAACAGAAAAACTTTTGATTGATTCTGTAAAACTTCGATTGCGCTCCGATGTTCCTGTCGGTTCATGTTTGAGCGGAGGAATTGATAGTTCTGCTATTGTCAGTATTATGGGAAATTTATCGGACAATGGGTATAAAGTAAATCTTGGCGGCAGGCTGAAAGTTTTCACACTTACTTTTGATGACCCTGAAATTGACGAAAGTAAATGGGCAAAATATGTAGTTGACCAAACACATGCCGAATGGAATTTGGTCAGCCCCACCGGAAATGATTTGTTGCGGGATTTTCGCGATTTGAATTATGCACAGGATATTCCCGTGTGCTCCACAGGAACTTACGGACAGTTTCAGCTTATGCGAAGAGCAAAAGAAACCGGCATAAAAGTAATTCTTGACGGGCAGGGAGGTGATGAATTATTTGGCGGTTATTATTCTCATTCTTTGGTTTCATGGAAAGAACTTTTGCGAAAGTGGAAATTAGGAAAATTAGCGGAAGAAATTTCTTTTGACGAAAAATCATTTTTAAATCTCAGGCAAATAGTAAAGGATTTTTCAAAAAGACAAATTGCTTTGTTGATGCCTAACTTGTTGCAAGAAATCATTTATAAAACTTATTTCAAGCAGAATAATTTTCTGAACCATAATATTATCAATGAATATGTGCGTTCCGGATGTATAAAAGCTGAGTTAGAGGTAACGAACTCTTCATCACTTAATGAAGCTTTGCTCAAAGATTTCACAAACTCAAGATTAAAAATGTATCTAAAATATGAAGACCGTTCGTCCATGTGGCATTCTATTGAATCGAGAACTCCTTTTGCTGATGATCATAATCTTGTAGAATATGTTTTTGGAATTTCGGGTGTATATAAAATTCATAACGGAGTAAATAAATATATTTTGAGGGAAGCCATGCGAAATTTTTTACCGAAACAAATCAAAGAGAGAAAAGATAAGCTCGGCTTTGTAACTCCGATTGACAAATGGATGAAACAAATTCAAAACCAATGCATGGATTATTTTGATGACTCGTTGAACGACTTTATGGATGTAAAGAAAATAAAAAATAATCCAAATGAATTTTTCTCTATTTCAAACCACGGGGATGGAGTGCGTGTATTCAGAATGATAAGTTTTGCCGTTTGGAAAAAGATATTTAATCTTTGACAATATGAAAGTCTCCATCATCACCGTTTGTTTTAACAGCGAAGCTACGATCGAAACCACTATTCAATCCGTGCTGAATGAGGATTATGGAGATATCGAATACATTATTGTTGACGGAAAGTCCACTGACAAAACTATTTCAATTATTGAAAAATATAAATCACGAGTTACCAAATTTATTTCAGAAAAAGACGATGGAATATATTTCGCAATAAACAAAGGAATAAATGTAGCGACAGGCGACATTGTGGGAATCTTGCACGCAGACGATTTTTATGCGGATGAAAAAGTTATTTCACGAGTGGTAAAAGAATTTTCAGAAAAGAAAACCGATAGTGTTTATGGAGACCTTCAATATGTTTCAAGAAACAATCCTCAGAAAATATTCAGGAGCTGGAAATCCGGTTCGTATCATTCAAAACATTTTTTGAAAGGATGGATGCCTCCGCATCCAACTTTTTTTGTGAAGAGAAAATTTTATAAACAATTCGGCTTCTTTAACACAACGTTTTTACTTGCGGCAGACTATGAACTTATGCTGCGTTTTTTATATAAACACAAAATCACTTCTTCTTATATTCCAGAAGTGTTGGTGAAAATGCGAACAGGTGGAAAAAGCAACATAACTTTTAAAAACAGAATTAAAGCTAATCAAGAAGACCGTCTTGCTTGGAAAATAAACGGATTGAAACCGAGAAAGCTAACGATGATATTAAAACCAATTTCTAAATTAAATCAATTTTTTAGAAAATAATTTAAAAAACTTTTGAATCAAGAAAAAGACAATTAGAATTTAGCCCGGATGGTTCGTTTTGTGAACTTCTTGCCCTTGAAAAAAGTTTTATATTTTGAATGAGCAAACTTGCTGCGCCCCTGAATAGCATAACTGGCATTAATAGTGGTGCTGAGGTATGAATCTTTATGCTTTGGGTCTCCGCGCTTAGAGCCAGGTCCGTAATTTCGTGGATCTGGAATATTAGGATCGTTTGTAAGAGTTCTGTTCGAAAGTGCTTGAGCTAAAGGACTCATGATATTGAGCTGCGCTTGTGTTGGATAATTTTTACTTACATCATCCAGATAATCCGTAAAAGTTGTTCTCCAGTTAAACTCCCATCCAATTTTATATTTTTTACTGAAAGTAAAATAGAAACCGGCTCCTGCTGGAATTGCAATCTGATATAAGCTATATTCTTTAGGACCTCCGGGAAGAGTTTCTCCTTCCGTATGCAAAGGTTGAAGCGCGTACCAAGTACCGTCATATTGTGCTTTTGGATTCATATGAAATCCTGATACTCCAGTAAAAACATATGCTTTAAAATCATTGCTGTAACGATACGTTCTTCCTAAATCAGCCACATCATAAAAAATATATTGACCTATAACGCTCGCTTCATAAATATCGTCGCGAAAACTCAGATTGCGTCCTACACGAGCCGGATTTGTAGAAAGATTATCAGCACCGGAAATTCTATCCCAAGATAAACTACCTCTGATCGAGAAATCAGGATTAAGTTTGTAACGGGCAAATCCACCATACGATCCTTTTGTTTGAGAAAGCTTCATGTCAAGAATAAAATCCTGACGTGTTTTATTTTTTCCGCCAATCTCTCCTAAATAATTTGCAGCGCCAACCATTGCCCCAAAATCCCATTTGTATTGGGAAAACACAGCAGAAGCCAAAAGCCCAAAACCGAGTATTAAAATTAATTTTTTCATTTGCTGTTCGTCTCCTGATAATTAGCGAGACTACATTTTACATTAAAGATGTATCTTGCCAAAGATTTACAACTACAAAGATATAATTTTTTTATGAAGAACAAAATCACAGAAATCTTCAAAATTCAGTATCCAATCATACAGGCAGGGATGATTTGGACAAGCGGCTGGCGACTGGCTTCGGCTTCGGCAAATGCAGGATGTCTCGGATTGATTGGAGCCGGTTCGATGCATCCCGATGTGCTGCGCGAACACATTCGGAAATGTAAAAAAGCAACAAACAATCCTTTTGGGGTAAATGTTCCTTTGCTTTATCCTGAAATAGAAAAAATCATGAACATTATTTCAGAAGAGGGGGTAAAAATTGTGTTTACTTCGGCAGGAAATCCGAAAATATGGACGGGCTGGCTGAAAGAGCGCGGAATAAAAGTGGTGCACGTAACAGCGAGTGCGAAGTTTGCGCAGAAGAGCGAAGATGCGGGGTGCGATGCAGTGGTGGCGGAAGGATTTGAAGCGGGCGGACACAACGGCAGGGAAGAAACCACCACGATGGTTCTTATTCCGATGGTAAGAGAAAAAATAAAAATACCGCTCATTGCTGCTGGAGGAATTGCCACAGGCAGGCAGATGCTTGCCGCGATGGTGCTGGGGGCCGATGGTGTTCAAATTGGTTCGCGCTTTGCCGCTTCGGAAGAGTCTTCCATTCATGAAAATTATAAAAAGAAAATTACCGAACTGAATGAGGGCGACACACAGCTTTCCTTGAAAAGATTGGTGCCGGTGCGATTGGTAAAAAATAAATTTTTCAATTTAGTTCAAGAAGCAGAAGACAAAGGCGCATCAACGGATGAGTTAAAAAATATTTTAGGAAAAGCGCGCGCAAAAAAAGGAATGTTTGAAGGCGATTTGGAAGAAGGAGAACTTGAAATTGGACAGGTAAGCGCGATGCTGAAAGAAATAAAATCTGTCAAGAAAATAGTAGTTGATATTATTGCTGAATATGAAATTGCAAAAAATGAATTGTGCAATAAATAAAACTTGAAAGAATTTTTTCGCATTGACCAAACAACCGAATATATCCACTGAAAATTATTTTCCTGCATTAACCGGAATACGAGCCGTTGCCGCTTGCATGGTTTTTCTTCATCATTTCAATCCATTCAAAGCATCTGTTTTTGGTAAACCAATTCATGATTTTGTTCAGGAATTTCATGTCGGGGTTACAATTTTTTTTGTGCTGAGCGGATTTCTAATTTATTATCGTTATTCGGAAAGTGTTTCGCTAACAAGGCAAGGAATCAAAACTTATTTTATAAACAGGTTTGCCCGAATTTACCCCATGTATTTCATCATTACTATTATTTCCTTTCTGCCATTTATTTGTAATTGTTTTTTTTCTGATAACATTCGTCTGCTTTTTTTGAATTTAACTTTTCTGCGGGGATTTTTTGACGAATATAAATTCACCGGAATTCCTGGAGGATGGAGTCTCACCGTTGAAGAATTATTTTATTTCTTGTTTCCGCTGATTATTATTTTTTCAAACAGAATAAAACTTATACTACAAATGACTCTCTTCATTGGATTGGGATTATTTCTTTGGAGGATATTTAAAAACAGTTCTTTCCACGGATTTTTTTCATCGCTGCAATTTCTTTTTGAATTTACTTTTTTCGGAAGGTGCATTGAATTTTTTGCGGGAATGCAATTAGCGATTTATGTTAAATCGCAGAAGCATGAGAATGTAATTCGAAATCACAACTACGCAACCATAACCGGTGCGCTCTATATTATTGTTTGCATTGGATTTCTGACAGTAAATCGCAATTATTCGCTGCAGCAAAACCAGTTTTTATTTTTCGAAACGCTGATTAACAATCTGCTGTTGCCCTTTGGAATTGCTATTTTTTTTTATGGACTTTTAACTGAAAAATCTTACCTAAGAAAAATACTGGAAACAAATTTTCTTTGTTTGCTTGGCAAAAGCTCTTATGTTTTTTATCTGATTCATAATGGTTTTCTATTCAGCTTTTTTTATTTGACGCTTCATTTAAATCTTCCAATAATTTTTGTTTTGCTCATTGGCATTTCAATACTCCTATATCTTTTCGCGGAAAAACCGCTGAACAGAATTATTCGTCGGAAATTTCTTTGGAAAGATCCGCACAATTATTCAGGAGGATGATTTATCCTATTGCTGCACATAAGCCCATAAGCGTCTATGCAGTTAGTACATTCTTTTGGAAGATTTTTTCCCAATCTGTGAGCTGTACGAAATTTTTTAAAAGCCGCGCTGCGGTAGATTTGCAAGGGGTCGTTTTTTAGAACATTACCCATGAGCACCGGAGGGTTTTGAATGGTTTTTCCCCACAAAGTAAAAGGAGTTGAAACAGCCAGAAAATCGCACGGAGCCACATTGCCGTTACTGTCAATAAAAAAACTTTCACACGCCTGGCAGCCCATTTGTACAGGACTTAATCTTGGCATACTTATCGTCTGGTTGTTTTTTTTTGCTCTTTTTACAGCTTCCTGAAATATGGATTCGGCAAATTTATTTCCCTGACGGGAATATAATTCCTGCCCAATTGTTTCCTTCGTGAATGTGAGAAGATTGCTTACTTGAATTTCTTTTATGCCGAGACGATTTACAAAATCTACATACTCTGGAAGTTCATCAATATTGTTTTTGTGAGCAACAAAAGTAACGGTTACTTTGTCTTTTAAAGTCGATTTTTTCAACACAATAATCGTTTCAATGATTTTTTCAAAAGATACATCTGTTTTAAAATCTTCCACAATTTTTTTAGTGCAACCATCCAAAGAAATATTAATTATCGAAACTGGATATTTTTCTAATTGTGATATTTTTTCTGCCGAAAGCTGCATCGTATTTGACAAAAACGGAAATTGCGTCCTTGGATTTATTTTCAGGATTTCGTCCATCATCTTAAATAAGTGTTTATTCAAAATGGCTTCAAAAGTTGAAAATTGAAAGTAAGATGCTTTCCGAATCATAGGTTTTAATCGCTCAGCAAAAAGAAGAAACTCATCAAAGTCCATAATTTTTATTGCACCGTCATGAATATGAATGTTATAGTCATTAATAAAACAATGTTTGCATTTTAAATCGCAGGCGCTAACCGTTTGTAAAATAATGGAGTAAGGATAGCCGGAAAAATATTTTTGCACTCCTAATTTCATGCGATTAAGCAGTTGCTCGCTTGGAATGTTTCCAATTTTTTTAGCAGCTATTTTTATCAGATTAAACATTTATCGGAAATAAATAAACACTGTACAGATAAATGTACGGTATTTTCTGAGAATCATAAACTGAATATGAAATTTCAGAGGCGGCTCTTTGTGTTTCTGAATTTCCTTCCATATTGTTGGTAACAATTTGTATTTGATGATTAGGATAAATACTTTGATTTCATATTTTTGAACTGAATGAAAACTTCAATACATTTTTTTTTAATAGCATTAGTTTTTCTTATTCCTGTTTGGGGACAATCTCAAAATGTTGGTATTGGAGCCGATGTGATGTATAATTTTCAGACCAAAAGTTTTGGAGCCGGTGCACGTATAAGTATTTTTCCGAATGAGAAATTTAGTTTTGTACCTGAGTTTTCATACTACCCGGGTTTTAATAAAGTGCAGGAATATTTTTTGGGAATGGCTGTGGAATATAAATTTTTCAGATATAAGAATTTTAATTTTTATGCAATCGGTCATGGAGCGTATGATTCCTGGTTAAATTACGAATCGTCGCCTATGAAAGGAGCAAAAAAGAACAACTGGGATTTAGAAGGAGGCGCCGGAATTTCGACCAATAAATGTTTGCGCCCATTTTTGGAATACAGATATAATATTAAATTCAGAGAAACACATTTGCGCTTGGGTTTATTATATATTTTAGGATGCAAAGGATCAAAAAGATGGAAGAAATCAAAAATTTGTCCTGCTTATACTTCTTTGTAAATAACCAATTTTTAGATTCAAGAAATTTAATTACCTTTAACACACGAAAATTCAACTCCCATGAAAAAATTAAATCTATTGTCCGCTATAGCATTCTTGCTACTTTCTTTTGTTTCTGTTTTTTATTTCAGTTGCTCCAAACAAAGAACGGTAGCACAATTAAATACTTATAGTCCGGTAAACTCCTACTTAAATAATAAGGAACAACCCGAACAAACATTTACTATTGATAGTAACGGAACTGGTCCGATAGTGGGAAACCAAGGCACTACAATATGGCCAAGTAAGCAATGCCTCGTATATCCTATAACGGGCGATAGCGTTCACTTTCCTTTCACAATAAAGTTGGTAGAATTATACACAGCTAAAGACATGATTTATTATGAAATGCCAACCGTTTCTGCCGGTACTATTTTAAAAACAGATGGTGAAATCAGATTACGAGCTTTCAGTGGCACAACTCAATTATTATTGCGACCAAGTCCTTGTGGTTATCAGGTACAAATGCCTTGCGCTGCACCACAAAGCGGCATGGATGCTTTTTATGGAACTACAACCAACAATCATCCCGACTGGACAAATACTCCGCTCACTCCATTTACAACTAACACGGCAAGTTATACTGCCTTTATACAAATGTTTGGATGGATAAATTGCGGACAATTGGCTGGAAGTTCTACTAACTCTACTTTAACTTTCACTTCTACCACAGATGATTTGACAAACGTTGGAATATTTATTTACATTCCTGCTACCAAAACTGTGATGCAGGCATACAACAGCACAACCACTGCAATTCCGAATGGCTCTGCTGTAAAAATTGTTGCCATAGGAGTTAATGCCAGCGGAAATCTGTTTAGCTTTTATCAAACTCAAACAGTAAGTTCTAATTCCACAATTAGTATTACGCTAAACGCAACTACGGATGCTGCGCTTACTACGTTGTTGACTGGATTATAAATTTTTGAATTTAAAAATACGGGGTCTTTTTTCTATTCCAAATTTTTATCAGAATAAATCCAAAGAGCATTCCGCCAAGATGAGCGTAGTGTGCAATGTTATCGCCATCGGATGATTTTACAGCGCCGAAAAGTTCAATAGCTCCGTAAAGTATTACAAAATATTTTGCTTTTATCGGGAAGAAAAAATACATGTATATCATGGAATTCGGAAACATCATACCGAAAGCTAAAAGCAATCCGAAGATAGAACCCGATGCGCCAACCACCACAGGCGCGTTCAAGAATGCTTTTTTATATTCAAGCACAAAATCAATCGAAGTTTGCAATGCTTTTTCTGTATTGCCGGAAAGTAATTGCGATTGATAGTCATTTAATATCGCCTGAAAAGCTTGCTTCTCTTGAATGGATGAAAAATTCATTGTACCCGATATAAACATATCTTTAAATTTATCGGCAGCAGGATTCGCAATGTAATCGTTCAGCACCTGAAGCACGGGGCGAATTTCAAAATAGTGAACGGTGTAATGAAGAAGCACGGCGCCAATTCCGCAAACAAAATAATAAATCAAAAACCTTTTCGCTCCCCACACATTCTCAAGCACATTGCCAAACATCCACAGCGCAAACATGTTGAAAAAAATGTGCATGAAACTTCCGTGCATGAACATGTAGGTGATGAGTTGGTAAGGTCTAAAATCTTCCGAGAAAAAATAATGCAATCCTAAAATAGAGGTAAGGTCAATGTGCATCTTCATGTCAAGCACAACGGTTGCCAAATAAAAAATCCCATTGATGATGAGCAGGTTTTTTATAACCGGAGGCAAAACATTGAAGCCGGAAGGTCTGTATTCTTGCATTTATTTTTTCAATTTTTTATCCAACTCATCCAATGAAATTGTAATTAATGTCGGTTTGCCGGATGGAGAAGCGTATGGCATTTTGCAGGCGAATAATTCATCCACCATGTGACTCATTTCCTCGTGGTTGAGTGGCTCTCCAGATTTGATGGAAAGACTTTTCGCCATCGCTTTTGCCACTATTTCTTTTTTTGCGTTTACTAAATTAGATTTTGAGCCCTGAGATGATTTATAATCTTCAATCAGTTTTTCTAAAAGTTCAAAAATATTCTGGTCAGAAATATCGGCAGGAATTCCGTGAACAATAAAAGTATTTTTTCCGAATCCATTGATGTCAAATCCAAGTGCGTGTAATTCTTCGTGAAGTTCTTTTAAAATTACCGCATCACCGGCAGAAAATTCAAGCGTTTGCGGAAACAATTGTTGCTGTGAAACGCCTTTGTGCTTTTCTACCATTTCAAAATAATTTTCAAAAAGTATCCGTTCGTGAGCTGCCTGCTGGTCAATTACAATCATTCCGGTTTTTATGTGCGCCAGAATATATTTGTTGTGAAGCTGATAAGCCGATGTTTTATTTGTCTTTTCTCCTTCAATTTTAAATTCTTGTTGAGCGTCTTCTTCCTGTTTTATTTCCACTTCCATCTGGTTATTGGTATGGCGGGAAAATTCTCGTTCCCGTTTCGATGGAAGAAAAGGAATTGATTCAAAGTTTTTCTTTTCAGCAGCTCGGGAAGATATTTTTTTCTCTTCTACTTCAAACGGATTATACTTCGGGTCAATTTTTATTTTAGGTGGATTCAGCAATATTTCTTCGCGGGATTTATTTTGCGGAATAGCAATACTTGTCTCCTGTTCAAAGTCGAGCGAGGGCGCGATATTATATTTACCGAGCGACTGTTTCACCGCAGAACGAATAATCGTATAAACCGAACGTTCGTCTTCAAATTTAATTTCTGTTTTTGTAGGATGAATATTCACATCAATCATCTTCGGGTCAATTTCCATGTTGAGAAAATAGGACGGAAATGCGTCTTTCTGCAAAAGTTGTTCGTAAGCGTTTTGCAAGGCGTGATGTAAATACGGACTTTTGATGAAACGATTATTGACGAAAAAAAATTGTTCGCCTCTTGTCTTTCTTGCGAACTCAGGTTTCCCTATGAAACCGGTAACATTCACAATCGTTGTGTCTTCATGAACGGGAACCAGCCGTTGGTTAAAGCTATCGCCAAAAATTCCAACTAAGCGCTGACGAAGCGTTCCTTTTTCCAAATGAAAAAGTTCAGAATTGTTATGATGAAGTGACAACGCAATTTCGGGATGAGCGATTGCCACGCGCTGAAATTCTTCTATGATATGCCTGAGTTCCACAGAATCCGACTTCAAAAAATTTCTTCTTGCAGGAACATTGAAGAAAAGATTTTTTACGCTGATGTTCGTTCCTTTCGGGCACTGGCAGGATGAGTGACTTTTCAATTCGCTTCCTTCAATTTCAATCTGTGTTCCGAGTTCATCTTCTGTGCGTTTTGTTTTCATTTCCACTTGCGCAACTCCAGCGATGGAAGCCATGGCTTCTCCGCGAAATCCCATCGTGGTAATTTTGAAAAGGTCGTCTGCTTTTTGAATTTTGGAAGTGGCGTGACGTTCAAAACACATGCGAGCATCCGTTTCGCTCATACCAATGCCATTATCAATTATTTGAATTAGTGTTCTGCCTGCATCTTTAAGAATGAGTTTGATGTCTGTACTTTTCGCGTCAATCGAGTTTTCCAACAGTTCTTTTACTGCCGATGCCGGACGCTGAATAACTTCTCCTGCCGCAATTTGGTTTGCAACTGAATCAGGAAGAAGATTAATAATGTCAGGCATGAAAAATTTCAGATTACAAATTACAGATTAATCCATTGCTCACAAAAATAAGATTTATCGCCCTACATAAAATAAAAAACCCCATGCAGCATTTGCATAGGGTTTTCTTCGTTTAAAATTTTTCTTCAGGGCAATATGATTTGAACAGTATAGGTGCCAATGGTAACGAGTGCTTGGTCATCACATGCGCCATTATTCGGGTAACCAAAATTAACATGACGTGTGGGTTTGCTTCCTGGGGTGAAATCTAATGTTCCATTAATAAATGGATGGTGCCCCGGATGCAAAGCGTTAGGAGAACAATTCCTATCGCAAACCAACTGGTTGGTAACATTTACTGTAAAATTTACTCCGGTTGCTGTTGTGCCACTTTCACTACCTGTGAGACCAATTATTGCTTTGCTCCAAGTAATTGATGTGGATTGACCATGATAAACGGTTTGGTCGCTTGTATTCAAAAGAGTTAGAACTTTATTTGATGTCCATGAAAGCGTTCCTGTTGATTTCACGATGCTGACACTTGCATTATCTGTCCAGGTAAGATTTGTTCCTGGATTTAAATTCGGAGTTGTGTTGGTAATTGTTTTATTGATGGTTACGGGCATCCCATCAACTTTATAATTGCTTGTTGACACTACGCATGTAAAACCAGGGTTGCGGGGATATATATTGGTTCCCGATTGAGAATAATCAATCGTCATAATTCCACTACGAGTGTGCCCATCATTACACATTCCTCCACTAAACGTAAGGGTGATTATTTTGTTGGTGTCTTTTATTGTTGCGCAAGTGGTTAATGTATTTTCATTGCCATTACGATAAGAACTTGTGGAACCCGTTTCGGATGACTCCTGAACCATAGTGGTAGCATCGTTGGATGTTTTTTCCGCAAGCGTGTTGTCGGTCGCAGCGCTGGTGTCGGTATCATTTACCGATGGAGCTTTTCGGCATCCAATGAATGAAAGAGATAATACCATCGTCAGGATAGCTACGCTTAAAATTAACTGTTTGGTTTTCATTGAGTTGAATATTGATAAGTAATTATTGTTAACCATTTTCAAGCATAAGACGCATGTAAAGATAGAAAAGTTACAGAGGTTACAACAATTTTTCAGCGATAGAATTACTATTGTTTTTTTCGAAACAAATATTCAATTTAACATGAAATGGGAATCGCATTAAAGGAAAACATATATCTTTGGACAACAAAAAAATAAATCACTATGAAGACAAAAACATTTTTATCAGTAATTGCAATCATCACTTCTTTTGCCTTTTCAAGTTGTGTAAAGGATGGACCCGTAGGACCTCAAGGACCTGCTGGAACAAACGGAACAAATGGAAACGCAAATGTTACTTCTCTAATTTATCAAGTAGCAACAAGCGTAAATTGGTCTATTAGTAGCGGTTCAAATCCATACTACTACGCAAATTTTCAAGATAATGATTTAACACAAGCAATTCACGATAATGGTTCGGTTCAGGTTTTTTTTAGTATTGATAACGGAACAACGTATGAAGCGGTGCCTTACACCTATGTAGCAAGCACTAATTATTATATGTCTTTTACAACAGTAGTTGATTATGTTCAAGTTGCCTGGAATTATGGTGGTGGTACTTTAGGATCAGATCCGAATACAGTTTTCGGAGCAACTTGCCAATTCAAAGTAATATGCATTGCTGCGGGAGCCAGGTTAGCACATCCAAATGTTAATTACAAAAATTATCAAGAGGTAAAAAAAGCATTTAATCTGAAAGATTAATTTCGGATTTGCAGGAAAGTTTTTTACGTTACTGAATATATTTTAACAATTCTTCTTTAATGAGAATTCCTTCAGCAAACAATTTTAGTTTTTTGTTTTTGTCATAAATGTGAATGGAAGGGGTATAGCTTGCAGCGTAAAACTTGTAATATAATTTTTCTTTATCCTGAAGAAATCTTACTCTTTTATTACTTCCCAATTTATGTAATGCTACAAAACTCCTGACATCAGCAGTATCTGATGATCTTGTGATAAAAATAAAATCGGTGGACGGAAAGTCATTAATGTTTTTCGAAATTATATCCGCCTCTTTTCCGCAGTAAGGGCAATCTGTTTTAAAATAAATTATTACCGTAGAGTTTTTATTTCCGAGACTATCGGAGGTGAATACCGTTCCATCAGGAGAATAAAATCTAAACGAGGGCATTATCTTGAGTGAATCATAGTAACTGCACTTACTACTCTGACTAAAAACCTGATTGGAAGAAAAAGAAATCAATGTAAAAACAATAATACGCAAAATTGATTTCATGAGTTGCAGATAGCTATTTCTGTAAAGGTATTAATTTAATTTATGAAAAATTAATGTTGTGTGTGAATGATGTAACATATCCCTAAAGTTATGCAATACTTTCTGCAATTAAGTGCTCATCTTTGTTCTATCAGAAAAAACCTATTCTACAATCAAAATGAAAAAAATACCAAAAATAATTTCAATAGTATTAGTCGGAGTTTTATGTATATCAAATAGTATTCAACTCTACTACTTACAAAACACAAGCAAAAAAAATATTCTACTTGAACAAAGAATAAGTGATGCGATTATAAAAATAAGCAAAGCAGAAGATCAAGTACATGTTATGGAAAGGCGGATTGGCAATGTAGAAACATTTCGCGAAAATGTAATCAATAACAGTAGCAGTAATTACTCGGATTTAAAATATAAAATAAATACATTAAACAATGATGTTTCGGATTTGAAACTAAAAGTCATAGATACCGATGGAGATGTTGCTGATTTAAAAAACAAATAAATAAAATTCGGCTGGAGATTATAGCTATATTTTTATTCCGATAACACATACATCATCTACCTGATCCAGATCGCCTTTCCATTCAATAAATATTTTGTCCAATAATTTTTCCTGTTCTGCTAACGGATTATTGCAAATGGATAATATTTTTTCTTCCAATTGTTTGTACTTGAATTTTTTTCCTTTAGGTCCACCAAACTGATCAGCATAACCATCGGTATATAAATAGAATATGGTGTTAGGTTGACATGCAATGTTGTGCGTGGTGAACGGTTTCGGATTGTCGTGTTTTCCGATAGGTTGTTTATTGGGAGTAATTTCATTAATAATTCCATTTTGAATATACCACAACGCATTATTTGCTCCGCTCCAATGAATTTGTCCGTTCGATTTATTAATTGATAACAAAGAAATATCCATGCCGTCCATTACATTCTTATCGCTTTTTTCAAAAGTTTCTATAACAAGCTCGGTTACTTTATCTAAAATTTTTCCTGTGTCGCGCAAACCAAATTCGTTTACGGTTCGGTTAAGCGCATTGCTGCACACCACCGAAATTATTGCACCCGATACGCCGTGCCCGGTACAATCTGCAGCAGCAACAAAAATGGTGTTATCAATAACTTCCATCCAATAAAAATCTCCGGCTACAATATCCTTTGGTTTGTATAAAATAAAATTGTCAGGCAAATATTTTTTTACAAAATGCAATGGAGGTAATATGGCATCTTGTAATCTTTTGGCATACGTGATGGAATCAATAATTTCTTTTTGATGTTCTTCTACTTTTTGCTTTTGCATTTCAATGATTCGATTTTGTTTGCGTGTTATTCGCAGTGAACGAAACACAAATCCAGAAAAAACAAGAATCAAAACCAAAGAGATTAGTACAAAGAATAAAATGATGTTTTTCTTTTTGTTTTCCGCTTCTGCTTTTGCATCTTTCTTTTCCTGTTCGGCTTTCATCTTCTCAAATTCGTAGTTCATTGCCTTGTTGGTGATTTCCTTATTTTTATTTAAATTAAAGAGCGTATCCTTTGCGGTCATTGCTTTTTTGAAATGCTGGAGTGCGTTGGTTGGATTTCCCATTTGCTCGTAAAGATTACTAAGTGCCAATTGCCTATACATTGTTCCGGTAAGAGCGCCAATAGTGGTATCTATTGCCAACGCTTGCAGCAGGTATTTTTCAGCTTCAGCATATTTTTTAGTTGAAGAATAAATGTCTCCGATATTGGCCAAGTGTCGTGCAATTCCATTTTTATTTCCAAGTTCCTCATCCATGTGCAACGCCTTAAAACAATAATCCAGCGCCTGACGATAGTTGGCTTGCTTTTTATAAACATCTCCAATGTTGCCAAGGTTGGTTGCTTGTATTTGTTTATTCCCAAGTTCCTCCACCATTTTTAACGCCTTAAAATAATAGTACAACGCTTTTGAAAAGTCCGCTTGCTCTTCAAATACTGTTCCGATATTTCCAAGATTTGTTGCTTGAATTTGTTTATTTCCAAGTTCCTCTGCTATTTTAAGTGCTTTGAAATAATACTCTAACGATTTTACGTAATCGCTTTGTTCTTTATAAACAATCCCGATATTTCCGTAGCGCTTAGCCATTCCGTTTTTATCTTTCTGATCCTCATCAATCTTTAATGCTTTGAGATAATTATCTAATGCCTGAGGATAATTTCCTTGCTCTCGATTTATATTTCCAAGAATATTATACGAATTGGCAATGCCATTTTTAAAAATTAATTTCTGTGCTAATTGCAAAGCGTTGTTACTGCAATGCGAAGCCGTGTCATATCTGCCAATATTGATGTATTCGCGGGATAATTTGTTTAAGTGATTGACTTTGTTTGTATCCTCTTTGTCCTTTTTGATCAGAATGGACAGTGAATCAATATTTTTCCTTTGAGAGAAAGATGAATAGGAATGGAATAAAAAACAGCAAACAAAAAAGCACTTAAAAAATAAGTGTACTACAATATTTGAATGTAGATATTTGTATGCAGATTGCATTATTGCCGATTAATTTTACATTCTTCAAATATAAAACTAACCTTCGAGGCGCAAGCAGAAATTTTTTTGAAGCTGCTTTTATTCGTTTTCGATTACAATTTGATAAAATTATTAACTATCAAGTTGCGTTAAATAGTATCTTCGCTCCTATTTAGATTTGATAATTTATTTATGAAAATTCAAGCGGCAATAACAGGTGTTTACGGATATGTTCCTGAATTTGTTCTCTCGAACAAAGTTCTTGAAACAATGGTGGACACGAACAGCGAATGGATCGAAACCCGCACAGGAGTTAAAGAAAGAAGAATTCTTAAAGGTAAAGGTCTTGGCAATTCCGACATGGCGGTGGAAGCCATCAAAGGACTTCTCAAGAAAAAAAATATCAGTCCCGAAGAAATTGACATGATCATTGTCGGTACCGTTACGCCCGATCATATTTTTCCGTCCACTTCAAATATTATCTGCGACAAAATAGGTGCGAAGAATGCTTGGGGCTATGATGTTTCTGCCGCCTGTTCAGGATTTTTATTTTCACTTATCACCGGTACACAGTTTATCGAAACCGGCAAATACAAAAAAGTGATTGTGGTTGGTTCAGATAAAATGTCTGCCATTGTAGATTATAACGACCGTTCCACTTGCGTAATTTTTGGAGATGGGGCCGGAGCAGTTCTGCTTGAACCCAACACCGAGGGATTTGGAATTCAGGATTCTATTCTAAGAGTTGATGGTGCAGGAAAAAAATTTCTTTACCAGCAAGGTGGTGGTTCGGTGCAGCCGCCAACCATGCGATCGGTTGCAAACCTCGATCATTTTATTCATCAGGACGGACAAACTGTTTTCAAATTCGCGGTGAAAGGAATGGCAGATGTTTCGGAAGAAATTATGAAGCGCAATAATCTGAAATCGGAAGATGTTGCGTGGCTAGTTCCTCATCAGGCGAACAAACGTATCATTGATGCGACCGCAAAACGAATGGGCGTTGGTTCAGAAAAAGTGATGCTCAACATTCAGCGCTACGGAAATACCACTTCAGGAACCATTCCGCTTTGTCTTTGGGATTATGAAAAGCAACTGAAGAAAGGAGATAATATTATTCTCTCCGCATTTGGCGGTGGCTTCACCTGGGGCGCAATTTATGTGAAGTGGGCGTATGATACAAAGTAGAAGACAATCACAATTGCAATGCCTTACAAGACAATATATTTATGTGGGTTAACTTTACTTTTTGCTTGTTCTATACAGACAGGTAAAGACACAAAAACTTTGACTAAAAATTTATACAACGAAATCTCGTTCGACAAATTAGATATTCCTAAACACTGGACAGAATTAACCAAGCAAGACAATGACTATATCTTTCTTGTTCCTTGCCGACAATTTCGCGACTTGCTGTCAATAGGCATTACAAACAATAATAATGTAAAAGAAATTCAATGCACATTTGAAACAGAAGGTCGGTGGTTTAAAATAAAAAGTATCAGACAACAAGGCGATAGTTTGACATTTGCAACTCTATTGTATGACGGTGCTGACACAACTTTAATTTCAATGAAATACATAGACAAAGAAAAAAATATTGCTCGGTGGACTGTTAGTGGATGGTCAACTTGTACTTACATCCCGACACAAGACACAATTAAATATAAGCGCATTGCTCAATCGTGTGACAGCATCACGAAACAATAAAACAATTTTTCGTATAGTTTCGCTTTTCAATGATTTACAAAACCCGTGGCATCGTTCTCCGCACCGTTGATTATTCCGACACCAGTCTTATTGCAAAAATTTATACCGAGCAATTCGGCATTCAAAGTTATTTGATAAAAGGAGCAAAAAGAAAAAAAGCATCCATCAAATCAAATTTGTTTCAGCCGCTTGCATTGCTTGAACTGGAAGTTTACAAAAAAGAAAAACAACAACTGCAATCGTTAAAAGAAGTCGGGGCAGAAATTCATTTTATTTCCATTCCTAACAATCAGGCAAAAACCTCCATACTTTTTTTCCTGAATGAAATTTTACTGAAATGTCTTCAGGAAGAAGAAGAAAATATGGAGTTGTTTTCATTTCTTCACGAAACCATTCAAACGCTGGATTCGGTTGAGAAAAATTTTAGCAATCTTCATTTAATTTTCCTGATTCGTTTTTCGCGGTTTCTTGGATTTTTTCCGCAGGGGAATTATTCCGATACAAATTCATTATTTGATCTGAGAGAAGGAATATTTGTCGGTCAGGAACCCATGCATCCAGATTTCCTGACAAAAGAAAACAGCGCGTTCATCAGCAAATTAATATTCAGCAATTATTATTCCATGGAAACTTTTTCTTTGTCAGGCAAGGAAAGAAAAAATCTTCTCGATATTTTGCTTCGATACTACGAACTTCACCTTTCAAATATGGGAAACATTACTTCGCACAAAATACTGGAGCAGGTTTTTGCGTGATTTTTTACGAGAAAGAAAGTGAAGAAGTTGGAGTTACGCCAATTCCCGGTAAATCATTCAGGATTATTTTTCCTTCTGAAAATTTTACTCCGTCAAAATAATCTTCCTTAATTAATAGCGGACCATCAAGATCAATCCAGTCAACAAGGGGTGCAAGTTGTGCAGCAGCTGAAACACCGCAGGAAGTTTCAGACATGCAACCAATCATTATTTTCATACCATATTTTCTCGCCTGCAAAATCATTTTATGTGCTTCATTCAATCCTGTACATTTCATTAGTTTGATGTTGATGCCGCTGTAAACTCCTTTAACTTTTTCCAGATCGGAAAAACGTTGAACTGCTTCATCAGCAATAATTGGAATCGGACTTTGAGAGGTAAGCCAAGCTGTGTCATCCATATTTTCTTTTGGCATGGGCTGTTCAATAAAAAGAACGTTTCTTTCCGAAAGCCAATGCGCCATTTCCAACGCAAAATATTTGTCGTTCCATCCTTCATTCGCATCCACAATTATTTTTTTATCTGTATGATTTCGTATTTCTTGAATGATTTTTTTGTCATCTGCAGAACCTAGTTTTACTTTTAAAAGCTTGTAATCTTTTGCTTCATTTACTCTATCAAAAATCCCTTCTGGTTCATCAATTGGAATTGTATAAGCAGTGAAAAGATTTTTCTGTTTATCTGCTCCAAAAACTTCATGATACGATTTGTTTTTGATTTTTCCAACCAAATCATGGAGCGCAATGTCAACCGAGGCTTTAGCAGCAATATTTCCCTTTTCGATTTTATCTATTTCGGAAAGAATAATTTCTATTTCATTCGGATCAGAAAATTGTTGAATTATTTTTTCTGCTTTCGATAAAAAACCTAAAACCGTGTCATGATTTTCTCCAAGATAAGGCGGCATGGACGCTTCTCCGTAACCAAACATTCCATTATGTTCAAGTCGTGTAAATACAACAGGCGTTGAATCTCTGCTTCCGTGAGCGATGGAAAACGGACGTTTAAATTTAAGTGTGTAAGGGGCAAATCTAAGTTTCAATTTTCTATTTTAAAAAATGATTAAGTTTGTACTCACAAAACAACAACAAAATTCAATATGAAAAAATTCTTTTTATTTATTGCAGGTGTTTCTGCAATTGCTTTAGCAAGTTGCGGAAATGGAAAAAAAAGTGATAATGCAAATGGTGTAGCGCCACAAGGAATGATTATTGCCGATTTGAGTACGCAAGGTATTGCTGCACTTGTGACTATTCCTGATTCAACAACCGGACCGCTTGAAATTATTCCAAGCAACACTCCGGCTGGCACAGACGTAAAGGTTGGGAAGAATTTTCAAATGACGGTGATTGAAGGTATTGGCAATATGGAGATGAGGAAAAAAGATATTACTTCGGATGAAGTACACAAGTTTGTGAAATATGTTGTTGAAGATCCGAATTCAATTGTTTGGGAATGGCAAATGGAAGGCGGTGAACCGGAATATCATTTTTATACAATTGTAAAATCAGGAAATAAATCTTACGAAGTATTTGATGTGGCTGGCGAAGTTTTCTCCGAGAAAGCTGCTACACAAATGCTTGATGCTGCAAAAAGTGTTCGACCAAAAGAGACCAAGAAAAAAGACGCGTAACCTTTTTCTTTAATGCCAATAATTATATCCTTGATTCGGATTGGATGGAGGTGGCGGAGGAGGACGATTTTCCCTGCGAGGTCTTGATTGTCTTGCAGAGCTGAATTTATATCCAATCGTCATCATCAAACTTGAAACTTTAGAAGTATTGATTGAAGGATCAACATACGCAATTGTTGGATCATAGAAATAATAATTTGTCTTAGTTTGTGTGAAGACATAAGCCAAGTCCATGAAAAAGTTTCCTTCGCGAAAACCAAGTCCAGCTGTATAACTCATACGCGAACCATCATTGCCCCCTGACTTATAAGGACTGCCGTAATATGCATATCCAAGGCGAATACTTAACGGATGAACAATCTTCCATTCAGATCCTATTCGCAAATTTCCGGTAGAAGTATATTCGTTATTTATGGTTTGGTTTGCAGATTGAAAATCACCAGGTGTTGATGAACTCAAATGAGCAGAAGCATAATTAATGTATTCGTAATCTATATCAATCATTCCTATATCCTTAAGCACAAAACCTAAACTGCCAATCACTCTGCCTGGTGTCATCAGCGAATAATCATAATGCCCCGGAGGAGAATAAGCGGTAGTATCTGATGGAGCATGAACAGAATTAGGATAAGTAAAATTGGAAGTTATACTACTACTGTAATCATCATGCATTGTGTAATAGGAAGGAGAATGAAATGCAGCACCTATGCGAAGCCAAGTAATAGGTTTATATATCATCCCGAATTTGAAATTAACACCGCTGCCGGTGGTTGTCAAATTTTGGTTAAGCGAAAGTGATTTGAATCCGTAAACAGAAGTATCTCCGTTAAGTGTTTCTGTATATTGAGAAGATTCCGTATAGTGAATTTGTGGAACTCCTATTGTGCCGCCCAAATATAATTTATCGTTATAATTTCCTCCAAAACTAAAAACAATTTCTCCCATCGAACCACTTGATTGAACATATTTAGTTTGTGTTTCACCATAATTAGGTAGAGCATGAACTAATTTTCCACCAACAGAATCAAGCAAATAAGAATTCCATGCAAGTTGCGTTCCGAATAAATCATTGTTAATACCATTATTATAAACTGCATCGTAAAGATAGGCATCCAGCATAGAACCATTATTGTTATTACCTTTCATATCTATACTGTTGTTAAAATCATTTGTGCGGTTATAACCAAATCCAAATGAGAAACCTTTCCAGCCGCTTTTGTCGGCATTGTAACGCGATGCAACCATTCCAATGTTTCCAAAATTAAAATCAGGTTTTGAATTCTGTAAGGATGTTCCATCCAAATTAGACGAGGTACTTTGATTGAAAAATGAAGGCGTGAAAGTAATTTCACTTTTTCTATAAATACCAATTCCGCCAGGATTTGTTGACAGTGTTGAAAAATCTCCGCCGAGCGCACCAAAAGCTCCTGCCATACCAGCGGAACGGGCAGTTCCACCTAAAAATCCTAATTGAGAATATCGGAGAGCATCTACTTCGTTTTGAGCGTTCACATTTTTTGCGCTCACCACGAAAAATGCTACCGATAGAATTATTAATTTTTTCATAACAATTAATTTTATTAAATAGTATAAATTATCTGTGACCTCCGCCTCCATGAGAACCACCACCACTGCTTCCTCGCGATCCGCCGCCGCCGCCCCATCCTCCACTGCGTGTACTTCCGCCACTCAATGAACGAGATTGAGGTTGACTATAATTTCTTGGTTGGCTATTCGTGTTGCCTGAAATAGAAGGTCTTGGTGTGCTGTTTCCTCGATTATAATTTCCTGAATTATTATTCACCGAACGAGGATTATTACCTTGATTAGAAACATTATTATTTTGTCTTGGCAAATTATTTCTGTTAGAATTATTTTCGGAAGAAATCGGCTTAGACATTCCTTGATGAGAAACATTATTTTCATTCGCACGAACATTACTATTTGAATTTTCAGGTCTCACAGAGTTTATCCCTCCGCTATGATTTGCAACTGCGGGTAAAGTTCCATGCGCAGAAGCAGTTTCGTATTTTGCACCGAAAGGAGAAATTGCTCGTCCATTTGTATGAGAGGCAACACCCCCGCGAGGACCATAATAATTTCCACTACCATCGTGGCTGTTGTAATAATGATTGCCTTCCATTCCGTAACCATGATATCCGCCCCAGAAACCATGATATCCGCCCCAATATCCCCCATAAAAAGGATATCCCCATCCAAAGCCAAAACCCAAACCAAATCCTAAGCCCAAACCCCATCCGCACCCCCAATATGCTTGAGGAAAATAATTATAAGAATAGTAGTTCGGACCCCACCATGGATATCCCATATAAACGCTCATACCCCATTGTGCCGGATTGCCCGAATACCAGTAGGTGTTTGTATAATAGTTATCATAGTACCCATAATCTGAAACCGGATTATAAAATCTTCTCACGTTGGCGGCATATTGATAATCGTAGTAATTATCATAATTAAAATCAGCATTATTATTTACTTGTCCGCTGGATTGCTGATTAGAATTATCAGCGTTCTGAGTCGGTTGTTGCTGAGAATCAGAACTATTGTTTCCTTGGTTATCGGATTGTTGATTGGAATAATTATCCGAGTTATCTGATGGCTGTTGATTGTTATTTTGTTGAGGAACAGAATAATGATTTTGAGTTTCTACTGGCGCAGACGGAGGATTATTTTTCCCAGAATAATAAACATCATCATCGCTGTAAGTACTCCTTGCTTGCTGCGTGGAGGAGCAACTGCTGAAAAGAGCTGCTGCTGCGAGGAATTTGATTAATGTTTTCATGGCTAATTTTTTTAATTGGACGATTCTAAATTGGGTTTGTTTAGTCTGCGTTCCGAAATCTTTTACTTTTGCGTTTCGTTAAAGTTACATCTAATATCCGATAGCAAAAAGACAAATATCATACCACAAAAGATGGCAACAATTGTTAATATTTCTTAAATGGCAAAAGATTTACCAAAAAGAAGCGAAAACTATTCCGAGTGGTACAACCAGATTGTTACCAAAGCCGACCTTGCCGAACATTCTTCTGTTCGCGGTTGCATGGTGATAAAACCTTACGGTTATGCCATTTGGGAAAAGATGCAAGCTGCGCTGGATAAAATGTTCAAAGACACAGGACATGTGAATGCGTATTTTCCGCTTTTCGTTCCGAAAAGTTTTTTGGAAAAGGAAGAAGGTCATGCCGAAGGATTTGCCAAAGAATGTGCCGTTGTTACGCATTACCGTTTGAAAGTTGACCCAGACCATAAAGGAAAATTAATTGTTGATAAGGACGCGAAGTTGGAAGAAGAATTAATTGTTCGCCCTACTTCCGAAGCGATTATTTGGAATACTTACAAAGGATGGATTCAGTCGTATCGCGATTTGCCGATTCTGATCAATCAATGGGCGAATATTGTGAGATGGGAAATGCGCACGAGATTATTTTTGCGCACTACAGAATTTCTTTGGCAGGAAGGACACACGGCTCACGCAACAAGAGAAGAAGCGGTTGTAGAAACAGAAAAAATGTTGGATGTATATGCCGATTTTGCAGAAAGATTTATGGCGCTTCCTGTTTTGAAAGGAGTAAAAACTCCCAACGAACGTTTTGCAGGTGCGCTTGAAACATATTGCATCGAGGCACTTATGCAGGACGGAAAAGCATTGCAGGCAGGCACTTCGCATTTTCTTGGTCAGAATTTTGCTAAAGCATTTGACGTGAAGTTTTCGAGTAAAGAAGGAAAACTCGATTATGTCTGGGCAACTTCTTGGGGGGTTTCCACAAGGCTAATGGGCGCGCTCGTCATGGCACATTCGGATGATGAAGGATTGGTGCTTCCTCCCATGCTGGCACCCATTCAAGTGGTGATCATCCCGATCTATAAAAAAGAAGAAGAATTAGCAATGATTTCAGAAAAAGTGTTGCAGATAAAAAAAGAACTGGAAGCAAAAGGGATTTCCGTGAAGTTCGACAACAGCGATAATCGTTCTCCGGGATGGAAGTTTGCTGAGTATGAATTTAAAGGAGTTCCTGTGCGAATTGCTCTTGGTCCGCGTGATATGCAAAACGGAACGGTGGAAGTTGTTCGCAGAGATACCCGCGAAAAAATGGTTCTGCAACAAACAGACCTCGTAAATAAAGTTGAACACCTGCTGGAAAATATTCAGAGCAATCTTTATCAAAAAGCTATTTCATTCCGCGAGCAGAATACAATCAGCGTAAATACTTACGATGAGTTCAAGCAAGCGATAGAAAAAGGAGGATTTGTATATGCTCACTGGGATGGAACACCCGAAACCGAAGAAAAAATTAAAGAGGAAACCAAAGCCACCATCCGTTGTATTCCTATGGATGCAAAAAATGAAAATGGAAAATGTATTTTCTCCGGAAAACCTTCTGAACGAAGAGTGGTATTTGCACAAGCATATTAGATAAAATACATTTTCATTTTCAACAACGGAATATAAATTCTGTTTATAAAGAAATTATATCAATGTTGTTATCGTAATAAATTTATCTACCTTTACCTTTAATTTACTGCCAAATGTTCAACTTAAAATCAAACCCCATGGCAAAACCAGGAATTACCGAAACCCCTTCTGTAAACATTATCGGAGCGGGAACTGTTATTGAAGGTGACATAAAATCTGAAGGAGACATTCGTATTGACGGAACGCTCAACGGCTCCCTTATTACAAAAGGAAAGCTCGTTCTTGGAACTACCGGAATGGTCGATGGTGAAGTTTCTTGCCAGAACGGAGACATCTCCGGCACCATCACTGGAAAAATTAAAGTTGCTGAATTGCTTTCTCTCAAAGCTACCAGTAAACTTTCAGGCGATATTACCACTAACAAACTTTCCATTGAACCAGGCGCTAACTTTAGCGGATCTTGTGCAATGGCTGGCTCAGTACCTAATATCAATATCAGCAATGGATCAGGAGGAGCCGAAAAATCAGAAAAATCAGCAGCTTACTGATTACGGAAAATTTTCTTCGATGGCTTTCCAGATGGGAGGCATAATTGCGTTAGGCGTGTGGGGTGGAATAGAATTAGATAAGTATTTTCCAATTTCTAAGTTTCCTGTTTTTACCATCTCTCTCTCGTTGCTTTCTGTATTCGCATCAATTTATTTTGTAATAAAAGATCTATTAAAAAAATAATCCCGCCTTTTTGAAAGCGGGATTAATATCCATGCTCCTTCTTTTTAGAGATTGGAGCGGATTGGGGGTTCAGTTATTTTGGCATTAGAACAATTTTACCACTGCTTTCTGATTTTCCGGCACGAATAGTATAAAAGTAAATTCCGGCAGAAACTTTTTCTCCGGCTTCATTTCTTCCATCCCAATCATTCGCATATTCACCCGCGTTCAATTGTTGATTGGAAAGAGTTTTAATTTTTGTTCCAACAAGATTATAAAGTGATATAGAAACTTCTGCAGGATACACAAGTTCGTAGCTGATCCGCACTTTATCATTGAATGGATTTGGGAATATATATGTTGAAATTTTTGACAATGGAAGTTCAATTACTGATGTGGTAGTTGGATTTAGAAGAGAATCTTTCACAAGCAAATTCCCAATGTTAATGGTGTCGTCACCCGGTAAATAATACATCCACTGGAATGCATCAAACAGCATTTCATTGGTAGTGCTTGTCCCCGCTGTTACAAGTTGAGGAGGACTGAATGGATTATTTGGATTATTGGTAGTGTTATCATACACATGGCTCGAATGAATAGTATATCCTTTAGGAATTTTTACAAGATTTCTAAAAGTATAATAGCCCTGCCAGTTAAAATCCCACTTATTAATTCGAATCAGAGGAATAGTGGATGTGCCATTACTGTCAGCATAATTTACAATACTTGTACATACTTTATGGGAATGTGGAAATGAAGCAAAGATAGAAAGGGCAGTTGCCAATCCACCACTTGATGGATATTTTGCGGTAAATGTTTGCACCGTATTTGCAGGAATTGCCAAACTCCAGTTTTGGAGAGGGACTGTCGTGTAAATCGGGCGAACGCCAGTTTCATTGACGGGATAAAAGTAAATACGGATTTTTGTACTGTCCTGTTGTCCTCCTGTTCCTGCAGGATAATGTATTTGCAAAATAAATTTTGAACCTGCTTTAATCCGCATTCCTATTTTTAAGGGAGCAACTCCGGGAAAAACAGTTGGAGGAGCACCAGGGGCATATCCTCCAATTCCGAAATTTCCTGGAGCGTTAAAACAAGCTCCGGATAAATCACTAGCAACTGTTCCGGTAGTGTCAACATTTACAATTACGTGATGAACAATAGCAACATTTCCGGGAATGATTTCATAGGCGCGAAGAATTCTATCCTGCGTTAGACCTGAAGGAAGTGCAAAACAATTATATGCGTCAGTTGTGGTAGCGTTGCTCGTAAATGTTGGAATTTGAAGAACCAAACTTGGAACTCCGTATAATTGATAATTGGAATTATATACAGGAGCAGGTGGAGCCAATGTTGTATCTCCGGCTGGGTAACCAGCATTTATCCAATTTATAATGGTAGTTTTTTCAGCGGCAGTAATGAGTCGCTCATGAAGAAAACGAGAATAGGTTGTATCTGGTGACCATGGTGGCATTTTTCCAATATTCAAATCGGATTTAATTAGGGATACCCAAGGCACTGTTTCACTATACGAAGTATAATGTTCCGGAGGATGGCCACCAGCGTGATGACATGAAGTACATCGGTTAAAAAAAATTGGAGCAACATCTTTATAAACAATCTGCGCAGACGCCGAAAGAGAAATGCCTGCGATAAAAATAATTGTAGAAAGTTTTTTCATACGGAAGGAGTTTTAGTATATGGCACTTTTCTATGGTAAATGTATTAAAATTTCGTAAATAAATATGATGTTCGTCATATTTTTTAAACTATAAATACTAAAAATGTTATTTTTTTCTTAAAAATCGATTTTTACTATATTTTCAGTTTGCGTTTTGAGAATCCATACTTTCTATATTTGTATTTGAAATTATTATGAGTAGCCGAATAATTCCTGCTGTAGCAGCTGATTTAAAAGAAATAATATTTCTGGCAAAAAGTTTTGATTTGGATTTGGAAGATGTTTCATGGCAGCAATTTGTAGTGGCAAAAAAAGAAAAAAGTATTATTGGATTTGGAAGATTGAGAAGCTACCTGGAATGTACAGAAGTAGCGACCGTTGGAGTGATTTCGGAGAAACGAAATCAAGGAATTGGAACTGCCATTGTAAAAGCATTAATCCAGATTGCTCCTTCTGAAGTTTTTGTAACCTGCGTGATTCCTGATTTCTTTTTAAAATTTGGATTTGAATCGGTGAAACAATATCCATCGGTACTTCAAAAAAAAGTAGATTTTTGTAAACTATATGATTTTAATGATGATCAGATTTTTGTAATGAGATTTAATAAATAACATGGCAAAGCAGAATCCCAAAAAAAATCAACCGCAAAAAAAACAACAACCCGTTGTCGCTGTTCCGGTTCCTTCTGCGCTTGCACCAATTTCTTCGTTCCGACTGCAATCTATTTTTATTGTACTCGTCGGATTTATTATTTATTTCAATTCCTTCTCCAATAAATATGCGCTGGACGATGACATCGTAATGCGTTTGAATGATTATGTGCAGCAAGGATTTTCGGGGGTTGGAAAAATAATGACTACCGATTCGTACGACAGTTTTTTCAAATCCATGGGTTCATCGGGAGAGCTTTCTGGTGGAAGGTATCGCCCGCTTTCCATTTTAACATTTGCAATCGAGCAGCAATTATTTGGCGATTGTTATGGAACACGTATGCTGGAAGTTCGCGATTCCCTTTCAAAAAATCAGATGCTTCAAATGAATCCGAACCTTGCCAATAAATTGATCTCGGAAAAAGCAGTTCTTGAAGCAAAAATTTCTCAGTCGCATGAACATCTTGCCATGATTCGGCATATCGTCAGTGTGATTTTATATATTCTTTCCGTAGTGTTTTTACTGCAACTATTGCGCGATTACATTTTTAAATATGCCAATTTAAAATTCATTAACCATAACGATCTTGCATTTCTCACTTCAATAATTTTTCTTGTTCACCCTATTCATACCGAAGTGGTGGCAAACGTAAAAAGTCGCGATGAAATTCTTTCTTTTCTTTTTATTGTACTCACATTTATTTTTGTTTTTAAATACGATGAAAAGAAAGAATCGAAAAATCTTTTTCTGGGATTGTTTTTTTATTTCTTGGCACTACTTTCCAAAGAATGGGGCATCACACTGGTTGCGCTTATTCCGATGTCGTTTTATATTTTCCGAAAAAATTCTATCGTACAAAGCATAAAAAATTCTCTGCCATATATTGCTGTCGGAGTGTTTTATTTGATTCTGCGATATAAATTTGTTGGAGCCGGAAAACAAGGAGAAATCACGGAAGTACTGAACAATCCGTTCGTATATGCCAAAGGTTTTGAAGCAAAAGCAACACAAATTTTTGTTTTGCTGAAATATTTACGCTTGTTGATTTTTCCGCATCCGCTTTCAGCTGATTATTCTTGGAAAACAATTCCCTATAATAATTTTGGAGATGCTCTGGTTTGGATTTCCATTTTCGTTCATATTGCGATTGTCTATTATATGTTTGTTCTCCTGAAAAAAAGAAAATGGATTGCTTTCGCCATCGCTTTTTATCTCTCTCATCTTTTTCTTGTTTCCAATCTTGCCATGCCGATTGGCGCAACAATGGGCGAACGATTGATTTATCATTCTTCCATAGGTTTTATAATGGTTGCGGCATTTTTACTTTTATCGGGGGTTAATAAAATTACTTCCGAAATAGAAAATAAAAAACGACTTCAACTATTACTGATTGTGCTGATGGTTGTTCCGATGGCATATGCCACCATTGCCCGCAATCCGAACTGGGAAACAGATAATATTCTTTTCATGCACGATGCATGGGTAGTGCCAAACAGTGTGTTGGCGAATGGAAATTCCGGAAAGGCATTTATTGAATTGGCGCAAGTGGAAAAAGATAGCATTAAGAAAAGTGTTTTACTTGACTCCGCAATTTATCATCTTAACAAAGCAGTTAAACTTCATCCGAAATATGTGAATGGATATTTGAATCTTGGGCTTGCCTTTTTTCAGAAAAAAGATTTAGACAAAGCGGAATATTTTTGGAATCAGGCAAGAAAATATTTTCCTTCGCATCCGTTCTTTCGCCAATCGTATGATCCTGCTTTGTCGAACGCATTGGTAGAAAGAGCGAGGGACGAAGGCAAAAACGGACACGTTCCGAAAGCAATTGAATATATTGCGCGTGCATTAAAATATGATAGCACGAATCAAGAAATTTGGTATCATTATGGCGGTGCAAATTTTACCATTGGAAATTTAAATGAAGCATATCGGGGATTCAGTAATTGTCTGCGATTAAATCCAAATAATGTTGATGCGCGAAAAGGAATGGATGTACTGATGCAACACGCGAATCCTCAGCAACCGGCAAAACAAGCAAACCAAAAATAAATTTATATGAATAAATTTCTTTTCTCTTTATTGCTGATTGGCTCGTCAGTAATAATAAACGCTCAAACTCCAAACAATACCAAAGGACCTCTGGACGGAAAAACATTTACAGTAGATATTTTTAAAGAAGGAAAGAAAAAACCTCTTGATGTTGACGAATTAAAATTTAATCTCGGCAAATTCAAGAGCAAATATTTTGCCGATTGGGGATTTACCAAAGCAAGTAAATATCAAATAACATCGGTTGATTCAACTTCTGGTGCAACCAAAACTATTTCATGGACAACAGAAACCACCAGCGACATAAAAGAAACCATGACTTGGACCGGAACCATAAACGGAGAAGACATTGATGGCACTTCTGAAATTGTAAACGAAAAAGGAGAAACAAAATATTCCTTCACCTTTACCGGAAAATTAAAAGGTAAGTCGGCGAAAAAATAAAAAAAAACAGAAAATCACAAGCAAGATGGATAATAATTTATACACTATCGCCGCCTCGCTTGCAATTTTATCATTTCACTTTTAGTCCGAGAACCAAAATGTCATCTGTCTGCGGTTCGTTTTGCTTCCAGTTATTCAGCGCGTATTTCAAAAAAGATTTCTGTTCGCATAGCGGCATAGATTGAATACTGAGCAAAAGTTCCTTGAATCTTTTGCGAGTAAATTTTTTTTCTGCTTCGCCGCCAAACTGATCACAATAGCCATCGGTATAAAAATAGAAAGTATCACCCGATTTCAATTCTTCTTGAATCGTGATAAACTCTTTTTTTACATCGCCATAAAATCCAATCGGGAAACGATTACCGGCAAACTCAATAATTTTTTCATCACGCACAAGAATCATGGGACGAAATGCACCGGAGTATGAAATTATATTTTTTTCAAAATCAAAAACACCAATCGCAACATCCATTCCGTCATAAGATTCCTGACGGCTGTTATCATGATTAAGAGCAAGGCGCAATTCATCCTCAAGCGCATAAAGTATTTCCGATGGCTCCGAAATTTGTTTGTTCACAATCACTTCCTTTAAAATTCCATTTGCAATTACACTCATGAGTGCACCCGGAACTCCGTGACCGGTACAATCAACTGCAGCAACTGTAAATTTATTTTTTTGCTGATGAAAAAAATAATAATCACCGCTCACCACATCTTTTGGCGAATAAAAGATAAATGCTTCACTGAAGCGACTGTCAATTTTATCGAACGACGGAAGTATGCTGTTCTGAATCCCGCTGGCGTAACGCAGGCTATCAAATAAGTCTTTGTTCTGCTGTTTTAATTTATTGTGGTTTTCAGCAAATGATTGTTCAGTTCTTTTCCGTTCACTAATGTCTTGTCCGATAGCAATCAGCTTGTTAAACATTCCTTTCGAGTAATTCCATAAAATCCAACGCTCACCACCACTCGCAGTTTTCAGTAATCTTTCCTGTGGAGTTATGTCGGTAAGTTTTTCTTGTTGAAGTAAATCATCTACAACTTTTTTTAATTGTTTTCTGTCAATGGGATTATCTCTGGTAAGTTTATACCATCCATCACCCATTAATTGTTCGGGGTGAAATCCTAAAATTCTTTTAGAAGACGGGCTCACATATTCTACTTTGCCGGAACTGTTAACCACCACTACAAGACTATTTATTTTTTCCAAAACTGTTTGCGTAATTGTGCTCATAAAAAAGATTGTTAAAAAAGTTTTACCTTTTTTTAATTAAAACGAAATAAGAAAATTGAAATTTACTTTGACTTCGGATTATTAATTATTGCCAGAAACAATAATTAAACCGATTGCGAATGGGCATGCAAATAATGCCGTGCATGCGCATTGTAATGGAGTGGACATTGGTATGATAAAAAAAATTCATTTTCTATAAGCTCGACACAAAGGTAAATATATATTCTTAATCAGAAATAATTTTAACAAATTTTTTTTATAAAAAGAATAATCCGTCCACTGATAAATATCTTTCACCTGTATCATAATTGAAAGTAAGTATTCGTGAACCAGCAGGAATATCTTTTAGTTTTTTTGCTATAGCTGCCAGTGAAGCACCGGTGGAAATGCCCGCAAAAATTCCCTCCTCTTTTGCAATTCGTTTGGTATATTCAAATGCCTCCTCTTTTCCTACTTGAATAATTCCATCCAAAATATTTCTATTTAAAATTGAAGGAACAAACCCGGCTCCAATTCCTTGTAAAGGATGCGGTCCGGGTGTGCCGCCACTTAATACAGGAGATAAAATAGGTTCTACTGCAAATACTTTTGTCGCAGGAAATTTTTCTTTCAAAACTTCAGCAACTCCTGTGATATGCCCGCCGGTACCAACACCGGTAATCAAATAATCTATTCCCTCAGGAAAACTTTTTAAAATTTCCTGAGCAGTAGTTTTTTTATGTATCTCCACATTTGCTTTATTATCGAATTGCTGAGGCACCCAAGAATGCGGTGTAAATTGTGCTAGTTCATTTGCTTTTTCAATTGCGCCTTTCATTCCTTTTTCGCGTGGAGTCAATACAAGATCAGCTCCGTAAAGCGCCATTAATTTTCTTCGCTCAATGCTCATGGATTCCGGCATTACCAAAGTTATCTTGTATCCTTTTACCGCAGCAACAAGAGCTAATCCAATTCCCGTATTACCGGAAGTCGGTTCTATGATCACGCTGTCTTTTTTCAGAATGCCTTTTTTCTCAGCATCTTCAATCATTGCAAGAGCAATTCGATCTTTAATGCTGTTGCCAGGATTATTTCGTTCCAACTTGATCCAGATTTCATGATTGTTGCCAAATAATTTGTTCAGGCGCACATGCGGAGTATTTCCGATTGATTCTAAAATGTTCTGATGTTTCATTATTGTGATTTTTGTTTTATGATTGTATAATGTTTTTTATATAATAAAATTGATTGGTTCGTCAAAAGGGATTTTATTTTTTATTTTTATTTCACTCTTATGAAATACAACGGAGTTTGCAGGCACACTATTGGTAAGCCAAACGTTTCCACCTATAATACTTTCACGACCAATTACGGTAGCTCCGCCAAGTATTGTTGCATTGCCATAAATAATCACATCATTTTCTATAGTAGGATGGCGTTTTTTACTTGCATTGTCTTTTGCAACATTTAAAGCTCCGAGCGTAACGCCCTGATATATTTTTACCCGGTTTCCTATTACCGCAGTTTCACCAATCACTATTCCTGTTCCGTGATCAATAGCAAACGATTTTCCTATTTGAGCTCCGGGATGAATATCAATGCCTGTTTTGCTATGTGCTCTTTCTGAAAACAATCTTGACAAAAACGTAAGTTTTTTATTCCACAGAAAATTTGAAATGCGATAAACTACAATTGCATAAAAACCCGGATACACATGCAACACTTCATCCCACGAATGTGCTGCCGGATCAAATTCGAGAATTGCTTTTGCATCCAGCATCGCATTGGAATAAATAAGCGGAAGTTTTTTATATAAATCCGTACAAATAGTAATTGCATTTTCTTCACTTGTTTCACCTGTCAGAAGCAAGTCAAAAAACAATGACTTAAGTTCCTGAAATTCAACCGTGAGTTCTTCCTCGGTTTTATATTTAATAGCACCACTTACAAATAACAAATTATATAACTTATCAATAAATTCATCAGCCAAGAATTTATCCGGAAAGTTAGATTGTCCATTCTTATTTCTCAGGGATATTTCTGAAACAAGTTCTTTCATTTGATGTTAATTTAATTGCAAATATATAAATTCTATCAAATAAGTAGACAATATAAATAAAAAAATTATTTCTTTCTTTTCTTATCGTGTTGCAGGAAGGATTGTATCGTGGTTTTGCTCATTACAACTCGCGCTCCTTCGCGTATCTTTATAAATTCATCATGCAAAAGGCATTCTTTTTCATTTTTGCAGTCATCGCATTTTTCATAAAAGTTGAGAGAAACACAAGGCACAAGCGCAATGGCTCCGTCAAATAAGCGATATACATCAGCAACCGAAATATCTTTAGGTTTTTTAATTAAATAATACCCGCCGCCAACTCCTTGTTTGCTGTTTACAAAACGTGCATGTTTCAGTTCCAGAAGGATTTGTTCTAGAAATTTTTTTGGGATATTTTCTTTCTGGGCAATATTTCTCGTCAGCAAATAACCTTGACCATAATTTCTTCCAAGCATTACCAATGCTTTAATTGCGTATTTACATTTCATTGACATCATAACAGTACAAAAGTAGATGATTTTTAGGGGATGCGAACGTTCACGCTCAACAATAATTCAGTAATTAAAAAGAATACTTTGATGTGCTTTAATTCGTCTCAAGAACTTTCAGAAGTTCATCCAATTTTGGAGTCAGAATAATTTCCGTCCTGCGATTTTTTGCGCGGGCTTCTTTTGTTTTTGAATCGTCAAGCGGAAAAAACTCCGCCCTTCCGGCAGCTGTCAGACGTTTAGGATTAACGGAACTATTATTAGTAATAATTTTTACTACCGAAGTGGCGCGAACCGCACTGAGATCCCAATTATCTTTTACATCGCCTTGACCTTTCATTTCCACATTATCGGTATGCCCTTCCACCATTACATTTATATCCGAGTTGGTTTCTAAAACTTTGGCGAGTTTTTTCAAAACTTCCACGCCTTTGGGCTCTACTGCCCATTTTCCACTTTTGAACAACAAACTTTCTTCGAGTGAAACATAAACTTTTCCGTTTTTCATTGTTACGGTTAATCCTTTTCCTTCAAAACCCATCAAAGCATCCGAAACAGTTTTCTTTAGATTATTTACCGCATCATCTTTCTGTTTCAAAATCGCTTCAAGTTCTTTCACTCGATCTTCACGTTTTTTCAGTTCAACGGTGAGAACATCGAGGTCGGATTTTTTTCTATCTAATTCAATCTGCAATTGTTTTAGATCATCCTGTTTTTTTTGCAATTGCTCCTGCGTAGTGGAAAGTTGACCGCTCAGTTTCTGACTTTCAGAATTACTTCCAATAATGAGTTTGTTATATTTATCCAGCAAGTTTTCATTTACATCATTTAATTTATCATATTTAGATGTAAGATTTCTATATGTATTTCCGAGGATGGAGGTATCCTTCTGCAAACCGGCGAGTTGCTTTTCTTCATCGGTCATTTTATTTTTAAGTTCATTCACTTGGGTTTCCAAACTCTGAGAAGATGTTTTGCAGTTGGCAAGATCTTTTTCGCAATTTTCTCGCTTGGATTTTTCAGCCTCAAATTTGCTGGCAGGAACACAAGCAATAACGGAAGTAATGAGCAAAAGAAAAAAATATTTTTTCATGGTAGGTAATTTTTGAAATAGATTGTATTTGCAACAGTCTTTTTCTGTTAAGAACAAACAATAATATGGCTTTTTCAGGATAAAAATCTGAAGGTCGTTGTCAATTATCAACATGGTTTAGCTGATAAATCAGAAAATACACGAAACATTTGACATAATTTTTCGTTTAATATTGAAGTAATGGGCGTTGATTTTGAACTTTAATTTTTTCTATGACAGCATTAAGCAAAAATTGGCTCACCGAAAAACACATTGACTTTGAGTACAAAAAGTACTTGCTTCTTGCCTACTTGCAGGATGTAGGTAAGCAATTCGGTGAAACAAAACTTTATCCCTGGCTGGCTGAACTCATCGAACATTATAAAAGCACAGTGGCTGTACGCGAGAATAAACAGAACTTGAAAAATCTTTTTCCACATAGAATTTCAGGGATTGACACAATTACAAAACAAGTTAACTATGAAAATATTCTGAGCGATGACGAGTTGATGCAGGAACTTGAAAATATTATTGCGTATGCCATTCCCCAATTCGAAAATCGAGTGGAAGAAGGAAAAAACGTTTATGATATTGTAGAAGATCACCTTCACCTTCAGCCGGTAGGAATCATTCCGCTGAATTCTGAATACGGATATATGTTTTTGAAAGGAGGAAAAAATGTTTCGACAAATGTATACGAATATCAGGTGACTTTTTTTGAGAATGCAACTGAAAAATTCAAAGCCATTCACACTCATTTTATAAAAACATTTGCTGCAACTATTTCAACCACGTTTCAGTCAATCAAAGTAGATTTGATACGGGAAAACAAGCACATTCCGAATCCGGCAGTTTATTCTATTGAATCAGAATTGACTTTGCCAATGGAAGAAACTTTTCTCCCCATAGCAAAACGAATGCTTGTAAGGCATATTTCTCAGGCGGGAAATAAAGCAGAGAGTTAGAATTTGATGATTGAAAAAAGTAATCGGCTACCATTGATAACCGATTACTCTTTTTCTTTTACTATTTTTTCTTTGGGTCGGGAATAAAATAAACACGAGTTAGATCGCGGTATTCCATTGCGTTGACATCAAATTGCTTCACATTCTTTTGGATTAGCCGGTAAACTTCATCGTAAAAGATGGGCATAATAGCACCTTCATTAATCGCAACTTGGTCTGCCTGCATGTAAAGATCATAGCGCTTTTTATCATTTACTTCTCTCATTGCAAGCGTGAATAACGAATCAAATTTTGCATTCTTAAATCTCATAGCATTTACATAAGAACGGTCGGAAAGATTTGCTGGAACGTGTGCACTATACAAAAGTGTTAAAAAAGTTTCAGGATCCGGATAATCTGCAACCCATCCGCTTTTGAAAAAAAGAGTTTGTCCGCTTTCAATTTTATCTAAACTTTGTGCGAAAGGAAGAGTTGCAATGCTGATGTCAATGTTGAGGTTTTCTTTCAACATGCCCTGAATCACTTGCGCAGTAAGAACATTTCTATCACCGCCTCCGCTGTTAATCTGAAGTTCGATGTGTGGGAAATTTTTGCCGTTTGGAAATCCTGCTTCAGAAAAAAGTTTTTTCGCAAGATCAGGATCGTAAGTATATCCTTTAAGTGCTTTGAAATTATATCCTTTCGTTTCAAAACTGGATGCCGGAGGAACAATACCGTAAATGGCAGGAATTCCTTCTCCTTTTAGAGTGTAATCAACAATTTTTTGTCTGTCAATAGCATGATTGAAAGCAAGACAAACGCGTTTGTCATCAAACGGTGCTTTTGGATGAAGAAAACCATAATAAAAAACGGTCAGTGCTGGTGATACTTGAAGTTCAAACGGTTTATTTTCTTTCGCTTTATCAAGATCGCCAAGTATATCACCAATATTTTCGGTTGGGATTCGATACAACATGTCTAAATTTCCTTTTTTGAACTCAAGAAATTCTTGTTTCTTTTCTTTGATAAATGAATAGCGAACGGCATCTAAATAGGGAAGTTGATTTCCGTCTGCATCTTTTGCCCAGTAATCAGGATTTTTATCCATGATAACTGCTTCGCCTTCTTTAATCGTTTTCAAAATAAAAGGACCTGTTCCTATTGCTTTAATGCGCATTCCGTCTTCACCATATTTATCAAAAGCTTCTTTTGGAAAAAGAAAACAACCCGGCATGGCAAGAATATTTAAAAAACCGGCAAAAGAATTTTCGAGAGAAATTTCCAACGTGTTATCATCCACTACTTTTACTCCACTTACTCCGCCTGCAATTGATTTTTTATCTTTTGTGGACTGATAATATTCGTTGGCTCCTTTTACCCTATCTTTAAACGTAAGAGAGAACGCCTGATTATGTGCACTTGCAGCACATAAATTGTCAAAACACCATTTGAAATCTTTTGCAGTGATTTCTCTCCCCTTGCCACCAAAACATTCGTCATTATGAAATTTTACACCTTTGCGAATATGAAATGTCCAAACGGTAGCATCTGCATTGCTTTGCCAACTTTCGGCAAGTGCTGGAATAACCGACAAATCTGCCTGAGATAATTTAACCAACCCTTCATACATTTGGGTGGCGATGAACTTGGAACCTTCTTCTGTGATATCAAGCGGATAAAGATTTCGGAAATCCTCTACTGAATTCAGGCGTAAAATTCCTCCGCCATATTTTCCACCATTAAGTTTTTTAAGCCCGCCCTCAGTAACAACTTCCTGCCCACAGGAATAAATGAGTGCTAATGCAACGAAAGGTAAAATGAATTTTTTCATAGTGTTTATATACTTAATGTAATAGTAATAACCCTGACTAATGTCAGAATGCAAATATATATTTTAATTTATATAGAAGGTACATTTTGGTAAGGTCAAATTAAAATTAATTACATGTCCACTTCAACCATAACCGGGCAGTGGTCGGAATGTTTGGCTTCAGGAAGGATTATTGAACGCTTTAATTGCTTTTCAAGAGTTGAGCTGACAACCGTATAATCAATTCTCCATCCAAGATTTTTTGCTCTTGAATTAGCCCTGAAACTCCACCAAGTGTAGTTGTGCGGCTCCTGATTAAAATATCGAAAAGTATCTATAAATCCGCTTTTCAGGAATTGGTCAATCCATTCGCGTTCTTCGGGAAGAAAACCGGATGAATTTGCATTTGAAACCGGATTATGAATATCAATTGGTTTATGGCAAATATTCAGGTCACCGCAAATAATAAGTTTAGTTCTTTTCTTTTTCAGATTGTTAATGTATGTTTGAAAATCATCTAAAAAGTCAAATTTGAAATCCTGGCGTACATCGCCCATTGTGCCAGATGGAAAATAAACGCTCATCACGGAAACATCGCCAAAATCAGCACGAAGAATTCTTCCTTCATCATCATATTTTTTTATTCCACATCCGTATTCAACATGGTCTGGTTTTTTCTTTGAAAATATTGCAACACCGCTGTATCCCTTTTTTTGAGCAGGATACCAATAAGTAAATTCATGAAGTTTATCGTGAACTTCTTTATCTAATTGTTCAGGATTAGCTTTTATTTCTTGCAGACACACAATATCAGCATCGGTTTTCTTTAACCAATCCAGCAATCCTTTGCTGATTGCCGAACGAATTCCATTAACATTGTAAGAAACTATCTTTGCCATAGGAAACAAATTTAGTAATTGCACGTTATCTGAAACGAATTGCGCAACTTTGTCAATTCTACGAATTACGAATGAAGACGAATTACGAATTTAAAATTCTTGCTTCTTGCTTCTTGCTTCTTGCTTCTTGCTATTCTTTTGCTCAATCCAATATTCGTACAAAAAAAATCAGTATTGACAAAGACAGTATAAAATTGGATACGCTCAGTATTATTCCGGGAACTATCTCGGTAAAAAGGGCAAACGGCTCAAACCTCGATTCTACTTCTTACAAAATGGATTATGTAAATGCGCTGTTCATTCGGCAAGACAATTCAATTGATATAATCAGCATCTCTTATAAAGTTTTTCCTTATTTCTTCTCCCAAAAATATCAGCATAAAGATGTAAACAAAATTCAGAACAATCAAGTTGGAAATGTTTACGCTTATTCCTACGATAAATCAAAAGACATTGATTTTTTCAAAACAGAAGGGTTGACAAAAAGCGGCAGCTTATCTCGCGGACTTTCTTTCGGAAATAATCAGAGCGTAGTTCTCAACTCGAATTTGAATTTACAACTGGCGGGAAAACTCAGCGATAATATTGACATCAAAATGGTTGCCACTGACCAAAATGTTCCCATTCAACCCGAAGGAACTACTCAACAGCTTCAGGAATTTGATAAAATATTTATTCAGTTTACGATAAGAGATTTGCCCAAGTTCGGAAAGACAACTGTTACCGCCGGAGATATGCAATTGGGAAAACCGAACGGGTATTTCATGAACTTCAATAAAAAAATTCAAGGACTTGGTTTTTTGACCGAAGTTACAAATGCTAATCATGAAAAACTTACAACTACCGCAAGCGTTGGAATTTCAAAAGGAAAATTTTCCCGGAATGTTTCGCTGGAAAGTTCCAACGGAAACACTTTCAACGGTACGGTTCAGGAAAAAAATCAGGGACCATACATTTTGCGAGGAGCGGAGAATGAACAATTTATCGTTGTGCTTTCAGGAACCGAGGCAATTTATCTGAATGGGAAACTGCTTGTGCGCGGACAGGGCAATGATTATGTAATTAATTATAATACTTCTGAAATCACTTTCACTCCGCAAAATCTTATTACTTCGGATATGCGCATTGTGGCGGAATTTCAATATTCGGCACAAAATTATTCCCGCTCACTGATTCATGCCGGAACGGAATATGAAGACAAAGGCATCAAAGCGCGAATCAATATTTATTCGGAAGAAGACAACAAAAACAAACCGCTTCAGCAATCACTCACCGACCCGCAAAAACAATTATTGGGAAGCGTTGGTGATAGCGTGCAAAAAGCTGTGTGGCCAACAGGCGACAGTATTCCGTTTAACAACACCGAAGTTTTATATCGAAAAAAAGATACCCTCAATCATATCATTTATATTTATTCTACTGACAGCACCAAAGCACATTTTCGTTTGAGTTTTTCTTATGTGGGAATCAACAAAGGAAATTATATGCCGATTCAATCTGCTGCAAACGGGCAAGTATATCAATGGATTCGTCCTGACTCAATCACCAATCAGCTAAAAGGTTCGTATGAACCGGTAATTCTTCTCGCCGCGCCAAAGAAAAAACAAATGGTAAGTGCCGGAGCTGATTTTATTCTGTCGAAACATTCAAAGCTTTCGGTTGAAGGTGCGGTGAGCAATAATGATGTCAATACTTTTTCGACCATTGGAAAATCGGGTGATGTTGGATATGCAGGCAAACTTAATTTTGATAATGGTATTTTACTTTCTAAACCCCATTCTTATTTTGAGGATGATTCAATCTGCATAAAAGAGGAACAGGCAAAAGCGTGGAAACTTTTGACAAATATTAATTATGAATATGTTCAGAAAAACTTTTCGGCAATTGAGCGTTTTCGTCCGGTGGAATTTGAACGCGACTGGAATTTAGGGACGGCACCTCTTACCTTCGACCAAAATATTATTGGCGGAAATGTAAGCGTTGCGAATAAACAAAATATTATCGGCTACGATTACAAAGCGTTGCTTGGTGGAGATTCTTATAACGGAATGAAAAATGCGTTGCATACAAATCTCGGATACAAAGGATTGCATTTTACAATGGACGGAAGTTATCTTGATTCGAAAAGTACCATTGACGCAACAAATTTTTTGAGAAGCACCGCATCTCTTTCAGAAAAAATAAACCGATTCACTATTGGAATTCGTGAACAGCAGGAACAAAATTTTTTGAGGTCAAGAACCATAGATTCTCTGATGACGGGAAGTTATAAGTTTCTCGAATGGGAACCGTATGCCGAATATCAGGATTCATCAAAAAATAAATACACCATCGATTACAAACAGCGAACGGATTACGCCGATAAAAATTCTCAAGTGCGTAAAGCAACATACTCACAAAGTGTTGGCGGAGGAGTGGAGCTTTTGCACAATCGCAACAGTCAGTTCCGCATCACGGGAAGTTATCGCCGGCTTACAATTATTGATACAAACATGACCACGCAAAAACCCGAGAACACTGTTGTCGGGAGAACAGAATATAATTTTTCTTTGCTGAAAGGTTTTATTTCTTCCAATGCTTTTTATGAAGTAGGTTCAGGGCTGGAAGTGAAAAAAGAATTTATTTTTCTTGAAGTGGCTCCGGGTCAGGGAGTTTATATTTGGGTAGATTATAATGGAGACGGAATCAAACAACTGAATGAGTTTGAGATTTCTCCTTACCCGAACGAAGCGAATTATATAAAAGTTTGGATTCCCACCGATAATTATATTGCCACCTATACAAATCAGTTCAGCGAAGTGTTAACGATAAAACCTGCAGCGAAATGGAATACAAAAAAAGGAATTAGAAAAATCATTTCACGTTTTTCAAATCAAACTGCTTACCGAACCGACCGCAAAACAACGAATGGCGATTTGAGCACAGCGTATAATCCTTTTCTGGATGACACGAAAGATAATTCGCTCGTAACATTGAATTCATCTTTTCGCAACACAATTTATTTCAATCAAACCGACCCGATTTTCGGAATGGATTTTTCGTATCAGGATGTGCGCAACAAAACGTTGCTGGAGAACGATACTTCCACGCGCGAAAACACATTCGGTGCATTAAATGTGCGATGGAATCTGAACAGGCATTGGTCAATTCAGGATGCATCCAAAGAAGGAATCAATCAGAGCACTTCCAAATTTTTTATCGCCAATAATTATTACATTTTGTATTATGAAACCGAACCAAAATTAAGTTTTCAGCCAAGCTCAGCGTTTCGCATCAGCGTAACTTATAAATATTCTCAAAAGCAGAATTTAATTATAGTAGAACCAAATCCTCAGGCAAAATCCACTGCGCAAAATTTTGGAGGTGAATTAAAATACAACGCGCTGAATAAAGGAAGTTTGATTGTGAAAGCGAATTTCATTCAAGTGGAATACAACGATGCAGAAAACTCTCCGCTTGCGTTTCAAATGCTGGATGGATTGAAAACCGGAAATAATTACACATGGAGCGTTGGCTACAGCCGAACGCTTGCCAACAATATCCAGCTTACTTTATCTTACGATGGAAGGCAATCGCCAGGAATAAAAACGATTCATACAGGAAATGCACAGGTGAGGGCGTTTTTTTAAAATAATTATTTGCGAGTAATAATTATATCTTTTGTAATCTCAATAAAAGAATGTGTTTCAAAAAAATTGCAGATTTTATCAAGATGAATTTCAAAATTTTTCAGCAATTCGGAATTAGAAATATTACCAGTACTGACAAAGAGTAATTGTTTTGGCTTTGCAGCGATTAAATGGCTTGCAACAAAATCACCATCTTTAGTTATCACAATTCTGCCTTCTGAATCTGCAATGGCATTAATACTATTGTCATCTGTTGCGTTTTGCTTGGGCAAATCAAGCGTATGAATAGAATCATGTCCTTTCCGAAGGAGAAAGACGGAAAGTTGACGCGGAAGTTGTGCATCAACAATAAATTTCACGAGTTAAGTTTATAAATGCTTTGCAGGTGAGCAAGTTTTGAAGCGTATTCAAGACACGCAAGAAAATCCTCGCGCTGAAGGTCAGGATAATCTTTCAGGAGTTCTTCTATCGTCATCCCCGACGCAAGTAGTTCGAGCATATTTTCAACAGGATAGCGCAACCCGCGTATAGTGGGTTTCCCGTGACAAATGTCGGGAGTAGTTGTTATTCTGCTTAGTAGTGATTCCATGTTTAGTTTTTACAAAAGATTATATTCATCTATGCAATGCAAAGATACAAAAAGTAAGGCGAAATGCAATCTCCCGGAATAAAAACCATTCATACATGAAATGCGCAGGTGAGAGCTTTCTTTTAAATAAAATAGTCCCAAACAAAGTTCAGGACTATTTAAAAAGTTTAGGCGGAAAATTAATCTTTCAGATTAAATACCTTTTTTACTTCTTCGTAATTTTTATAATTTACATTGGGATTTGCTAAACGTCCAGCAGGTGGAATGACAACCATTTTTATTTGAATAGATGTTGTTGGTGCAGTAGCATATTGATAATACAATTGAAATTTACCTGCTGAATACGAGTAAAGAACTTGGTCGCCACCAGCAAGCATATTACTCGTGGGTAATGCTATAAAAGCAGTTACGGAAGAAGTTGGAAGTTGCATATAACCAAAAACGGCATCGTTTGTAGCTGACACAATATTGGAATTATTAATTCCAACTCCCCAATAACCTGTGCCAATGTTTTGCCAATCCGCAGGATAAACTGTAACAACTGAATTTGAAATGTTTGCAACACCATTTGTTCCAGCAGTTCCTGCTGGACCTGTATCGCCTTTTTTACATCCGTTAAAAGTGATTGCTGCAATCATTGTAACCATGAGTAGAATTGTTTTTTTCATTTTGGTTGGATTTTAATTATTGAAATTTTTAATATACAAATATAATAAACTAACCATATACGGTTATGCCATTAGTGTAAAAATTATTGAGATTGGCTTTAGTAATGAAGAAAAGCAAAGCCAATAAAATATTTGATAAAAAATTTGGTGATTATATCAAAAAGAATCGTGTTGCTAAAGGATGGTCTCAATCCGAATTAGCAAGTCGTGTTGACAATAATTTTCAAAATATTTCTCGTTTGGAAAGAGGGGAAATTACACCGACATTATTTTGGTGTTATAAATTAGCAGACGCTTTAGAAATTGAATTGCACGAACTTCTGAAAGAGTTTAAGTGATTTGTAAATTCGTACTGATTCGCTTTTCGTAGATTTTAATACGCCCTCACATTTTTCCCTTCCATAAAATTTATGAAAGAACGGTTGGCAACTTTGTTTCCACCGGGAGTTGGATAATCGCCTGTGAAATACCAATCGCCTTTGTGATTGGGGCAGGAAGCGTGCAAACCTTCGATGGACTGATAAATTATCTGCACTTCGGCTTTTGTATTTGCGGGAAGAAGCAGTTGAGTTATCTTATCAGAAATTTCCTGCGGAGTGAAGGGTTTGTAAATTTCTTTCACCACATTGCGAATCTCGGCAGAAGGTTTTGCGTTTTCTGCAATGGCTTTTTCTAAAACTTCTTCCAGCAGATTCTCTTTATATTTTTCTTTCAGCAATTGCACTGCGGCTTTAAAGGCGATGAGGTCGCCCAGACGTGCCATGTCAATTCCGTAGCAATCGGGAAAACGAATTTGCGGAGCGGAAGAAACAATTACAATTTTCTTGGGACCAAGCCGGTCAAAAATTCGGATGATGCTTTGCTTTAAAGTGGTGCCGCGCACAATGGAATCATCCAGCACCACAAGATTGTCGAGCCCTTTGCGGATAACTCCGTAAGTAGTGTCGTACACATGCGCCACCATGTCATCGCGGTCGGAATCGGCAGTAATGAACGTACGGAGTTTTGCATCCTTGATAGCGATTTTTTCCTGGCGCGCACGAAAGGAAATTATATCACGCAGTTTTTGTCCGCCTTCGCCTTTTAGTTTTTCAATTTCTTTTTCTTTCCATCCGTCCAAGTAACCGGATATTCCCTGCATCAAACCGATAAATGCCACTTCGGCAGTATTTGGAATGAAAGAGAAAACTGTATTTCTCAAATCGCTGTCAACAGATTTAAGCACAGCCGGAGATAATTCTTTTCCAAGATTTTTTCTTTCCTTATATATATCCGAATCGCTTCCGCGGGAAAAATAAATCCGCTCAAACGAACATGATTTTTTTTCTTTCGGCTCCAGCACTTCGTGTTCGGAAATTTTTCCGTTTTTCTTTATCAACAGCACATGTCCGGGTTTTATCTCCTTGATTTTTTCTATCGGAACATTGAATGCAGTTTGAATGGTGGGTCGCTCGGAAGTAACCACCGCAATTTCATCATCTACATAATAAAATGCTGGACGGATTCCATTCGGGTCTCGGAGAACAAACGCATCTCCATGACCGAGAAGACCTGCCATCGCATATCCTCCGTCAAATTTTTTCGTAGCGTCTTTCAGGATTTTTGGAACATCCAGATTCTGAATAATAAGTTGTGTGATTTCTTTATTCGTGAATCCCTGCTCATTGAATTTTTTGAACAACGATTGATTTTCTTCATCCAGAAAATGCCCGATTTTTTCCATCACCGTAACTGTGTCGGCTTTTTCTTTCGGGTGCTGCCCAAGTTCCACTATCTGTTCAAAGAGTTCTTCGGTATTCGTGAGATTAAAATTTCCTGCAATGACCAGATTGCGCGTCATCCAGTTATTCTGGCGGAGAAAAGGGTGGCAGTATTCAATGCTGTTTTTGCCGTAAGTATTATAACGCAAATGCCCGAGAAATAATTCCCCGGTGAAAGCCACATTTTTTTTCAACCAATCTGTATCTGAAAGTTTTTCCGGATTATTTTTTTCGAGTTCAACAAAACGGGAATTTATCTTTTGAAAAATTTCAACAAGCGCATTATGAGAAACGGAACGGTAGCGGCTGATGTAACGCGTGCCGGGTTCAACATCAAATTTAATATTCACTACGCCTGCGCCATCCTGCCCGCGGTTACGCTGCTTTTCCATCAGCAAATAAAGTTTGTTAATTCCGTAAAGCGCTGTTCCATATTTTTCGCGGTAATACGAAAGTGGTTTGAGAAGTCGGAGGAGCGCGATGCCGCACTCGTGCTTGATGGATTCGCTCATAATTTCTGGTACGAAGATACAAAATATCAAAACTAAATCCCTTTAATTCTTTCAACTAATTTTGAAATCGTACGGCTTCGCCAAAAAATTCTCTATTTGAAAAAGGAATTAAGAATGAAGTAAACTTCGTAATTTCGCTGACTCATGCGAAACAAAAACATCATCCTGTTCATATTGATTGCTGTTTCGGCATTTGCCGCCTGGTATTTCTGGCACATCGTAATTTATCTCATCATCGCAGGAATTTTATCCCTCGTCGGGCAACCGATAGACAGATTTTACTGCAAACTCGGAATAGGGAAATTCAAATTATCCCGAACTCTCAGTGCGGGACTTGCTTTGTTAACATTATTCCTTGTATTTTTTTTACTGGGAATATTTTTCGTGCCGCTATTTATGGAAGAGGCAAGAATCGTTTCTGCCATTGACAGAGGCGCAGCCATTGCCTCTTTGCAACAACCGATTGAAAGCATCGAACGCATTTTGAAAAGCTTCAATGTTGATTATCAAAATTTTAATTTGCAAACATATCTTCAGGACAAGCTGGCAACCGTTCTTTCATTCACAAATCTTTCGGTTTTCTTCAACCAGTTTTTTGCGGCAGTTGGAGATTTTTTCATAGCGTTTTTTGCAATTTCATTTCTCACATTTTTCTTTTTACGCGATGGAAATTTAGTTACTGAAACGATTATTTCAATTTTTCCCGAACATCATTCAGAGAAAGTAAAAAATGTTTTGAATCGTGCGCAACATATGCTGAAAAGATATTTCATCGGCATCCTGATAGAAATGATGCTGATAATTACCATTCTTTCCATTGCTCTTTCATTTGCAGGAATAAAACACGCATTGCTCATTGCGCTTTTCGCTGGGATTGTAAATATGATTCCGTATGTAGGTCCGCTTATCGGAGCAGGTTTTGCTTTGTTCATCGGGATAACTACCAATACCGAAATGACAATGCTATCGGTGATTATGAAAATCTGTATTGTGTTTCCAATCGTAAATCTTGCCGATGCATTTCTTCTTCAGCCGATGATTTATTCCAGTTCAGTAAAAGCTCATCCGCTTGAAATATTTTTAGTGATTCTGGCAGGCGCAACCGTAGGCGGAATCGGTGGAATGATTTTAGCGGTTCCTTCTTACACCATTCTTCGGGTGATAGCAAAAGAATTTTTTACAAACTTCCGTATTGTACAAAGACTGACGAAAAATCTTGACGAATAGCTTGATTATTTTTTCAGCTTAAATTCAAGAATCACTTTTGTGCCTTTGTCTTCAAAAGAAACTTTATCAGAAAGGTGTTTCATCAAAAAGATTCCGCGTCCTGTGGGTTTTTCAATGTTCGCCGGGTCAGTTGGGTCAGGAAGGTTGTTGAAATCAAAACCAATTCCTTCATCTTTAACGGTAAAATAAAGCGTATCGTTTTTCACTTTAAATGTCACGGTAATGTGTTTATCCGGATTTGCTTTGTTGCCGTGCTGAAGCGCGTTGTTAACCCCTTCAGTGAGCGCCACTAAAATGTGCCCGTAAATTTCCTCTTTGATATCAAAAAGGTCGCATACATCATCCACTAATTTTTCAACCAGCACCATGTTTTCCGATTTGGAAGGGATGAGGAGTTTTTGATTTTCTGCCAAGACCATGTTTATTCGTTTTCTACGTTATTAAAATATTCAGATACTTTGTTCTTATAGTAATTTTTAAAAGAGGGTGGAACGGTTTTCAATAGTTCGGTCTCTTTTTCTTTACGCATGTTATACTCTATAAATTGAGAAAGGTTACGTTTATAATCATCTTTTGCTTCGGTTGCTTGCCTTTTTTGTTCGGTATCTCTTTCTTTTTCTGCTTTTTCGTAATCCAACAATTTGTCCAGAATCTGCTGTTGACGTTTTATTGTTTCTTCATTCAAAACCCGATTCACTATATCTTTTTGGGATTCTTCCATTTTCTTCAGCGTGTTTTTCATATCTCCGGCATTCATTCCACCTTGCTGTTCAAGTTGCTGCATCATTTGTTTGAGCGCTTCCTGTTGAGCGGCAATCTTCACAAGTTCCTGACTCCAACCGCTGTTTCCGTCTTTGGTGCCACCTGGTTTCTGCCCTTTTTCCATTGCCTTTTTTAGTGCTTCCATTTGTTTTTTAAGTTGCTCCTGTGCCTGGCGCATACTTGCAGCTGAAGGTTTTTTCCCTTGCCCTGGTTTTTTACACGAACCGGGTTTATTGCAATTGCCGCTTTTTTTACTGCTGCTTTGCATCTGTGCCAATGATTCGCTGAGCATGAGCGCCAAATTATTTATGGATGTCATTGAAAATTGTTCGCGCGAAGAAATATCTGGAGTGAAACGGTTTTCGCGTTTACTCATTTCTTCAATTGATTTTTCCATGTTGGAATTGATGGCGGATATTTCTCGGTTCACCACCGATTCAATTGCCGCTTGCCTTTTGCTCAACGCAAACAAACTGTCTTCAATCATTTTGGCATCGTCCTTCAATTTTTTCTGTTGTTCCGAAAGTTTTACATATTGAGGATTATCGGTCGTAGTTTTCTCCACCTCTTTCATCAACGCTTCCTGGTCGAATGAAAGCTGAATAAGATTATTTAAAATATCGCGCATTGCATTTTCATCTTCGCCTTCCTGTTCTTTTTCCATCTGGCTTGCCATTTCTCCCATCTGCTGCGCCATTTGATTCATCTTTTGCGAAGCACTCTTTTGCGACTTAGATGCACCTTTGCTTTTGCTTTCACTCAACTGCTGACTGCTGTTTTCCATTTCCTTTTTAATGTCTTCTTGTTGTGCTTTCGTGTCCGGCATCTTTTCAGGATTTTCCAAGGCACTGTTTTTCTTTTCCAAATCTTCCATAGCTTTTTTTACATCATCAAACTTTTTATTGAGCGAATCCTGCTGTTTCTTTAATTCTTTTACATCCGCTTTTTTGTCGAGCGATTTATCTCCCAGTTCATCCTGTTTTTTAGAAAGCTCGTTGAGCTGATTGAGTGTTTGTTCAAACTTTTGCTCAAACTCCATTTTTTTGAAAAGTTCCAGATTGCGGTCAAGTTCTTTTTCAATGTCCTTGTTGGACAATTGCATTTTCTCCAGCATCTCCTGAACTTTATTCTTATCCATCTTGTCCATCATCTTTTGCATTTCATCAAAAAGTTTTTTCATCTCATCAGTCATTACCTTATCCATCAAATCCTGTAACTGCTGTTGTTTCTCCTGAATCTGGTCGTTTGGTTTTTGAAATTCAGATTGCTGCTGATTATTTTTTGAATTTTCTTTTTTGATTTCATTAATTTTTTGTTCCAGTTCTTTTTGCTGTTTCAGAAGTTCTTCCATCTTTTTCTTTTCTTCCCAAGAAAGATTTTTCTTCTCCAGAATTTTTTTATACAAATCATCCATTTCCTTCTGTAGTTCTTTCGCGTCCTTAATGCTTTGTTCCATTTCGCTTTTTATCTCGGAATTTTTCTTTTCCGCATTCTGCGCAATTTCATTCAGCGAAGGCGCATGAAAAATCATGGATTGCGACTTAGTAGATTTGTTGCCGTTCACTCCATCATTATCCCACACTTCAAAATAATATTCTACTTCATCACCGGGAGAAATTTCAAGATTAGTCATATCCCAGAAATGATAAAAGGATTGTGAAGTAACATTTTTAGCTATAGGGATAATTTCAGAATGGTTGATGGTTGATGGTTGATGGTTGATGGAATCGGTATGTTTTAAAAAACGATAATTAAAAGTGAGTTTGTTAAATCCGTAATCATCCTTGATGTTACCCGCGTAATAAAACTGCCTGAGCGAAACGGAATCCTTTTTTTCTTCCACTGCGATGGAAGGAAACACATCGGGAACCACATTGACGGAATACGTTACCGAATCTCGGTTCTGCAAAAATTCATTGGAAGTAGTAATGGAATAGGTTTTGTCTTTGAGAAAAATCTGCGAAGCGGAAAATTTATTTTCATCCGACGGAGAAATGAAAAAAGCCGTATCCTGAAACCGAAGTTTCATCTGTTTTGTGTTCTGAGTAGAGAAATTCCAAACCACTTTTGTTCCTGCGGGAATCACCAAATCTCCGGTGTTGCGAATCATTTCATCTTTCTTTCCGATATATTTTGGATAAGAAAGTTGAAGCGTGAAATCCAGTAGAATTGGTTTTGGCAGAGCAACTAATTCATATTCTCTCGAAGAAAATCCATCTGCAGAAAGCTGGAACGGAATATTTTTCTGCACATTCTTAAAAAGAAAACTGAATTCATTTTTGTTTTCTTTGGTGAGTTTGTATTCGCTGCCCGAAAGATTGACAAAAATTTCATCTGGAATTTCTTTGCCGTCCATTTTTACAGCGAGAAGAAAATCCTCCTGACTTGGAGTTTTCAGTTCTTTATTTTTAATGACGAATTGAAAAGGTGCTTGCTTTTCAAAATAAGTTCTGTGTTTTATTAATCGTTTGGTGCTTTCGGTAATAACGCTCGGAGCTCCAAATAAAATCGCGAAGAACAAAAGTAAAGGTACAAGTGCATACTTCAAATACTTTTTGTTTTGACTCAAATCAATTGCGGAAGAAAAGGGAATGGGTTTTAGTTCTTTTATCTTTTGGTTGATGCTCGCTTCCAGTAGATTAGTTGATTGGTTGATTGGTTGATTGGTTGATTGAATTTGTAATTGCAAAACATTCAAAAGTTTATCCTGAATGTTTAAAAAATGTTTGCCGATAATCTCAGATGCCTGTTCATTGGAAATTATTTTGCCCATCTTATTGAGATGCAGAAGAGGAATCACAATAAGTTTTGCCAGGATGTATCCGTTGGTGAGAATAAAAAGATAAAAAAGAATGGTGCGGAAAGTGGTACCAAAATGTCCGTAATATTCTGTTACCGCAAGGGTAAGATAAAAGGCAAGAACCACTCCGGTAGAATAAAGCAAACCGCGAATGAGTTGGTTCTTGTAATACTTGCGTATGAATTCATCCAGCTTTTCGAGTAGAATATGGTAATCGGATTTGTACATAATCAACAATATTGGGATTACACAGATTTCCGAAAATACAAATCCAGATTACACAGATGAAATGCAATACCCTAATCGGTGTAATCTTTCCAAAATCTGTGTCATCTTGATATAAAGATAGTAATAAATTGATTTTGATTTTGATATTATTTTAGTGTTTTTTACTATATTTGTCAGTTGGTCGAAATGTTGTAACCTTTTGGTGGCTCTTGTAGTATTATCATGCAACCATTATTTACCAAAAGGCATCTTTTGTTAGTTGATAGCTTGAATCGAATAACCAAATAAACCATGACAAAAAAAATTACACTTACTGTTTTTGTTCTTTTATTTTTCTTTTTCCAAAACTTCGCTCAAACCAACGCTCCTTCCGGTAAGGCGGAGTGGGTTCCTATCCACTTAATAGCTTCTGGTGGCAATACTATAAATGGTGTTGAAGCGTCCTATCAACTCAGCACTTGCAATGGAGTAGATATAGTATTTGTAAAACTTGTAAACCATAATGCCTACCCTGTTAAAGTAGAATGGTATCCTGCTGTTTTTACCCAAGAACATCAATGGATTAAAAAAGAAACATTAGTGGATAAAAAAAGCGTTACGCTAAATCCAAATGATCAGATAGAAGGTGATTGCGCCGGAACAAAACCGGAATTGATAATTCGCCTTGCCGATTTTTCTATTAAGAAAAATGATTTTTTTAGATTCGGTACCATTAACTTTGCGGTTTACAATGAGGGTAAATAAACCTTTTATACAATGAAAAAAAAATTACTTCTCTGCTTTTTTTCACTATTTTTTATAGGCACCTCTTTTTCGCAAAGTACGATTACGACTAATATTGTATACACCGGAGCGCAGGCAAATGGCTGCTGCAACGTGTGCGGACTAGATTACTGGTGCATTAATAATACTGGTGGTTGCGGAACACCTTCGGGCTGTGATACTCGCACATTTTTTGACCCGGTTCCTGCCGGAAATGTGGTCACCAATATTCAGGTTCAATATTATTCTGCACAGTGTTCCGGAGCTTCCCTTTCAGCTACCATAGATGGAAATGCAGTTCCCATAACGAACGAAGGCAGCACAAATTGTCCGTGTTCAATCAATCCGTGTGGAGTGAGTGCTTCTACTTCCGGTAATTATCCCTGCGGGATGCCGGGATATGTTTATGGCGGAAACAATTCATTCCAACTGTGCACAGGAGCAGATGCCTGTATGCAAAGAGTACATCTTATTATCACCTATTATAACCCAGGTCAAATTACTCCTACCATCTCTGCAAGCGGTTCAACAAATTTTTGTCAGGGTGGCAGCGTAGTGCTTAATGCGGGTGCAGGTTATTCTGCGTATTCTTGGTCTCCGGGTGGGCAAAATACACAAAGCATTACCGTATCAACTGCAGGTACTTATGTAGTAACCGTTACAAGCGTTACAGGTTGCACTACAGGTACAGCATCTAAAACAGTAACTGTATATGCTAATCCCACACCGGCTATTACCCCAACCGGTGCTACTACTTTTTGCTCGGGTGGAAGTGCGGTGCTAACTGCAACCGGTGGTTATTCTGCCTATTCTTGGACTCCCGGTTTGCAAAATACACAATCCATCACGGTTACAACTTCGGGTACATATAATG